>WHSZ01000095.1 GCA_009379845.1 Pseudonocardiaceae bacterium | reverse complement strand
CCCCACACCTTGATCTCCACGGTTGGGCATAACGCTAGCGCGTTCGGGAGCGACCAGTCGGCGCTTCCAACCCCATACCGACATCTGATTAGAACATACATTCGATGACGTGATCTTGGTGTGCGTCAGACGTTCTGGCAGGGTTTCGGGGCTGATCCGTGGCAGGGAGTTCGATCTTGAGCATGAGCAACGACCCGATGCCGGTTGACGCGACACCTCGCCGTTGCCGCACTGGCACGTCCGCCACGACCGCGTAACCGGCGACCGCAGCGTCCCGGTTCCGTGGCACAGCCAGCACGACCGCGTCGCCGCCACGGAGCAGTTGCCCACGCCGGCGGCGGAGAGTGGTGGGGACTGGGACCCAGCCATAGCCACGTTTTGATGAGTGCACTAGCTTTAGGTCGTGCAACCTAATCCCGGGGCGAGCGAACTAACCTTCACCGAGGCTGCGCGCCGGAAGCAGATCGTCGCCGCCGCGATCGAGACCATCGCCGAGCTCGGCTACGCAAAGGCCTCGTTCGCGCAGATCGCCCGGCGGGCGGGGCTGAGTAGCCCGGGGTTGATCTCGTACCACTTCGCCAACAAGGACGACCTGATCGGGCAGGTGGTCGCCGAGATCTACGCCACCGGTGGCGCCGTGGTGCGCCCGCACAGCGACGGCGCCACGTCGGCCTGGCAGGCCCTGCGCGGGTACCTGGAGGGCAGCATCGCCTTCTACGACACCCACCGCACCCACATGCGCGCCCTGGTGCACATCCTCCAGGGCCACCCCGAGGCGCTGGACCGCTGGGTCGGGGCCAGCAACACCGCCGAGCTCGACGGGGTGGAGGAAGTACTGGTCCGCGGGCAGCGCGCGGGCGAGTTCCGCGAGTTCGAACCGCGCACCGTCGCGCTGATCATCCGGCAGATGCTGTCCGGCGCGCTGCAGCACCTGCTCACCCAGCCGGATGTGGACCTGGACGGCTACACCCGCGAACTGGTGGCCATGTGCGAGCACGCCGTGGCCGCACCCGGAAGGAACACCGGTGACTGAGATCGAGGGCGAGACCGCCCCGGGGTTCGAGGCGGTCCGCGACGCGTTCGCGGCCAACTTCGCCGAGGGCGCCGAGGTCGGGGCCGCGGTCAGCGTGTACCGGCACGGGGAGAAGGTCGTCGACCTGTGGGGCGGGATCGCCGACCCACAGGAGACCCGGCCCTGGCAGCGGGACACGTTGCAGGCCGTCTTCTCCACCACCAAGGGGGCGACGGCGGCCTGCGCGCTGCTGCTCGTCCAGCGCGGCGAGTTGGACCTGGACGCCCCGGTCCAGGACTACTGGCCGGAGTTCACCGCGCCGGTCAAGGTCCGCTGGCTGCTCACCCACCAGGCCGGCCTGCCCACCTTGGACCGGCCGGTCCCGCTCGCCGACGCGTTGGCTTGGGACCCGGCGGTGGCGGCGCTGACCGTGCAACAGCCGTTCTGGGAGCCCGGCACCGAGCACGGCTACCACGGGGTCACCTTCGGATGGCTGGTCGGCGAAGTCGTGCGGCGCGTATCGGGCCGCAGTCTCGGCACCTTCTTCCGCGACGAGATCGCCGAGCCCCTCGGCCTGGACTTCTGGATCGGGCTGCCCAAGACCGAGCACCACCGGGTGAGCCGGTTCGTCATGCCCGAGCCCGATCCCGACGCGATGGCTGGGGTCGAGCTCGACGCCCTGCCCGCGGAGATGCGGGACATGTTCGCCGCCTACACCGACCCGACCTCGTTGTCCATGCGCACCTTCGACACCGTGCAGCCCCGCATGGACAACAACGACCCGGACGTGCTGGCCGCCGAGGTCCCGGCCACCAATGGCGTGTGCACCGCCCGCGCGCTGGCCGGGCTCTACGCCGCACTGATCGGCGGCCTGCTCGAGCCCGACACGTTGGCCCTGGCCACCACCGAGCAGGCCGCCGGCCCCGACCGGATCCTGCGCGTCCCCGTGCGCTGGAGCCACGGCTACGCCCTGTGGACGTCGGGGTCGCCCTGGCTACCGCGGAACATGTTCGGGTACTCCGGCCTCGGCGGCTCGATCGGGTTCGCCGACCCCACCACCGGGCTGGCCTTCGGCTACGTGCTGAACCGCCTCAGCGACGGCATGACCCCGGACCCCCGAGTCGCGCGGCTGGTCACCGCGGCCATCGACAGCATCAAGGAGCAGTGATGACGAACGGTTTCACCCCGCAGGAGGACGCCGAGGACCTGGCAATCGTGCTCCGCGAGGCCCGCGAGATGCAGGGGGAGTCGGCCGCGGAACTGGCCCGCCGCACCGACATGCGCACCGCGGACGTCCTCGAGTTCGAGGCGGCACAGATCATTCCGGCCCGGGACCAGTTCGCCATTTACATGCGGGCACTCGGGTTCGAGGCCTGAGCCTTGTGCCGGCGGAGGTTCACATGTGAGACAGCTCAGGCGGCGTCCGTCGGCGCCCTTGGACATGGTCGACTGCCTGGCAGCTACGAGGAGTTGGTGGCAGCGAGGTAGGCGGCGTTCAGGCGCTCGCGAACGCTCGGTGATCGCGCTGGGGATTCGGAGCCAAGGTGCTCGCGGCGAAGCTCGTCCATGAATTCGTGCCAGAGCGCGGGGCCGCCTTGTTCGAGCAGCTCGGCGCGAAGGCGCAGCGCGCGGCTCGTCGGCCGGTGGCGAAGGCCCCAGCTGCCGAGCTGCGCGAACACCGGTACGAGTTGGATCGCGGGTTCGGTCAGGCTGTAGCGCGCCCGCTGGCCGGGTCGCGTGTCCTCGCGGGTGAGCAATCCCGACTCGACGAGTCGCTTGAGTCGGTCGGCGAGAATATTTGAGGCGATCCCCTCTTCTGAGCCGGCCTGGAGCTCTCGGAAGTAGCGGCGGTCCCCGAAGATGATGTCGCGGAGGACGAGCAGGCTCCAGCGATCGCCGAACATCTCAATGGTGGCGTTGATCGGGCACCCCGACCGCGGCTCATACGCTTCGCCCATAGTGCTTGCAATTTACCACCGCCAGGTACTACCGTCTCGGAAAGCGGTTTCAAACCGCAAGCGGAAGGAATCCCCATGCTGAGGCAAGTCGCAGAGGGTGTGCTGGTTCACCAGAGCGAGGTACTCCAGAACAACTCCGTTGCCGTGCAGGGCCGGTCCGGCGTGTTGCTCATCGACCCCGGGATAACGGGCTCCGAAATGGCCTCCCTTGCGAACGACCTTCGCGAGTTGGGCCAGCCCGTTGTGGCAGGTTTCTCGACGCATCCTGATTGGGATCACGTGCTCTGGCACGCCGACCTCGGCGAAGCGCCCCGTTACGGTACGGCCCGCGGCGCGGCGTATATGCGAGATCTGCGGTCGGACGCGGACTGGAGGGCCCGCGTCGCCGAGGGGTTACCGCCGGAAATCGCCGAGGAGGTGCCGCTGGACCTGTTCGGCCTCATTACCGGTCTGCCTGCCGAAACTGCGCGGATTCCTTGGGATGGGCCTGAAGTCCAGATTATTGAGCATCCGGCACATGCCCAGGGCCATGCGGCGCTGTTGATCGAGGAGCGCGGCGTTCTCGTCGCAGGCGACATGCTCTCTGATGTCTTGGTTCCGATGTTCGACGACACCGCTGACCCGATTGAGGACTACCTCGTTGGGCTGCGGCTGCTTGAAGGCGTAGCGGACGACGTTGACGTCCTCATCCCCGGTCACGGGTCCGTCGGCGGAGCTGATCAGGTACGCGCACGGACCGAACAGGACCGCGCCTACGTGCATGCCTTGCGTGACGGCCATGCTCCCGATGACCCTCGCATCGGCCCAGCGGCTAAGCCCGGCTGGGAGTGGGTAAGCGAGCTGCACAACGGGCAAGCCCAGCGCTTCGCCCGAAAAAGCGAGCGCGACGGGACGCCCGGCTAGCCATCCGCTCCCAGGCGATACCGGTGGTGGACGGGTGGCGCCCGTCGAGGTCCATCATGGTGTCCCATCATGGTGTCAGAGCGCGGCATCGAGCTGGCCGAGCCGGTCGGTCAGCCGGAGGTTCTCCCGATAGTCCACCGGGCAGGCGATGATCGACACGCCGCCGCCGTCCAGCGCGGCTTGAAGCGTCGGCAGCAGCTGCTCGGCGCTATCGATACGGTAACCCTTGGCGCCGAAGCTTTCCGCGTAGCGCACCACATCCGGGTTGGCGAACGCGGTGTTGCTGTGCTCACCGAGTTCGAGGTCCATCTTCCACTCGATCAGCCCGTAGCCGTTGTCCTCCCAGATCAGCACGGTAAGCGGGATTCCTTCCCGTACCGCGGTTTCGATCTCCTGGGAGTGCATCAGGAACGCGCCGTCCCCGACCGCGGCGAGCACCCTGGCGTTCGGCTTGGCCAACGCGACAGCCAGCGCTCCGGGCAGCGCGAAACCCATGGTGGACAAGCCGTTCGAAATCAGGCAGGTGTTGGCCGCGTACGTCGGGTACAGCCGCGCCATCCACATCTTCAGCGCGCCGGTGTCCACCAGCACCACGTCGTCCCGGCCGAGCGCGGCGCGCGTGTCGGCGACGATGCGTTGCGGCGCGAGCGGATACCGGTCGTCCTGGCGGCCGCGGTCCAGCTCTTCCCGCAGCATCGCCGATGACTCGCTGGGTGCCGGCGCCGGCCGGTGCGTACCGACCGTAGTGGACAGTGCGTCAAGAGATGCGCTGATATCGCCGATGATGCCGACGTCGATGGAGTAGCTCGCGTCCACCTCGGCCGGGAAGCGGTGCACGTGGATGATCTTCTTGTCCGCGTCCGGGTTGATCCGGGCCGGGTCGAACTCCTGCAGTTCGTAACCGACCGCGATGATCAGGTCAGCCTTCTCGAAGCCGAAGTTCACGTAGTCCCGCCGCATGAACCCGATGGTTCCCACCGAGTTGGGGTGATCGTCCGGGAACACGCCCTTACCGTGGAAAGTGGTGGCCACCGGCAGCCCGAGCCTGCTCGCGAACTCGGTGAGCGCCTTGCCCGCGTCGTTGCGCGCCGCGCCGTGTCCCGCGAGCACGATGGGCTGGCTGGCCTCCCGCAGCAGCGCGGCGGCGCGGTCCACCTGGGCTGGGGACGGCGCCTCGGCGCGCACCACGTTACGCGGCAACGGATGCAGCCGCGCGCCGGCCGCCGCGGTATCGACGTCCTCGGGGACGGCGAGATACACCGCCCCCGGGCGCTCGGTCTCCGCGGTCTTGAAAGCCTTGCGCACCATCTCCGGGATCGCGTCCGGGTTGGGCACGCTCGCCGACCACTTGGTGATCGGCACGAACATGTTCACCAGGTCAACGAACTGGTGCGACTCCTTGTAGTCACGGTCGTGGCCGACCTGGGCGGACAGCGCCACCAGCGGCGTGCTGTTGGTCATCGCGTCGGCCACCCCGAGCTGGAGGTTGATGGCGCCCGGACCGAGCGTCGCGGACACCAGGCCGGCCGAGCCGGTGACCCGCCCGTACATCTCGGCCATGAAGGACGCGGCCTGCTCGTGGCGGGTGAGCACATACCGGATGCTGGAGCGCTCCAGGGCGTTGGTCAGGTTGATGTTCTCCTCGCCCGGGATGCCGAACACGACCGTGACGCCCTCGTTTTCCAGGCATTCGACGAGCAGTGCCGCGGCATTCTGGGCGGCATTCTGGTCCGTCGCACTCATACGGCGAGGCTCCTTTCACGGGTCCGCCATCCACGCTATCCGTTTCGCGCCGCGATTAATCCCGATGGCGAACGGCACGTTCGGGCGGCCTTCGCCACGCCTGGTTTTCTCAGCGATTTCTTGGCCGGCGTTTATCCCCCGTTGATGCCGCGCGTTGTTTACTGAGGCCAGGCATGTGGGAGGCGCTGTTGCGGGTGCTCGTCGTCGAGGACGATCGGTTGCTTGCGGACACCGTGGCCGAGGGACTGCGGCAGTCCGCACTGGCCGTCGACGTGGTCTACGACGGTGACGAAGCACTCGAGCGGGTGCTGACGACCCGCTACGACGTCGTGGTGCTCGATCGTGACTTGCCCAAGCTGTCCGGCGACGAGGTGTGCCGGCACATCATGGAGCACTGGCGTGGCGCGGTCCGGGTGCTGATGATGACCGGCGCGGTGGATGTGCGCTCAAGGGTGGCGGGGCTGAACCTTGGCGCCGATGACTACGTGCCGAAGCCGTTCGCGTTCGAGGAACTCCTCGCCAGGGTGCACGCGCTGCTGCGGAGGCCGGGCTGCGGCAGCGCACCGGTGCTGCGCAGGGCGGGCGTCGAGCTCGATCCCGCACGGTTCGAGGCGCAGCGGGACGGCCAGCCGGTTCGCCTTACCCCGAAGGAGTTCGCCGTGCTGCGAGTGTTGCTGTCGGCCGAGGGCGGTGTGGTGAGCGCCGAAGAGCTGCTCGAGCGCGCCTGGGACGAGCAAGCCGATTCCTTCACCAACAGCATGCGAACCGTAGTGGCCTCGTTACGCAAGAAACTCGGGCAGCCGCAGGTGATCGAGACCCGGGTCGGCGCCGGCTACCGCATCCCTTGATGGAACGCCGCAGGTTGACCGCACGGGCCCGGCTCACCACGTTCTACGGCCTGCTCTTCCTGATCTCCGGCACCCTGCTGGTCGGCCTGATCGTGACCATCGTGTTCTCGGCAAGACCGATCGGGCCCGCGGCACTCGGTGGCCGATTCGTCGTCCTCGGCGGGCGGGACACCGTAGCCACCGCCGTGGCGCAAGCCAGGGACGACATGCACGGCCGGCTGGTCCTCGGATCCGGCTTGGCGGTCGGGGCCATGACCGTGGTCGCGGTCGGCTCGGGGTGGGTGATGGCAGGGCGGGTGCTTCGCCCGGTCCGCGCGGTGTCCTCAACCGCCCGCCGGCTTTCCGAACGTGACCTGCACGAGCGCCTCCCGGTGCGTGGGCCGGACGACGAGCTCACCGAACTGGCCGAGACGTTCAACGACATGCTCGCCAGGCTGGAGCGCGCGTTCACCGCGCAACAGCTGTTCACGGCGAACGCATCGCACGAGTTGCGCGGCCCGATCGCCACGCAGCGCGCGTTGCTTGACGTCACGCTGGCGAATCCCGCCACCGGCGAGGAAACAACGGAGCTGGCCGGCAAGTTGCGGGAAGTGTTGCGGCGGCAGGAAAGGCTGGTTAACGGGCTGTTCGAGCTGGCATCCGGCCAGCACGGCGCGCAGCGGCACGATCCCGTCTCGCTGGACGGCATGGCCCGCGACGTGCTGGAACGGTGGCGGCCGGACGCCGGTGGACTTCAGGTACTCGAGGAGCTGGGGCCGTGCACGGTCAGCGGTGACACCGTGCTGATCGAGATCCTGGTTGACAACCTGGTGCGCAACGCCATCACGCACAACGTCCAACCCGAGCCTGGCGGTTGGCTGCGGGTGCGCACCGGCGATGGCGCGATCTCGGTGGAGAACTCCGGACCCGTGGTGACGGCGGAACGGCTGACCCAGCTGGCTGAGCCGTTCCGGCGCGGCGCCGCGGACCGGACCAGCCGCACCGCCGGAGCCGGACTTGGACTGGCCATTGTGGACACCGTGGTCAAGGCACACGGCGGTTCCTTGCGCCTCCACGCGCGGGACGGCGGAGGAATTAAGGCAACGGCCAGTTTTCGCTGAACTCCTATTGATCTTCCGTTGGCTAGCGTTTGTCCCGTCACGCCCGGGCCCGGATGTGACGAACCATATTCGCGAGTGAAAGGAAATCCATGCGTAGCAACAACCTTCGTCGATCAAGCCTCGTGGCGGGCGTGGCACTGATCTCGGCACTGGGATTCGGCTCGGTCGCGCAGGCCAGCACCGCCGGGGCCACACCGGAACCGGCCTCGGCCAGTGCCGAGACGCAGGCCAAGACGATCAAGGCGAAAGGCCAGATCGAGAAAGTGTCCACCAAGGTGGTGCACGGCAAGAAGATCACCGGCTTCACGCTGGCCGCCAAGCCGGACATGCGCTGGCTCGCTGGGGACAAGACCTCCGTCATCAAGGACGGTAAGCCAGCATCGGCCGAGGACCTCGAGAAGGGCGACAACGTCCTGGTGACCGGCAAGCTAGTAAAGACGCCGCACGGCACGGTCGTCCACGCCGAGGAGATCGTGGCCCGCGGCTAACGCCCCTACCGACCCGTGAGTACCTAGCGATGCTATAGCGCCGATGCTATAGCGCCGCAAAGTACTCACGGGTCACGTTCCCAGGACTCCAGCACGTGGTCGATGTCCGGACGTACGCGTTGCCGGGCGTCGTCGCGGGGAATCCCCGCCATCAACAGTTCGTCGTACCCGGTGTCGTCGTGCCTGATCGACGCGATGACGGCCAGCCGGACCGCGTCGTCGTCCAGCGCCCGGCCGGCGGCGGATCGGCCGACCCGGCCGGAGCCGCGGGTGCCGGCATGCCGGGCGATCGCCTCGGCTCGCTCCGCGGGGCAGCGCGGGAACAGCCGCGTGATCGCGTTCGCCAGCTCGGCTTGGAATTCCAGATCCCCGTTCGCCCGCCGTTCCCGATCGCGTTCCCGCCGGCGTTCCCGCACGTCCTCGTCGGCAAGGCACTGCTCTTCAGCTGTCTCCAGTGCGGGCTGTTCGACCAGAATGCCTTGCCGCTCGTAACGTTTGCGGGATCGGTGGAACCGCACCACCACGGCGGACAGCGTGCTCGCCTTCTTCGCACGCCGGGTCAGGGCGGCATCGCCGGACGGCAGGAAGATCAGGTGATCCATGTCCGCGCAGGCCAGGCAAAGCGCCCCGGCGTCGTCCATGACCAGGAAATCGCCCGTTCCCGCACAGCCCGTGCAGCTCCACTCGGTCAGCGGCATGATGGCCGTCAGATCGGGTGGTTTGTTCTGCCGCTCGGTGAGGCGTTCCCGCCTCGTCTCGGACAGTCCGGGGGAGATCCAGTGCGTGCGGTAGGCGCGTTCGGTTTCCGGGTCTCCACCGACGGTGAATCGCAGCGCTCGGCGGTTCCGGGTGGCCCCGACGTAGCTGGTCTCGCTCGGCCGCAGCCCGTTGCTTTCCGCCCACCGGCCCAAGAATTCCATTGCCGCGGCGAGTTTGTCCGGCGGCACCGCAGTGCTGCTCTCCAGCTCGTCGACGCGCCCCTGCCTCCAGGCGTCCACCACCCGCGGCGACAACCAGCCGAGCCCGGTGACGATGCCGAGGGGCGTCACGTACTTTTCCCGTGCCAGCGCGGCTTCCGCGGCCGCGATGACGCGGCGTTCAAGCTTGGTCCGGTGATGCTGCTCCGCCACGTGCCGAGCCTAGCTGCCCCCTTTGCCCCTTTTCGGGCTGCACGGTTCCCGTTGCATGCTGCTAGCCTGCTGCCTTCGGCTGGACACTCGACGTAGGAGTGCTGATGCCTGACGTGATGCCTACCCCGCAGCGGCCGTGGGTGCCGCCGCAGCATCGCGAATCCGCCGACAAGATGTTCGCCTCGCCCGCGGAGCTGGCCGGGCGGTCGTGGGAGCAGGTGCGGCAACGCCTGGCCAGCGAGCACACGTACTGGCTGGTCACTGCGAGCACGGACGGGTTCCCGCATCCGCGACCGGTATGGGGAACCTGGTGGGACGGCACGATGGTGTTCGGGTTGGGGAACGGCAACCGGACCGCGCGTGACCTCGCGGCGAACCCACGGGCGGCGATTCACCTGCAGAGCGGCGAAGAAGTCGTGATCGTCGAGGGTGTCGCGGGGCAGATCGACGGCATGCCCGTCGGCGACCTGTGGATGGGCAAGTACGGCGTCCCGCCACCGGAAGTCGACTGGAGCACCTTCGCGTTGCGCCCGCACAAGGTGTTGACCTGGGCGTTCAAGGACCTGCCTCGCAGCATCACCAGCTGGCGGTTCGGCTAGCGGCGGTGTGTACGTTCGGTTGCCATCACAACTGAACGTACACACCGCACGTGAAACGCGCATGCCACGTACCCTTGAGGGTCGTGACGGTTCATTCATTCGCACTCGGGCTGGACTCGCTGGAAGCGGCGGGTCCGTTCATGGTGTGGACCGTCGTACTCACCTTCGTTTTCCTGGAATGCGCGTTCATTCTCGGGCTGTTCCTGCCAGGTGACTCCCTGCTGTTCACCGCGGGAGTGGTACTCGCCCAGCAGGACAGCGATGGGCACGCGTGGCTGCTCTCGCTTGTCGCGGTGGGTGTCGCGATCGTCGGCAACCAGCTCGGTTACTTCATCGGGCGCACGGCCGGGTACACCCTGATCGCGCGCCGGGACGGCCGGGTGCTCACCCTGGAGCGGCTGGCCAAGGCGCGTGATTTTCTTGAGCGGCGCGGTTTCTGGGCGATCGTGCTCGCCCGCTGGATCCCGTGGATCCGCACGCTCGCGCCGCTTGTCGCCGGCGCGGCGAAGATGTCGCCTCGGCGGTTCCTACTCGCCACGTCGATCGGTGCGGCGTTGTGGGTGCCGACGCTGGTGCTGGTCGGGTACTACGCGGCCGGCATCCTGGACGTGTTCCCCTGGCTCAAGCCGGTCGCGTTCTGGGGCTGCATCGGGTTCTTCGTGCTCGGCACGGCGTACGGGATATGGCGCTACCGCCAGGAAATGCGCCGACCCAAGGAAGTCGTCGTAGCTCGTGAGTCTTTTTAGGTGCTATAACCCCGAAAAGGACTCACGAGGGCTCAGCTGCCCGGGATAACGAGATCGGCGCGGTGCGCGGTCGCACGGATGCGCTCCGCGTTCGCCTGATCGGAGCCGTACGCACGTTCCTTCGCTTCCTGGTTGCTGCGCCCGTAACGCTCGTGCCGCGCGACCAGCCTGGCGATGCGGGCTTCCTCATCGGGAGCGAGGAACCACGTCTCGTCCAGCAGCGCGCGTACCCGCTCCCAGGGGTGCTCGTCGTCCAGTAGCAGGTAGTTGCCCTCGGTGATCACCAGCGGGATGTCCGGGTACACCGGAACGGCGCACGCGACCGGCTCCTCGATCTCCCGGCGAAACTCGGGCGCGTACACGATCTCGCCCGCCCGAACGTCCCGCAACCGGCTAAGCAGCGCGAGGTAGCCGTGCGCGTCGAAGGTATCCGGCGCCCCCTTGCGCGCCGCCCGCCCGAGCCGCTCGAGTTCCGCCTGCGCGAGGTGAAACCCGTCCATGCCAACGCATACCGCCTTGTCGCCAAGCGCTTCGGTGAGCGCCGACGCGACCGTCGACTTGCCGGAAGCCGGCGCGCCGCAGACACCGAGCAGCCGGCGTTCTCCCGTCCCGATCAACGCTTCCGCGCGGGCTACCAACTCGTCGAAGTTCACGTTTCCCTCGTTCGCACCCAATGGCGGGCCCCGATGTGCCGCACGCGCCGCGCCGCGACCCGGTTCGCCTCCTCGAGTATCGACGGTAGCTCGCCCGCGCCGGGCACGCGCCCCAGCACCGCGATCAGGTAAGCCAGCGCGCCGTGCCACACATCGCCCGCACCAAGGGTGTCCCGTGCCGCCACCCGTGGCACGGGCACCTCGCCCTCCCGGCCACCGGCCCACCAGCGCACCGGTTGCGCGCCGTGCGTGCGGGTCACGACCGGCACGCCGCCGGTGTCGCCGTCGAAGCTCGCCGAGCACGCGCACACGTCGACCATCGGCAGCAGTTCGTCGAACACCGGGCGCCGGCTTCCCGCGTCCACGATCACCGGCACACCACGCGCTTTCGCTTCCCGCGCGACGGTCAACGCCAGCGCAGGGTGGTGCCCGTCGAGCAACACGGCTTGCACGCCGTCGAGGTCCACAGTGGTCACGTCCAGCTCCGCGCCCTCGGCGTTGTGCGAGACGACCACGCGTTCCCCATCGGACTCCCGCACCGCGACCGCGCTCACCGTCGGCGGCTCCGTGCCGCTCGCCGCGAGGTCCACAATGGATACCCCGTGGGCTTCGAGGTCCGCGCGTGCCACGGAAGCCAGCGGATGCGAGCCGAGTGCGGTCAGCAGCCGAGCCCGCCCGCCGAGCGCGGCCACCGCGACCGCGGCGTTGCTCGCCGGACCACCGGCGGCCAGCTCCACCGACGTGGCTTGCAGTTTCTCGCCGGGCGCTGGGAGTTCCGCCACCCGCTGCACCACATCAACCGTGCACAATCCCGCCAGCAGCACGGAATTCACTCGGCGAGCCCCGCCGTCACCGCATCCTGTGCCTCGGTGATCTCGCCGTCTTCGGACATCACGAGCGCCCCGGTGAGCAGCCCGACCACCTGGTTCATCGTGTGCTCCCGTGGCGAGGCCACCGCAACCCGCTTGCCGAGCCGGTGCACGTGCACCCGGTCGGCGATCTCGAACACGTGCGGCATGTTGTGGCTGACCAGCACGACCGGCAGGCCGCGTTCCCTGATCCGCCCGATGAGTTCGAGTACCTTCGCGGATTCCGCGACGCCGAGCGCGGCCGTCGGCTCGTCCATGATCACCAGTCGGGTGCTGAACGCCGCCGCGCGGGCCACCGCGACGCCCTGGCGTTGCCCACCGGACAGCGTCTCGACTCGTTGCTGTACCGAAGAAATCCCGACGCCGAGCTCGTCCATCACGCGCTGCGCTTCGGCCCGCATCTTCCTGGCGTCCAGGGTCCGGAACAGCCCGCCGAGCAGGCCGGGGCGCCGCTGCTCACGCCCGAGGAACAGGTTCGTCGCGATGTCCTGCGCGGGCGCGAGCGCGAGATCCTGGTACACGGTTTCGATGCCGGCGCGGCGCGCGTCCAGCGGGCCGTGGAAGCGCACCCGCTCACCTTCGAGGTACATCGCGCCGGAGTCCGGGATCACCGCGCCGGACAGCGATTTGATCAGCGTGGACTTGCCGGCGCCGTTGTCGCCGACCACCGCGAGCACCTCGCCCGGATACAGGTCGAAGTCCGCACCGTTCATCGCGACCACGCTGCCGTAGTGCTTCACCAGCCCGCGCGCCGTGAAGATCGCGCCGTTCTCGTTGGTCATGCTTGCCTCCCAACGACGCAGAGTTGGCGCCCCCACGTCGAGCGAACGAGGGGCCCATTCGGGGCGTCTAGTGCCCGTAAGGTGGCCTTCACGGCAAACACGGGCGTCATGACTGCTTCCTTCGGGAAAGGCGGTCCAGTGCGACGGCGACGATCACCAGGGTGCCGGTCGCGACGTCCTGGTAGAGATCGTCGATGCCGGCCTGGGTCAGCCCGGAGCGCAGGGTCGCCACGATCAGCGCGCCGATCATGGTGCCGAGCACGCTGCCGCGACCGCCAAACAGGCTGGTACCACCGAGAACGACCGCGGTGATCGCGTCGAGGTTGCCGATCTGGAACGCGTTCGGGTCCGCGTTGGGTACCCGGCCGAGCGCCTGCCAGGCCGCGATCCCGTAGATCACCCCGGCGACGATGTACACCGACAGCAGGGTGCGCCGCACCGAGATTCCGGACAGCCTTGCCGCCTCCGGATCGTTGCCGACCGCGTAGACGTGCTTGCCCCACGCGGTTTTCGCCAGCGCGTAGGCCAGTCCGAGCACCATGATCAGCGCGAGTGTCATCCCGTAGGTGACCTCGATGCCGCCGAACAGGTACCGCCGGGTGGACAGCCAGCGCAGCACGCTGTCCGTGGTCGGGATGCTCTGGCCGTCCGAATAGATCCGTGCCACCGCGGTGGCGATGGTGAACATGCCGAGCGTGACGATGAACGGGGGCAGCCGGATACTGGTGATCAGCGCGCCGTTCAACGCCGCGATCGCCGACGTGACAACGATGCCGAGCAGCAGCGCCACCCAGCCTGGCATGCCGCCAACCGCGAGATCCGCCATCACCAGGGTGGCGAGCACGGCGATCGACGCGCAGGAAAGGTCGATGCCCGCGGTGAGGATGATCAGCGTCTGGCCGAGCGCGATCGTGCCGATCACCAGTGACTGCGCGACCACCAGCGAGAGGTTGTCCAGCTCGAGGAAGGTGTCCGTGGTCATCGCGAAGACCGCGATCGCGACGAGCAACGCCAGCGCCGGGCCGACCGCGGGCGTGCGCAGGATGAACTCGCCGAGGTTGGTCTTGCGCGCCGAGGGCGCGGTTTCTACGGACGTCGTCATGTGTCACCCCAGCAGTTCTTCTCGCCCCACTCGGTGTTCTTGCTCGGTACGCCCGGCATCGGCTTGTCGGTGATCACGATCGATCCGGTGTTGTGGAACCCGCTGACCTTCTTTCCGGACTTCGCGTGTTCCACCGCCGCGTCCACGCCGAGTTGCGCCATCTTGGCTGGAAACTGCATCACCGTGGCGTCGATCTGGCCGCTCCGGACGTTGCTCACGCCCTGGCAACCGCCGTCGATCGAGCCCACGATCGGGTCCAGCCCGCTGCCCTGCAGCGCCGCGTTGAAGCCGCGCGCGGTCGGCTCGTTCATGGTGTACACCGAGTTCACCGAACGGGCCCGCTGCAGCAGGTTCTCCGCGGCCTCCTGCGCCATGTTCTGATCACCGTTCGCGGAGTCGGCGCCGAGGATGCGCCGATCGCCCTCTTTCATCCCGAAGCCGCGCAGGAAACCGGTATGCCGTTCGGTGTCAACGCTGCTGCCCGGCGTGCCGTCGATCATCAGCAGCTGAGGCTCGGTGTTGCCGAGCGCCGCTCTGACGTACCGGCCCTGCTTCTCGCCCGCTTCGGTGTTGTCGGTGGCGATGGTGCCGTCCACCGCGTTCTCCGGTTCGGTCGCGGTGTCCAGCGCGAGCACCATGACGCCCTTCGCGCGGGCCTGATCGATCGCGGCGAGCACGCCGGTCGAGCTGTTCGGCGTGATCAGGATGGTGGTCGCGCCCTGCTGAACCAGGTTTTCGATCGCGGTGACCTGGCCCGCGTTGTCGCCGTCGAAGCGGCCTGCCAGCGCGGAGAACTCCACGCCGTGCTTCCTGGCCTGCTGGCGGGCCGCGTTGCGTAACAGCACGAAATACGGGTTGGTGTCGGTCTTGGTGACCAGGCCGATCTTCGCCTTGCCGTTGTCAGCGACCTTCTCGCCGCCCCAGTACCGCTCAACGGTGCAGCCGGTGAAGATCAACGCACCGGCGATGCCGAGCGCGAGCGCCCTGACGACGCTTCGGGTGCTACCGGCACCTCGAGCGGGACCGCATTGTCCCATGCCTTCCTCCCATGACAGGCCATGCACGGTGTGTGGGCGGAAGGTACGGGCGCGGTAATCTGCTTGGCAAGCGTTTGCGCAAACGCTTGTCCAGATCGGTTAATGGAGCACCAATTGGTCACGATGCACGACGTCGCTGACTTGGCAGGCGTCTCCATCACGACCGTCTCACACGTCGTGAACAGCACGCGGCAGGTCGCGCCGGCCACGAAGGAGCGAGTGCTCGCCGCGATCGAGCGGACAGGTTATACCGGCGACGCGATCGCGCGATCACTGGTCACCGGCGGCACCCGGTCCCTCGGGGTGGCCATCTCGGTGGTGGCCAACCCGTACTTCGCCGAGCTCATGCAGGCGGTGGAGAGCGGGGCCAGCCTTGCCGGTTACACCTTGCTGCTGACGGACACCCACGACGAGCCGGACACCGAGCAGGCGGCTACGCGGGCGCTGCGCTCCCGCCGGGTGGACGGTTTGCTGCTCACCCCAACGCCGTCCGCGCCGCGGACCGTGCTGCCCGAACTGCGCCAGATCGGCGTGCCGACGGTGCTGGTCGATCGGCTGCCGGGGTTTCGTGGTGTCGATCAGATCGGCCCGGAGAACGTGCAGGCCACCTCGGCGCTTGTGGAGCATCTCGGGGGAAGTGGGCACCAGCGGATCGGCATGATCAGCGGGCGCTCCGGCCTCACCACGACGCAGGAGCGGGTGCTCGGCTACCGGCTCGGGCTCGGTCGCACCGGCCTGCCGTGGGACGCCGAGCTGGTGGCGTCCGGCGAGTCGTCCGTGGAGCCCGCCGGTCAGGCATTGCATCGGCTGCTGTCCCTCGACCGCCCGCCGACCGCGGTGATCGCGGGCAACAACGTGATGGTGTCCGGCGTGCTGCGCGCCGCGCGGCAGCATGGCTTGCGGGTGCCGGACGACCTCGCCGTCGTCGGGTATGACGAGGTGGAGTGGGCGGACCTGGTCGATCCACCGCTGACCACGATGGCGCAGCCGGTGGCCGAGATCGGGCGCCAGGCGGTGCGGATGTTGCTTGCCAGGATCGCGGAACCGGACAGGGAGGACACCACGATACGGTTGCCGCCGCGGTTGCTGCACCGGAAATCGTGCGGCTGCCCGTGATTCCCAGTATGCATCCATATTGCGGTGGGGCGTCACCCACATGCGCGCCCACTCGCGCAGTATGCATCCATATTGCCGTCAGCGGCCACCGCTGATCGGGAGCACCGCGCCGGTGACGAACGACGCGGCGGGGGATAGCAGCCAGAGCACCCCCTCGGCGATCTCCTCGGGATCGCCCGCCCTGCGCAGCGGGATCAGCGGGGCGACGCGTTCCAGCCGGTCGGGCATCCCGG
This sequence comes from Pseudonocardiaceae bacterium, assembly GCA_009379845.1. GTDB lineage: Bacteria > Actinomycetota > Actinomycetes > Mycobacteriales > Pseudonocardiaceae > Tamaricihabitans. Next base: position 3,469 of record WHSZ01000095.1, on the reverse strand, counting down.
CGGCCTCGTGCAGCCCGGTGTGCACCGTGCCGGGTGCCACGCAGTTCACCCGGATTCCCTCCGGGCCAACCTCCTCGGCCAGCCCTACGGTCAGCGTCTCCACGGCCGCCTTGCTCGCCGCGTAGTGCACCCACTCGCCCGCGGAAGCCCGTTTGGCCGCCGTGGACGAGATGTTCACGATCGATCCGCCCTCCCCACCGTGCACTGTGGACAGTCGGCGGACGGCCGCGCGGGCGCACAGGAACACCCCGAGCACGTTCACCTCGAGCGTGCGGCGCACCGTCCCTGCGTCCTGCTCGTCCAGCCGGCCGGGCGTGTTCCCGGTGATCCCCGCGTTGTTCACGATTCCGGCCAGTGGCCCCAGTTGCGCGGCCGCGTCGAACATGGCGCGCACGTGGTCCTCGTTGGATACGTCGGCACGGAACGCCGCCGCCTGCCCACCTTCGGCCAGGATGTCTCGCACCACGCGCCGCGCCGGCTCGGAATCGTCTGAGTAGTTGACGAGGACGGCGTACTCCCGGCCGGCGGCTCTGGCGATCGCCGCGCCGATGCCCCGACTGGCGCCGGTCACGATCAGCGTTCTGGTCACGAGAGGGGATCGTGCCATGCGGCGGAATGGCCGAGTGCGCAGCGGCTACCAGGCGGCGTTCAGGTCGGCGTGCTGCCGGATCCAGGTGTGCATGACGATGCCGGCCGCCACCCCCGCGTTGATCGAGCGTGTCGACCCGAACTGCGCGATGGACACCACGAGGCTGGCCGCCGAACTCGCCTGCTCGCTCAATCCGGGACCCTCCTGCCCGAAGAGCAGCACGCAGCGTTCCGGCAAGGACACCGTCTCAACGCCGTGCGCGCCGGGAGTGTTGTCCACCGCGACGATCGCCAGCCCTTCGGCCGCCGCGAACTCGACGAACTCGGGTACCGAGGCGTGGTGATGCAGGTGCTGGTACCGGTCGGTCACCATCGCGCCGCGGCGGTTCCACCGCCGCCGCCCCACGATGTGCACGGCCGCCGCGGCGAACGCATTCGCGGTACGCACCACGGTCCCGATGTTGTGATCGTGCTTGAAGTTCTCGATGGCCACGTGAAAGCCGTGCCGGCGGGTGTCCAGGTCGGTCACCACCGCGTCCCGGCGCCAGTACCGGTACGCGTCCACCACGTTGCGTCGGTCGCCACCGGCCAGCAGTTCGGGGTCGTAACGCGGGTCGTCCGGCCAGGGGCCTTCCCACGGACCAACGCCAACCTCGCCGCCCGAAACCCATTCGGTGGGTCCCAACTCGGACGGCCCTGGCTCCCGTTCACGGCTCACGGCTTGAAGCGTGTCACCCCGCCGCGCGCAGCTCGCCGCCACCCGGGGTCTGCGGGTGCAGCCGGCGGTGCCGCCACTGCAGGTACACGCCGACGTACGAGACCACCACAAGCAGCAGCGCGAACCCACCGACCAGTGTCGTCAAGTTCTCCGGGAACAGCGTGCCGTAGATGTAGTACTCGTTGAACCCGCCGGGCAAATCGCCGAGGCCCTGCTGGTTCCGGAAGTAGTCCTCCGCCACGGTCAGCGGGCACGGCATGCTCGGAAACGCGATCACAACCGCACCCCAGCCGGCGAAGAACACGTGCACGAGAATCGACCTCGGCCACCGCCACGCGACAAAGCCGCCCAGCCCGATATATGCCAACGCAAGAAAATGCACGGCGGCCGTGACGGTCGCGAGTACCTGAGCCACAGCCCCACCTCCCCCGGCTCACGATGTGTACCTCCCAGTTTACTGAAGATTCACTCGCGATGCCGGTGGATATCGCAGGGCACCGCCCTATGTGGGCGGCCCCTGCGGTGGGTACTGGCCCTGTGGCGGCTGCTGTTGTGGATAGCCCTGCGGCATGGGCTGCTGCTGCCCGGGGGCCGGGGCCTGGTACGGCTGCTGGGGCGGCATCTGCTGTTGGGGGTAGCCAGGCGGTACCTGCGGCTGCTGCGGTTGCGGCGCCATCTGCTGCGGTTGTTGCGGCTGCGGCTGGTTCAGCGAGTCGAACGCGCCCTTGAGCGACGGCGCGGCACGCACGTGCGGATCGTCCACCTCGTAGTACTCCGCCTTCTGGTACGTGCCCTTCATCATGCTGGACGGGAACGTGTCGAACCGCGTGTTGTACGCCTTCACGTTGCCGTTGTAGAAGCGCCGGCCGGCCGCGATCCGGTCCTCGGTCTCCGCCATCTGTTCCTGCAGGTAGCGGAAGTCCTGGTTGGATTTCAGCTGCGGATAGTTCTCCGCGACCGACATGAAGTTGGTCAGCGCGCCGTTCAGATTCTGCTCGGCCTGGCTCTGCGCGAGCGGGCCCGCGCCCTGCCTGGCCACCGCGTTCGCACGAGCCTGCACGACCTGGTTCAGCGTGTTCTGCTCGAACTGCGCGGATGCCTTGACGACCTCGATCAGGTTCCCGATCAGGTCGTGCCGCCGCTGCAGCTCGACGTCGATCTGACGCCAGGACTCGTGCACGGTGTTGTGCTGGGTCGCGAACTTGTTCCGCATGGCGATCGCCGAGACCACCACGATGATGATCAACAGCACGACGATGCCGAGGACGATCAGCAGAGCTTCCACGCGGGAAAGGCTACCTCACTCCGTGATTCAGACACTCCCCGCTCGGATCACGAGTCGCACCCATCTGGTGCCAGAATGGTTCCGGTAGCGTCGAGTTACCTGAGTTCAGAGAATCTTGCGCTCCCGACCCAGTGGACGATCCATGGAGAACGGGGCGTTGACGAGACGCGGCGCCTCCGGCCGAGCATCGCATCTGTTGAGCTACCCAACGGCGTGACATTGGAGCAGTACGTCATGCGGATGCCGAAGGCGACGATGACGATGGTCATCGACGATCGCGATCGGGTCTTGATGATGTGGCGGCATCGGTTCGTCATATATCGGTGGGTTTGGGAACTTCCTGGCGGCTTCGTTGATCCCGACGAAGACCCCGCGATGACTGCTGCGCGCGAAGTCGAGGAGGAGACGGGGTGGCGCCCCCGCAATGTCGAACCTCTGGTGTCGGTCCAGCCAAATGTGGGCAGCTCCGATGCGGAGAACCTTCTGTTCGTTGCTGACGGCGCTGAGCACGTCGGCGAACCTACCGACATCAATGAGGCGCAGCGGGTTGACTGGATCCCGCTGGAATCAGTGCGTGACCGGATTCAGAAGGGCGAAATCATCGGTGCCTCGTCGCAAGTAGGTCTGCTTTACGCGCTTGCGTTCCGCTAGGTACCACCATTAGGCGCCGGCAAGCCCTCCTCAGCCATTTGCCGGTATGGCGCCGTCATGTTCGGGTTGCCGTTCTGACCGATGCGCATCGCCAGTTCCGCTCGGCGTGGCTGCGGCATGAGCACCGTAACGCAGCGAATGTCAAGTAGGGCGGGGGCTCCGACCCGTCTCCTCGTGCTCTACCTAGCTTGCAAGCGGGTTTTTCCCGACAGCGTTCAATCGAGTTG
>WHSZ01000139.1 GCA_009379845.1 Pseudonocardiaceae bacterium | reverse complement strand
CGTCCATGCTGTCCAGGGCGTCGAGTAGGGCTTGGCCGCCGGTCTCGTTCACGGCGAATTTGCCGGCCTTGGCTCCGGCCGCGAAGCCTTCCATGCTGCTGCCGATGGCCTTGATGTTGTCGATGATCTGCTGCTGCCCACCGACCTCCTTGCCGATGGCGCCGCCGATCGCACCGAAACTGTCAGGCATTTCCATAAACCCCTCCTCGCCCAACCTCGGCGACCGTGGCCAGCTCACGGTCGCCGCATCACAACGGAGATTACCGGACCGGCGCATCACGAAGGACGCGTTTCAGCACAATCACTGACGCAGCTATCGCCCCTTCGGTTCCCAGAAATCGCCTGGCCGAGAAAGTCACCTCGTCGAGGTGAAACTCAATCGCTGCGCCAGCTCGCGCACCAGCCGTGTCCCGTCCGTCGGGGTGTAGGTGACCTGCTCGCGTCCGGTGCTGTCCTGGCCACGAACCGCCAGATAGCGCCCGGCCTCGGTGTCGAACCACGGCAATACCTGTCCCGGCTGCCCAGCCATTGCCACGCCGAACTGGCCAACCCGCAGCCGGGGCCGTGCGAATAACTCCCGCGCGACCCGCATCGATGCCTGCGCAGCGGAAGGCCGGCCGGAAATCAGCATCGTTTGGCGCTCCTCGGCGCTATCCACGCGCGGCGCGCCGTCCAGCGGGATGGTTACCGCCTCCCCGGATCCCGGCGGTGCGGCTGGCATCAACCGCACGAGGGCGGGCGCGACATCGCCCGGTCGCAACAACTCGAACCGCACCGTCTCGCCCGCGCCGAACGCGATAACCGCACCGTCCCGCGTCGCACCCGCGCGCGCCTTGAGCCGCAGGCCGTCCTGGCCGGATCCGATCAGCGACGCTTCGACCGGCGACTGCCCGTACAACCGCAGTGCCTGCTCGACCTCCGGCTCCAGCCGCTCACCGCGAACCAGCCCGGCCGAGTCCAACTGCCGCCACACCGCGTCGCGTATCCCCGCCCGCTCGTCGAGCGTGATCCCCACGCTGCGAACCTCGAACGGGTAGCGGGTCGCGGAAAACCCCAGTTGCTCGGCCAGAATATCCAGTGCGGCGGCGGATAACTCGAACTGATACCCCACGCCACCCTCCCTCCCAGGACCGATCCAGAAGCTACTTTAGCCAGCCCGACCGGGGGTGCGCAGGCAGATCAGGACACTTCGTCCAGAAGCTCCCAAACCCGGCTGGCGAGCAGCCGGTTGTCGGCGGGCGTAACGGTGGCCCACTGGCGGCCGGATTCGTTGCGGCGCACCAGGTACAGGTACCGGCCGGCGTCGGTGTCGTGGAACGCGACCACCCGGTTCGCGCGGTGCACCCCCTGGTCCCTGGCTGCCCGCTCCACGCCGAACTGGCCCCGCGTCTCCGTCCCGGCCAGCATCCCGGCCAGTTCTTGCGCGTCGGTCAGCGGCAGGCCGCGGCCTTCCAATTCGGTGACCAGCCGGTGCGGATCTCCGCCTGCCGCCGCGTCCGCTTCCCGCAGCACGTCGAGGGGCAGGCTCACCGAACGACCGACGCCGGCCGAGAGCTCACCCGCGACGGACACCGCCGCCTCGGCGAGCGAACCCTCCCTGGCCGGGATCAGCCACACCTCGTCGCCGTCCACAACACCGAGCTCGGCCTCGCTGCCCGTTGCCGCCGCGAGCGCCTTGATCTCGCGGTCCACCCATACCCACGTGTCGATGCTGATCTTGGGACGGGCCAGCACGCTCAGCCGATCGGCCAGCTCGGGAAGCACCCGGCCGCGGCGCAACAACCCGCGTTCGGCAAGGGATTCCCACGCCTGCGCCACGAACTTCGCGCGCTCGGTATGTGTGATCCCCTGGCTCGGCACGTCCAGCGCGACGTGCCGGGACGGCAGTCCCTCGGACTCCCACAACACGTCGAACTCCAGCGCGGACAGCACCACGGTGCCTGATCCCGACACGGCGACCGGTCAGTCTTCCTCGGACTCGGCGTCATCACCAAGGACGCTTGGGGCCACCAACCGGTCATCCGCGAACACGTCGTCGCTTTCCATGCCGTACTTGCGCACGTGCTCATCGTCGTCCTCGCCCTGGCCCCGGCCGGCTGCGGTCGCCGGGTGCATCATCGACGAGCCGGCCGGCCGCGTCCTTCCCGCGATCTTCTCCGCGCTACGGGCGGCCGCGGCCTGATCGGCTGGCGCGCTGCCGACCGTGGCACCACGCCCGGAAACGGCGCCGCGGGCCGCCCCAGCGGCACCGCCGACGGCCCCGCCGCGGGGAGCGCGCGGGCT
>WHSZ01000012.1 GCA_009379845.1 Pseudonocardiaceae bacterium | reverse complement strand
TGCTGGCCGTACGGAGCCTGGTGCTGACCGTAGGGAGGTTGCTGGCCGTACGGGCCGGGTGGCGGCCCCGGGTACGCCACGGCTCAGCCCCGGTCGCGGAGGGTGCGGATCTTGCCGAGCAGCTTTTCGGCGCGCTCCCGAGCGGCAGCGACGTCCTGGATCCGCTTGCCCACGTCGCCGAGCTGCTTGGAACGCTCCTGGGCGCCCATCTTCAGCGCGTTGTCCACCTGGCGCAGCTCCTCTTCTATCGCCGTGATCCGCTTACCGAGCGCGTCGTCCAACGCTAGGGACAGCTGCTGCTCCGCCTCGATCAGCTGCTCGGCCACCAACTGGTCCAATGTAGACCGCGCGTCCGCGATCGAGTCGGTCAGCCACTGCTTCATGTGCTGCTTGTTCGCCGCGTGCTTCCGGGTGCGCGCCATCCACCAGCCCGCACCGAGCCCGATCACGATCGTCGCCGGCAACACGAACGGGCTCAGCATGGTGGCGGCGAGCGGCATCGCGGCCAGCTTGCCGGCACCCACACCACCGGATACGCCCATGAACACCAGCAGCTTGTCCTCGGTGGTGGGCGGGCGCCGGTCGGGAGGGCGCAGCGAAACCGGCGGGCCACCGGTCCGCGCGAACTGCCCACGGATCACGTCCAGCTCCTCGGCGGAGAAGAGGTCGGCCAGCACGGTCTCGGTGACCTGGTGCAGCCGCCACGCCAGCCCATTACTGATCCGGGCTGACACGGTTCGCAGCGCGGCGTCCACCTGCTGCGGCAGCCCGGCCAGCCTGTCCCGATCCGCGGCGTCGATCTCCTGGCGCGCCCAGGCCTGCGCGTCCCGCATCTGCCTGCCGACCTCGTGGGTGGTCTCCACCCGCGTCCGGTTGATCTCGCCGCGCAGCTTCAACTGCCAGCCCCTCGTGGACGAGCGCCGCTCGGTGGACAGCGCGTCCCGCCTCGCGCGCAACGACTCCGCCTCGTCCTCGCCGGTGGACAGCGCTCGCCGTTCCGCCTGCAGCTTCGCGTGCACCACGCCGAGTGCGCTGGAGAGTGCCCGCAGGGTGTTCGCCTCGCCGAGCATCGCGGAACGCCCGACGACCAGATCCTGCACCGCGGTCTGCAGTTCGATCACCCCGGAGCGTTCCCGCAGCATCCCGGCGGCCTGCTCGTTCGGTGCGGTTCCGGCCATCTCGAACATCCGCGCGGAAACCGGGTGCAGCTCGGCGTCCGCGAACCGGGGTGCGTGCTCGGCCAGCAGCTGCTTGTCAGCCTCGAGTACCTCACGCCAGCCCCTGAACTGGTCCACTTTGGACAGGGCGAACACCACGGTCTCCACCCGATCACCCATGCGCCGCAAGAAGTCCAGCTCGCTGCTGGTGAACGGCGCGGACGCGTCCACGACGAACAGCAGCGCGGTAGCCGAAGCCGCGGCCTCCATCGCGAGCTCGCCGTGCATCGAATCCAGCCCGCCCACCCCTGGCGTGTCCACCAGGTTCAGCCGCTCGAGCAGCGGCACCGGCCCGCACACCTCGACGTGCCTCGGCGGGATCTGCCCCTCCGGCAGCTCGTGCCCCGCCGACACCCAGCGCACCAGCTCGGGCCTTTCGATCGGCACCGGCGCGAGCTGGCCCGGGTAGCACGCCTGCGCGCTCCACTGCTCGGCATGCCCGAACACCAGGTACGTCGCGGTCGCCACGTCGGCGTCCACAGGGGACAGTCCAGGTTGCGCGAGCAACGCGTTCACCAGCGAGCTCTTCCCCCTGTTGGTTTCCCCGACCACCACGACGCTGGGGGTCGTCGGCCGGCGCGCGCGGATCCGCTCCACCCACTGCGCGCCGTCCGGATCCACCTCACGCAGCACGGCCAGCAGCTTCTCGCGAGCGTCCTTCACCTGCAGCGGCAGGCCGGCGGCTACCGGGATCGCACTCATTGCGGCACGTTCTTCGTGTATACCGTGACGATCGGGGCGCGCAGCACCCGATTCCTGTCCAGGAACCCGACCACCTCGGTCTCCGCGACCAGCCCGTCGAGCGAGGCGTCGTCGGTCGGCACCGCGCCACCGGCCTCGTGCACCGCGGGGTCGAAGCGCTCGCCGTCCGGGCGTAACGCGACCACGCCGACATCGGCGAGTCCGTGCTCGATCCGCTCGGCGACCCCGGAGCTGCGGGCACGGTCCAATGCGTACAGGCACAGCTGGATCAGCGCCTGCCGGTCGCTCGTTACCTGCTCGGCCTCCACGGTGTGGTCCGACGCGTCGTCATCCTGCTCGGTTCCGCCGTTGCCGGATATGTGCGCGGCCAGCTCCTCCGCGGTCGGCAACCGCGTCGGTGAGGTGGGCGGGTCCTCCCGCTCCGCGCCGCCGGCCTGCTTGGACCGCTTGAACCAGGACCCCATCCTCATCACCTCGCCGGTCCGCGAAGCTGCTGCCAGATCAGGAAATACGCGCGATGCACCACATGCGCGACGCGGCTCTGCGCCGGGGTCGCACCGAAAGACGCGAACGACCGCCACCATCCGGCGCGTTCCAACGCGTGCTCGGTGAGCTCCTCCTTCGGCCTGCCAGACAGGCCGAGCTGGTCGGCGATCTCGGCGTTGCTGCCCACCCGGAGCACCTCCTCGGTCAGATCCTCCGGCATCCGCACCGCGCCGGACGCCACCAGGGTCAGCGCTTCCAGCAGGCGTAGCTGGTGCGCTTCGGGCTTGGCAAGCAGTACCTCGATCGCGTCGTGCACCCGCTGCCGCTCGCCCGCATCGCCGGAGGCGTGCGCGAGCGCGGTCACCGAAGCCAGCGCCGCGGCCGCCTTGATGCCGTCCGCCCGCGCCCGGAACACCGCGTCCAGCCTGGCGCGCACGCCGGCCAGCCCGGAGGAATCGAGCAGCTTGCGGCGCAACGCTCCCGCGGTGATCCCCGGTTCCGCGCGGATCGCCTGCACACCGCGGCGGATGCCGTACAGGTCAAGCTGCTCGAGCAGCCGCTGCCTGATGCCGGACGGCACATCGCATTCCCAGGTGGCGAAGATGTCCGCGGAGACCAGCATCGTCTCGAACGTCGCATCGTCCAATTCGGACAGCTTGTGCAGCGCGTCGGCGTCGGCCGAGGTGAAACCGCCCGCCTCCGCCGATTCCGCGAGCAGCCCGATCACCGGCAGCACATCGGCCACCCGAGGCTTCAGCATGGCGGCCTGCTTCTCAGCGAGCGTGGCTGCCGCGGTCCACACGTCCCCGTTCGCGCCTTCCACGGACTCCGGGGGCACGGTGTCCGCCTTGTTCAGCACCGCGATCGCGTTCACCGGACCGGCGTCCCGGCTCGCGGTCGCCGCGGTGAACGCGGCAAGCGCTTGCTGATCATCCGCGCGCACCCCCTGGGTCACCACGTACAGCACGGCTTCCGCGCCGGCGACCGCGTTGCGTGAGGTCTCGTCCAGCTCGTTCGCGCGCTCGCCCTGCTCGTCGTGCTGCTTCGCCGCGCCGAGTAGCTGCTCGGTGCGGGCAACCGAGGCGGCGTCCAGCGAGCCGAGCCCCGGCGTGTCGATCACGGTGAGATCCCGCAGCACGGCGTTGGTCAGGTACGCCTCCAGATGCGAGACGTCACCGATGCGCACGCCGAGATCCGCGGGGATCATGCCGTGCGTGTCGAACGGCAGCACCTGCTTGCGGCCGTCGTGAAAGATCACTTCGACACGATCGACGGTGCCGTACTGGAAGCGGGTGACCAGCCGGGTGCACTCGCCAACGTCGGTTGGCGCGACGCGGCGCCCGATCAGCGCGTTGACCAGCGTGGACTTACCCGACTTGATCCGCCCGGCGACGGCTACCTGCAGCGGGGCGGACAGCCTGCGCAGTACCTCCTGGAAGCCGGCCGCGGTGCGCTCCGAGACTTGCGGTTGCAGTCGCCCGCACAGCTGCGCCACAGCGGTGGACAGCGGCCCGGCAAGCGGACCCGGCTGCTGCTGTGCCGGCGCCGAAGTCACCGCCGCGAACCCCCGTCCTGCTCGTCAACCACGCGCACTCGGAGTGAATCGTGCCATGCGGCGCCGAGGTGCGGGGAGCAGCCGTGCGCACACCGTTTGCGCACGATGTGTCAAGGGAACCCGGATGAGACAGCAGAACGAAAAGGGGATCGGTGTGAACACCAACAGCTATCTGGCGTTCCTGGTGATCAGCGTGGTCCTGGTGGTCATCGATGGACAGCTGATCTACCGCAGCGGACGCGCATACCTTGAGCAAGCCTATGGAACATCCGGGTCGGCGCGCTCGGTGACCCATCTGGTCGTGGTGCTGTTCCACCTGGTGGTGCTGGGGTTGATCGCGCTGCTTTCCACCATCCCGATGGATACCGGAAGCCAGGTGCGCGACGTCGTCGTGCAGCTGGGCGTCGTGTTGCTGCTGCTGGCCGCCGCGCACGGCGCGACGATCGGCATCCTGAGCCGCATCCGCGAGCAGCATCGGGAAGACAAGATCACCGAGGACATCGTGGAACGCCGGCAGCAGAAACGCGAATGGGGTACGCATCCCACCGCGAACCCGGTGAGCGACGGGCCGGAGAAACAAGCCGCGGTGAGCCCGTCGATTGACCAACACGGCCCGTACACCTCAACAGGCTGACCGGCGATGCACGCCCGCCGTCAACCGAAAGCGCGGTCCTAACCGGCCCGGTGCTCAGCCAGCCAGGCGGCGTCTACGTCGCGGCCGAGCCCGGCGCCGGTCGGCAATTCGAGCAGGCCGCCGTCCGGCTCGGGCAGCGGCTCGGTGAACATCTCCCGCAGCGGGTTGCCGATGATCATGTGTTCCAGCATGTCGAGCTCGAACACCGATCCGGCGAGCACCAGGCTGGCCAGGTTGTTCACCCCGCCGGAGAACCCGGTGTGCGGGCAGATCGGCACGTTGTGCGCGAAGCAGTAGTCGGCGATCTGCAGCGCACCGGTGAATCCGCCGCAACGGGCGATGTCCGGCTGGGCGTAGGCGATCGCACCGGTGCCGATGAGCTCGCGGAACCCGAGCACGCTGAACTCGGCCTCGCCGGCAGCCAGCGGTACCGGGCTGACCGCGGCGAGCGCCCGGTATGCGCCGAGATCGTCGGCGGGGAACGGCTCCTCGAGCCACAGCAGGTCGCAGTCCGCCACCTGCTCGACGAACCGCCGCGCGTCGGCGAACGTGTACGCGCTGTTCGCGTCGGTGCACAGCCGGACGTCCGGCCCGACGGCTTCCCGGATGGCCCGCACCGTCCGCACGTCGCGGTTCAGGCCGCCGTGCTCCCTCGGATGGCCGAGCTTGATCTTCAGCGCGTCGTAGCCGCGCGCGATGGTGCTTTCGGCCAGCGCCACCGCGTCCCGCACGGTGGGCTTGAAGTACACGGACGAGGCGTACACCGGCACCGAGCGCGCCGCCGGCCCCGGCAGCAACTCGGCGACCGGGCGGCGCAGCTCCCTACCGCGCAGATCCCACAGCGCGATGTCCAGCCCGGAGAGCGCCTCGAGCAGGAACCCGCGGGAATGTCCCCAGCGGCGCAGCGTTTCCAGCGACTCGTACCAGATCTGCCCCGCCTCGGTGAGCGGGCGGCCGACCGCGATCGGCCGCAGCAGATCTTCCACCACGGTCGCGGTGGTACGCGGCGATTTCCGCGCGATCGCCTCGCCGTAGCCGACCAGCCCGCTGTCCGTGCCGACCTCAACGAGCACGCAGGTGGCCACGTCGTAGCGGCCCATCCCGAAGTCCCACGGTTCGTCCAGCGCGACTTCGACGGGGACCGCCCTGACACTGTCGATCTTCGTCATGCGTTGCTCCGTTGCCAGCCGTCGACGCTGTACTTGGTCACCGCTTCGGGGTCGAAGCCGAACCCGAGCCCGGGTTCGGAGTGCAGCATCAGCCGCCCGCCGGAGGTCTCCAGCTGCCGGTCAACCAGCCGGCGGAAGTTCAGCACCTGCGAGTCGGGGAAGAACTCCACGTATCGCGCGTTCGGGGTGGCCGCGACCAGCGGGGCGTGCAGGTCGTGGAACCAGTGCGGGCACAGCGTCACCCCGTGGCTGTCCGCGGTGGCCGCGATCCGCCGGAACTCGCTGATCCCGCCGCAGACCGCGGCGTCGGTTTGCAGGATGGCGGCGGCCTCCTGCTTCACCAGGTCGGCGAACCGCCAGCGGCCCGCCTCGATCTCCCCGGTGGCCACCAGCACGTCAGTCTGCTCGGCGAGCCGCCGGTGGTTGTCGATGTCGTCAGGACTGAACGGCTCCTCGATCCAGTACGGGTCGTAGTCCCGCCAGCGCCACATCGCACGCAACGCGGTCGGCAGGTCGGACCACGCGTTGTTCGCGTCCAGCATCACCAGCACATCGGGGCCGACGGCTTCCCGGACCGCAGCCAGCCGCTTGGTGTCCGCCGCGAGATCCAGCCGGCCAATCTTGAGCTTCACCGCCTCGAACCCGGCTGCCACGTAGCCACGCATCTCCTCGGCGAGATCACCAGGCGTCTTGCCGTCCAGGTAGTACCCGCCGCTGGCGTAGGCCGGCACGGACTCCGCGGCGTACCCGCCGAGATAGCGGTGCAACGGCAGGCCGGCAGCCCGGGCGTTGCGGTCCCACAACGCGATGTCCAGCGCGGACAGCGCGCGCATCACCGCGCCGGTCCGGCCGTGCAGTAGGGATTCCTGGTACATCGCGGCCCAGCTGGCTTCGGTCAGGTGGGCGTCCGCGCCAAGCAGCACCGGGCCGAGCAGGTCGCGCGCGGCGAGGCCGGCGAGCTGCCCGCCGCGGTTGCCCGCGTAGCAGAAACCGATGCCGTGCACCCCGTCGTCGCCGGTCACCCGGACCAACGTGTAGGCGCGCTCGTGCACTACCCGGCTGGAGAAGGCGGTCGCGTGGTCGAGCGGTACCACCGCGGTGGCGGTGTCCACCGACGTAATGACGGTCATTCCGACCCTCCGTATTCAGAAATTCGTGCTCAGTCGCTCGGTGTTCAGTCGATGCGGGCGGCGGTCGACGTGCCGAACCGGCCGGCGATCAATCCCTTCAGCCCGTGCGGGAAGGTGCGCTTCGCGGTCAGGTGCGATTCGGTCAGTTCGCGCTGCGCGTTCGCGTTCCCCTCGAACGCGCGGATGCACAGTTCCGGGTACGCGTTTCCGAGGGCGAGGATGGCGCCGGGACAGCCGAGCGGCCCGGCGAACGAGAGCACCGCGGCTGATCCGACGTAGATGTCCCCCGTGAAGGTGGCCAGCTCGACAAGTAGCCGCTCAGGGTCACCCGAGGAGTCCTTCACGCCAACCACCGGCAGCTCGCGCAGCAAATCGGTGTCGATGCCGGGCAGCGACGCGGCGGGAAAGTGGTACGCGAGCAACGGCAGGTCCGGCACCGCCTTGGCCAGCCGCGCGTAGTAGTCCCTTGGATCGGCGACCCGTGGTGGGGAGAGCACCAGCGCGGCATCCGCGCCCGCGTCCTGCGCCTGCCTGGTGAGCTCGATGGCCTGCCGGCTGGACTGGGCACCGGTGCCGGCAAGCACCGGGATGTCGGCGGGAAGCGTGGCCCGGACGGTGCGGACCAGCTCGGTGCGTTCCGGAACGCTGAGCGTGGTTGCCTCGCCGGTGGAACCGGCGACCAGCACCGCTCGCACGCCGAGCTCGACGAGCGCGGCCGCGTGTTCGGCGGTGGCCTTCGCGTCCACCTCGCCATCCCTGTCGAACAGCGTGACCAGCGCTACGCCCACTCCACGGAACACGCTGGACGATCCAGTGACAGCCATGAACACCCTCCGCTCGGCCCCCGGGTTTTGCCGTGAAGGCCTCCTTACCGGCACTTTTTGCCGTGAAGGCCACCTTCAGGGCAACAGACGCCCGTAACGGGCCCCCTCGGTTGGCTCCCTCGGTGTCTTCACGATGGGTGCCGGGCTCGCCCGTTGTCCAGGGCATGATTCTGATAGTTTCATTCGATACTCGAATAGTCCCTGGTCAAACCTGGCGCGGAGGAACTAGCCGTGCAATTCGATTGGGTGCGGACCTTCGTCGCGGTCGCCGACCATCAGAGCTTCAGCGCGGCCGCCTCGGCACTGCATTGCTCGCAGCCGAGGGTCAGCTCGCACATCCGCGCCCTCGAACAATCGCTGCACGCCCAGCTGCTGGACCGCACCCAGCGCCCGGTCGAGCTGACCGATGCCGGCGTGGCGTTCCTACCGCACGCACGCGCCATGCTGTCCGAAGTGGACGCCAGCCGGTCCAGCGTCGGCAGTGTCACCGGGTTACAGCGCGGCGAGGTTCGGCTGGGCAGCTACCCCAGCGCCAGCGCCGGGTTCCTGCCCGCACTGCTCACCTCGTTCGCCGAGGAGTACCCGGGTATCCGGGTGCACCTGCTGGAACTGAGCTCGCTCGAGCTGGAGGACGCGCTCGTGGAGGGCCGCGTCGAGCTGCTGCTGCGACCGTGTCGGCCACCGATGTCCGCGCCGCACGTGCAGAGCAAGTTGCTCTGGCGGGAACCGCTCGTCGCCGTGGTGCCCGCCGGGCATCCACTGCTGGACGCACCCCGCCCGCTGCCGGTCACCGCCCTGCTCGACTACCCGATCATCATGAACGGCCGGCGCCTCGAGGGGCGCGGCGGCAGCTTCGAAACGCACGCCACCGTGCAACGCGCCGCCCGGCCCGCGCACGTCGCTTATGAGATCACCCAGCCGCAGACGCTGGTGTCGCTGGTGTGCGGCGGGCACGGCGTTGGCATCACCAACCTGCTCGGCCTGCAGGTCTCGAACACCGAAGGGGTGCGGCGGATCGAACTCGCCGACGACAGGGCGGTACGCGAGGTCGCGATGTACTGGCTGCCCGATCGGATGCGCTCGTACGCCACCCGCGCGCTGTGGGACAAGATCGCCGGCGCCGACGTGCCGGCTGGCGCCCACCCGCCATCGACGTGAGGGCCATCGACCTGAGACGGATGTCCGGGTGGTCCCACGGGTTGACGCGCGCCACCCCGGCACCGGCCTAGCCTGGCTTGGTGCGGCGGCTCAGCTTGTGGATGCGGGCGCACCCGGTGGTCGGCGACAGCCTCATCGCGGTGCTGCTCGGTTTGCTCGAACTGCCGGTACTGCTTTCCGCGACGTTCCCGGACACCACGTCCTGGCTGGCCTATACGCTCGGTGGGCTGCTGCTGCTCGCCCCGCTGATCTTCCGGCGGCGGCACCCGCTGGCTGGCGGCTACCTCGTGTTACTTGGCGCCGCCTACCAGCTGGCCGTCCAGGCGGGAGCCGGGGTGGAGCCGCGATTCGGCCCGGGGCCGGTTCGGCTGGCCGACGTGGCGCTGGCGATCTCGCTGTACACGCTGGTTGCCTACGTCAGCAGGCGGCGCGCCGCCGAGTACACCGGGGCGCTCACGCTCGCCGTCATCGCCTGGGCGATCTGGCGGGTGGGCTGGCCGGACGCGTTCTGGCCGGTGCTCGGCGTGCTCATCGTGCTGTCCTTCAGCTGGCTGCTCGGTGAGTTCGTCGGCGCGCGCCGCGCCTACCACGCCGAGGTGGAGCAGCGGCTGCGGATGCTGGAGACCGAGCGGGACCAGCAGGCGCGGATCGCGGTCGCCGAGGAGCGGGCCCGGATCGCGCGGGAGCTGCACGACGTGGTGGCGCATTCGGTGAGCGTGATGGTGGTGCAGGCGGACGGCGCAGGCTACGCGTTGCGCGCGCAACCCGAGCTCGCCGAGTCCGCGGTGAAGACGATCTCGGAAACCGGCCGGCACGCGCTCGTGGAGCTGCGCAGGCTGCTCGACGTGCTGCGCTCGGACGGCGAGGATCCGGAGCGGTCGCGCAGCCCGCAGCCCGGGGTGGATTCGCTGACCGAGCTGGTGGACAAGATGCGCGCCGTTGGGCTGCCGATCGTCCTCGAGGTGCGGGGATCGCCGGACGACTTGCCGACCGGCGTCGGGCTGGCGCTGTACCGGATCGTCCAGGAGGCGCTGACGAACACGTTCAAGCACGGCGGGCCCGGCGTCTCGGCGACCGTCCGGCTGAGCCGGACCCCGGAGGAGGTCACGGTGGAGATCACGGACAACGGGTCCGGTACGCCGCGCGAGCCGGCCGGCGGCTGGCCGGCTGGTGGGCTGGCCAGCGGTGGGCTGGCCGGCGGCAACGGGCTGATCGGCATGCGGGAACGCGCCGCCGTGTTCGGCGGGACCCTCGAGGCCGGCCCCCGAACGGGCGGCGGCTGGCGAGTGCTGGCCAGCATGCCAGCCGGGGAGTTCTAGTGTCATGGCGGTGATACGCGTACTGCTTGTCGACGACCAGGAGCTGATGCGGGTCGGGTTCCGCATGGTGCTCGGCGCGCAGGACGACATCGAGATCGCGGGTGAGGCCGGGGACGGCGAGGCGGCCGTGCGGCTGGCCGGCGAGCTGCGCCCTGACGTCGTGCTGATGGACATCCGCATGCCGGTGCTGGACGGCGTGGAGGCGACGAAGCGGATCGTGGAATCCGGCGCGGAGGGCACCAGGGTACTCGTGATGACCACCTTCGACCTCGACGAGTACGTGCTCGCCGCGCTGCGCAACGGGGCAAGCGGCTTCCTGCTGAAGGACACGCCGCCGGACGATCTGGTTTCGGCGCTGCGCGCGGTCGCCGACGGCGACGCGGTGGTCTCGCCGAGCGTGACCCGCCGGTTGCTGGACCGGTTCGTCGGTTCGGGCGGCGCGGAGCTGACCGACGCCACGGTGCTGGACGTGCTGACCGAGCGCGAGCGCGAGGTGCTGATGTTGATCGCCGGCGGGCTGTCCAACGTCGAGATCGCGGGGAAGCTGTTCCTGTCAGAGGCGACGGTGAAAACGCACGTCGGCAGGGTGCTGTTCAAGTTGGATCTGCGTGACCGGGTGCAGGCCGTGGTGCTTGCTTACGAGACGGGTCTGGTGCGCCCCGGCTCCACCAGCCAGTAAACGGCAACTGAGACGCCTTCAGGTTGACTGGGTGACCATCCTCTTGGGAACACCCCCCACTCGCGAAATCAGGGTTACTTCAGGGTGATCACGGACTGCGTCAGCCTGGCGGGGGCGGCAGAGTACTACTCAGGTTGGGCGAAGGTTCGCACCCGAGGATGACGCGAGTAGCGGCGTTCCGACGTCACGATGGTTTACGCATCCAGGGGGATGTCAATGCCAGGTGACCACACCACACCTGCGGGTGAGTAAGCAACGAGGAGGGATCATGATCGAGGCGGAAGGCCTCACCAAGCGGTACGGAAAGACGGTGGCCGTCGACGACCTGTCGTTCACCGTCAAGCCCGGCCGCGTCACAGGCTTTCTCGGCCCGAACGGCGCAGGGAAATCGACCACCATGCGCATGATCCTCGGGCTGGACAATCCGACCGCCGGCAGCGTTCGGGTCAACGGCAAGCACTACCACCAGCTGCACCATCCACTTCGGATCGTCGGCGCGCTGCTCGAGGCCCGTTGGGTGCATCCCAACCGGTCCGCCCGTGCCCACCTGCGCTGGATGGCCAAGTCGAACAAGCTGCCGATGCGCAGGGTGGACGAGGTTCTGGAGATCGTCGGCCTGACCCCGGTGGCGAACAAGCGTGCCGGCGGTTTCTCGCTTGGCATGTCGCAGCGGCTCGGCATCGCCGGCGCACTGCTCGGCGACCCTGAGGTGCTGCTGTTCGACGAACCGGTGAACGGGTTGGACCCGGAGGGAATCCTGTGGATTCGCAAGTTCATGCACCGGCTCGCCGATGAGGGCCGCACCGTGTTCGTCTCCAGCCACCTGCTATCCGAGATGGCGCTGACCGCTCAGGAACTCGTGGTCATCGGCAAGGGCAAGCTCATCTCGCAGAGCAGCACCGAGGATTTCGTGGCCAGGGCCTCGGAGAACACCGTGAAGGTTCGTGGCCCGCAGCTGGCGCGGTTGCGTGAGGCACTGATCGACGAAGGCGTGACCGTACGGGACGACGCCGACGAGATGATCGTGTCCGGATTGGACAGCGACCGGATCGGCGAGCTCGCTTTCCAGCACAACGCGCTGCTCTACGAGCTCAGCCCGCAGCGCGGCTCACTCGAGCAGGCGTTCATGCAGATCACCGGGGACTCCGTGGAGTACCACACCGGCCTGGAAAGCGAAGCGGCCGCGCTGACCCCTGAGCAAGCACTCGCGCAGGCGAGCAAGTAACCGCCGAGAGACCACAGGAAAGCGAAGACAATGACTCTGCTCGCAGTCGAACGCATCAAGCTGTTCAGCACCCGCTCGCCGTGGATGTGCACGGCGCTGGCGATAGCCACCGTGGTGGGGCTAGCCGCGATCATCGCAGGCTCGGTCGAAAGCGCCCAAGGCATGAACGTGCCGGTATCGCAGTTCGGCTACCAGATGGGGCTCGCGGTGATCATGGTGCTCGGCGCGCTCGCCATCACCACCGAATACCGGTTCAGCACCATCCGCACCACGTTCCAGGCCGTGCCGCACCGCAGCTCGGTGCTTCTCGCCAAGGCCACCGTGGTGGCCCTGCTGGCCGGTGTCATCGGGGAGATCGCGGCGTTCAGCGCGCTTGGCGTCGCGAGGCTGATGCAACCGGAGGCCGACCTCGCGCTGAACAGCGCGGCGGACTGGCGCAACGTCGCGGGCGTCGGGGCGGTGTTCGCGATCGCCGCGGTACTGGCCGTCGCGGTAGGCACCATGATCCGGCACACCGCGGGCGCGATCTCACTGCTGATGATCTACGGGCTGGTGGCCGAGGATCTGGTTCAGCTGATCCCCGGCGTCGGGGAAGACATCTACAAGTGGTTGCCGTTCAACGTGGCGAACAAGTTCCTCACCGGCAACCCGGATACGCCGGTCGGCGCCGGCGAGGGACCACCGCCGTCGAACGCGACGCTCAGCCCGGGGTGGGCGTTGGCGTACTTCGCCGGGATCGCCGCGGTCCTGCTGATCGCCGCAATACTCAGCGCGCGGAAGCGGGACGCCTAACAGCTACACAGGCCGGTCGTCGTCAGGGCATTCGGGGGCCTGGACGGCCGGGGTACCGGGGAGGCAGGGGCCCGGATCGCCTTCGGGGGGCGATCCGGGCCCCTGTGTATCGCGTGCGGGTCTCGCGTTAGCGCCGCACCCCGGTCGGCGTTTCCGTACCATTCAATTCTTGTCGGCGCGCGCTTTTACGGAACGGCTGGTTCAACAATCGCGAATTACCGCGAGGTACCGTCGGACTTGATTCTCGCGATTATCGACTGGTGATCGACATCCCGGCACGCTCGCCGCGTGTGGCTACCAGGGCGTCGGTCATCGCCCCAATGCGCCTTTACTGGAAACGCCCGGTTAAGGACAAGTAAAACCGAGCGTGACGCCTCGCACAATTTACGGCCAGCAGTAACGATCACGAGGTGATACTCGGATAGAGGAGTCGAGACAGCGCTTGTGGAGGTGAGCCACGATGGTCGTCAAACCAAGCCTGCCCGCCGATTCCGCGGACGAGGATCAAGCCGACCAGCCAACTCAGCGAAACTGGTATTCAGCACCTCGGGTTGAACCATTCGCGGCCCTTGATTGGTATACCGCAGTCGAGCTTCCCGATTCTCTGGCGATGCCACTCAATCCGGCACAACGCCGGCGCGCGTGGATTCACCGCGCCCCGGAATCCCGGGTGCTTTCCCGTTATCGCGAATCCGGCGGACTCGATTCAGAATTGCCGGCGCCGTGGTGGCTGCGTGCCCTCGCCGCCGGCGAATTGTCGTCGAGGGCGGGTGGATTCGCTGTCGAGGACGCGGTTACCGAATTGCTCGACGCCCGTGGCAACTGGGAGTACGTGCCCTGGGTTGGTGATGCGGAGAGCGGCTACTGGGAGTTCGTTCCCTCCGAAATGGCCGCCGGCCCCGGCACCGTACCCACCACGATCCTGCTCACCCACCGTCATCCCGGCTGGATCGACGTGGTGCCCGCGCACTCCACCCGGACGCCGAAACCGGTCGCCATGAACCTTGGCGAGCTGCGCAACCGGATCGCCGAGGTTGAGGCGATGGTCGTACCGCCGGACGGCGCCTGACCGGTTCGCCGTCTCACCCTCCCACCCGAGTCGGTACGGTTTCGGCGTACGTGAGCTCGCCATGGCGCGAGCCGATCGAGCCGCCGAGCGGGCGGTTCGCCCGGACGAGATACACCGGTGTGGGAGTCGAGTGTCAAACCAGGAAGTCGAGCATCACCGGCGCAGCGTGGTCAGTTACGTGCAGCGCGGCGGCCGGATGACGGTCGGCCAGCAGCGCGCCTGGCAGCGCAACTGGCACTGGATCGGGCGGGAAATCTCCGAACTGCCACCCGGAAATCTGGATTTCGGCGCGTGGTTCGGCCGGTCCGCACCGGTGTTGCTGGAGATCGGCTCCGGGATGGGGGAGACCACAGCCACGCTCGCCGCGGCCGAACCCGAGGTGAACTACCTTGCGGTCGAGGTGTACCCGCCGGGTCTCGCGCAGCTGATGATGCGTGCCGCCGCACTCGGCGTGCACAACCTGCGACTGCTCAGGGGCGACGCCGTTGAGCTGCTGAGCCAGCACGTTCCGGAGGGTTCGCTGTCCGGCGCCCGGGTGTTCTTCCCGGACCCGTGGCCGAAAAAGCGGCACCACAAGCGGCGGTTGATCCAGCCGGAGTTCGTGGCGCTGCTGGCGTCCAGGCTGGCGCCGGGCGGCCGCCTGCATCTGGCGACCGACTGGCAGGACTACGCCGAGCAGATGTTGCGGGTGTGCGCCGCGGAGCCGTCGTTGCGCAACGAGCACCCCGGCGGCTGGGCGCCGCGCCCTTCCTGGCGCCCGGTGACCAAGTTCGAATCCCGCGCGCAGCAAGAGGGCCGGGTCAGCCACGACTTGATGTTCCGCCGTGACCCGTAGTGGCAGGATCGAGAGCTATGAGCGAGGTTCGACGACTGCACGCCCCCGTCGCGCTGCCGGCCGATCCGGACTGCTCGGTGCTGCGCGACGCCGCGGTGGATATCGGCCCGGCCGGCCGGATCAGCTACTGCGGGCCGATGTCGGCCGCCCCGACGCTGGAGGAGGTCGCAGTCACCGAGTGCACCGGCATCCTGCTGCCCGGGTTGATCAACGCGCACGCGCACAGCCCCATGACGGTGATGCGCGGGATGGGCGGCGAGCTCCCCCTGCTTCGCTGGTTGCACGAGGTGATCTGGCCGGCTGAAGCGCAGCTGCGGCCGGAGGACATCCGCGCCGGGATGCTGCTCGGTTCGGTGGAAATGCTCGGCCGCGGCGTGACAACCAGCGTCGAGATGTACTTCGAGGGTGAACAGGTCGCCGACGCGGTGCTGGAATCCGGTGGCCGGCTGGTGCTCACGTCGGCGATCATCCAGACGCCGGTGTACGACTGGCGGAAGCTGCTTTCCGAGGCGAGCGCGTGGATCGACGCCGATGGCGTGCGGTTCGGGCCGGGTGACCGGATCGAGCTCGGCTACGGCCCGCATTCGGCGTACACGCTGCCGGTCGAGGCGCTCGAGCAGATCGGCGAGGCCGCCCGGTCGCGCGGTGCGTTGATCACCACGCACGTGGCGGAAGCGGCCGGCGAGGACGCCAAGCAACGCGAGGAATACGGCTCCGTGCCGCGATTGCTTGCCTCGCACGGGTTTTACGGCGGTCGCGTGTTGCTGGCACATGCCGTGCACCTGTCCGACGCGGACATCGCGCTGCTGGCAGGGAACAACGTGAGCGTGGCGCATTGCCCTGGTTCGAACGCGAAGCTCGCGTCCGGGATCGCCCGGCTGACCGATCTGCGCTCCGCCGGTATCCCGATCGGCCTCGGCACCGACGGTCCGGCCAGCAACGACGATCTCGACCTGTGGGAGGAGCTGCAGCTATCCGCCATGCTCGCCCGGCTATCCACCTCGGACGCCATGGCGGTGACCGGCGCGGACGCGTTGCTGATGGCCACCCGCGGCGCAGCCGATTCGCTTGGCCGCACCGACATCGGGGCATTGGAGCCAGGGCGGTGGGCGGACATCGTGCACGTGAACGTGGACGATCCGGCGTTCGCCACCGGCCTGGACGTGCCGGACGAGCAGCTGATCGCGAACCTGGTGTGGGCCGCGGGGTCCCGGCGGGTCAGCGACGTGTGGGTGGCTGGGGAGCCGGTGGTGGCCGACGGCGAGACCACCAGGGTAGATCGCCGCAAGGCCCAAGCCGAGGTCGCCGCGGTCGCCGCCCGCCTCCGCGCCTGACCCCGAAACCCAATATGGATGCATATTGGGGGTTAGCGGGGGCGGATGACCAGCTCGGTTTGGTGCGCGTCCGCGGTGGCGAGGATCGCGCCACGGACGGCTTCCGCCACGGAGTCCGGGCGCAGCAGGCCGTCCGTGCGGTACTCCCTTCCCTCGGCGGCGAACACCGTGCGCTGCATGTCGGTGTCCACCCTGCCCGGGTAGACGCTGGTGACGCGCAGCCCGGTTTCCTCCGCACGCAGCACGTCAGCGTAGGCACGCAGCGCGAACTTGCTCGCCGCGTAAGCACCCCAGCCGGCGCTCGCGTTCCGGCCCTGACCGGAGTTGATCAGTACGACGTGCCCACCTGAGGACCGCAACGCGGGCAGCAGCAGCCGGGTGAGCTCGGCCACCGCCACCACGTTCAGCTCGAGCAGTTCGCGCCACCGCGACACCGGCGTGCCCTCGAGGGAGTCCAACACGACCGTGCCGGCCGAATGCACCAGAACGTCCAGTGTGGACAGCTCCGCGGTCGGTTCGGCCAGCGCGTCGAGATCGGTCAGTTCCACTGGCCACGGCCGGGAACCGGGCAGTTCGCCTGCGAGTGCGCGCAGCGCGTCCGCGTTCCGCCCGCCGAGGAGCAGGTCGTGGGTCGGCGCGAGCGCCCGCGCGACGGCCGCGCCGATTCCCTTGGTAGCGCCGGTGATCAGTGCGACTTGCCGTTCGGTCATGCCGCCACGATAACCGGCGCCGCGATCAGCCCTTCCAGACCGCCACCACCGACGGGCGCGGCTGGCTGTCCCCGCCGTCCGGCCAGTGCGAGCCAGGATTGTCCGCGCTGGCGCCGTCCAGCTCGCCGGGATGCTGTACGGACACCAGCACGAAGTCCTTCTCGAGCACCGGGCCGCAAGTCTCCGCACCGATCGGCACGGTAAGGAACTGCTTGACATGGCCCCGGTGCTCGCCACTCACCGGCACGGAGAACAGCCCGTCGTTCGATTCGAGCGCGTTCCCGTCGGTGGAAATCCACAGGTTTCCCGCCTCGTCGAACGCGACGTTGTCCGGGCAGGAGATCGGGCTGACCTGGCTCTTGTCGTAGCCACCGAAGTAGGTGTCCACGGCGTTCGGGTCGCCACAGACCAGCAGCAGTCGCCACGCGAAGCGCGTCGCCGTGGGATCGTTGCCGTTTTCCTCCCACTCAAGCACGTGCCCGTGCTTGTTGCCGTTGCGTGGGTTCGGCTCGGTCGCGCCCTCCTCGCCAGCCGCCCCTCGGTCGCTGTTGTTGGTCAGCGCCGCGTACACCCGACCGGTCACCGGATTCGGCTCCACGTCCTCAGGGCGGTCCATCTTGGTGGCACCGGCCTTGTCCGCGGCAAGGCGGGTGAACACGAACACCTCCTCGACGCTGAATCCATCTACAAAGGACTCTTCGTTGGATGCCAGCGGGAGCCACTCTCCGGTGCCGTCGAACAGACCGTCGGACGGCAGCTTCCCGGAACCGTCGATTTCGGATGCCGGGCTGTCCCCGGTGAACTTCGCGACGTACAGGGTGCCCTCGGACAGCAGTTTCTTGTTCTGCTCGCGCGCCGGGCGGCCGGTGCCGCGTGCCATCGTGTTCTTCGAGACGAACTTGTAGATGTAGTCGAAGCGCTCATCATCACCCTGGTATGCGACGACCCGGCCGTCCCCGGCGAGGCGGATCGTGGCGCCCTCGTGCTTGAACCGGCCGAGCGCGGTGTGCTTGACCGGAGCGGACTTCGGGTCGTACGGGTCGATCTCCACGATCCAGCCGAACCGGTTGAACTCGTTCGGCTCGGTGCCGAGGTCGAAGCGCTTGTCGAACCGTTCCCACTGCCGTTCGCTCGCGCCGCCCGGCGCGCCGTACCGCGCGAGGCGCTCCTTCGTCTTCGGGTCGGTGATCGCGTCGGCGCCCGAGAAGTAGCCGTGGAAGTTCTCCTCGCCGGACAGGATCGTGCCCCACGGGGTCACCCCGCCCGCGCAGTTGTTCAGGGTTCCGAACACCGCGACGCCGGTGGGGTCGGCGGAGGTCTTGAGTAGGTCGCTACCGGCGGCGGGACCGTCCACGGCGAATGGGGTGCCGACGGTGATCCGCCGGTTGTAGTGCCGATCCGTGACCGGAACCAACTTGCCGCTGCGCCGCTCGCGCTGAACCACGACCACCGAGAATCCGTGCGCGGCCCAGGCGATCTTGACCTGCTCCTCGGTCGGGTTCTCCGCGTCGTAGCCGAGGAACATGAACTCCTCACTGGTGTACTCGTGGCTCGACCCCATCAGCCAGCGGTCCCTGCCGAGCGGCAGCAGGCCGCAGAAGTCGTTGTTGTAGCCGAACTGCTTGGCCTGCGCGGCGGCGCTCTGGTTGGTGAAGGCGAACCGCGGCGCACCGGGCAGCACCAGGTCACCCCACCGGATCACCACGGACTGCTGGTAGCCGTCCGGGATCACCACGGCGTCTTTGGTGTTCGGCGCGACCGGGTCGAAGTCCAGCCCACCGGACGGCCTGCCGGCCGCGCGACGTGGCGCACTCGCCGCCGCGCTACCCCCAAAGGCGGCCATGCCGGCGCCCGCGACGGCGAGCACCGTGCCGGCCTTCAGTGCACCGCGACGGTCCACAATGGAGCGGACGACATCGCCGAAGTAGGCGTTGTCCGAGGTGTTCGGGGCCTCGTGGGCGCAGGCGTTGGCGCACCGGTAGCGGCAGGTAACCGCGGAGCGGCCGACCGGGTGGTTCGGCAGCAGCGGCAGCGATCGCCCTGGCTCGGGCTCGGGTGTGGTGAGCAACACGGACCTCCAGGTCAGCCAGTCGGGACAGGGCTGAACCTAGGTCGCGCGTGCGACACGTACCCGAACCACGCGGTGAACTCTCGACAAACAGCTCCCGGTGCTTCCGTGTGTACTTTGTGTCGGTATAGCGATGTGCCATTCGTGTACCTACGTGGTGCGAGTCCCGGCGAGTACCACAGCGAGTGCACCGAGCACGCTCACCAGGCCGAGCTCCGCAACCAGCAGGCAGATGACGCACTTCAACGAGGAAACGGCCGAGACGACTGGCAAGGACAGGTGATTGCGATGAGTGCGGAACGCGCACGCGACTTCCTCAGCAGGGCGGAGGCAACGAACGTGGGCACGGTGGAACGCGTGCAACGCGAACTAGCCAGTATCTCCGCTACGGGGCGGCCGGCCGCCGAATTGGCAGAAGCGCTGCACGGCTTCGCAACGCAACGACTCGCACTACCATCGAAATGATCGACGCACCTTCTGAGGACGTACCGTCCGATGTGGAATTGTGTGGAGACAAGGTCCGCCTCCGCGAGTTTCGCGCTGTTGATGTCGACGACTCATTGGCCGTGGTCGGTGACGATCGCGTGACGCAATATCTGTCGTTCGATTCGCGCAGTCGTGACCAAGCACGCGAGATGATCATCGAGACCACCGCCCGTGCAGGTATGCAGCCACGCACCGAGTACTACCTTGCGGTCACGCCCCTCGATGGGGAGCGACTGATTGGCTTCGCCCGACTCGGCCTTACCGGGGTCAAAGCGGCCAAACTCGGCTACGCGATCGCCGCCACGCATTGGGGACGCGGCTACGCGACAGATGCCATTCGGACCATGCTCAACTTTGCCTTCGACCGGCTCGACCTACACCGCGTCACGGCAGCGATCGGGCCAGGCAACGCCGCCTCCCTTGCGATAGTCGAGCGGCTCGGGTTCGTCCACGAAGGCCGACTCCGGGATCATGTGTTCACCAACGGTGCATGGCGAGACTCGCTGCTGTATTCCATCCTTCGACCGGAATGGCGCCCTGGCTGACACATCGTCAGGTCTCGTAACTGGCACCTCGCTCTGCCGCCCCGCGCTGACCCGGATGCGGTGACGTCGACGCCTCCGCGCTCCACCTTGATCTTGGTTCTGGCCGGTAGCTGACCTTCAGCTCGCGGGCCAGACGGCGATCACGGACGGGCGGGGTTGGCTGTTTCCGCCATCCGGCCAATGCGAGGCGGGGTTGTCCGCGCTGGCACCGTCGAGCTCGCCGGGATGCTGCACGCACACCGTTATCAACTCGTCCCGCACGACCGGGCCACAAGTTTCCGCGCCGGCCGGCACGGTGAGGAACAGCTTGAGGTGCCCGCGATGCTCGCCCTCCACCGGCACCGCGTATAGCCCGTCGTTGATGTCGAGCGCCGCCGAGGAATCCGTGGATATCCACAGGTTCCCGTGCTTGTCGAAGGTGACGTTGTCCGGGCTGGAGATCGGCGAAACCTGATCCTTGGGGAACCCGCCGAAGTAGGTGTCCGGGGACGCCGGATCGCCGCACACCAGTAGCAACCGCCAGGCGAAGCTGGTGGCAAGCGGATCGCCACGGTGTTCCTCGAACTCCAGCACGTGGCCGTGCTTGTTCTCGTTGCGCGGGTTGACCTCGGTGGCGCCTTCGTTGCCGTCGGCGCCGCGATCGGTGTTGTTGGTCAGCGCGGCGTATACCCGACCGTTCACCGGATTCGGCTCCACGTCCTCAGGGCGGTCCATCTTGGTGGCACCGGCCTTGTCCGCCGCGATCCTGGTGAAGACGTAAACCTCCTCGGCGGTCATTCCGTCCACATGGGAGCGATCTCCGGTGGCGAGCGGGAGCCACTCGCCGGTCCCGTCGAACAGGCCGTCGGACGGCAACTTCCCGGAGCCGTCGATCTCGGATGCCGGGCTGTCCCCGGTGAACTTCGCGACGTAGAGGGTGCCGTCGTCCAGCAGGCTCATGTTGTGTCGCCGCGCCAGCCGGCTGGTTCCCTTCCGGATCGTGCCGCTGGAGACGAACTTGTACAGGTACTCGAAACGCTCGTCGTCGCCAAGGTACGCGACGACCCGGCCGTCCTCGGCGACGCTGATGGTCGCGCCCTCGTGCTTGAACCGGCCGAGCGCGGTGTGCTTGATCGGTGTGGAGCTCGGGTCGTGCGGGTCGAGTTCCACCACCCAGCCGAACCGGTTCACCTCGTTGGGCTCCTTGGCGAGGTCCCACCGGGGATCGAAACGTTCCCACTTGCGCTCGCTCGCGGCACCCTCCACTCCGTATCGCGCCAGGCGTTCCGCCTCCACCGGGTCGGTGATCTGCTCCGCGTTGGCGAAGTAGAAGTGGAAGTTCTCCTCGCCGGACAGGATCGTGCCCCACGGGGTCACCCCGCCCGCGCAGTTGTTCATGGTGCCGAGCACGGTGGCGCCGGAGGGGTCGGCCGACGTCTTCAGCAGGTCGCTGCCGGCCGCGGGACCGGACACCTGGAACGGTGTGTCCAGGGTGATCCGGCGGTTACGCGGGCTCACCTCCGCGGTGAGCGGGCCGGCCTTACCTTTCCTGCTGACCAGCACGACCGACAACCCGTGCGCCGCCCAGGCGATCTTGACCTGCTCCTCGGTCGGGTTCTCCGCGTCGTAGCCGAGGAACATGAACTCCTCACTGGTGTACTCGTGGTTGGTCACCAGCAGGAACCGCTCGGCGCCGTCCAGCGGCAGCAACGCGGCGAAGTCATTGTTGAAGCCGAACTGCTTGGCCTGCGCGGCCGCGGTCTGGTTCGCGAAGTCGAACGGCGGCGCACCCGGCAGCACCGGATCACCCCAGCGGATCACCACAGCCTGCTGGTAGCCGTCCGGCACAACCACGGCATCCCGGGTGTTCGGTTCCACCGGGGTGAACTCCAGCCCTGGCGGCGGAGCGGAAAGGCGCCGAGGTCCCGGCCGGCCATCGGCGGCCGCGGGTGTGCCGTGTAGCGCCGCGCCACCGGAGGCGAGCGCCAGCACCGCCCCTGCCCGCAGCACCCCTCGCCGGCTGCGGACCTGATTCACGATGTCCCCGAAGTACGTGTTCGCCGAGGTGTTCGGCGGTTCGTGCGCGCAGGCGTCCCCGCAGCGGTAGCGGCAGGTCACCGCCGCGCGACCGGTCGGGTGCCGTCCGGTCGAGGAATTGGGCAACAAGTCCAGTATGATGGTGCGCGCCGGATCATGTGGTGGATTCACGGCTTCCTCCCAGAGTCAGTCCGGACGGCACCGTACTCGTGAATTGTTTTCCGCGCTACAGACCTATTTTGGTCGCCGCTGGCCTCGCGAGACCTCTGCCGAGCCCCCAGCATGGATGCATATCAGCGCGGGACTTCGCCCCGGATGAACTGCTCGACGGCTTCGTAGGCGTCCCAGTCGGAGTACTGCACCGGCGGCGACTTCATGAAGTAGGAGGCAGCGGAGAGGATAGGTCCGCCGATCCCGCGGTCCTTCGCGATTTTCGCGGCACGCACCGCGTCGATGATGATCCCGGCCGAGTTCGGGGAGTCCCACACCTCGAGCTTGTACTCCATGTTCAGCGGCACGTCGCCGAACGCGCGGCCCTCCAGCCGGACGTAGGCCCACTTGCGGTCGTCAAGCCACTGCACGTAATCCGACGGGCCGACGTGCACGTTGCCGTTGCCGAGTTCCCTGCCCACCTGCGAGGTCACCGACTGCGTCTTGGACAGCTTCTTGGACTCCAGCCGCTCCATCTCCTTCATGTTCAGGAAGTCCATGTTGCCGCCCACGTTGAGCTGCATGGTCCGATCGAGCTGCACCCCACGGTCGTGGAAAAGCTTGGCCAGCACCCGATGCGTGATCGTGGCGCCAACCTGCGACTTGATGTCGTCACCGATGATCGGCACCCCGGCGGCCTCGAACTTCGCCGCCCACTCCGGATCGGTCGCGATGAACACCGGCAGGGCGTTGACGAACGCCACCCCGGCGTCGATGGCGCACTGCGCGTAGAACTCGTCCGCCCCCTGCGAGCCAACCGGCAGGTACGACACGAGCACATCGACCTCGGCGTCGCGCAGGGCGCGGACCACGTCTACCGGCGACTCGTCGGCCTCCTGGATGGTCTCCCGGTAGTACTTGCCGAGGCCGTCCAAGGTATATCCGCGCTGCACGGTCACGCCGAGCGGCGGGACGTCACAGATCTTGATGGTGTTGTTCTCGCTCGCCACGATCGCTTCGGACAGATCGCGGCCCACCTTCTTGGCGTCCACGTCGAATGCGGCGGCGAACTCGATGTCGCGCACGTGGTATCCGCCGAACTGCACATGCATCAAGCCCGGTACCCGGACGTCCACATCGGCATCGCGGTAGTAGTGCACCCCCTGCACAAGGGAAGCGGCGCAGTTACCGACGCCAACGATGGCCACCCGAACCCTGCGGTGCTGCTCGCCCATGCCGGATTCTCCTTCTCATTCTGCTCGTTTGGGTGTTCCCGACGGCTCTGTCGGTTCTGCTCACTCATCTCGCTCGCGCTGCTCGGCCTGCTCGTGCGCGATCAGCTCGTTGAGCCAGCGGACCTCGCGTTCGGTGCTTTCCAGGCCCATGCGGTGCAGCTCGCGGGTGTACCGATCGATCTGCTCGCTAGTCCGGGACAGGGTGCTGCGCAGCCCTTCCCTGCGCTCCTCGACTCGACGCCGACGGCCTTCCAGGATGCGCATCCTGACGTCGGCGGGTGTCCGGGAGAAAAACGCCATGTGGACGCCGAAGCCTTCGTCCTCCCAGGCTTGCGGGCCGCAGTCCGCGATCAGCTCGGCGAACCGCTCCTTGCCATCCGCGGTCAGCTTGTACACCCGCTTACCGCGCCGGGCCCAGGTCCGGTTCTGCGCGCGGGTGCCGCCGCTGCGCCTTCGCTCGGTGCTCTCCGGCTGCTCGGGAACCTCCTCCACGATCAGGCCCGCACGTAGTAGTCGCCGTAGCGTTGGGTACAGCGAACCGTAGGAGAATGTGCGGAACGTGCCGAGCGTCTCGTACAGCCGCTTGCGCAGCACGTAACCGTGCATCGGTGCTTCGTGCAGCAAGCCGAGGATCGCGAACTCGAGCATCGCTCAGCTCCTCGAATCGTGCGGCTGATATGTCATTGCGACGTACCGGTTCATTATATCGAGTCGATACATCGATGCTACCTCAAGCCCGCGTCCACTGTGTTCACTCACACGTCACCCGGAGCGCCGGGCCCTGGCCGCGAGCGCGACCCCGGCTGGACTGCGCCAAACAGACCCGCATCGGGCTGGCGTAACCACGTACCCTGAGGGCGTGCGAACCCAGCGACAGGTAGTGGATTACGCGTTGCGGCGCCGAGCGCTGCTCGCGCAGTTCCACGCCGGCAGGGTCGGCACCGACGAGGTCTGTGACGCGGGCGCGTATCTGCTGCGCGCCGCCAAATTCCACGGTCAGCCCACCGACGTGACCTGCCCGGTGTGCCGGAAAGAGCAGGTCACGCAGGTCTCCTGGGTCTACGGCGACGAGCTCAAGCAGGCCGCCGGTTCGGCCCGCACCCCGGAAGAACTCGCGCGGATGACCAACCTTTTCGAAGAGTTCAACGTGCACGTAGTTGAGGTGTGCCGCACGTGCGGTTGGAACCACCTCGTACAGTCATACGTCTTGGGGACGCATGGCGTACGTGCACACCGGTCGCGGTCACGTTCCCGGAGGACCGCGGCCGAGTGATGTTGCGGCGGCAGGCACCATCCCCGTAGAAAGTACGGCCTGGCGGCGGGGCGCCGGTCCGGGAGGCCCCTTCTCGTGGATAGGCAGAGCGTGAACGACTATGGAGGTCGGAGACGCCATGCGCGTCCCGATTCAGAGAACGGTCGGGCGGCACAGCAGCCGCAGTGGCCGACCGGCGCCGACCCCGATCAGGGGCCGGGCCGCGTCGAGCCGCAGGAGAGCACCGGATACTGGAGCCCCACGTTCGACGACGAGGACGACCGGCAGCCGGTAGGCGGCACTCGGGGCAACGTGAGCAGCGGGCCGGACGGTGGTATCGGCGGCCGGCTGAACGGCGGCGGGCCACCGGCCACGGCGCCGCCACCGCGAGCAGGCGCGGCAGCGGGTGGCCCACCGCGCGGTGGGCCACCACCCCCGCCCCCGCCGCGCCCGCCGCAGGAGCCGCACGACCGCCCCACCGAACTACTCCCGCCGATTCCGACCGGTTTCGGCTCCGCGCCCGAATCTTCCGGTCTGGGCAGGGAGCCGGAACTACTCACCCATGTGTACAACCGCGAGACGTCCTACAACGACGAGTGGGACGGCGAGTGGGATGACGAATGGGACGAGTGGGACGACGATGACGACCCGGAGGACGATGAGCTGACCGACGAGGAGCGGGCGAAGCGCAAGAAGAAGGTGTGGCGGCGGGCGCGCCGCATCATGTACGCGCTGGCCGCGCTGTTCATCCTCGGTCCGATCGCGGTGTTCGCGGTCCTCTACATGATCGTCGACGTGCCCTCTCCCGAACAGGTCGCCGCGCAGCAGAACCAGGTCGTGACGCTGCAGTACGCGAACGGCAAGGAGATGAGCCAGATCATCCCCGAGGAGGGGAACCGGAAGATCGTTCAGCCTGAAGACGTTCCGGAACAGGTCAAACACGCCGCGTACGCGGCGGAGGACGCCACCTTCGAGAGCAACGCCGGGTTTGACATCAGCGCGATCATGCGCGCCGGATGGAACCAGCTGACCGGCGGCGGTGGCGGTGGTTCCACGATCTCCCAGCAGTACATCAAGAAGGCCACCGAGAACGAGGAGTACTCGCTCAAGCGCAAGGCGCTCGAGGTGGTCAAGTCGTACAAAATGAACAACGAGCTGAGCAAGCGGGAGATCATCACCGCCTACCTGAACACCATTTACTTCGGACGCGGTGCGAACGGGATCCAGGCCGCGTCGAAGGCGTACTTCAACAAGGACGATCTCCGCCAGCTCACCAAGCCGGAGTCCGCACTGCTCACGGGCATGATCCAGTCACCAGGGCGGGCCGACGACATGGTTTACATGAAGCAGCGCTGGAACTACGTGATGGATCAGATGGTGGCGAACAAGTGGATGACGCCACAGGAGCGCCAGAGCGCGAAGTTCCCGCAGCCGATCTCCCAGGCGGAACGCCGTAAAAACCTGAATCGAGCCGAGGGTCCCGAGGGCCTCATCGAGCAGCGGGTGCTTGCGGAACTACAAACCGAAGCCGGCCTGACCGAGGATCAGGTGCAGCACCAGGGCCTGACCATCAAGACCACCATCGATCCGGCCGCGCAGAAGGCCGCGGTGAAGGCCGTGGACGAGGTGATGAACGGCCAGCCGCAGAACCTGCGCAACGCGCTGACCGCCATCGATCCCAAGTCCGGTGGCGTGCGGGCCTACTACGGCGGCAAGGACGCGCTCGGCCTGGACTACGCGCAGAGCCTCCAGGAGCCGGGCTCGTCGTTCAAGCCGTTCGACCTGGTCGCCCTGTTGCGTATGAACAAGGGACTCGGCGAGACCTACGACGGCAGCTCGCCACGGACCATCGCCGGTACCGAGGTGAACAACTCCGAGGGTGTGAACTGTGCCCGATGCACGGTCGCGACCGCGATGGAGAAGTCGATCAATACGGTGTTCGTGGATATGGCCGTGAACACCACGGGCACCAAGGCGGTCGCGAAGGCCGCACACGATGCGGGCATCCCCAAGATGGTCGGCGACCAGAAGCTGCTCGAGGGGCTGGACGGCGGCTCTCCGGACGCGAACATCGCGATCGGTGGTGGCCGCACCCAGGTACGCACCATCGACATGGCAGCCGCGTACGCGACCTTCGCCGCCGACGGGCAGCGCCGCAAGCCCCACTTCGTGGCGGAGGCGAAGAACGCCGAGGGCGAGGTCGTGCACGTCGGCCCGAATCAGTCGGCGCCCGCACTCGATTCGGATCCGGAGCGCAGCAAGCAGATCGCCGGGAACGTGACCGACTCGCTGCGGCCGGTGGTGCCGTACTCCGAGCTGTCCTGTCCCGGCGAATGGGACTGTGTGGGTAAGACCGGTACGCACCAGTACGTGGACCCGAGCGGCGAGAAGACCGACGACAACTCCAAGGCGTGGATGGTCGGGTACACCCGGTCGATCTCGGCCGCGGTCTGGGTCGGCTCGGACAAGAACGAGCCGATCCTGGATTCGGATGGCAGCCCCGTCTACGGCAGTGGGCTGCCTGGCGAGATGTGGCAGACGTTCATGGACGCCTACCACGCCAACAAACCGCCGGAGAAGTTCCCGGAAGTCGACCCTATCGGTAAGTACGCGAGGGCGGACGAGGAGTACCAGACGCCGACGTCCAGCGCCCCGCCGTCGACCAGCTCGGAACCGTCCGAGCCGTCGCCGACACAACCGTCGCCGACACCACCGCCGAGCCAGACGACGCCACCGAGCACCGAGCCGGAAGAGCCGACCGAGGAGCCGACCGAACCACCGATCATCGGCGGTCCACCCGACGAGGACGAGGGGAACGGCGCAGCCTCACCATAGGGCCGAGTTGTCGGAAAACACCTCGCCTCGGTAGCGCACGCTGCTACCGTGCCCAGCGGCGCGTGCTTGGTGGCGCGCGGAGCACGCGACGGGAGGGATCATGACTCACGGTGGCTCCGGTGGCGGGACGTACGAGTACTCCGTTGAGCAGCTGCGCTCGCTTGTCAGGCGCTGGCAACGGCTGGCTGACGACTACGCGGACGACATCCAGGCCGCCCGCCCGCTGATCGGCGTCCAGGCTCCCGGCGCGGACTTCGTGAGCGAGCACTACGCGATGCGGGCGAACGAATCCGGTCAGGCGTTCATCAACGCCCTGGTCGAGCACCAGAAGTTCTGCCAGGAGCAGGCTGACAAGTGCCGGGCCGCGCTGGCCGGCCACCCGGCGGCGGGACAACGCGCGCTGTCCCCGACGAGATGATCGTCGCGATGAGGTGGGGCGTGCGATGACTTCCGCTGCCGGATTTTCCGAAGCCGGCTTCGGGTGGTCGCCGAGCCAGATCTACCAGACGGTGCACGGCGGTGCGGGCTCGGAATCATTGGCCACGGCCCGGCGGTTGAGCAGCGATCTGGCCGAGCGCGAGGAGAGCCGCGTTCGGCAGATCACCGAGCTGCGCGAGGAGGTCGCGGCCGGTTGGCACGGCCAGCCGGATGGTGCGGCCGGCGCCACCGAGCCGCTCGTCAGGTCGGTGGCGGCAGCCGCCGCGAAGCTGAAAGAGGCGCAGCGGTTGCTCGGTGCTCAGCTGGACGTGTTCTCCGCGACCAAGGATGAGTTACGCCCGATCCCGGAACGCCCGCCGGAAGCCAATTTCGTGGACCGGATGTTCCCGTTCGTTGTGGACTACGCGCGGGAAACCGCCAGGTACCAGGCGGACTGCGAA
Organism: Pseudonocardiaceae bacterium; assembly: GCA_009379845.1. Lineage (GTDB taxonomy): Bacteria > Actinomycetota > Actinomycetes > Mycobacteriales > Pseudonocardiaceae > Tamaricihabitans. The sequence continues at coordinate 81,480 of WHSZ01000012.1, read as the reverse complement.
CACAACATGCTGATTTTCGAGAGGTACGAAGGCACTAGCACGTCCAATAGGGACGGTCTGCCGGTCGGCTACGACGCGCCGGTCGACCCCGGTGGCGAGATCGTCATGAAGCAGCCGCAGCCCGAACCACCGCCACAACAACCGCAGCCAACGCCGCCGCTGGGAGTGCGCGATGGTCCGAACGGCTACCCCGCACCGGCGCGGCCGGCCAGTCCAGCACAGCCCGCCCCGGCTCGACCACAGCCCGCTGCCGCCCAAGCACCGCCCGCAGCCATGCCACCCGCAGCCGCACCGCCCGCAGCCGCACCGCCCGCCGCCGCACCGCATCCCGGCACGGCGCAGCCCGTCGCCGGCCAAGCGCAGCGCCCCACCGGTCCGGAACAACCCGCCCCCCGTCCGGCACAGCCTGCCGCCGGTCCAGCACAGCGGCCCCTCAGCCAGCCAGACGGGCTACCCCCGGGAAACCCAGGATTCGGTCCGGGTGCGACGGGATTCGGGCCGACGGGCGGCGGGCCGGTCGCCGAGACGTCCAGCGGTTCATCGTTCACTCGCCGGACCGGCCGCGAACCGCTCGGTGGCGGCCAGCCACCGACCACCCAAACCGAGGAGCGAAAGCGCGCTTCGTTCCTCGTCGAACCCGATACGGAGGGCTGGTTCAGTAACGAGCAGTTGACGGCGCCACCGGTCATTGGCGAGTAACCGGACACTCCGAGGGGGAGCGGCGGAATGCATGGTGAGATCACACTCGATCTGCTCACGTTTCTGATGGTGCTGCGCAGGGAAACGCGGCAGCGGCCGCACCTCGTGCTTGCCGGCGGCGACCGCTACATCCCGCTGGCGCGCCGCGCGGAGGCCCGCGAGGCCCTTGACGCCGAGCTATACCAGCTCGGCCTCGTCGAGGACGGCCAGATACACCCGGACTTCCAGCACACCCTGAACCTGCTCGGCAACCCGCGGCTCGAGTACTTCGGCTGGATACAGCGCGAGCACAGCAACTACACACTGCTCGCGGTAGCGGCCCGGCGCGATGCGTTGCTGCTGTCCCGCACCGACGATGTGGTCTGGCTGTGCCCCACCGTGATCGAGGATGCCGGCGAGCTCGCCGCGCGGTTCGTCGAGCGATTACCCGACCTTGGCGGCGCGAACATGCGGCCGTTCTCCGTCGCCGAGACCGAGCTGCAGTCCATCGGCCGGGACCCGGGCGGCAACCGGACCGCTGAATCCGCGCAACTCGAGGAGTTGTTCACGCTGCGCCGCTCTGGCGGCGGCCAGCTGCACGCCGCGGTGCGGGACCACACCGGAGAGCGGTATCAGATGCCGGACAAACTGGACTACATCGACACGTCCGCAGGCCGCGTGCTGACCTACTTCACCGGCAACGAACCCGGCGCGCGCACGCTCAGCATCGTGCCCGGTTCGCCGCAATGGCTTGGCGACAAGCTCGCGGAACTGTCCGAAACCGCCGCAACAAGACTGCCACGCCAGCCCGCGTAGCATCCAGGCCGTGTCCAGCGAGCAGCCTTCCGGCGTTGTGGAACACGTCGCGGATACCGCCACGCTCGGCCCGACCGAGCGGGTACTACCCACCCGCGAGGAGCCACTGGTGCGCGCCGCGAGCCTGCCGATCGGCGGCCCGGTCGGCGAGCACGCCGCGATCGGCCGGCAGTGGTTCTGGACACCGCTGCGGGTGGGGTTGCTGCTGTGCCTGCTCACCTTGATGCTCAGCTGGTTCGGCAAGGCCTCGTGCATCCAGCAGTTCACCAACGACAACGGGCAGGCCGAGCTGGACTGGCGCTCCGGCCGCCCGTACGTCGCGATGTGCTACTCCGACGTGGTTCCGCTCTACAGCGCGGAGAAACTCGATCAGAGCGCGTTCCCGTACAAGACCAAGTGGTACGAGCAAGAGGGCGGGGTCCGGCAGGAACGGTACATGGAGTACCCGGTGCTCACCGGCCTGTTCCAGTGGGCGAACGCGAAGCTCACGGAATGGTGGACGGCGGGGGCGAGCGCGGGATGGCTGCCGGGCGGGTTACCCGTCGCGGTGTATTTTGACATCACCGCGTTGTGGCTGGGTCTCGCGTGGCTGGCGACCATGTGGGCGGTGGCGCGCAGCAGCAGGCGCAGACCCTGGGACGCCGCGCTGGTGGCCGTGTCGCCGCTGGCACTGGTGCACGCGTTCACCAACTTCGACACGCTGGCAACGGCGTTCGCGGCCGCGAGCGTGCTGGCGTGGGCCCGAAAACGCCCGGTGCTGGCCGGACTGCTGCTCGGTCTCGGCGCCGGCGCCAAGCTATACCCGCTTTTCCTGCTCGGACCGTTACTCGTGCTCTGCCTGCGGGCAGGGAAGATGCGCGCGTTCGCGGCGACCGCGGGCACCGCGTTCGGCACCTGGGCGGCGGTGAACCTGCCGATCGCGCTGCTGTATCCGCGCGGCTGGCAGGAGTTCTTCCGGCTGAACGGGGAACGGCCTGCCGATCCGGACTCGCTGTACAACGTGATCTCCACGTTCAGCGGCTGGGCGGGCTTCGACGGGGAGCTCGCAGCCGGGCAGACCCCGATGTGGCTGAACACGGTGACCGCCGTGCTGTTCCTCGGCTGCTGTGCCGGCATCGCGTGGGTGGGATTGTCCGCGCCCGCACGACCACGCCTTGCACAGCTCGGTTTCCTTGTGGTGGCGGCGTTCCTGCTGACGAACAAGGTGTGGAGCCCGCAGTACTCGCTGTGGCTGGTGCCGCTCGCGGTGCTCGCGATTCCGCGCTGGCGGTTGCTGCTCGGCTGGATGCTGATCGACGCGCTGGTGTGGGCGCCTCGGATGATGATGTACCTCGGCGAGGAGAACAAGGGGTTGCCCGAGCAATGGTTCCTGAGCGCGATCGTGGTGCGTGACCTTGCCGTGCTCGGCCTGTGTGTACTGGTCCTCTACGAGATCTACCGCCCGAAGCGGGATCTGGTGCGGATACCCGAATCGCACGGCCGGCATGCCAGCGACACGGTGGACAACACCAGCGACCCGGCCGGCGGGGTACTGGACGGCGCACCGGACCGGTTCACGCTAGGCCGCGCCCGCTCGGCTACCGGGGTTTGAACCGAAGAACACCTGTTTTGCCGGCACGCCACCGGGAGCCACTGCACGTCCTTCACCTCCGGGCTGGTTACCGGGCAGGGCGGCCGGCGCTTCTTGTGCAGCACGCCTCCGCGATCTCCCGGGTAGGTGACATCCGATCGGACCTGAACCAGCAACTTGGCAAGACCCAAAAGGTCGGCATCAATGTAGAAGCGGACCACCGCTTTCTTAGCGCCGCGATCATTCACGCGACGCGGGCAGCCTCGTAGCTGACGGCCCAGCGCACGTCTTGCTGCGTCAGGCCAAAGTCGTCGGCGACTTCGGCGATACCGGCACCAGCATCGACCTGCTCCCACAGCACCTCGGTGCTGATCCCCTTCACCGACGGGCGCCCGAAACGCACGTCTGGGCGAATCCGCACGATGGATCGCGGACCGCTGCACGCGGCAATCAGTTCCACCTCGCTCAGAGTGTGCTCAGGTCGATGGAGTTCGCCATCGCCTCGTAGCCGGCGTCGTTGCAGTGCAGGTAATCGCCGAAGTCGTAGTCCGCGCGCAGCAGCTCGGGGTCGTTCGGATCGGCCACCGCGGCCGCGAAGTCCGCGACCGCGTCGAACAACCCGCTGGTGCGGACGAACTCGTTCACCTTCTGCCGCTCCCGCTCGGTCTCCGGATTGTGCGACGGCCAGAACTTGAACGGCGTCAGGGTGGTGCCGACCACCCGAACGTTCCGCGCGTGGCAGCGATCCACGATCTTGGTGAACTGCTCGATCAGCCGTTCAGGGGTGTTCGGCACCTTCGGCGGCTGCTGCAGATCGTTGATGCCGTGCGCCATGATCAGCGTGCGCGCGGCCGCGCGGTCGAGCACATCCCGATCCAGCCGATCAAGCGCCACCTTGCCGGCACCCTCGTGCCCGTACTGGTTGGAGTCGACCAGCAGCCGGTTCGCGCTGACCCCCGCGTTGTACACGCCCATCCGGCGGTCAGGGGGCAGCTCGAGCAGCCGCCTGCCGAGGTAGTCCGGCCACCGGCCGTTCCCGCCCATCGTGGAGCCCGAGCCGTCGGTGCTCGACCCGCCGAACGCCACCGCCGTGCCGGCCGCTTCCGGTGCCAGCACGGCAACTTCGGTGACGTAGCGCCAGAACGAGTTCTCCGCGACGAACCGCTCCGCGCTCGGCTCCGCCGCGAGATCCGCACCATGCGCCATGTAGTTGAACTGCACGGCCATCGGGTGATAGCTCACCGGCCCGGACGCACCGGTTGAGTAGGTGGTCACCAGGATGTCCGCGTCGTCCGGCAGCGCCAGATCGACCCGGTCGCTCCACACCTCGGTGCCAGGCGGCACAACGACGGTGCGCTGCCCGGAGAACGTCACGTCCCGCATGGTTTCCGGGCGCGCCGCAGGGGTGTTCGGCTCCGCGGACAGCGCGATCGTCACGTGCCGCAACTCGAGCGGCTCGGCGCCGTACAGGTTGGACATCCGCAACCGCACTGCCTGCCCGCCGATGTTGGTGTGCAGCAGGTTGCGGATGGACTTGTACGGCAACCCTCGCTCGGTGTTCGGCTCGCCTCCTCCGGCGGGCGCGCCCCAGGTACCCACCCAACCGTCCGGTAAGCCACCTGGCTGGCTGACCCCGCTCGCCGCGGGTTCCCAACGCGCACAGGACGCGGCAACCGCGCCCGCCGCGACCGCGGCTCCGGCGGCGAGCACACCGCGCCGAGAGATCATCGCCGAATCCAAACCGTAGCGAACCCTTTCCGCGAATGGTAAACATCGGACGACGAAGGCATTTCAGGTGTCTCGCCGCCCAGGTAAGGCCGGCTCCTGGTCGGCGAGCGCGTCATCCACAGAGGACCGTGCGGTGAGGAACGCGATGAACAGTCCCACCAGCAGGGCCGCCCTTCCCCATACGCCGATCACCGTGGCCTGCGCGGCGAACCCGTCCGTGATGCCCGCACCGGCGCCGTCCTGCAGGGCGTAGAACCACCGGAACACCCCGACACCCATCGCGGCGTCGGCGAGGAAGTACCCGGCGATCCATCCCCAGCGCACCCGTAGCAGCACGAACATCGGGACGAGCCACAGCGTGTACTGCGGGGAATGCACCTTGTGCAGCAACAGGAATCCGCAGAGCATCGCGGCGGACACCGCGATCCACGGGTAGCTGCCCTCGCGCCGGTAGCGCCACCAGCCGAAACCACATGCCGCCACGAAGGACAGCAGGATCGCCACCGGGGAGGCCACGTTGACCAGTCCCTGGAACGCCTCGTTGTCCGGTTCGGACTCCGGACGAAACGCCCAGAACCACACGGAGTTGGCGGTCAGATCGGCCTTGCGCTCGCCCTGATAGGCGAACGACGCGCGCCAGCCGTCGAAACCGGCGATCATGAAAGGGAGGTTCACCAGCAGCACGGTGAGTACCGAGGCGCCCGCTACCCGCAGCGCGCCTACCGGGTTCCACCGCTTGCCGTCCGGCAGCTCGCCACCGTGCCGGCCACCGGTGAACACGTACAGCGCCAGCGGCAGCACGAAGATCAGCGGGTAGATCTTCACCGCGAAACCGATGCCGAGCAGCACCGCGGCGAACGTCGCGCGGTGCACCAGCGGCCGGTCCCGCCATCGCTCGCCGTGCAGCACGTACACCGCGCCCACCGCGCAGGCCACCACCGGCAGGTCCCAGTTGTGGAACGCGTAGAGCACCAGCGGGGGGCCGATCGACCACAGCAGGGCTCGCCACCGGGACATCTTGCCGAGCAGCCACGCAACGAGCAGCCCGAACGGGGCGAGCAGGATCGCCGAGGCGAGCAGGAAGCCGGCGTCGGTGTGCACGAAGAACGCGCCCGCCCAGATCAGCATGCCGGTGAGCACCGGATATTCCAAGCTGCCACCGACCAGGTCACCGTCCGGCGTGATGTCCCCGTGCACGTAAGGGAACACGTGCCGGTCCACGTCACGGCCAACCCAGAGATACTGGATATCCGAGTAGCACGCGTCGGCCCAGCTGCGCTCCTGGTAGCCCGGATCGCTGCGGCCCCACTCGTTGAAGGTCGGCCCGGTGCAGCGGTCCTTGTTCGCGAACCCAACCAGCATGGTCAGCCCGCACAGGAGCACCAGTACCGCGAGCGCCGCGCGACCGAACGTCATCCGGCGCCCATCACGTGCTCGGCGGGCCCAACGCGTCGCGCAGGTAGGCGATGTCCTCGGCCTGGCCCTCCGCCGGGGTTTCCACCACGACCGGAGCGCCGGCATCGGCGCACACCGCGACGAGCTGCTCAGGATCGATCGTGCCCCTCGTGCCACGTTTCCCTGGAATGACGTTGGCGTGCCGATCCCGGGTGGAGCCGAACTCGTCCCGCGAGTTGTTCAGGTGCACCAGATCGATCCGCCCGGTGATCGCCATGACCCGCTCCACGATGCCGTCCAGATCCTCGCCCGACGCGAACGCGTGGCAGGTGTCCAGGCAGAACCCGGCGCCGAACTCGCCGACCACGTCCCACAGCCGGGCGAGCATGTCGAAATGCCTCGCCATCGCGTAGTCGCCGCCCGCGGTGTTCTCGATCAGGATCGGCACGCCGAATCCGCCCTCGTCCTGCTGGCGTTCGAACAGCTTGCGCCAGTTCGCGATGCCGTCCTCGGGATCCTCGCCCTGACGCACATGGCCACCGTGCACCACCAGCCCCTGCGCGCCGACCTTCGCCGCGCCCGCCGCGTGCTGGACAACCAGCTTGCGAGACGGGATGCGAATGCGGTTGTTCAGCGAGGCGACGTTGACCATGTACGGCGAATGCACGAAGACGGTCAGCTCGCCGGCCAGCAGCTCATCGGTCTGCGGGTGTTTCGTCGGCGCCTTCCAGCTCTGCGGATCGGCAAGGAAGAACTGCACGGCGTCGGCTCCCCTGGTGTGGGCGGCACCGACTGGATCGTCGTCCTTGACATGTGCACCGATCTGCATGGCATTCGAGGGTAGCCGGATGCCACGACAACGCGCCGGGCGGCGTGACGGATTCCGAGAACCCCTTACACGAGTAACGATCTTCGCTATGCTCCGTTACCGCACGCCGATAGTCTCGTTAATCCAGCCAGTAATACGCAGCACGGTGACGTCGCCACGAGGGGATGGGTATGGGCAGTCGAGGACGTAGGACCGCCGCGGTCGGCGCTGCCGCGTTCGTACTGGCCGGCACTACCACGCTGACCACGACAGCGACCGGCACGGCCACCGCCGCGCCCGCCCCGATCGTCGTCGGTAGCTGTGGCGCCACGGTGCAGGGCAAGCCGGGCCAGCCGGTCACCCTGGATGTCGCGGCGGCCCTCGGCAAGCGGCCGGGAACCCTCGGGATGGTTTCGCTCGGCACCGTGCAGGATGGCTACCGCACCATCGGCCTGCCGGTGACCAACATTCTCAACCAGGTCGGCCAGCTGCCGGTGGTCGGCGATCTGCTCGCCCCGCTGCGCGGCGCCGCCGGCGGGGTCTGCAACGTCACGACCAAGGCGGTGAACACCGCGGCCGCACCCGTGCAGGAGGTCACCAAGCCGGCAGGTCAGGCCGTTGGCGGCGTGCTGGAGCAGGGCCTGAACACCGTCAGCCCGCCTCCGCAGAGGCCGGGTCCCGGCGAGCCGGCGCCAGGGCAACCCGGCCCTGGCCAGCCGCCGCCGCACCAGGGCGGCGGCGAGCCCGGTGGCTCGATGCCGCCGCCGGACAGCAACGTGGTCGGCGGGCTCGACCCGGCCGCGCTCCGCGGCTTCGGGGGGAATTTCGGCCGCTCGCCGATGGCCGACTACAGCTCGCTGCCGTTCGCCAACCCTGGCCTGTTCGCACCCTCGCCCGGCGTGCGGTACGGCGGTCAGGTGCCCGGCTACGCGCCGGAATTCGGCATCCTCGGTGGCGAGAAAGGCAAGGACAAGGACGGCGTGCGGAATGCCGGTGAGGCCCAGGCGTTGAGCAAGCCGAACACCAACGACGTGGCGCTGCCCGTGCTGCTCGGGGTGTTCGCGCTGACCGGCGTGATCGCCGCGCTGGTGCGTACCTGGGTGCTGCGCCGCACGGCCTGAGGTCCCGCCCGCGGGGCGGTGCGCGAGCGGCCTGCCGGACGCTTGATACTGTTGACGAGTCGACCCTCCTGCCACGGATGGACCGTGGCCGTTTTAGCCCATAGGAGGTGAGTGGTCTTCATGCGTCATTACGAGGTAATGATCATCCTCGATCCCAGCCTTGACGAGCGAGCCGTCGCGCCCTCGCTGGAGAAGTTCCTGAACGTGATCCGCGAAGAAGGCGGCAGCGTGGAAAAGGTGGATGTCTGGGGCCGGCGCCGGCTCTCCTACGAGATCAACAAACACGCCGAGGGCATCTACGCGGTCGTGGACCTGAACTCCGATCCCGACCCGATCAAGGAGCTGGATCGCCAGCTGTCGTTGAACGAAACGGTGCTGCGAACCAAGGTTGTCCGCCGCGACCCGAAGCGTCCCGGCGCCCGCGCCTGAACCGGAGGCATAACTCATGGCAGGCGAAACAATCATCACCGTGGTCGGCAACCTCACCGCCGACCCCGAGCTGCGGTTCACCCCGTCCGGCGCGGCGGTCGCGAACTTCACCGTCGCGTCTACCCCGCGCACCTTCGACCGGAACAGCGGCGAGTGGAAGGACGGCGAGGCGCTGTTCCTGCGCTGCAACATCTGGCGGCAGGCGGCGGAGAACGTCGCCGAATCGCTGACCCGCGGAGCCCGCGTGGTCGTGCAGGGCCGGCTGCGGCAGCGCTCCTTCGAAACGAAGGAAGGCGAGAAGCGCACCGTCGTGGAACTCGAGGTCGACGAGATCGGACCGAGCCTGCGCTACGCCACGGCCAAGGTGAACAAGGTCAGCCGCGGTAGTGGCGGTGGCGGTTTCGGTGGCGGCAGCGGCGGCGGATCGGGTGCGCCTGCCGACGACCCGTGGGGTTCCGCGCCACCGGCCGGCAGCGGCGGTGGCTTCAGCGACGAGCCGCCCTTCTAGGACAAGACCTACTTCACGTTCTTCACGTTCTTCACGTTCGATACAGGAGTTCAATCGTGGCCAAGCCACCAGTTCGCAAGCCCAAGAAGAAGGTTTGTGTGTTCTGCAAGGACACCAAAACCGACATCGACTACAAGGACACCACGCTGCTGCGGAAGTACATCTCGGACCGCGGCAAGATCCGCGCGCGCCGGGTGACCGGCAACTGCAGCCAGCATCAGCGGGACGTCGCCGTCGCGGTGAAAAACGCGCGGGAGATGGCCCTGCTGCCGTACACCTCGACCGCCCGCTGAGCTGATTGGAGAGACCACATGAAGCTCATCCTCACCACCGACGTGAGCGGCCTCGGCGGTCCGGGGGACATCGTCGAGGTCAAGGACGGCTACGGCCGTAACTACCTGCTGCCCCGCGGCTACGCGATCAAGGCGACCAAGGGTGCGGAGCGCGAGGTGCAGACCATCCGCCGGTCCCAGGAGGCTCGCCGGATTCGCAACCTGGACCACGCCAAGGAGGTCAAGGCGCAGCTGGAGGGGCTCGGCGGGGTACCGCTGAGCAAGAAGGCCGCGTCCGGCTCCGGCAAGCTGTTCGGCTCGGTGACCGGTGCCGACATCACGTCCGCGATCAAGGCCGCGGGCGGGCCGATGCTGGACAAGCGGAGCATCGAGTTGCCGGGGCACATCAAGACGGTCGGCAAGCACAAGTTCAGCGCGCGGCTGCATCCCGAGGTAACCGTGAACCTCGAACTCGAGGTAACCGCGCTGTAGAGACGCATCCGAGCACGGGCGCCGCTTCCCACCTGGGAGGCGGCGCCTTCTCGTTGGTGTGCCGACGGACGCGGCACACCCGCACCCGAGCTTGGACGCGGGACACCCGCACCCGAGGTCCCTGCGATCACGCACCGGGGGCGAACCTCGACTCGAGTTAGCGCTCCATTGCCGTGGCGGCTCCGTGACCCCGTGCGGTCGACGAAATTCCGCGCGGCACGCACCACGGTGTTACCCCGACCGTGGCTGAACTACCCGACCGAGGGCATTCGTGTAGTTGGGGACAACTCTGGGTAGACCGCCCTTCCGACACGCCGAACAAGGCGCCTCGGCACGACACGCCGTACATCTTCGAGGGATTTCTTCCACAGCCTGCCCACAGGGCTTGACCTGCTGTTTCATTCAGATCGGAGAGGCTAATCCCCAGGTTGTCCCCAGGAAAAGCCCTGCCTGTGGTCAGTTGTGCCCAACGATCCACAAGCTGTCCCCATCGCGGTCCCCAAGACCGTTTGCACGGCCGGATCGGGGCGTTCTAACGTGCCGGTCGCGCGTCGCCACACACCGCGCGTGCACGTGACGAAACACCCGTCGGAAATCCCCTCGGGTGACAGTCTTGCTGATATCATCGAACACGCGTTCGACTACGGGAGGAGGTTCGGCGCGGTGGCGTTGACGGACGATCGGGGGACGGCGACTCGCGCGGAACCGGCGAACGGCTCGCGAGACGATCGATCCGGCGCCGGCTTCGACCGGCAGCCGCCGCAGGATCTCACCGCGGAGCAGTCCGTGCTCGGCGGGATGATGCTGTCCAAGGACGCGATCGCCGACGTGGTCGAAGTGCTGCGGCCTGGCGACTTCTACCGGCCCGCGCATCAGGCGATCTACGACGTGGTGCTCGATCTGTACGGCCGTGGCGAACCGGCCGATCCGATCACGGTGTCCGCGGAGCTGGAGCGCCGCGGCGAGCTCGGCAGGGTCGGTGGCGCCCCGTACCTGCACACCTTGATCGCCACCGTGCCGACGGCCGCGAACGCCGGGTACTACGCGCAGATCGTGGCGGAGAAAGCGGTGCTGCGCCGGCTGGTCGAGGCCGGCACCAAGATCGTGCAGTCCGGCTACGCGGCGGGGGACGGCAGCGACATCAACGAGGTCGTCGACCGCGCGCAGGCGGCCATCTACGACGTGACCGAGCGGCGTACCAGCGAGGACTACATCGCGCTCGAAGAGCTGCTCCAGCCGACCATGGACGAGATCGACGCGATCGCGTCCCGTGGCGGCACCTCGCAGGGCATCCCCACCGGGTTCATGGATCTTGATGGCGTCACCAATGGCCTGCACGCCGGCCAGATGATCATCATCGCCGCCCGGCCGGGGATCGGGAAATCGACCTTGGGGCTGGATTTCGCGCGGTCGTGTTCCATCCAGCACGGGATGACCAGCGTCATCTTCTCGTTGGAGATGAGCCGCACCGAGATCGTGATGCGGATGCTCTCCGCCGAAGCGAAGATCCGGTTGCAGGACATGCGCGGCGGGCGGATGTCGGACGACGACTGGACCCGGCTGGCAAGGCGGATGAGCGAGATCAGCGAGGCGCCGCTGTTCATCGACGACTCGCCGAACCTGACCATGATGGAGATCCGCGCGAAAGCCCGGCGCCTCAAGCAGCGCAACGACCTGCAGCTGATCGTGGTCGACTACATGCAGCTGATGACGTCCGGCAAGCGGGTGGAGTCCCGCCAGCAGGAAGTGTCCGAGTTCTCCCGGCAACTCAAGCTGCTCGCTAAGGAGCTCGACGTGCCGGTGATCGCGATCAGCCAGCTGAACCGCGGGCCGGAGCAGCGCACCGACAAGCGCCCGATGCTCGCGGACCTTCGCGAGTCGGGATCGCTCGAGCAGGACGCCGACATCGTGCTCCTGGTGCACCGGCCGGACGCGTTCGAGATGGACGACCCACGATCCGGCGAGGCCGATCTGATCCTCGCCAAGCACCGTGCCGGACCCACCAGCACGGTGACCGTCGCGCACCAGCTGCACTACAGCCGGTTCGCCGACCTCGCCCAGGGCTAGCCGCTGGCGCGGCTCGTGAGTCTTTTTGGGTGCTATAACCCTAAAAAGACTCACGAGCCGCCGGGTATTACTGGATTACTGGATGTGGTACGGCTTCCCGTGCAGGTCGTCCATCATGTGGTCGAACCCGAGCGGGCCACCGCTACCAACCGACGCCATCGCCGGGTCGTTGCCGGACGCCGACAGGGTCCGAGGCGCCTCAGCCTTCGGTGCCGGCTTCGGTGCCGGCAGATGGTGGCCGGTCAGGCCGTCCGCCGGCAACTCCGGCAGCTGCACGTTCGGCAGGTTCTGCGGCATCGGAGCCACCGGCGTTCCGCCCGGCACCATGGACCGGACCGGCAGCGACGGCAGCTCGTTCGCAGGGAGCTCCTTACCGTTGAACTCCGTGTTCAGCTGCGGCTCGCTGTTGCCGACCGTGGTCGAGCTGTGGTTCGAACCGATGGCCAGCGCCTCGGCCAGGATCGGCAGCGGGATCTGATACGGCTGCACCACCGCACCGAGCGGCAGCTGACCGGCGAACCCGCCGTCCGATACCGCGTTCCCGCCGACCGAGTTGACCTCGGTGTTGTCCCCGGCACCGACCGCGTTGCCGAGCACGGACGCCGCGTTGCCGAACCCGTCGACCACGGCGGCCGCCGGAACGTCGAACAGGTTGCCGGAAAGCGAACCCGCGTCACCGGAGCTGCTCACGTCACCGCCGACGGTGTTCACCACATCGTTCGTGCCCGCACCGGCACCGAAGCCGGCAGCGTCAACCGCGTTGCCGAACAGCTGCGCCGCCGGCAGTGCCTGCGGAGTCACGGCGTTTCCGGATACGTGCCCGCCGTCCCCGGCGGTCTGCACGTCACCGCCGGTGGTGTGATCGCCGAGGTTGTCGCCGGTCGCGCTGCCCGCGCCGAGCGCGGTGACCTGGTCACCGAACGCCTGCGCCAGCGCGCCGGCCGGGGCGGAAACCACGTTGCCGGAGATGTTGCCCTCGGTGCCATCGGTCACCGCGTCGCCACCGGAATTCGTGATCGTGTCGTTCGTCCCGCTGGCCTGGGTGTGGCTGAGCGCCGAGCCGCCAACGCCGAACAGTTGCGCCGGCACGGTCATCGGCGCCTGCACGATGTTGCCGGACGCACCGCCGCCGACCCCGCTGCCCTTGCTGTCACCGCCGGCCGACACCTCGTTCTGCGCATCGCCCTGCGCGGTCGTCTTCGCGATCGCACCCGCGGTGTCCCCGAACACCTGGGCCGGAGCGACAACCGGTGCCTGCACGGCATTCGAGGCCAGCAGCGCGTTGTCGTCAACGGTGCTGGTGTCGCCGCCGGATTCGGACACCTTGTGCTCGGTGGCCGCCGCGTCCGCGGTGCCCAGCGCACCCACGGAATCGGCGAAGCCCTCCACCGGCATCGCGACCGGAACGGTCCCGGCGTTGCCCGACCCGAGCGAGTTGTTGCCGAGCGTGCCGTTGTACCCGCCGGCCACCGCGCTGGCCTCGTTGTGCATCCCGGTGCCGGCATCCCGCGCGCCACCGCCGGTGGTGTCCGCCTTCCCGAGCACGCCGACCGCGTTGCCGAGCAGGTCGGCAGGGCCGGTGACCGGGGTGGCCATGCTGGTGCCGGACAGCGCGGAGTCGTTGCCGTTGGTGAACGAGCCGTCCCCTGCCAGCGAGTTGACCTCGTTGTCGTGCAGGGCCTCGGCCTCACCACCAACCGCGACCGCGTGGGTGATCGCCTCGACCGGCATGGCCACCGGGGCGTTGAAGATCGAGCCGGAGCCCACGCCCTGCACGCCGGAGCTGGAGTCGAAGCCGCCGGCCGTGGTGTCGTTCGCGGTGCTGCCGGTGGCCTCGGCCTCGCCAAACAGGCTGCCGGCCGTACCGGAGAACACCGCGGGCCCGGACAGCGGACCCTGCAACACCGTTCCAGAGCCGAGGCCGCCGTCGCCGCTGGTCTGGATATAACTTGGCACGTCGTTCACGCCGGGCTTGGTGCCCCCGGCGCCCGCAGTGGCGCTGCTGTTCGAGTTGGCCTCCGCTTCCCCGAACGCACCCAGCGCACTGCCGTTCATCTCCACCGGCACAGCCGCGGGTAGCGCACCCACCGTGCCGGAGAGCACGCCGCCATCCCCATTGCCCTCGATCGAACCACCGGAGTTCGCCTCGGAGTCGACCTCGGAGTTGGTCTCCGCGTTGCCCGCGCCGCTGACCGCGTTCCCGGTCAGCTGGGCCGGGGTCGCCAGCTGGCCGGCCAGCGTGTTGCCGGCCAGCACGCCGCCCTGGCCGCTGGTACCGATGTCACCGCCGGCTCCCGCGCTCTGCCGCACGTGGTTGGTGGAGCTGGCGTTGCCGAACAGCCCGACCGCATTGCCGGTCACCTGGATCGGTGCGGCCCAGTCCAGGTCCACCGCGTTGCCGCCGAGCGCGGTGCCCGAGCCGTCGGTATTGACCGGGGTTTGCGTACTGGTGCTCTGCGACGCGTCGTTCTCCACCTCGGCGTTCCCGCCGAGCGCCAGCGCGTTGCCGGAGATCTCGATCGGCGCGACCAGGTCGCCGCTGATCTGGTTACTCGTGGGGGCGGCGCCGGCCTTGTCGGCCTTCGCGAGATGCTCGCCCGCGCCCCGCACCGCCTTGCCTGCTTGCGGCGAGGCCTGCTCGACCTGCTTACCGGCCTGCTCGGTGGCGCTACCAACGGGTTCGGTTGCGGGCGCGGCCTTCTCGGTGACCTGGCTGGCCGCGTCGGCTCCGGCGGCGCCGACCTGGTCGGCGGCCCCGGTGGCCGGTTCGGTGGCTTCCTTCACGGGGGCGGGGAGCTTGTCGGTCACCTCCTTCGGGCTGACCTTGATGTCCTTGTTCACGGCCGGCAGGTCGACCTGGCCACCAGGGGTGCCGATCGCGTTGTTGTCGGCGTGCACCGGAATGTTCAGCGAACCGTCCAGCGGGGAGGCGGGACGATCCGGATTCACGTTTTCATCGGCAGATGCGATGCCGGTTCCCAGCATCAGCAGACCACCCGTGACCAGCGCGGTCTGTATCCCGCGCTTCGCCCAGGTTTGCATGTCAGGATCTCTCCTTTTCGTTAGTTCCCGCATCCGAGTCCCATGCGGGGTCTATATGCGGCACCGGAGGCCACGTGGGCGTGGCAACGGCGCCCGTTGAGGGCAGGGTTATCTGGGGTGTTATCTGGGGTCGGCGGGCGGACTGCCCGCCGACAACGGCGCGTCGGGTCAGCTCCGGGGGGAGCTCGGATACGCGCTAAAGCCGCACCGGTCTACCCGCGCGCCGCAGGCACTCAGTCGGGGGTGGTGCCTGGCTGCGGGCCCGCGGTTTGCGGGGCGTGGTGCGAGCCGGGACGCGGTGCGCGGGTTCGGGGCTCGCCGAGCGCGTCGGGCGTCCCTGGCTGCAAGCTTCCCGGTTTGAATTCGGAATGCTGATATCCGCCGCTGCCGCTCATCGAGGTGAGGGTGATCGGCGTGGATGTGGGATCGAACGGGACCATCGGCTCGGGCTGCGACGGTCGGTGAGGCACCGGGGTGCCCAGGCTGGTCACGCCGTTCGTGGTTGCCCGGTCGGCGGCGCTGCTCGCGACCATCGCCGGCCGGTGCTTTTCTTGCGGAGTCTGGTTGTTCTTGACCGGCTGCTGGGGAGCACCGATCGGGCCGGTGCCGTCCGGGAGGCCGGGCAGTTCGGGTGCCGGGAGTTGGCCGGGTCCATCCTCGACGACGCCGCCGATGAGCTCCGGGTCCAGTTCCGGGTCGATCCCGGGCTTCGGGGCGGTGCGGAACCAGTCGCTCACCTGGTTCTCGAGGCGCTCGCCGTGGTCGACCGGCTGCTGGGGAGCACCGTCCCGGATGACCTCCCGTGCCTGATCGGGCTGCCCCGCCATTCCTCGCACGGTGTCGGCCGTGTCGCCGACGTGCCGCCGGAGCTGGCCGGGCGAGCCGGAGACGGTGTCGCGCGACTGGTCGGTGGCGGCGGGGTTGTGCCGGTCGGGTGCGTTCGACGCCTGCTGGAGCGTGCCGGTGACGGTGCCACCGGTTTCCGCGGCCGGCTTCGACGCGGCCTCCGCGGCGTCGGCGCTGGCGGCGTCGTTCACGTCGATGGCCTGAGTGGCACTGGAGGCCTGAGTGGCGATGGGGACCTGGGCCGCGCTGGCCGATGGGGACGGGCCGGTTAACGCTGGCTCGGCGGCGGTCGCCGAGCCGGAAGCGATCACCCAGGCGGCAGCGGTGCCCGCGATGGCGCCGCCGACGACCACGAGCGTGCGGGCGCAGAGCCGTCGCACGCGGCTCGATCTCGCCGTCCGTCGTCGATCCACGTCTGGACCCAGCCTCTTTTCTTACCGACTCGTGAGGAGCAGTGCGTGCGGATCTTGGCACGCTGCGTTCGCCAGCGAAGAGCCTGTCAAACCCGCGGCCCGGAAAGCACGCTCGAGGGAAGCAGTCACCCTGATCGTGTGACGAACACAAAGTGTCCTCAGAAATCACACTGTGCGATTGACGCTGTGTGGAGCCGAAATGACCGGATGCCGGGCGGATCGTGCCATCCGCCCGGCATCCCGGGGAGTGCTGTGTCAGCGAGGTTTTCGAGCACCCGCTCCGGTGATCAGTCGGAGCGTGGTGGCCTTCGGGGTTTCGGCGGCTGCAGTCCGCCGTTTTCCGCCGTTGGCTGTCGAGGTTCCGCTACCCGTTACCGCGTCGCGCGCCACGCGGTGCGCGAGCAGCCTTCCTCGACGTTTTCACCGTGCTCACCTCGCGGGGTGAACGAACCTGAGCCTCAGCCAGGCATCGAGGACAGCGAGCCGGCCGCGCCCTGCACGATCGACGGGATGGCACCGGCCCACGCCGAGCTGACCAGCCCGGCAGCGCCGGCACCGCCACACGCACCGGAGGTGTTCCAGGCGTTCACGTAGTCGCCACCGGTCGGCGCGGAAGGCACCTGTGCGGGGCAGGAGGTTCCCTCGGCGGAGGCAGTGCCCATGCCGCCGAAGCCGACCAGGCCAACGGTCAGTGCGACAGCCGCGACCGTACGGGTAAGAATCTTGCGCATTTCCGAAACAACTCCTTATGTTCCAATTTTCCGATATTTTCGCGATTTCGTGTAGCGGTGGCGAAGCGCACCGCCACACCTCCACCCCTCACTCGGAGAGATATCGGCCGGACAGGCGCCCGGCCAGCTGAGCCGAAGCTCAGCCCGTCGGCAGCGAGGAGGCCGACCCAGCGGCGCCCTGCACGATCGACGGGATGGCACCGGCCCACGCCGAGCTGATCAGCCCGGCAGCGCCGCCGCCGAGGCACGCACCGGAGGTGTTCCAGGCGTTCACGTAGTCGGCACCGGTCGGCGCGGAAGGCACCTGCGCCGGGCAGTTCAGCCCGCCTGCGTCACCGCTGCCGGAGCCGTCGTCGCCGCCGTCAGCGGAACCGTCATCGCCGCTGTCGCCGCCGTCGCCAGAGTCGTCGCCTTCGCCGGAGTCACCACCGGAGCCCGCGTCACCGCCGGCGCCGCCGCTGATCGACCCACCGAGGTTGACAATCTGGACCGTTCCGTCGCCCGACTGGTCGACGTCGCCGGAGCGCTCGGTCGCACCGGCCGGTGCGGCCGGGTCGACGCCCGTGACGTCGGAGGCTGCGCCCATCGGGTCGGAGACCGTGCCGAGCGGGGACGACACCTTCGAGATCGTGTCCTGCAACAGCGTGTTGCCCGGCTTGACCTCACCCACCAGGGTCTTTACCCCCTGGTCCGGGTGGGCAACGGTGTCACCCTCCGCCGCCGACGCCATGGAACCGAACGAGCCCAAGGCAAGAACACCTGCGGCAGCCAGAGCACTGACCACCGCGGCTCTCTTGAACTTCCTGATCATTGAGATTTTCTCCTCGTTGAATGCCGTTCATCCGCCTGCCGATTACGCGGATGCTCGATATATCGATTTGGGGTATCGATTTGGCTCAACGCGGCGCCAGAATGGAGCTCCGAAACCGCGACCGGACCCTGTCCGAGCACTTTACACAATAGGCAGATGGAACTTTGTTTTCCAAGCCGGTTAACCCCATCGTGTGATCATCTTTTTGAGCACCGTTTTGCTCGTGAAAACACTGAAAGGAAAACTGGCGACAGACGACCCGATCCAGCTATCAGACCAGGTCAAGGCGCCGATAAAAGGCGTCGTAGCACCCCTGAAACAGGGCATAAAGAATAGCCGAATAGGCGGCTGATAATTCCGTTGAATATCTCCGGATGGGCGCCGAACGCGATCGGATCCGCGCCCATCCAAGAATGTACTCACGGGTCGGTTATCAGCCGTCCGGCTACGCTTTATTCGCCATCCCGAAGAACCAGTCGCTCAAACCGGACGCATCCTGCAGATCCTGCAGAGCAGGAATGTCCGCATGAATCGGCGACGTCAGCTCCTCGGTCGGCAGCTCACCGGTAAACCTGCCGGCGTCCGGTGCCCGCAGCTGCTGCTGCACCGGGAGTTCCGGCAACTCTCCATTGCTGCTGTCCCACAACATGTCCAGCTCCGCCACATTGGTTGCGTCGGGCAGATGCGCGCTACGCGACTGCGCCGGCGCCTTGGCCATGGCCGCCGCGTTCGCCAGGTTCGGCAGCTCGGTCGCGCCCATCGGGTCACCGCCGAGTGGCATCTCGACCTGCGCAGGCTGCCCGCCGACCTCGAGTTCGGTGGTCTTGTCCACCTCGTTGATCGAATTGGACAGCACGCCGAGCGGCACCTCGTACAGCCCGCCGATCACGCCAACCGGCATGTTCACCGGGGTGCCGCTGAACGGTCCGCTGCCGACGGCCTCGACCGAACCACCGGATGTTCCCTGGGTGTCGCCCACGGTGCTGTTCTTGGTGTTCGAGCCGAGCGTGACGATGTTCGCCACCGCCTCCGCGATCACGCCGACCGGCGCGCTGATCGCGTTCCCGCTGACCGTGGAGTCCATCCCGGACGCGGTGTTGTCCCCGCCGGAGATTCCGGTCAGCGCGCTGGTGTTGCTGGTGTTGCTGTTCCCGAGCGCACCGACGGTGTTGGCGCTACCCTCGCCGAGCCCCAACCCCTCGCCGGTGACGATATTGCCAGCGAACGTGCCGGAGTCGCCCGCCGCGGTGTTGCTGCCGCCCGACTGGGTGTGCACGGCGTGGTCCGCGGTGCCGTCCACACTGCCGGCAACCGGCACCGAATTCGCCATCAGGTGCGCTGCTGCGGCACCAGGAAGCGCGAAGATGTTTCCGGAGAACGCACCGGACGTGCCGTCAGCCGACGCGTCGTCACCGGCGATCGAGTCGGTGGTGCCGGCCGTTTCGCTGATCGCGTTGCCGAATGCGCTCCCGCCGTTGCCCAGCACCTGGATCGGCACCGACACGGGGCTCTTCGCGATGTTTCCGGAACCGAGCCCGCCGACGCCGACCGCGTTGGTCTTGCCGCCGGATTCCGCGACGCTATCGCTGTCCACCATCGCCTTGCTGCTGCCGAGCACGCCAACCGACTGGGCGAACGCCTGGATCGGCGCGCCACCGGCCGCCTCGGCGATGTTGGCGGCGAGCACCCCGGCGTCGTCGTCGGTGTTCGTGTCGCCGCCGGCCTCGGACACCTTGGTCTCGGTGGTCTCGGTGCTGGCGTTGCCTGCGAGGGTGCCGGCGTTGCCGAAGCCCTCGGTGCTCCCGGCGATCGGCACCGACCCGGCATTCCCGCCGGCCAGCGACGCGTCACCGCTGGTGCCGTTGTAGCCACCGCTCTGCGCGTGCACGTCGTTGTGCGGGTCGACGTTCGCGTTTCCGAGCACGCTGCCCGCGTTCGCGTACACGTCCGCCGGCCAGGCAACCGGGTTGGACAGGTTGGTGCCGGAGCCCACGCCACCGTTACCGGTGGTGTACGAGCCATCGCCGGCGACCGAGTCGACCCAGTTGTCGTGCGAGCTCTCCACGTTCCCGCCGCCGGTCAGCGCATTGCTGATGACCCCGGCCGGGATGGACCAGTTCGGGTTCAGCACCGTGCCGGAGCCGAAGCCGCCCTCGCCTGTGGTGTCCAGGAACCCGCCGGCCTCGGTCATGCTGCCGGTGTCGCCGACGGTGAACGCGTTGCCGGCCAGGCTGCCGGCCTGACCGGTGACCGTCGCCGGGTTGGAAATCGCGCCACCCGCCGCGGTCCCGGCGAGAATCCCGTCCTTGCCACTGGTGTGGATGTACGACGGGATGTCGTTCTTCGCGGGCCGCTTGCCGCCACCGGTGGCCTCAGCCGTGGTGTGCGTTTCCGAATCCGCGTTGCCGAGCGCGCTGAGCGCCTGCCCGTTGAACTCGAACGGCATCGCCACCGGCAGGCCGGCGACGTTTCCGGAACCGGCGCCGCCCTCGCCATCGGAGATCAGCGCGCCGCCCCCGTCCGCGCTGATCTCGTCGGTGGAACGGGCGATCGAGCTGCCGAACGCGTTCGCGGCGTTCCCGCTGATCTGCAACGGAGTTGCCGCCTGGCCGGCGAGGATGTTGCCGGCAAGGAAACCACCGCCACCGCTGGTCTCCAGGTCACCGGTGGACTCGCCGTGCGTGCTGCCCGACGTGGTGGCCGTGGCATCACCCGCGAGGCCGAGCGCGTTCCCGGTGATCTGCACCGGCGCCGCCCACTGCAGCGCCGCCACATTGCCGGCGAGGAAACCCCCGCTGCCGTCCGTGGTTACCGGTACTTCCTCGGCGGCGCTGTGCTTGGAGGTGCTCTCCACCTCGGCGGGGCCACCGAGCGCGAGGGCGTTCCCAGCGATCTCGACCGGAACGACCGCGTCCCCGATGACCTGGTTACCCATCGCCGGGTCGCCGGCCACGTCCGGCACCGCGGGCGCCGGTGGCGCCGGTGGCGCGGCGGGCAGCTGCTTCGGTGCCGGCGCGTCCGGCAGTTCCTGTGTTGGCAGTTCCGGCTTCGGCAGGTCGGCTGCTGGCAGCTCCGATGTAGGGAGCTGCTCGGTCGGCAGCTCCGGTTTCGGCAGCGAGTCGGTGCCGATCTTCACTTCGTGCTTCACGTCCGGGATGTCGATCTGACCGCCGGGAGTGCCGATGGCGTTGTCGTGCAGGTCGATCGGCACGCGGATGGAACCGTCCAGCGGCGATGCCGGACGATCCGGGTCGACGTTCTCGTCGGCCGAGGCGATACCGGTGCCCAGCAGCAACAAACCACCCGTGACCAGCGCGGTCTGAAGTCCGCGCTTCGCCCAGGTTCGCATTGAGGGGTACTCCTTGTCGTTGATTTCTTCAGGGGGTGGAACACGGATCCCGAACGGGACCCTGGCTGGCGCGCAGCGCCGGACGACTGGTTTCCGGATGTCGCTGGCGCCGGTGATTTCGCAGGGAACGCGGGACTCGATGGCGTCGAATCCGGCGGCTGATCGCGCGGGGTGGCGAGCCGTGCCGAGCCGGAACCGATGAAGCGGACGCGAGCTCGGCGGTCAGACGCCGCGCGAAACTCGGTCAGTCGGGCGAATCGCCCGGGCGCGAGGCAGCCGTGTCCGGGTACTGCCGCGCGTGGTTCGGGAGCTTCGCGGTGCCCGCGTTTCGCGGGCAGGCCGCGCCGAACGGGAGGCAGCCGAACTGCATGTCCAGCTGGTGCAACGTGGTGCCGGTGTTCCCGTGCTGCAGCGGCAGCCCGGTCGGCTTCCAGTGTGGTCGCGAGTCAGGGGTGTCCGACGTGTCTGAGGGAACGTCGGTGGCATCGGGTGCCGCCGCATCCGGGGCTTCGCCCGAGGCGAGTCGTGTCGTGGCCGGCGCGTGCACCGCCTGGTCACCGACGTGCGGCTCGGGCGGTCCAGGGGACCGCGCCGGCGGGCCGGGGTCGGCGGGCCGGGGAGGCGGTGCCAGGGCGGTGAAACCGTCGCCGACCGTGCCGTCAACGAAGTCAAACGGGGTCGGCATGCCGCCGCCGAGCTGGTGCACGCCTTGCAGCGGGGCGCCGAGCAGGTCCCGGACCACGCCCGCGCCTTCCCGCAGCCGATCCCGAAGCGAGCCGGCGTCCACGTGCTCCTCGGCGCTGGGCATCACATCTTTGCCACCTTTGCCGACGGATTCGGCCACCGGTTTCGACAGGTTCGGTACGTGCTGCGCGCCCGGTTCCGATTCGTCGGTCAGCTGTTTGGCGGTGTGTTCGAGCTCGCCAGCCAGTGGGCGGCCGACGTCGCCTGCCAGCGGGTGGCCGAACTTGCCGGCCGCATCCTTGGCGGCCTTGTCGAGCTGGCCGACCACCTCACCGCCCGGCAGGTCGACGGCCGGGCGGTCCGGGGTGTTCTCGGTGTCCGCGGAAGCGTTGCCGGCGAGCAGCCAGGCGATCACGGTGGTCACGATGGCGCCACCGAGCACGACGAGTACCCGCGCGCAGAAGCGCACCGTACGCCGCGCCGCCGTTCTCGGTGTTCTCGTCACTGTCGCTGTCGCCTACTCGTCATTCGGGGCCGTGCGCTGATGTACGTGTGGTGTCGGGGCACGCACTCTTCGCGCTTGGTGAGTCGAGGTTGGCAGAGTCCGACACCCGGATGCAGCAGCGACGCCCCCGGACTGCCCAATCGTGTGACACGGTGGGTTGCCACAGATCGCGTGGCGAGACCGGGCTCGGCGCAACGCTGACGGTACGAGCCGATAGTTTGGCGCCGTGGCTACCCAGGAATCGCATCTCTCGAACGTCGATGACGACATGCGGAAATCTGTCCCGAAAGGACTGCGGGTCAGCGCGGCATGGTCGTGGCGACTGCTGGTAGTTGGTGCCGCCCTGTACGGCCTGCTGTGGCTGCTCGGCTACTTCTCCGTGGTGGTGATCCCGGTGGCGATAGCGCTGCTGCTCGCGGCGCTGATGGCACCGGCTGTCGGGCAGCTGTCCCGCCGCAGGGTGCCCCGCGGACTGGCGACCGCGGTGGTGCTGGTCGGCGGGCTCGCAGTGCTGGGTGCGGTGCTGACCTTCGTCATCGCCGAGTTCACCCGCGGCTTGCCCGCGCTGCAGGAGCAGATCGGGCAGAGCCTCGACCAGATCCGTGATTGGCTGGTCGAAGGGCCGGTCGGGCTGCGGCAGGAACAGATCACCGAAGCACTGGACAACGCGGTGTCCACGCTGCAGGAGAACCAGGCAGAGATCACCTCGGGTGCGCTGAACACCGCGGCCGGAATCGGCGAGGGCATCACCGCCTTCCTGCTCGTACTGTTCATCTTGATCTTCTTCCTATCCGGTGGCGAGGCGATCTGGACGTTCGTGGTTCGCGGGGTGCCCGCACACGTGCGCGGCCGGGTCGACCTCGCGGGGCGCCGCGGGTTCGCTTCACTCGTGCAGTACGTGCGGGCCACGGCCGCGGTGGCGGTCGTGGACGCGATCGGCATCGGCATCGGGTTGTGGGCGGTCGGGGTTCCGCTGGTCATACCGCTTGCCACCTTCACGTTCCTCGCCGCGTTCGTGCCGATCATCGGTGCGATCGTGGCTGGCGCTGTCGCCGTGCTCGTCGCGCTGGTGAGCAACGGGTTCGTCGCCGCGCTCGTGGTGCTTGCCATCGTGATCGGCGTGCAGCAGCTGGAGAGCAACGTGCTGCAGCCGCTGCTGCTCGGCCGCGCGGTGAACCTGCATCCGCTCGCGGTGGTGCTGGCGATCACGGTGGGCCTGGTGGCAGCGGGCATCGCGGGGGCGCTGCTGTCCGTACCACTGCTGGCGGTCGTCAACGCCGGGGTGCGCTCGCTGCTGCACGATGAGGTGTCCGAGAACGCGACCAGCCAGGAGGCGGATCCGCTGAGCCCCTCGGAAGCGCGACCAGCCGGGTCGGGGGAACAGGGTGATGGGGAGCCGAACGGCGGGGAGCAGCCGGACGACGCCGAATCGCGATGACCGGGTCGTCGCCCGACACGCAGATCCTGCGGCGCGACCCGGCGACACCGCTGTGGGTCGGCACGGTGGTGCTCAGGCTGGTCACGTTCGGGTTCGCGATCGCGGCCGTGCTGGTGCATCAGCACGGCTACCAGCGGCCGTTGCTCGGCTGGGTGGTGCTCGGCGTGATGGCCTGCTGGACTGCGTTCACCGTGCCTGCCTACCTGCGGGAGCGCCGCCGGCCGTGGATTGTCTACACGGACGTGCTGCTGACCTGCGCGTTGTTGATGACCTCGCCGTTGATCCTCGCGCCGGGCCAGTACATCGACGTACCGCTGATCACCACGGTGTGGGCGAGCGTGGCGCCGGTGGCGATGGCGGTGCTGCGCGGCTGGCCGTACGGGATGGCGGCGGGTTTCCTTGTCGCGGTGTGCACGGCGCTGGCCCGCGGCGTGGTGAACGTGGACGTGACGCGGGACGCGGTGCTGCTAGTCGGCGCCGGGTTGATCATCGGGATGGCTTCCACACAGGCGCGCGCCACCGCCGCGCAGCTGCGCAGGGCGATGCGCACCGAAGCCGCGCTCGCCGAGCGGGAACGGCTGGCCCGGTCCATCCACGACAGCGTGCTGCAGGTGCTGGCCAGGGTCCGCCGCCGAGGCAGCGAGCTCGGTGGCGAGGCCGCCGAGCTGGCACGGCTAGCCGGTGAGCAGGAGATCGCGCTGCGCACCCTGGTCTCGTCCGGCCCGCAGGAATCCACCGCGAACGGCGAGGCGGATCTCGGCGGGCGGTTGCAGATGCTCGGCACGTCCCGGGTACAGGTTTCGGTGCCCGCGCAGAGCGTGCTGTTGCCGGAGGAGATCGTGTCCGAGCTGCTGTCCGTGGTCGGCGAAGCACTGTCCAACGTGGACAAGCACGCGGGTCCGATGGCGTCCGCCTGGGTGTTGCTCGAGGAACTGCCGGATGCGGTGGTAATCAGTGTGCGGGACGACGGCCCCGGCATCCCGGACGGGCGGATCACCTCCGCGGCCGAGGAAGGTCGGATGGGTATCGCGAAGTCGATGCGCGGCCGGATCACCGAACTTGGTGGCACGATCAACCTGGAAACGGCTCCGGACGCCGGGACCGAGTGGGAGATCCGGCTGCCCCGCGCCGCGGGGCGCGACGGTGCGGAAGGTGCGTGATGATGGCGGACCCGCCGATCTCGGTGATGGTGGTCGACGACCACCCGTTATGGCGTGACGGCGTGGCGCGGGACCTCTCCGAGCGGGGGTTCGACGTCCGCGCGACGGCAGGGGACGCCGCGGCGGCGGTGCGCATCGCGGGCACCGTCCGGCCGGACGTGGTGCTGATGGACCTGAACCTGGGGGACAGCTCGGGGGTGGACGCGATCCGGTCGACCGTGGCGAAGCTGCCGGACACCCGGGTGCTGGTGCTCTCCGCGAGCGGGGAGCACGCGGACGTGCTGGAGGCGGTGAAGGCCGGGGCGTCCGGGTACCTGGTGAAATCCGCGTCCGCGGAGGAGCTGGTGGACGCGGTGCGGCGGACCGCGGAGGGGGATCCGGTGTTCACCGCGGGCCTTGCCGGCCTGGTGCTCGGCGAGTACCGGCGGATGGCGGCCTCGCCGGATCCGGGTGTCGCGACGCCGGAGCTGAGTGAGCGGGAGACCGACGTGCTGCGGCTGGTTGCGAAGGGTCTGACCGCGAAACAGATCGCCGGCCGGCTGCAGATCTCGCACCGCACCGTGGAGAACCACGTGCAGTCGACGTTGCGCAAACTCCAGCTGCACAACCGCATCGAGCTGGTGCGCTACGCCATCGAGCATGGGCTGGACGAAGACGCCCCGTGATGTTCAGGCGACGTTGCGGCCCTGGACGTCTGGGCGGGCGGCGTCGATGTGCCAGCTGATCACTCGCTGCGGGTGGATCCGGATCACCTCGTTGCTGAAGAAGCCGTGCCCGTGCGGTGGTTCGTGGTCGGTCAGCAGCTCGGCAGGGCCGCGGATCTCCACGCCACGCCCCCAGCCCGGTTTTACGGCGCCCGGCTCGTCCTTCGGGGTCATGTCGTCCACCACGAGGGCCGCCCGCGGATCAGCCAGCAGGTTGCGCCACTTCTGGCTCGAGCTCAGGCGCGGCCCGCCGATGTCGATCGTGCCGCGTTCCGGGTCGAACCGGAAGCCAACCGGCCGCACCTGCGGCATGCCGTCCGGGCCGACAGTGGCCAACCGCCCGATGTGCTGGCTGGTGAGGTACGCGCGTTCCGCGTCGGTGAAGGTCATACCGGCAACCTAGAACCTCGGCATTACTTGAAGTCAAGGGGTTCTCGCGGTGACGCCGAAAGCGGGTACCGGCGGCCGCCGCGACTCAGTAAGGTACCGACGCGACACGAAACGAGCACTGGGGGCAACGGTGATTCGCACATTACGCGCCGCGCGGCTGATCCGACTCGGGAGCGTGCTGGCCGGGCTCACCGCGATAGCGGTCGTGCAAGCCGCTCCCGCACAGGCGATCGCCAACGGCGACGACGTGCCGGACGGCGCCTACACCTTCTCCACCTCGCTGTCGATGCCCGAGATCACCCGGCCGGACGGCAGCACCTACGCCAGCGCGTGCTCGGCGGCGCTGATCGCACGGCAGTGGGTGATCAGCGCGGGACACTGCTTCCACGACGGCGCCGGCAACCGGGTCAGCGGCCCGCCGCGCTACCAGGTCACCGCGACGGTCGGGCAGGCAACGCTCTCCGGAACCGACGGGGTGCGGGTGGACGTGACCGAGGTGGTGCAGAGCGAGCAGGCCGACGTCGCGATCGGCAAGCTCGCGGCCCCGGTCGAGGGCATCCAGCCGCTCGAGATCAGCACCGAGCAACCTGCCAAGGGCGACATCGTCCGCCTGGTCGGCTGGGGTTCGGCGGACAGCACCGCCGATCTCAGTCATCGACCCGACCGGATGCAGACCGGCCAGTTCACCGTCGCGCGCGTCGACGCGCACAACGTGTACGTCACGGGATACCGGCCGGAGCCGACCGTCAGCGCGTGTCCCTACGACTCCGGAGCGCCGTTCTTCCATGAAGCGGCCGACGGATCGTTCCAGCTGGCCGCTACCGAGATCGGCGGCCCGGACTGCCCGCACGATCAGGAGGAAACCACCGCCCGCATCGACGTGCTGCACGACTGGATCCGGGAGCACACCGAGGATTCCTCCTGACGCGACCGGCGCGTCGCTCGGCGTCGCGAGGAGTTCGGGGATTCTCCGGGTTTTTCCCGGATCCACCGGCCGCGACACGGTTCTAGCATCGAAGGCATGACCGAGGTGACCGCACGGAACTTCCGGGTGTCCGACGCCGAACGTGAACACGTCGTCGACCTGCTGCAGAAGGCGATCGGCCGCGGGCTGCTCGACCTTGACGAGTTCACCAGCCGCACGGACACCGCACTGGCCGCGTCCACCCGCGGGGAGCTGAACGCGGTGCTGGTCGACCTGCCGGGCATGGTGCATCGGGACGCCGCACCGTCGACGTACCGGATGCCGGCGGTGGTGCCGGGCGGCGCCGAGGACCGGGTGGTGCTGAACGGCAAGTACTCCACGATCGTCCGGAGCGGTCGCTGGGCGGTGCCCCGTGAAATCGTGGTGCGCAACAAGTACGGCAACACCAAACTCGACTTCACCGGGGCGCGGTTCGCCCACCCCGTTGTGCAGGTGGAACTGGGCTCCAAGTGGGGATCGGTGGAAATCATCATTCCGGAGACGGCGTCCGTGTCCACCGATTCGATCAGCGAGGTCAAGTGGGGTTCGGTGAAGGACAAGACCAGCTCGAACGGCAAGCCGGGCAACCCGCACATCGTGCTCACCGGACGCCTGCACGGTGGCTCACTGACCATCCGGCACCGGCGAATGAGCTGGCTAGGCTCGTGAGTCAGCGAGCCCTGCTCGTCAGGGGCGAGCCATTAAACAGCGAGCCCTGCTCGTCATCGGGTCATGCTTGGTGCCATTAAACACAGTTCAGGGGTTATAGCACCTAAAAAGACTCACGAGCTCGGGCGGCCACTCGGTCGCTCCGAGCCGATCGCGGATCATCAGCGCGGCGGAGTAGAGCTGAACGTCGCGGGTTTCCGGGCTGATCGGGCGCAGCAGCTCGAGTATCGGGGTGACTTCCTCCTCCCACCAGGCGCTCGCGAGCTGCGTGCGGTCCGCGAACCGGCGTCCCTCATTGAGCTGCCGGAACGCCCAGGACTCCGCGGCGTCACCGAGCCGAGCCCAATCCACCTTCCGCTCGAGCCACAGCCTCGTGCGTACCTCGTCGGGCAGCGGGATCCGTTGCAGGAACACGCGTTCCGCGGCTTTGCTCGGCAGGTGCGCGAGCCGCAGGCACGCCTCGGCGAACGCGATCGTGCAGATCCGCCGCACGTCCGCGGCGATCGTCGGCCTGCCGAGGGCACGCGCCACGGAAACCCGGTGGTGGCCGTCCCGCACGAAGTACATCTCACCGAGTTGGATCAACTCCACGGGCGGCAGGTCGGCACCGGACTCCATGACCTGCGCGAGCCGGCGCCAGCGTTCCGCCAGCGCGCCGTTCAGCGGGCGGAAATCCCGATCGAAGTCCGTCGAGCGGGCCGCGGTGCCCACCACGTTGCCGACCGGAACCTGCCGGTGCGTGCGCCCCATGAACCCGTCGTGGCCGAGCGCGGCGAGCGCATCGTCCAACGTGACGATGGCGTGCTGGTCGGACGCGCGACCGGTGATCGCCGCACGAACTCGCGCCAGCACGCCCATGTCGGGATCAACGGGCCGTACCCACCAACTATTTCCGCGAGCGAGCGGCACATTCGTACGCGCAGCTCAGCTCACCTCGGCGGCCACCGGATACGATGGTTGCGCGCCATGACGGGTGACCGCGATCGCCGCGACCCGGGTGGCCTGGCGCGCGGCGTCCGCGAGGGACGCGCCGGAAGCCAATCCGGATGCCAGTGCCCCGGCGAACGCGTCGCCGGCACCCGTGGTGTCCACCGGTCGTACGGACGGCGCGTCCACCTGGACCGTGCCGCTCGCGTCCGCGACCAGCGCGCCGCGCGAACCGAGCGTGATCACCACCGAGCGGGGGCCGAGCTCGAGCAGCCGGTGCGGATCGGCCACGCCGCCACTGCGTAGCCAACTGGCCTCGTGCTCGTTCACCACCAGCGGGTCGAGCACGGCCAGCGTGGCAGGGGACAGCTCGGCCACCGGGGACAGGTTCAGCATCGGCCGGACCCCGAGCTCGGCCGCGCTCCGGACGGCGTGCTCAACCACCGGCAGCGGGACCTCCAGCGAGGCGACCAGCACCGCGGCCTCGTCCAGCGCGCCCGGCTCGATGGGGTGCACCGCCGCGTTCGCGCCCGGCGAGACGATGATCGAGTTCTCGCCGTCCGGGGTAACCGTGATGTAGGCGATTCCGGTGGGCCGTTCGACGACCCGGACCAGTGCGGTATCCACGTTCGCGTCGCGGAGCGAGTCCAGCAGCAGCCGACCGTAGGAATCCGAACCGACCGCGCCGAACAGCGCCACCCGTGCGCCGAGCTTACCGGCCGCGACCGCGGTGTTCGCGCCCTTGCCGCCAGGGGAAATTACCGTGTCCGCGCCGAGCACGGTTTCCCCCGCACCCGGCCTGCGCTGCACCGCTACCACGAGATCCGCGTTCGCGGAACCGACGACGACTACCTGGCTACCCACCCGCCCACTCTTTCATGCCGGCGGCGGGCGTTTTTCGCACGAGCACATGCGTGCCGACGGCACCCGGTGTCACAATGGTCGTCGACTTCGAGCGGGGCGGTCAACGCAACGTGTCCGGGGTCCGCCGCGTCCACCGCGTGGCAGAGGAAGCTTGGGCCGCGGCGCCATCGAGGGTGGCCGCACCGCGGTCATGTCGTCCGGCCGGGGCAAACGGCCGGACCAGCGTTGCTGGCGTCGGTCGCCCAGCCCCCCGAGCGATCGGCGTCGGCAACGCCCATCAACCGCCATGGCCGGCTGTGCCTGCCGCGCCTTCTGTACCTGCCGCGCCTTCTGTGCCTTCCGCGCCTGCCGCGTCCTCCGAGCCGGTGAGTTCGGCTGTTCTTACGTCGATGCCCTCAGCCAAGTCCCGCTGCGCGTGGTTGACAGCCGCGTTTCCGGCCAGCACATCGGGCTTGAACTTGATCTCCCAGCCACCCATCGGGTCGGTGTTCAGCGCGTGTCCAGGGCGCCGGATGATCTTTCCGTCCGTCCCGAACGGGCTGGTGACCTTCTCCAGCGCGTCCTTGACCTTCTTCACACCGTTGCCCAGCTCGTCCATCTTGTTCCAGGCGTTCTTGAACACGCTGGTGAGCTTCCGGGTCCAGTCCGAAATCTTCCTCGCCCACTTGAGGGCGCGTCGGACCAGATCCCCGATCATGCCCGGGGTGGCCAGCCCGGCGGTCAGCCCCAGCGCCGCCGCCCATTCCGCGGCCGCTTCGATCAATTCGGCTACCGCCTGGCCGATCAGGTCGATGATGATCTGCCGGACCACACCGAGCACGGTGCCGCACATGCTCACCATCCGCGCGGCACCGTCGCAAGCGGTTGACACGCCCCCGATGCACGTCGCCTGGGTGCTGGCGAACGGCCGGTACGCCTCGGCGGCGGGACCAACGAAGCTGGCGGTATCGGCCTCAACGGCCTTCATCAGATCCTCCGCGGAAGCCTTCACCTCGTCGCTGATGTTCCCCCAGGTCGTACTCATCGCCGCGATGGCTTCCTGGTCGCCTGCCACTGCGTCCAAGCCGTCCTTGAGGAATTCGACGTGCTCGATCAACCAGCCCACCCCGGCGGTTGCCAGGCTGCCGAGTGGATCGCTTGCCACCCCGACCATCCCCACGGCGGTGCCGGCGCCACCGAGCAACCCGCCAGCCCATTCGCCGCTTCCGATCGAATCGACCGTGCTCGCCACGCCGTCCACCACGCCGGCGCCCGTGGTCGCACCCGGCGCCTGTTCCCGCGCGATCAGGGGATTGCCGTCCATCAGATGTCCCCGGTGAAGGGATTGGTGTTGGCCACTTCCGCCTCGTCGTACGCATCGGCCGCATCCGTGACGGCATCGGAAACCAGCTCTGTGGAGCCTTTCGCCGCGGCGATCGCCGCAGTGGCCGCCGTCTCGACGGCGAGCACCGCAGGCACCAGGAACTGCCCGATCACACCGAACGCCTCGTTGTTCAGCGTTGTCTTCCCGGCAGCGGACTGCGCGGTGCCCAGCCGCCCGCCCACGTCTCTGACCTTCACCGAGTGCGAGCGCATCTCGTCGCTGAAGACGTGGAAGCCGTCCCTCGGTACTCCATCCGGCATTGTTGTTCCCCTCCTCGCGGCGCCGACGGGTCAGCGCAAGATGGATCCACCACCGAAGTCGTCGTCGTCATGGCTTGGACGGGGTGGGCGCGGAGGCGGTTGCGGTGACTCCGGATCGCCGTCCGCGTTGTTCGAGCGCAGGAACGAGTCCGCGTCCGAATATCCGCCGCCACCCGGGGTGTAGCCCTGCGGCTCTTCGGGCGGCTGCGCGGCACGCATCCGGTCCACCAGGTAGTTCATCGCTTCGGTGCCACCGATGTACGGCTGCATGGCGCGCCGCACGGCGTCCGCCACCTTGCCCTGTGCGACGGAGGCCAACCGCACGACTTCGCCGGCCACCGCACTGCCGTCCCGCTGCCGGAGTGCCTCACCCAGCTGGAGATCGACGAGCGCGCCGTGGTTGTTGACCGTGACACTGACCTGGCCGTCCGTGCTGCGTTCGGTGACCCGGACCTGCTGGAGTTCCTCGGTCATCCGCTCGTTGCGCTGCTCGATACCGGCAAGCTTGGTTTCGTAGCCGCGCTGCCATGCGTCCGGATCGATCGGTTCCGACATACCGCCCCCACCGTGCTGCCTGCCTGGTAGTTGCGGAGTGTGGCACGGTGGCGACCCAATGCGCAGGGATTCACCGGAAAATCACCGCGTAGGGGATGCCGGCCAGCCTCAGCCAACGCGTTCCAGCTCACGCTCCGCCGGTTCCTCGATCTCGGCGAGCCCGGCACGCCGCTGCAGCCGCCGCAACGGCCCCGGCGCCCACCAGGACGCGTTGCCGAGCAGCCGCAGCACCGCCGGAACCAGCATCATCCGCACCACCGTCGCGTCCAGCGCGAGCGCCACGATCATCCCGACGCCGATGAATCGCATGTTGCTCAATTCGGACAGCGCGAACGCGCCGGTCACCACGATCAGCAACAACGCGGCCGCGCTGATCATGGTCCCGGTTCGGGCGAGTCCGGTGCGCACCGCGTCCGGGGTCGATTGGCCGGCGCCACGGGCCTCAACCATCCGGGAGAGTAGGAACGTTTCGTAGTCCGTGGACAGCCCGAACACCACCGCGCCGACCAGCACCAGCATGCCGGCCTCCACCGGTTGCGGGGTGATACCGAGCGCCTCGGCGCCGTGCCCATACTGAAAGATCCACACCAGCACCCCGAAGCTCGCACCGAGGCTGAGCAGGCTCATCAGCACGGCCTTGACCGGCAGCAGCACCGAACCAAAAGCCAGGAACATCAGCACCAGCGTCGCCCCCGCGAGGATCGCGGCCATCAACGGGAGTTTGTCGAAGATCGCTTGCACGCTGTCCTCGGACTGCGCGGTGAACCCGCCGACGAACACCTCCGAGCCGGCGGGATCGGGTAGCTCCCGCAGCGAGTGCACCGCGTCCTTCGCCTGCGTGCCAACGGGATCGCCGGCAAGGGTGGCCTGCAACAGCACCGCGTCGCCGCGCGCTCCGACCGGCCGCACACCGTCCACTCCGGACACCTGGTCGGCTGCCGAGGTGAACCTGGCCACCGCCGATTCGCTCGGGGCCGTACCGTGCTGGCCGCGCAGCACGATCTGTGCCGCGTTGTTGCCCGCCTGCGGGAACCGTTCGCTGACCAGCTCGGTGGTCTGCCGGGTGGGGTTGTCCGCCGGCAGCGCCTTTTCCGTGGTGGGGCCGAACTCGATGCCGGACACCGGCACCGCGAGCACCGCCAGTCCGATCAGGATCGGCGCCGCGAACCGCACAGGGCGGCGCATCACGACGTTGCCGAGCCGGCGCAGCAGCGGTGCGTCCGCCGCCGGCCGCTTCTTCCGGACGGCCAGCTTGTCCACTCGTGGCCCCAGCACGCCGAGCAAAGCGGGCAGCAGCGTCACCGAGACGATCGCCGCGATCGCGACCGACGACATGCCGCCGTAGGACAGCCCGCGCAGGAAGTCCAGCGGGAACACCAGCAAGCTCGCCAGCGCGATCACCAGCAGGCTCGCGGAGAACGCGACGGTGCGGCCCGCGGTGGACACCGTGGTGCGCACCGCATCCGCGGTGCTTGCCCCGCGCCCGAGTTCTTCCCGGAACCGGCCGACGATGAACAGCCCGTAGTCGATCGCGAGGCCAAGCCCGAGCAGCGTGGCCACGTTCACCGCGAACGTGTTCACCTCGACGCCGAGTGAGATCAGGTGCAGCACACCGAGCGCACCGAGGATGGACAGCCCGCCGACCAGCACCGGCAGCGCCGCGGCCACCACGCTGCCGAACACGAGCACCAGCAGCACCAGCACGATCGGCAGCGAGACGGTCTCCGCGAACACCAGGTCCGCGCTGGACTTCTCGGTCATCGTGACGTAGGTCGGCACCGTGCCGGCGAAATCGGTGCGCACGCCGTCCGCCTTCAGGCGATCCCTGAGTTGCTCGAACTGTTGCTGCTTGCCGCTGACGTCGTTGTCGCTCAACGCGATCGTGGCGAGGCCGTGCCGCTTCTCCCGGTCGGCCAGCTGCGGGGTGGGGGTGTCCCAATAGGACTTGACGTCGCTGACGGAGCCGCTCGGAAGATCGCGCAGCGAGCTGGTGATCGCCCTGCCCATCGCCGGGTCGTCCACCGTCTTGCCGTGCGGTGCGGTGTACATCACGACCACGTCGGCCTGCTGCTGGCCGAAGTTCTGCCGCACGATGTCGCTCGCCTGTGTGGATTCGCTGCCGGGATCCTGGTAGCCGCCCTGGCCGAGCCGGTCGAACACGCCGAGTCCCCAGATCCCGCTGAGCACCGTCGCCGCCAGCACCACCACCGCGACGATCCAGCGCCGCCGGTAGACCAAACCACCCAACGAACCGAACACCGTTGCTCCTCTCGCGCCCTGCAAGCGCGCCGGCTGCGTTACTGTCAGGCTTCAATGCCAGCTCAGCGTTAGTTAACGCTGTTTACCAAGCAAGGTTACCGGAACAGGCGGCGGAGCAACCTATGAGTCAGCCCACTCGACGTGCGCGCAGCCGGGTGGACACCGAGCGGGACATCCGGCAACACGCCAGGCAATTGCTGGTCGAGCAGGGACACGAGGCGGTGACCCTGCGGGCCATCGCGCGCGGGCTCGGGATCACGGCGCCGGCGCTGTACCGCTACTACTCGTCCCGTGCCGCGCTGATCGAGCAGCTCCGGTTGGACATCTGCACCGACCTCGCCGACGAGATGGCGGCCGACCTGCACGCGGTCCCCGAATCGGACACCGTCGAGCAAGTCCGCGCCGCCTGCCGGGCGTTTCGCCGCTGGTCGCTCTCGCATCCGCGGGAGTTCGTGCTGTTCTTCGCGTCGCTGGACAACGACGTGGATCCGGTTGGCCCGCTCGGGCCACAGGATTGGCCGGCCGACGGGTTCGGGCAGATCTTCCTTACCCTGGCCGGAAAGGTACTCGCCAGGCACGACATCATCACGCTGGCTGACGAGGACGTGCCCGCGCAGCTACGCGCGGACCTCACCGGGTTCCGGGACAGCCTGCTGGTGACCATCGCCGATTCCGGGGTCGAGCTGACCGTGGACGCGCTCGGCATCGGCACCGCGTACCGGATCTGGCAGTTCTGGGTGCGGCTCTACGGGCACGTGGCACTGGAGGTGTTCGGGCGCTTCCCGTACGCCATGTCCGCACCGGAAGCGCTGTTCGAGGCCACCCTCAGCGACCTGATGCGCGACATCGGCCTGTAGGTCGTGAGTCTTTTGGGTGCTATAGCACCCAAAAGACTCACGACCTAGAGCACCACGTTTACCAGGCGGCCGGGGACCACGATCACCTTGCGCGGCTCGCCGCCGTTCAGCAGCGCGGCGATGCGTTCCTCGCCGAGTGCGGCGGCCCGTACCTCGTCGTCGTCGGCCGAGGTCGGCACCGTGACCCTGGCGCGCACCTTGCCGTTGACCTGGATCGGATACTCCATGGTGTCCTCGACCAGGTACCGCTCGTCGGCCTCCGGGAACGGTCCGTGCACCAGGGATTCGTCGTGCCCCAACCGGTTCCACAGCTCCTCGGCAGAGTGTGGGCACAGCGGTGCGAGCATCAGCACCAGCGGCTCGGCCAGTGCCCGCGGGGTGGCCTCCGCAGCCGCGTAGGTCTTGGTGAGGTGGTTGTTCAGCTCGATCAGCTTCGCGCCCGCGGTGTTGAACCGCAGCTCCGCGAATTCCTCCCGCACGGCAGCGATAGCCTTGTGCAGCGCGCGCAGGTCCTCCTCGGTCGGGTCGACGTCGGCCACCCGCAGCTCACCGGTGTTCTCGTCGATCACGTTGCGCCACAGGCGTTGCAGGAACCGGTACGCGCCGATCACGTCCTTGGTCGCCCACGGGCGAGACACTTCCAGCGGCCCCATCGCCATCTCGTAGAACCGGAAGGTGTCCGCCCCGTAGGTCTCGCACATCTCGTCCGGGGTGACGACGTTCTTCAGGCTCTTGCCCATCTTGCCGTACTCGCGGCTGACCTTCTCGCCGTTGTAGTAGAACTCGCCGTCTACTTCGGACACTTCCTCGGCCGGCACGTAGAAGCCGCGGGAGTCGGTGAACGCGTACGCCTGGATATAGCCCTGGTTCACCAGCCGGCGGTACGGCTCCTCGGAGGACAGGTGACCCAGATCGTGCAGCACCTTGTGCCAGAACCGGGAGTACAGCAGGTGCAGCACGGCGTGCTCGACACCGCCGACGTACAGGTCCACGCCGCCGGGGTCGTTCGAGCCGTGCTGGTCGGGACGCTTGCCGATCCAGTACCGCTCGTTGTCCGGGTCGACGAACACCTCGCTGTTCACCGGGTCGATGTAGCGCAGCTGGTACCAGCAGGACCCGGCCCACTGCGGCATCACGTTGGTGTCCCTGCGGTACTTCTTCCTGCCCTCGCCCAGATCCAGCTCGACCTCGACCCAGTCGGTCGTCTTGGCAAGCGGCGGGTTCGGCTCGGTATCCGCGTCGTTCGGGTCGTAGCTGGTCGGCGTGTACTCCGGCACGTCCGGCAGCACCACCGGCAGGTGATCCTCCGGCAGCGGACGAGGCATGCCATCCTCGTCGTACACGATGGGGAACGGCTCGCCCCAGTACCGCTGCCGCGCGAACAGCCAGTCACGCAGCTTGTATTCCCGCCGGCCCTCGCCGTAGCCGTGCTCCTCCAGCCACTGGATGATCGTCTGCTTAGCCTCGTCGATGTACATCCCGTCCAGGCTGAGTCCATTTTCTTGGCTCGAGTTGATGGACGGTCCGTCGCCGGCGTAGGCCTCGCCGTCGAAGTCCTCGCCCGGCTGCACGGTGCGGATGATCGGTAGCCCCAGCACGTTCGCGAAATCCCAGTCGCGCTGGTCCTCGCCAGGCGACACCCCGATCGCGCCGGTGCCGTAGCCCGTCAACACGTAGTCCGCGACGAACACCGGAACCTGCTTGCCGTTCACCGGATTCGTGGCGTACGCGCCGGTGAAGACGCCGGTCTTTTCCCTGTTCTCCTGACGGTCCAGTTCGGACTTGCGGGACGCGGCCTGGCGGTAGGCGGCAACCGCTTCCGCCGGCCTGGCCGCACCGCCGGTCCACCGCTCGTCGACGCCGCTCGGCCACGCGCCCGGCATGATCTCGTCCACCATGGGGTGTTCCGGCGCCAGGATCAGACCGACGTTACCGAACAGGGTGTCCGGTCGGGTGGTGAACACCTCGATCCGGTCGTCTTCGGTGGGGAAGTGCACGTTCGCGCCGTAGGATCGGCCGATCCAGTTGCGCTGCATGGTCTTGACCTTCTCCGGCCACTCCAGCCGGTCCAAGTCGTCAACCAACCGATCCGCGTACGCGGTGATGCGCATCATCCACTGCCGCAGGTTCTTGCGGAACACCGGGAAGTTGCCGCGCTCGCTGCGCCCGTCCGCGGTGATCTCC
The DNA here is from genome assembly GCA_009379845.1 of Pseudonocardiaceae bacterium. Taxonomy (GTDB): domain Bacteria; phylum Actinomycetota; class Actinomycetes; order Mycobacteriales; family Pseudonocardiaceae; genus Tamaricihabitans. The sequence continues at coordinate 44,621 of WHSZ01000012.1, read as the reverse complement.
TCGTTGGCCACCACGGTGCCCAGCCCCGGGCACCAGTTCACCGGCGCGTCGGACAGGTAAACCAGCCGGTGCGAATCGATGATCTCGCGCTGTTCGGCCACGGTCAGCTCGCACCAGTTCCGGCCGTCCGGGGTGCGGCGCTTGTCCTGCGCGTACTGGATTTCCAGCTCGGAGATCGGCCGGGCCCTGTCCTGCTCGTCGTCGTACCAGGCGTTGTAGATCCGCAGGAAGATCCACTGTGTCCAGCGGTAGTACTCGATGTCCGTGGTGGCGATCCGGCGACGCTCGTCGTGGCCGAAGCCCAGCATGCGGATCTGGCTCAGGTACCGCTCGATGTTCGCCTCGGTCGTGGTGCGCGGGTGTGTGCCGGTCTGCACCGCGTACTGCTCAGCAGGCAGCCCGAACGCGTCGAAGCCCATGGTGTGCAGCACGTTCCGGCCGATCATGCGGTTGTACCGGGCGAAAACGTCGGTCGCGATGAAGCTCAGCGGGTGCCCGACGTGCAACCCCGCGCCGGACGGGTAGGGGAACATGTCCTGCACGAACAGCTTGTCGTCCGGCACGCCACCGGCGAGCGGGCCGACCGGGTTCGGCGCGTTGAAACTGCCGTGTGCGGCCCAGTGGGCCTGCCAGCGCCGCTCGATCTCACCGGCCAGCTCCGCGGTGTAGCGGTACTCGGGCGTCTGGTCGGTGCTGCTGGTCGCGCCGTCGCTCATTGCGGTGTTTCCTCCTCGCGTTCCCGCTCCAGAAACAACAAAACCCCTCAGCCCGGCTAGGACATGAGGGGTTAGCCGCGTCGGCCTCGGTGCCGGCCAACGCGGCTAACTAAGGAGCAGGCGAGCCGTACTCATACGTTAAGGGTAACGCCCCTGGCCAACGCCTTTCGCGGGGCCTCGCGAGCGGTGCGTGGCACCACGCGGATTTCCCGCGACCTTTAGGCTGGTGCGGTGCTCCACCCGTTAGCCGAACCGGCTATGGCCGCCGCCGAACCCGCGCCGGTGCCGATCCGCCTCTTGCTGTCCGTCGCCCCGTTTGTCTGCGGCCTGCTGCTCGTCGTCACCGGGTACCTCGGCTGGCAGGAACGGCTGCGGCGTAACCGGTTCGCGGGGGTGCGCACCTCGGCGACGATGCGTAGCGAGGACGCGTTCCGGGTGGCCAACAGGGTGGCCGGGCTTCCGGTGCTGGTCGCTGGTCTGGTCGGGATCCTCACGGGAGTGCTCACGCTGGCGATGAGCACGGAAAGCGCGGTGGTCGTCACGGTCATCGTCGGGTTGCTCGGCTTGGTGGTGATCGGGCTGGCCGGCGGGCTGCTCGGGCATCGCGCCGCGGCGGCGACGGCCACGCCATCCGGGCCTGCCGGCTGCCCCAGTTGCGTCGGCTGCGGAGGCGGTGGCTGCGCGCTGCGCTGAGCCCGAACGGGGTTGGTCAGTTTCGCTGCAGGTCACCGGGATGCGTGGCGAGTAGCGCGGTCGGCATGCCCTGGCGGCGTAGTACCGCGCCCCACAGGTCGTAGTCCGGAGTGGCGAGCACATCGCCGGGTAGCGCGGGAAACACCAGCCAGTCGCCCCTGTCGAGTTCCCCGGACAGCTGGCCGGAATCCCAGCCGGAGTAGCCGGCGAACACCCGCAGCCCGCGCACCCGCGGCGCCAGCAGATCCGGGTCCGAGTCCAGGTCGATCAGCGCGACCGGACCGTGCACGCTGATCACGCCGTGCATGCTCCCCGCGTCTTCACCGGTACGCAGCGCGGCGAGGCATAACGCCGTCTTCTGCTCGACCGGCCCGCCGACGAATACCGCCTGCGGCTCGCTGACGTGCCGCCCCCACACCGGCAGTACGTCGTCGACCGGCACGTGGCTCGGCCGGTTCAGCACCACCCCCAGCGTGCCCTCGTCCCGATGATCAATGATGTAAACGACGGTTCGTCGAAAGTTCGTGTCTCCCATCGTGGGCGCCGCAACCAGTAGCATTCCCGGTTCGACCACAGCCTCCGATTCCACGATGACATGATCGCACCCCTCGCGCGGGCTCCGTGTTGCGTATCGGTTGCTCGAACGCCGGTTTGTTACAACTTACTTGTTACAACTCACTGTTCGAAAAGCCCGGTTTCCGAAAGCCCCAATCGTCGCAACGGCGCGGCGGCTTCGCACCCGTAGGCTCAGTAGCCGTGCACAACGCTGTCCCCGAGGTGATGTCACCGTCCGCGACGGCCGGGCACGCGCGGATCGGCGTGCGCCGGATGTTCGCGATTCCGCGATTCCGACGGTTGCTGTACAGCCGGTTCTGCTCGCACTGGGGCGACGGGGTGTTCCAGGCCGGGCTGGCCGGCGCGGTGCTGTTCAACCCGGAACGCGAAGCCGATCCACTGGCGATCGCCGCCGGGTTCGCCGCGTTGCTGCTGCCGTACTCGATCATTGGACCGTTCGCGGGAGCGTTGCTCGACCGGTGGGACCGGCGGCGGGTAGTGGTGGTGGCGAACCTGCTGCGCGGTGCGCTGGTGCTGATATGCGCGCTGGCGGTGGCGACCGGTGTCGCCGGGCTGCCGTTGTTCGGCTGCGCGCTGATGGTGATCGGGGTCAGCCGGTTCGTTGGCTCCGGGCTTTCCGCGTCGCTGCCGCACGTGGTGCCAACCCGCAACCTGGTGGAGGCGAACGCGATCGCCACCACGCTCGGGGCGATGGTCTCGGTGCTCGGCGCCGGCTGCGCTGTGTTGCTGCGCATGCTGTTCGGTTCGGGCGACGCGGGATCCGGCGCGACAACCGCGATCGCCTTGTGCGGCTCGGTGCTTGCCGCGATGTTCGCCGCGCGGTTCGCCCGCGGCGAGCTCGGTCCGTCCACTATGGACGAGCCGGCGCAACCGTTACTCGCGGTTGCCCGCGGGCTGGCCGACGGTGGCCGGGTGGCGCTGCGCACCCCGTCGGTGGCAGCCGGGTTCGTCGCGCTGCTCGCGCACCGCGCCGCGTTCGGGATCTCGTTGCTGCTGACGGTTTTGCTGATGCGGCACACGTTCACCGATCTTGGTCCGCTGCGGGCAGGGCTGGAAGGCATCGGGCAGATGGCCACCCTCGGCGGGCTCGGCATCCTGGCCGCGGGCCTGACTACCGCGCGGCTGGTCAGCCGGTTCGGGCGCCCCCGAACGATCTGCGCGGTGCTGCTGATCGGCGCGCTCGGGCAAGCCGCGCTGGGGCTGCCGATGGCACTTCCGACCGTGCTCGCGGCGTCGTTCGTGATCACCGCGTCCGGGCAGGTGGTGAAGCTGTGCGTGGATGCCGCCGTGCAGCGCGACGTTGGGGATGAGGCCCGCGGGCGGGTGTTCGCGCTGTACGACACGCTGTTCAACGTCACGCAGGTGGTTGCCGTGACGTTGGCCGCGCTGGTGGTGGCTCCGGACGGGCAGACGCCGGGGCTCGTGGTCATCGCGGCGGTGCTCTACCTCCTCGGGCTGTCCGGCTACCTGCTGGCCCTGCGACGCCTCGCCCGATAACCGCCAGCGAGTCGCCGGCGCGCTCGCGAGGCTGGTGGCATGCAGCATTCGCTTTCCGTGGCGCTCGCCGCGCTGCCGTTGGTCGCGCCGACCGCTCGCACCGCGTGCGCCGGCTGGACGGCGCATGAGCTGCGCGCGCATCTCGCCGCGGGCGCGAGCGAGCGCGCGGCCGCGGTCGAGCACGCCGTCACCGGCACGGCGCGCCCCAGGGTGCGGTACGAAGAATTCCTCGCGCTGCCCGATGATCGGCTGCGCGCGGCGGTTGTCCTGCAGGCGCGGCGGGTGGAGCGATTGGCCCGCTGTGCGAACGGCAGCGCGCTGGTCGGCGGTACCCGTTTCAGCGCCGCGCGGTTGCTGACCCACCAGAACAGCGAGGCGGCGATCCACTGCTGGGACCTGCTCGGGGCGGACGGGATCAACGACGCGGTGCTCGCCAGGCCGGAACTCACCGAGCACGCGGTGTTCCTCGGCGACGTGCTGCCGGGGCCGGGGACGGCGCGGGTGCTGTTGCGCAGCCCGGGACGGGCGGACGTGCTGTGGCACGGGGGCCGTGCGGAGTTCGCGGACGGCGCATCCGCGAACGTGGTGCTCGACACGGATCCCGCGCAGCGGTTGCTGCTGCTCTGGGGACGGCGGCCGACCGCACGCCCGGTTCGCCCGCGCGGGCTCGACCACGGTTCGCGCGAGCCCAGCTCCGGTTAGGCCGGTTAGGAGGGCGGGGTGATGCCCTGCTCGCGGGCCCAGGTAAGCAGCGCGGCAATCGCCTCGTCGTGGGGCAGCGGGCCGCGTTCCATGCGGAGCTCCTTCAGGTATTTCCACGCCTTGCCGACGATCGGGCCTGGCGGCACGCCGAGTAGCTCCATGATTTCGTTGCCGTCCAGATCCGGCCGTACCCGCGCGAGGTCCTCCTCGGCCTGGATCCTGGCGATCCGCTCCTCGAGGTCGTCGTAGGCACGCCGCAACGCCACCGCCTTGCGTTTGTTGCGGGTGGTGCAGTCGGCACGCACCAGCTTGTGCAGCCGGGACAGCAGGTGCCCCGCATCGGTCACGTACCTGCGCACCGCGGAGTCGGTCCACTCACCCCGGCCGTAGCCGTGGAACCGCAGGTGCAGGAACACCAGCTGTGCCACGTCCTCGACGACCTCCTTGGAATAGCGCAGCGCCCGCAAGCGCTTGCGGGCCATCTTGGCGCCGACCACCTCGTGGTGATGGAAGCTCACCCCGCCGCCCGGCTCGAACCGGCGGGTCGCCGGCTTGCCGATGTCGTGCAGCAGCGCGGCCAGCCGCAACACCAGATCCGGCCCGGAGTCCTCGAGGTCGATCGCCTGATCGAGCACGGTCAGCGAGTGCTGGTAGACGTCCTTGTGCTGGTGGTGCTCGTCGATCGCCAGCGACATGCCCGGCACCTCCGGCAGGAAGTGCTCGGCAAGCCCGGTGTGCACCAGCAGCTCGATACCCTGTCTCGGTCGCGTGCCGGTGATCAGCTTGGACAGCTCGGCCTGCAACCGCTCCGGCGTGATCCGGCCCAACTCGGCGGCCATCGCGGTCATCGCCTGCACCACTCGCGGGGTGGGCCGGAAGTCCAGCTGAGCCGCGAACCGGGCGGCCCGCAGCATCCGCAGCGGGTCGTCAGCGAAAGACTCCTCGGGGGTGGCGGGGGTGTCCAGCTCCCGGTTCCGCACCGCCTCCATCCCGCCGTGTGGATCAACAAGTTTCTTTGTCGACAAATCGATGGCCATCGCGTTGGCTGTGAAGTCCCTGCGCACCAGATCACCCTCGATGGAATCGCCGAACCGCACCTCGGGGTTGCGGCTCACCCGGTCGTAGGCATCCGCCCGGAACGTGGTGATCTCCACCTGCACGCCGTCCCGCGCGGCCCCGACGGTGCCGAACTCGATGCCGGTGTCCCAGACCGCGTCGCCCCAGTCGCGAAGCAGTTCGAGTATCCGCTCCGGCCGGGCGTCCGTGGTGAAGTCCAGGTCGCCGCCGAGCCTGCCGAGCAGCGCGTCCCGGACGCTGCCACCCACCAGGTACAGCGAATGCCCCGCCGCGGTGAACCGCGCGGCGAGATCATCGGCTACCGGGGAAATACGGAGCAACTCCACGACCACATTTTGCTTGGCGACCAGAGAAGACACGGCGATCCAGCGTATCGGGCAGCCGTGAACGGACGGTGGCCGGAGTCAACTCAGCGCGGTCACCCCCGCATCCGCATTACGATCGACCGCTAGAGACACAACTGGGGCGCACGAGCGGCAAGGACGGGTGGATGCAGCAGGACGTGGCAAGACCCACCCGGCCGGTTAGTCGGGTGCTCTGATGCCCCCGTCTGCCGGTCGTTCCGGCGACTCGAAGCCGGAACGGCGGTCATCGGGTGGGCGCTCCCGGCGGCGGCGTGGGCGTCGGCTGAAGACCGTGGACGAAACCTCGGCCGGCGGTCTGATGCTGGACGGCAGCGGCAAGAACGTCGTGCTGATCGGTCGGCTGGATCGCAAAGGGCGGTTGCTGTGGTCGCTGCCGAAGGGACACATCGAGTCGGGCGAGACTCCGGAGCAGACCGCGGTGCGCGAGGTGGCCGAGGAAACCGGTATCCACGGTCGGGCCATGCATCCGCTCGGCACCATCGACTACTGGTTCGTCGCCGAGAAACGCCGAGTGCACAAGACCGTGCACCATTTCCTGATGCGCGCCACGTCGGGGGAACTCTCCGATGAGGACGTGGAAGTCACCGAAGTAGCCTGGGTGCCACTCGCCGACCTGGAGTCCCGGTTGGCTTACGCCGACGAGCGGCGGCTGGCGAGGAGGGCCCAAGAGCTGCTCAACGGCGAGGCGGACAATCTGAGGCCGGATCGATCAACGCCCACCACCCACCAGCGGGAGAACGCAGGGGATCTGTCTTGACGCCGCTCGTGAAACGCGCGTACTCGGCGCTGCTCGCGCTGGCATTGCTCGGCGGCCTCGCGCTGTTTCCCGGCGCGTCCGCGAGCGCCCAGCCCCTCTCGGGGACGGACAGCCAGCTGCGCCTGGACGTCGAGGAACTCACTCCCCGGATGGTGCCGGGAAAGCAGCACACGCTGACCGTGCGCGCCATGGTGACCAACACGAGCAACCGGCGGATCGACAACGTGGACGCGCGGGTACAGCTCGGCCAGCGGCAGAACTCCGAGACCGAGCTACGCGACGCGCTGGCCGAGGCGCCGCCCGCGGACGCGGCGCGATCGCCGTTCGAACCCGTCACCCGCACGCTGCGACCCGGCCAGAGCGCCCGGCTAGAGCTACGCGTGCCGCTCGGGCCGGAGGCGCTGAACATCACCGAGCCGGGCGTCTATCCGCTGCTGATCAACGTCAACGGGCGCCCCGAGGACAGCGGCGACGCCCGGCTGGCCGCGCTGAACACGCTGCTTCCGGTGCTCGCCCCGCCCGGTGGCGACCCGGGCGGGGCCACGCCGGCAACCCCGGTGCCAACCACCATGATGTGGCCGATCATGGACACCCAGCCGCGGGTGATCAGCAACGCGGTCGACCGGCCGATGGTGCTCGGCGACGACCAGCTCGCCGATTCGCTCGGGCCGGGTGGGCGGTTGCACGCACTGGTCGACGCCGCGCGTACGGAGGCGAGCGAGGGCAGGATCGCCGGCGCGATGTGTTTCGCGCTCGACCCGGACCTGCTGACCACGGTGGACTCGATGACCGGTGGCTACCGGGTGCGAGTGCCGGGCGGGACGGTCGCCGGCAAGGGCTCCGAGGCCGCCAAGCGCTGGCTGGATGCGCTTCGCCAGCTCACCGACGGGCGCTGCGTGATCTCGCTGCCCTACGCGGACGCCGACCTGCCCGCGCTGTCCGCGCTGAATCCGGACCGCACCGGGATGAGCGGGCTCGCGAAGTTCGCGCTCGGCGGTGACCAGGTGGTCTCCGACATCCTCGCGCCGGTGCAGCCGCTCGGCGGGGTGACCTGGCCGGACGGCGGCACGCTCGACCCGCGCACCGTGCGCGAGCTCGCCCAGCTCGGCATCAACAAGCTCGTGGTGGACCCGGCGCGGCTGAGGGAGGTGGATCCGAACAGGGAGACCGCGCCGATGTCGCTGGACGGCGTGCGCGGCCCTACCGGTGAAGGCGTGACCGCGCTGCCGTTCGACGCTCTGGTCTCCAACGCGCTCACCCGCCCGTCCGCGCCGGCGGCCGGTACCACGGCACGGGCCAGCGCGCGCTCGCTGTCCACTCAGAGCGGGCTGGCCACCCTGGCTTTCCGCGCCGCGTTCACCGACGAGGACCAGGGCACGCCGGTGTTGATCACGCCGCCGCGCCGCTGGGACGCCTCCGATCAGGAGCTGCGCGCGTTGCTGCGCACCATGTCGGAGTACGCGGACCGGGGGCTGGTCAACCCAGTCGGGCTGCAGGAGTTGATGTCCGCGCCGGAGCACGGCAGCACCACGCTTGATTACACCGCCGAGGACATCGCGGCGCAGGTGCCAGGCGCGGCGATCAGCAAGGCGTACGGGATCGCCGGGCGCGCGCGTGACCTGCAGGACGCGCTGCTGGTGGACGCGACCGCGCAGGTCACGCCGTCCCGCGTGGTCCACCCGGTCTACTACGCGGTGCTGCGGTCGTCGTCAACGGTGTGGCGGCAGCGGGGTGGGCGGGCCGAGCAAGCGGTCCAGATCGCGCGGGCGGAACTGAACGAGCTCAGCCATCGGGTGACAGTCACCACTCCCGACCAGATTTCTCTCGCGTCCGGAGACAGCCCGCTACCGGTGTCGATCAACAATTCGCTGCCGGTGGCGATCGCGGTACGCGTCAAGTTCTCGGACGTGCCGGGGTTGAAACCGGCACCGATCAAATTGCAGCGTATCCCCGCGAACGGGGCGGTATCCCGGCTGTTTCCGGCGCAGGTCTCCCGCTCGGGGCAGTTCAGCGCGGACGTCGCGTTGACTACCCCGAGTGGTGGACAGCTTGGTCCATCCGCGCGCTTCGAGTTGGCCTCGAGCCAGTACGGCGGGATCATGCTTGTGGTTACCGGAACCGCAGGCGCAGCGTTGATACTGCTAGTCGGGTTGCGGATCTACCGCAGGATGAGGAGTGACCGCCCGAACGATGGCCAGCAGGAGCGACCGCAGCGTTGAGCACACCGGACAGACCGGGGACCGGCAGGGCGCACCCGCCCGACCGCGAACCGAGCGCACCACCACGCCCTGACGAGTCCTCGGCTCGCCCGGAGTGGCCAGCGCCTGGCCAAGGTGAGTCACCCTCCGTAAACGGCGAGCCACCCAACGGGCAAGAGCCATCGGACCGTCGTGCGCCACCGTCCGGCCGACCGCCGCCACCTCCAGGGCAGGGACGTCCACCACGCCCACCGGTACCACCGCCACCCGGCCAGGGGCAGTCGCCGAGCCAGGGGCAGTCTCGTGGCCAGGAACAGGCTCCGGGGCAGGGGCCGCCGCCCCCTGGGCAGGGACAACCGCCCCGCCGGCCCCCTCGACAAGGGCAACCGCCCCCCAGGCAGCAGCCACCACCACAGGCACCACCGGGACAGCAGCCACCGCGGCGGCCCCCGCCCTGGCAAGGCCAGCCGCCCGCGCAACCGCCGCCGGGACAACCATCGGGGCAACCCCCATCGGGACAGCCGCCGCCAGGGCACGGACAGCCACCTCGCCGGCCCCCGCAGCCGCCGGGTCGGGAAGACGCACCCCGGCGTGGCGAGGCGCCCACCCGTGGCCAACCGCCCCGGCCCGACCAGCCGGCCGGACCGGACCATCCGGCCAGGCGCGTCCCGCAACCCGGCCGCGAACAACCCGGGCGGGAGCAGCCCGGGCGGGAGCAGCCGGGTCGTGGCCAGCCACCGCCGCGCGGTGCGCCCGGCGAGCGTGGCCAGCCACCGCGCCAGGGTCAACCAGGCCAGCAGGGCCAGCCACCCCCCGGTCGGGGGCAGCGCCCGCCGGCCGATCGGACCACACAGCGCCGGCCGGCACCGGAACAGGCACGGGCGACCCAGCGCCGCCGGGGGCCGGATCGGTCCGAGCGCACCGTACGGACCCAGGCTCGGCCAAAGCGGGTCGAGCAGGCGCCGTCGCTGGCCAAATCGACCGGCACGATCGCGGTAGCCACGCTGGCAAGCCGGATCAGCGGTTTCGTGTGGAAGGCGATGCTCGCCTGGGTCGTCGGACTCGGCGTCATCAACGACTCGTTCACGGTGGCCAACACGCTGCCGACGATCATCTACGAGCTGCTCCTCGGTAGCGTGCTGACCAGCGTGTTCGTCCCGCTGCTCGTCCGGGCGCAGGACGACGAGGACGGCGGGCAGGCCTACACCCAGCGGCTGCTCACCGTCGGGCTGAGCGTGGTGGCTGCCGGCACGGTGCTCGCGGTCGTCTGCGCCCCGCTGCTCACCGGCGTGTTCATGGACACCAGCTCCGAGCAGGCCAACCCGGAGCTGGCCACCGCGTTCGCCTACCTGCTGCTGCCGGAGATCCTGTTCTACGGCATGTTCGCGCTGCTCGCGGCGATCCTGAACGCCAACCACGTGTTCGGTCCGCCGGCATGGGCTCCGGTACTGAACAACCTCGTGGTGATTCTGACCATCGGGATATACGCGATCATGCCGGGTGACATCTCGTTGAACCCGGTGCAGATGGGCCAGGCCAAGCTGCTGGTGCTCGGCATCGGCGTCACGCTGGGCATCGTCACCCAGGCGGTGATCCTGGTTCCCGCTGTGAAGCGGCTCGGCTTCCGGTTCCAGTGGAACTGGGGCATCGATTCACGGATGAAGGAGTTCGGAGGGCTGGCCCTGTGGATCCTCGGCTATGTGGGGATCAGCCAGGTCGGCATGGTGATCACCACGCGGGTGCTGTCCACTTCGGAGGGCGGCCCATCCATCTACGCGCTCGTCTGGCTGCTGTTCCAGTTGCCGTACGGCGTGCTCGGGGTTTCCCTGCTGACCGCGATCATGCCGCGGTTGTCCAGAGCGGCCGCGGACCGCAAGCGTCGCAAGCTGATCAGCGAGTTCTCCTATGCGAGCCGGCTGTCGTCGGTGATGCTGATCCCGATCTCGGCGATGCTCACGGTCGCCGGCAGCGCGGTCGGCATGGCGCTGTTCTCGTTCGGTCAGGCCACCCCAGCGCAGGCCGGCCGGCTCGGCGACGCGCTGGCCATCTCCGCGTTCGGATTGCTGCCGTACGCGTTGACCATGTTGCAGCTGCGGGTGTTCTACGCGATGAAGGACGCCCGCGCCCCAACGCTGATCATGATCCTGATGACCGGGGTGAAGATCCCACTGCTGTACATGTGCACCAGCCTGCTTGCCCCGGAACACGTCGTGATCGGCGTGATGTGGGTGAACTCGCTCGGGTTCTTCGTCGGCGCGGTGCTCGGCCAGGTGTGGCTGTGGGTACGGCTCGGCAGGCTGCAGGGCGGGCGGGTACTTCGGGTGATCTGGCTGAGCCTGCTGGCCAGCGGGATCGCCGTGGTGCTCGCGCTGATCGTGTCCTGGCTGCTGTCCATGGTGCTGCCGGACCTCGGCGGGGTCGGAAACGCGTGGCTGTCCCTGATCGTGGAAGGCGTCGTGACCGCGGGTGCGGCCTTCTGGCTGCTCTCGTTGTTCGGCGTGGAGGAGGTCAAGCCAGCCACTTCACGAATCACCCGACTGGTCCGACGTCGTTGAATCGGAGGTCACGAGTTCGAGCCGGTTTCACGTACCCTCGACGAGACGGAACCTGCGCGTCGGGGCGCGCGGGGAGGCGGAGAGTGCGGTGAATACGAGGCGAACGGAGTACTCGACCAGCGGCGGGACGAATTCCTACGCGGTCGGCACGCCGGGAGATTCCGGTGTCCGGGCGCGCGGGGGATCGTTGCTGCCCGGCGGCGTGGTTGGCGACGGCCGGTACCGGCTGCTCGCCCAGTTCGGCGAGGACTCTCGCGGCGGTGCGCACCTCTGGCGGGCGCGGGACGGACAGCTACGCAGGGACGTGGCGCTCACCGTTTTGGTCGGTGATGCCTCGGACGCGGAGGGCGCGCGGCTGGCCCGCCGCACCCTGGAACGCGCGGCGCACGCCGCCCGGTTCACCCACCCCGGCACCGCCAAGGTGCTGGACGTGCTCAGCCTCGGCAACGGGATCAGCGCGAGCGAAGGCGTGCTCGGCATCGTGGTCGCGGATTGGACGCAGGGCACCGACCTGGTCGATCTCGTCGGGCAGCGGTCACTCGCCCCCGGCATGGCGGCCAAGTTGCTGCAACCCCTCGCCGGTGCGGTCGAACAGGCGCATCACAACGGGATCGTGCTCGGCGTCGATCACCCGCAGCGGCTGCGCGTGACCCCGGACGGAAAGCTCCGGCTGGCGTTTCCCGGCCCGCTGCCGGACGGCACCCTCCGGGAAGACGTCAAGGGGCTCGGCGCGGTGCTGTACCTGCTGCTCACCGGGCGGTGGCCGCTGCCGGGCGGACCGCAGGCGCTGCCGCAGGCGCCGGCCAGCCCGAACGGCACGGTGGTCTCGCCGAGGACACTCGAACCCGAGGTGCCGACCGAGCTCGCGTCGGTCGCGGTGCGCAGCCTCGAGGAGACAAGCGTCAGCGGGATCCGCACCGGGGCCGCCATCCTGCGGGTGCTCGAGCGGGTAGCGGAGAACGCGGACCGCAACGAGCTGGCCCGCCGGATCGCGGCGACCGAGCAGCAGCAGGACGATCCTGGCACCCAGGATGACGACGGCGCGGTGTGGACCACTCGCAAGCCGGTGCGGGATCGGGCGCGGCGGCGCAAGCTTGCGCTTGGCGTGACGGTGCTGACCGTGCTGACCGTCGGCATTCTCGCCTGGATCGGCATGCAGCTGATCAGCTTTTTCGCCGAGGACACGTCCAGCAGTGGTCCTCCTCCGCCGGCGTCGAACAGCCAACCGAGCGCTGGGCAGAAGCAGGATCAGGCGAACAAGCCGCAGCCGGTGAAGCCCGCCGGCCCTGCCAGGCCGGACGGGGTGTCCGTGTACAACGTGGCTGGCAGCCCGGACGGCGAGGCCACGGTCGACAGGGCGATCGACGGTGACCCCGGGACGACCTGGAGCACCGACGAGTACTACCAGCCGTTCCCGGCTTTGAAGCCCGGCGTCGGGGTGCAGGCGAGCTTCGGCGCACCGATCAACCTCGCGCAGGTGAACGTGGACTCGCCGAGTGCCGGCACCGAGGTTGAGGTCCGCACCGCCTCGTCCGGGAACGCCGAGCCCGGGCAGACCCAGCTGGTCGGGAAGGCCACCCTGCAGGCGGGGGTTACCAAGATCAAGCTGAACAAGCCGGCCAACGGCCAGTTCGTGATCGTGTGGATCACCAAGCTGGCCGGCTCCGATCCGGAGAACCAGTCCGAATTCGGCGAGCTGGCGTTCTTCCCTGCCCGCTAGACGGCCACCTCCTCGGCCACCTCCGGGTCGCGCCGACGGCACGCGTGGGCGCATTTCCGGCTTTCCGTCACATCCCGATACGCTGCAGCGCGTGACCGCTGCCGCCAGCTCGGATTCCGACCTCCTCCAGGCGCACGCCGCGGGCGATCCGCGGGCGTTCAGTGAACTGGTGCTGCGGCACCGTGACCGGATGTGGGCGGTCGCGCTACGCACCGTGCGTGACCCGGAAGAGGCGGCCGACGCGTTGCAGGAGGCGTTCATCTCGGCGTTCCGGGCGGCCTCGTCGTTTCGTGCCGAGTCGCAGGTCACCACCTGGCTGCACCGCATCGTGGTGAACGCGTGCCTGGATCGAGTACGCCGCAGGCAGGCCCGTCCGACGGTGCCGTTACCGGAGACCGGGCCCGGCGAGCCGAGCACACCTCGGGACACCATGGCCGACAGGGAGACCCGGATGGTGGTGCAGGACGCGCTGGCCGAGCTCCCGGAAGATCAGCGCGCGCCGATCGTGCTCGTCGATGTGGAGGGCTACTCGGTCTCCGAGACCGCACAAATGCTGGGTATAGCTGAAGGAACGGTTAAGAGCAGGTGTGCGCGAGGTCGCGCCAAGCTGGCCAAACTTCTGGGGCATCTGCGGAACCCGAGTGCAGATGCGAACGTCCCACCTGACGCAAGCGATGAACACCCAGACGTGACGGGTGCGGCCGAGCGTCACCGGGAGGGGCGATGACAGACACCAGTCGGGGGCACGGGGGGCTGGCAGGGCCGCCGTGGTCTGTCGACGTGCTCGCCGACCTGCACGCCGGAGTACTCGACCCGCAGGTCGCGGCCGAATTGTGGCCGCAGGCGAACGCGGACCCCGAGGCGCGCGCCGTCCTTGACGCGCTGGACGCCACCCAGGCCGAACTGTCCAACTTCTCAGCCGCGCCAGCGCCGCCCATGCCGGCGGACGTGGCCGCGCGGATCGACGCGGCGCTGGCCAACGAGGCCGCGCAGCGAGCCGGGGCCACCCCGCGGCACGCACCGGTGGCAAGCCTCGCCGAGGCACGCCATCGCCGGCAGCGCAGGCTCGCCGGTTGGGGCGGTGGGATTCTCGCCACCGCCGCGGCAGCGGTCGCGGTGACGCTCGCCGTCGGCCCGACCAACACCACGGTCGGCAACGGTGTGGCCGCGCCGACCACCCAGCAGGACGGCGCGCCGGATGACACCGGTCCGATGGCGCTGAGCAGGGAATCGCTCGGCAAGCAGTACTCGGCCGCGATGGGCGCGAAGGACTACGGCCCGCTGGACAACCCGCGGAAGCTGGCGACCTGCCTGCAGGCCAACGGCGTCGACCCCGGTACCGATGCGATCGGTGTTCGAGAGGTCACGCTGGACGGCAAGCAGGGCGTGCTGATCATCCTGCCGGGCGGTAAGGCCATCGGACAATTTCGGCTGCTGGTGGTTTCACCGGAATGCGGTCCGGGCAACCCCGGAATGATGGCCGACACCTCGGTCGGCGGCTGACCTCGGCAAATCGGAGCGGCGAACCTCACCTCGCGGGCGTGGAACAACCGGCACATACGATCGCGTTGACACCCACGGATGGCGCGGCAGCAGCGCGCCAGCGAACACACTGCGAGCGGAGGTCACGTGGCTGAGCAAGACGTTCGGAACCTGATCATCGTCGGTTCTGGGCCCGCCGGATATACCGCCGCGGTGTACGCCGCGCGCGCCGAGCTGAACCCGCTGGTCTTCGAGGGCTCCCAGTTCGGTGGTGCGCTGATGACCACCACCGACGTGGAGAACTACCCGGGCTTCAAGGACGGGATCATGGGACCCGACCTGATGGAGCAGATGCGGTCACAGGCCGAACGATTCGGCGCCGAGCTGCGCGCGGAGGACGTCGAGTCGCTCGAGCTCAAGGGCGACATCAAGTACGTCGAGGCGAACGGCCGGCGCTATGCGGCCCGCGCCGTAGTGCTCGCGATGGGTGCCGCCGCCCGCTACTTGCACGTGCCCGGTGAGCAGGAGTTGCTCGGGCACGGCGTGTCCGCCTGCGCGACCTGCGACGGGTTCTTCTTCCGCGACCAGGACATCGCGGTGGTCGGCGGCGGCGACTCGGCGATGGAGGAGGCCACCTTCCTCACCAAGTTTGCTCGCACCGTGACGATCATTCACCGGCGCAAGGAGTTCCGCGCGTCCAAGATCATGCTGGAGCGGGCCAGGGCGAACGACAAGATCCGCTGGCAGCTCAACTCCCACGTCACGGAGGTGCTCGGGGACAAGACGGTATCCGGCGTCCGGCTGGTGGACACCGTGACGGGCGAGGAGTCGACGCTGGACGTGACCGGCGTGTTCATGGCGATCGGGCACGACCCGCGCAGCGAGCTGGTACGCGATCAGGTGGACGCCGACGCGGAAGGCTACTTGCTGGTGCGCGAGCCGGGCACGCACACCAACCTGGACGGCGTGTTCGCCTGCGGCGACCTGGTGGACCACACCTATCGTCAGGCTGTCACCGCAGCCGGCACGGGCTGTGCCGCGGCCATCGACGCCGAGCGGTGGCTTGCCGAGCACGAGGTCACCGAGCTCGCACAGGAGACCCCGGAATTGGTCGGCGGCGGCTACGGCGCCAGCTGATCGGCCCGACACAAACCCACGACGCGGCATCGCAACATAGAGGAGATGAAATGGCCGGCACACCAGTCAAGGTGACCGAGGCTTCGTTCAAGGACGAAGTGTTGAGCAACGACAAGCCCGTTCTGGTCGACTTCTGGGCGACCTGGTGCGGGCCATGCAAGATGGTCGCCCCGGTGCTCGAGGAGATCGCCTCCGAGCACGCCGAGAAGATCACGATCGCCAAGCTGGACATCGACGAGAACCCGGGCGTCGCGCGGGACTACCAGGTCATGTCCGTGCCGACGCTGATCCTGTTCAAGGGTGGCGAACCGGTGAAGCAGATCGTGGGTGCGAAGCCAAAGGCCGCGCTGCTTTCCGACCTGTCCGACTACCTGGGCTGAGCCATCGCACGTGGCGCAGGAACGTTCCACGTGAAACCGAATCGTTTCTCTCCGGCAACCACAGCCCCGAGAGCGTGCGTCTCATCAATATGACGGATTCGCACGGTCTCGGGGTTGTTATTACAACCGCTCCCTCGACCGTGTCTGTGAGTTTTATCGTCCGGTTGGACGTTGCAAATCGACCAATTTCGGTAACGCCTACCGCTGACCAACTCGATGGCCCTAATAGGGGGCTCGAGCCCGTCAAGGCACAATGGGCGTCCACGTACCGTGCGCCGGATTCGTCCGGTGCCTAAGGAAGAGCGAGGAGTGCATGCGGGTGCTCCGCCGCGGCGATACCGGCCCAGCCGTTGCCGAGATCAGGTCGACGCTTGCCGCGCTGGATTTACTACCCCCGGCCAATGGCGCGGCTACGTTCGACGGCGCCGTCGAACACGCGGTACGGACGTTCCAGCAACGACGCGGCCTCATGATCGACGGAATCGTCGGCCCGGCCACCTACCGGGCACTGCGGGACGCGACGTACCGGCTCGGTGGCCGGCCGCTGGCGTATCTGGTGTCCGCTCCGGTGCGCGGGGATGACGTCTTCGCCCTGCAAGAGCGCCTCCTCGAACTGGGGTACGACGCGGGACGGCCGAACGGGGTGTTCGGGGCGCAGACGGAGCAAGCACTCCGCAACTTCCAGCGCGACTACGGCCTGAACGTGGACGGGATCTGTGGCGCCGAGACCATCCGGGGTCTGAAGCAGCTGTCTCCGCGGACCAGCGGCGGCCGGCCGGTCCTACTGCGCGAGCAGGAACTGGTGCGGCGAGCGGGCCCCCGGCTGAGCGGCAAGCGGATCGTGATCGACCCGGGGCACGGTGGCGAGGACCCCGGAGTGGTCACGTCCGAGCTGACCGAGTCCGAGGTGGTGTGGGACCTGGCGCGGCGGCTGGAAGGCCGGATGAAGGCCACCGGCATGGAAGCGCTGATTTCCCGTGGCACCGCGAACAGCCCCAGCGAGTCCGACCGCGCGGCCTTCGCCAACGAAGCGGCCGCGGACCTGCTGCTGTCCCTGCACTGCGACCGCAACCAGTCGCCGGATGCGCAGGGCATCGCCACCTTCCACTACGGAACCGGTAACGGCACGACGTCCACGGTTGGCGAGGCGCTTGCCGGGTTCATGCAGCGCGAGCTGGTCGCGCGGACCGGCATGCTCGATTGCCGCGTGCACCCCAAGACTTGGGAAATCCTGCTGCACACCCGGTGTCCCGCGGTTCGGGTGGAGATGGGATACCTCACCAACGCCGGCGACTACGAGCGGCTGTCCGATCCGGCGTTCCGGGACGTCGTCGCCGAAGGGATGCTGGTCGCCGTCAAGCGGCTGTACCTGCTTGGGGAGAACGACCAGCCCACCGGCACCTTCACGTTCAACGACCTGCTGCGCACCGAGCTGGCGAAGGCCAAGTAGTACGGCTCCGCGTCTTAGTACGGCCCCGCGTCGTGGTTTACGCGCGGTCCAGGCTCGGCTCGGCCGTGCTGACGCTGACCGTGCCCAGCAGTCGTTCGAGGGCCGCTTCGACGTCTTCCTTCCAGGACATCGCGGAACGCAGCTCCAGCCGTAGCCGGGGCCACCGGGCGTGCGGCTGCACGGTCTTGAACCCGACGCTGCGCAAGAAATCGGCGGCCACCACACAGCTCGACTCGTCGGCTTCCACGTCAGCCTTGCCGAAAGCCTCGATGGCCTTCACGCCCCGCTTTGTCAAATCCTGCGCGACCGCCTGCACCAGCAGTCGCCCGAGGCCGCCACCACGGAATTCCGGCAACACGTAGAACGCGGTCAGCAGCACCGCGTCCGGGCTGGCCGGGGAGGTCGGAAACGCCTGCGAGCGCGGCACCACGTTCGGCGGTGCGTAGAGCACGAATCCGACCGGCAATTTCTCGCTGTACGCGATCCGCCCGCATGAGCCCCACTCCAGCAGCACGCTAGACACCCACGCCTCTTTCTCGAACTCGGTCTCGCCGAATTCCTCCGCGTCGGTCTTGGCGTGCGGCGCGAGCTCCCAGTACACGCATTGCCGGCAGTGCCTGGGCAGGTGCTCCAGGTTGTCCAGGGTGATACCGACGACACGTCGTGACAACCTGAACCTCCAGCAGCGATGAACGGGCCGAAGAGAACGCGGCACGCGCTGGCCCGTTGGTGAGGATATGCGCATTTCGTGCCGGCTGGAAGGCGGGGGCAG
Organism: Pseudonocardiaceae bacterium; assembly: GCA_009379845.1. Lineage (GTDB taxonomy): Bacteria > Actinomycetota > Actinomycetes > Mycobacteriales > Pseudonocardiaceae > Tamaricihabitans. Next base: position 26,544 of record WHSZ01000012.1, on the reverse strand, counting down.
TCCGTGGCGTCCAGTTACACTCGACGGAGCTACGCCCACCCCCGATGTAAAGGCCCCTGAGTAAAGGCTAACGCGGCATATGAATCCGTCCGAAAGCCGGAGCGACGATCATCCGGAGACGACCTCGACCAGACACAGCCTCGATCCGCATCTGCGCCGGTACGCGGCGCGGACCAAGGGGATGACGGCCTCCGAGGTACGAGCGCTCTTCGCGGTCGCGAGCCGGCCGGAGGTGGTTTCGCTGGCAGGCGGGATGCCGAACCTGGCGGCCCTGCCGCTCGAATCGCTTTCCGAGCAGGTCGCCGAGCTAGTCGCGAGCGACGGTCTGGTCGCCTTGCAGTACGGCTCCGCGCACGGTGTCCCGGAGCTGCGTGAGCAGATCTGCGACGTGATGGCGCTGGAGGGTATCCAGGCGCACCCGGACGACGTGGTGGTGACCGTCGGATCCCAGATGGGGCTGGACATGGTCACCCGGTTGTTCTGCGATCCGGGGGACGTGGTGCTGGCCGAGGGCCCATCCTATGTCGGCGCGTTGAGCTCGTTCGCCGCGTATCAGGCGAACGTGGTGCACGTGGCGATGGACGACTCGGGGTTGCAGCCCGAAGCACTGCGGGAGGCGCTCGCGGCCGCCGAACGGCAGGGCCAGCGCGTCAAGTTCCTGTACACCATCCCGAACTTCCACAACCCGGCCGGCGTGACGCTGGCGGTGCGACGGCGCTCGGAGATCCTGGAGATCTGTGCCTCGCACGGCGTGCTGGTGCTTGAGGACAACCCGTACGGGCTACTCGGGTTCGACGGGCAGACGTACCCCGCGCTGCGTACTCAGGATCCGGACAACGTGGTCTACCTCGGCTCGTTCTCTAAGACCTTCGCGTCCGGGCTGCGGGTCGGCTGGGTGCTCGCGCCCCACGCGGTGCGCGAGAAGCTGGTGCTCGCGGCCGAGTCCGCGACGCTGTGCCCGCCCACCTTCAACCAGATGCTGGTGTCCCGGTACCTGGCCACGCACGACTGGCAGGGTCAGATCAAGAAGTTCCGGGAGACGTACCGGGAACGGCGGGATGCCATGCTGTCCGCGCTTGAGCAGCACATGCCGGCGGGGTGCAGCTGGACACGCCCGGACGGCGGGTTCTACGTGTGGCTTACCGCCCCGGAAGGTGTTGACGCCAAAGCGATGTTGCCGCGTGCCGTGACAGCACGGGTGGCCTACGCCTCCGGGACCGGCTTCTACGCCGATCAGTTGGGCAGCAGGCAGATGCGGCTGTCGTTCTGTTACCCGACACCGGAGCGGATTCGGGAAGGTGTCCGGCGACTCTCTGGTGTGCTCACCGACGAGATGGAGCTGTACGACACGTTCGGTCCGGCCGCGCAGAACGCGATGTCCGGCCCGCAGGCGCCGTCGCCGGATACCGCGTAACCAGTTGCGGCACAAGCTATTCTGTATGGTCCACTATGGACATCCACTGTGGACGGTTAAGGAGTTCTCCGTTGTCCGAAGGGGTAGTAGCCGTCCTGTCCGGCGGGCTTTCGCACGAGCGTGATGTATCACTGCGTTCCGGGCGCCGGTTGTCCTCCGCGCTGCGGTCCCGCGGACTGACCGTGGAGGAATGGGACACCGACAGCGGACTCCTGTCGCGATTGCGGTCGCATCGCCCGGACGCGGTGCTTGTTGCCTTGCATGGCGGGGAAGGAGAGAACGGGTCGGTGCAGACCGTCCTGGAAATGCTCGACGTGCCTTTCGTCGGCACCGGCTCACAGGCGTGCCGGCGAGCGTGGGACAAGCCCACCGCCAAGTCCGAGATCGCTCGTGCCGGCATGTCCACCCCGGAGTGGGTCGTGCTGCCGCACAGCACATTCCGTGAGCTCGGTGCGCAGGCCGTGCTGGACGCGATGGTCGATCGGCTCGGCCTGCCGATGATGCTCAAACCCGACCAAGGTGGCTCGGCGTTGGGCGCACAGGTCGTGCGGGACGCCAGCCAGCTTCCGGCCGCGATGGTCGGTTGCCTCGCGTACGGCGAGACCGTGCTGGCCGAACGATTCGTCGACGGCGTCGAGGTGGCGGTGACCGTCGTCGAAGGGACCGATGGCCCGGAGGCGTTGCCCGCCGTGGAGATCGTTCCGGAAAGCGGGGTGTACGACTACACCGCCCGCTACACAGCGGGCCTGACCGACTTCTACGCGCCGGCGCGGCTGTCCGATGATGAAGCCAAGGCGGTCGGGGGGCTGGCCGTTCAGGCACACCGGCTGCTGGGGTTGCGGGACGTCTCGCGCACCGACGCGGTCGTGACCCCGGACGGCACGGTGCAGTTCCTCGAAGTGAACTCGTCCCCGGGCCTCACCGAGACTTCCTCGCTGCCGATGGCGGTTGAGGCCGCTGGGCTGTCTTTGGGCGAGGTTTTCGCCGATCTCATTACCCGGTCGGTGCACCGCGGCTGATGTTTCACGTGGAACCGCCGCGGGCGCACGCCGTGGTTTTACGTCCTCTAGAGGGTGCCGTCACCGTGACAAAACATGGCGGTGTGTACCCCTATTCCAGCTCACGTATCCCTTTTGTCTGGTTCGGCGCCATCATCTCGGCGATCCGCTCAAGGTCGTCAACGGAGCCGAACTCGATCACGATCCGGCCCTTCCGGCGTCCCAGATCGACCCGGACGCGGGTGTCGTAGAGATCGGAGAGCCGGTTCGCGAGATCCTGCAATCCGGGGGCCTGCATGGGCTTGCGGGCCGGCTCCTTTTTCTTGCCCGGCGCCTCGTTCTTGGTCAACGTGACGGCTTCTTCGGTCGCCCGCACCGACAAGCCCTCGGCAACGATCCGCGCCGCCAGCTCCTCCTGCGCGTCCGGCTCCTCGATCGCCAGCAGAGCCCGGGCGTGACCGGCGGACAGCACGTTCGCCGCCACCCGACGTTGCACGGGAAGCGGTAGACGCAGCAGGCGGATTGTGTTCGTGATGACAGGTCGGCTCCGGCCGATTCGGTCGGCCAGTTCTTCGTGTGTCACGCCGAACTCGTCCAGCAGCTGCTGATAGGCGGCAGCTTCCTCGAGCGGGTTGAGCTGCACCCGGTGAATATTCTCGAGCAGCGCATCGCGCAGCAACGCATCGTCGGCCGTCTGCCGAACGATCGCGGGGATGTATTCGAGTTCGATCCGCTGAGCGGCACGCCAGCGGCGTTCACCCATCACGAGCTCGTACTCGTCGTCCGGGAGTTGCCGGACGACGATCGGCTGCATCAAGCCGAACTCACGAATCGAATGCTCTAGCTCGGCGAGGGCTTCCTCGTCGAAGACTTGCCGTGGCTGCTTCGGGTTCGGCTTGATGGACGCCGTCGGTACTTCCCGATACACCGCCCCCGCGACTTCTCCGCTGTGCGAGTCGGGGGAGCCGTTCGAGGTATCGCCAGCACCGTCTTCCGATTGGAGCGCGATGGTCGTTGACCGTGCCTCTTCACCGTCGCCCACCGGGCCACTGGGAATCAGCGCGGCCAACCCCCGGCCGAGACCACCCCTGCGCTCGTTCATTGTGTCTCCCTCCCGGCCGCACCACGTTCGGCGATCTCCCGTGCGGCGTCGACGTAACTCATGGCTCCACGTGAACCAGGGTCGTAGGCAAGCACCGTCTGGCCAAAACCGGGTGCCTCGGACACCTTCACGCTTCGCGGGATCACGGTATCCAGCACCGTGTCGCCGAAGTGTTGCCGGACCTCGACTCCGACCTGATCGGCCAGCTTGGTGCGCCCGTCGTACATGGTGAGCAAGATGGTCGACACGCTCAGCGCCGGGTTCAGGTGCTTCTGCACCAGCTCGATGTTGCTCAGCAGCTGCCCCAGACCCTCCAGCGCGTAGTACTCGCACTGAATGGGGATGAGTACCTCACGCGCCGCCACGAGCGCGTTCACCGTGAGCAGACCGAGTGACGGGGGGCAGTCCACGAACACGTAGTCCGGCTGCAGCTCGTCGAGCGCCTCAGGTGTCAGCGCCTCCTTCAGCCTCGATTCACGTGACGACATCGATACCAGTTCGATCTCCGAACCGGCGAGATCGATCGTCGCGGGCACGCAGTACAGATTCGACGATTGCTCACTGACCGCCGCCGCGTCCGCGACGGATACTTCGCCGAGTAGCACTTCGTAGATCGAAGGGACGCCCGAGCGGTGGTCGACGCTCAACGCCGTGCTGGCGTTCCCTTGTGGGTCGAGATCGACAACGAGCACCTTCAGTCCCTGGGTGGCGAGAGCCGCCGCGAGGTTGACCGCACTCGTCGTTTTGCCGACACCACCCTTCTGGTTGGCGATCGTCATCACGCGTCGCTGGGCGGGGCGGGGGAGTTGGTTCTCTTCGGGGTGCAGCACGCGCGCGGCGCGCTCGGCTTCTTCGGCGATCGGCGTCCAGCCGATCTGCCGGTCGGTCGCGGAGTTCACCGGAGGCCGTTCCTCCTCGCTGCCGACCGTGCCGCCTTCCTCAGGGTTGGCGGCTGCTGTTTCACGTGGAACATCCGTACCTCCGTTCCGTGCGTCCGGATTCCCCATCACGATCCTTCCGTGCTCGCCGTCGACCGTCACGGCCGCCCCTTCGTTCCGTGCGTTCTATAACAACCACGGTCGTCGGAACGTCCAATACGTCGACGCCACATCGTTCAATTCGCGCGTGCGCTCCGCCTGCCCGCTCGATCTGACCGCGGTCACGGTCGAGCTCCTCGGCGGCGCTCTCGCCCTTCATGGCAAGCAGTTGACCACGGGGGCGCAGTAGCGGGAGGCACCACTCGGCCAGACGTCCAAGCGGAGCAACCGCCCGGGCCGTCACCACGTCCGCACCCGACAGGGCTTCGCGCATCTCTTTAGTCTCCGCCCGACCACGCACAACCGTGGCCGACAAGCCGAGGGTGTGGATAACTTCCTCTAACCAACGCACCCGACGTGCCATTGGGTCGACGAGCACCACGTCCAGATCAGGGCGAGCCAATGCCAAGACGACACCGGGCAGACCGGCGCCCGACCCGATATCCAGCACTCGGGAGTCCGCCGGCACCAACCGACTGATCACGGCCGAGTTGAGCAAGTGCCGCTCCCACAACCGGTCGACTTCACGAGGACCGATGAGTCCGCGATCCACACCGTGCTGGGCGAGAAGTCGAGCATACCGGTTGGCGAGGGGCAACTTGGAGCCAAACATCTCTGCGGCAACCCCAGGTGCGGCCGGTGTCTCCGTATCTGCCACCAGCGTCACGACACCTCTCCACGCATGGTTTCACGTGAAACCGGCCCACTACCCACGCCGTCACGTTTCACGTGAAACAACCCGACACACAAAAAGGCGCGGCCCAACCATCGCTGGCGCGCCGTAAGTATCGCCGTGCGGACTCACCCGGGGAAGACCACGACCCGCCGCTTCGGCTCTTCGCCTTCACTCTCACTGGTTACGCCATCCACCGCCGCGACCGCATCGTGCACGACCTTCCGCTCAAAGGGACTCATCGGCTGCATCCGCACCCGCTCGCCACCCTTGAGGGCCTTCTCCGCCGCATTCCGGCCGAGCTCCCGCAACTCCTCGCGGCGATCCGCGCGCCACCCCGCCACGTCCAGCATCAGCCGGCTCCGCACGCCGGTCTCTTGCTGCACCGCCAACCGGGTCAGTTCCTGGAGTGCCTCGAGTACGGACCCCCGTGGGCCGACGAGCTTCTCCAGGTCCTCGCCACCGTCGATACTCACGATCGCCCGACCGGCTTCGACGTCCAGGTCGATGTCGCCGTCGAAGTCAAGGAGGTCGAGCAACCGCTCCAGGTAGTCGCCCGCGATGTCTCCCTCACGCACCAGCATGTCGTTCGAAGAGCCGGTCGACTCCGCTTCTTGAGCTTCCTGATCACGCGCCTCCTGATCAGGCGTCTCCACGGCGTCCTCCACTGCTTCGTCCGCAGTGTCCGGCGCGGTAGCTTCCACCGTCTCTGACACGGTCTGCTCCTCTCCAGGTCCGCCCGTCGCGTCAGGAACGCTTGCGGCCTGTCTTCTTGCTCTGGGATCGGCCCGTACTTTGACCGGAATCTTGCTTGTCGCCGTTGCTCGCGGCGGAGTTCTGGCTGGTGCCGCTCTTGTTTTCGGTCCCCTTGGCGCCGTTCGCGCTGCCGCCGGAACCGCCGGATCCGCCGCCCGAACTACTACCCGAACTGCCGCCAGACTTCGGCTTCGACGCGGGCTTCGAACCGGGCGCCGGCTTCGAACCGGGCGCCGGCTTCGAACCGCTCTTCTGCGTACCGCCGGATGTCTTCCCGCCGGTCGTCTTCCCGGTGGACTTCGAATCAGACGACTTCGCAGTGTCGTCCGTCGACTTGGTGTCGTCCGCAGCGGGCTTCTCCTGCGCGGGGCGCTTCTTGGCCTGGCCCGGCTTCTGCCCCGGCTTCGGGGCGAGGGCGCTGCGCTTCTCCGTTGCCTCGGTCTTCTTCTCGGCTTCCTCGCGGTCGATCTTCCGATACACGATCGCCTGCTGCATCAGCGTCCAGCCGTTGTTGGACAGCCAGTACAGCAGCAAGCCGATCGGGAAGAACGCACCGAAGACGAGGACACCGAACGGGAAGATGTACAGCGTCAGCTTGTTCATCATGGCGGTCTGCTGGGTGGCGGCGGCGGGGTTCTGCCGGGACACCGAGTGCCGCGCGGTGAAGTGCGTCGCGACGCTGGCGACGATCATCAATGGGATCGCGACCGGGGCAACCTGCCAGTTCCAGCCCGGCTCTGCCCCGCCGGCCACCATGCCGAAGCCGTGGTTGATCGCGTCACCGAGGTTGACGCCGAAGAACTTGGCATCGAGGTAGGAGCTCACTCCCGCACCGTCGAAGAAGTAGTTCCCGGTCTCGGTGTGGGACGGCGTGAAGTTACGCAGCACCCAGTTCAGGCCGATGAATACCGGAATCTGCAACAACATCGGCAGACAGCTACCGAGCGGGTTGACCCCGTGCTCACGCTGGAGCTTCTGCATCTCCTGCGCTTGCCGTTGCTTGTCGTTGCCGTACTTCTTCTGGATCTTCTTGATCTCCGGTGCGAACTCCTGCATCTTCCGCATGGAGCGCACCTGCTTCACGAACGGCTTGAACATGATGCCGCGAACCGTGAAGGTCAGGAACATGATCGCGAGGACCCAGGACAGGATGAAGTCCTCGCCGAGGACGAACCCGAAGACCTTGTGCCAACACCACAGGATGAAGGACACGGGGTAGTAGATGAAGTCGAGCACTGAGCTACTCCTCGGTCGATATGGCAGGTCGCTGGGCTCGGAAGCTGAACTTCTCGGGCACCGGATCTCGGCCCGGCGGGGTCCACGGACCGCACCGCAGCAGCCGACGTATCGCTAGATAGGACCCCCGGGCGGCGCCGTGGCGGGTCAATGCCTCCGCCGCATACGCGCTACAGCTCGGATAGAACCGGCACATCGGAGGCAAGAATGGGGAGATGCATTTCCGGTAGAACCGGATCGGGAGCAACAGGACCCACGCCACGGGCCCTGGCCGGGGCGGCGGAGGTGACGGGGCCGCGGTGTGCTGCTCCGCGGACGTCGCTTGTGTGTCGTTCACTGTCCCTCGCACTTCTCGCCGCGCGAGCGCGCCGACACTAGATCCAACTTCCGCAGCGCGCCGTCCAGGTCCGCGCCCAACTCGGCGCTCGACGCGTTCGCGGCCTGAGGTAGTGCTCGGACAACCAACGTGCTGCCGGCCTCCAAGGTGCCCAGCCGCGTCGCGACAAGATGCCGCAGCCGGCGCACCACTCGATGCCGCACGACGGAATTGCCGACAGCTTTGCTTACCACGAAACCCGCCCTCGCCGAACCACCGTGGCCAACGATTGCGTGCACCACAAGCCGTCGGCGGCCGGCCCGCCGACCATGCCGAGTCACCGAACGGAACTCCTCGCTCCGCCGGACCCTGGCACTCGCGGGCAGCAAGACGTGCCTCGCCGTTCAGGAGGTCACGCCGACAGACGTGCGCGGCCCTTGCTGCGGCGAGCGGCGACAATCGCCCGACCGGCACGGGTTCGCATGCGCAGCCGGAAACCGTGCTTCCTTGCGCGTCGGCGATTGTTCGGCTGGAAAGTGCGCTTACCCTTGCTCACGGTCGTCAATCTCCCGGTGTCACAACACAAGATCAGGTCTGGTGGCCGTCCCCCGGGCACCGGTTCGTATCGGCCTGAGTACTGGTGCAGCCGCGACGCGTAATGGAATCCGGCCTCGGCGACCGGAGGCAGACACGCGAAGCACACCCGCTGCCAGCGGGAGACTCTATCGAGGGTACGCACCTATTTCGGGCGGACCAAACCCACCCCCGGCTAGTACTCTCATGCCGCACTCTCCAGCACCGCACGGCGACACGCCGTAAACCATAAAATGCTTGCCCCGAAGGGTGTCTTGTGGCATTGCGCCGGCCTTGTTAGCGTCGCTCTTCTTAGTTGGCCCGACCGGCGGCCCTGGGGAAGGCCCCAGAGCCGGTCCGCGCCACTCGGTACGTTGGACCGGCAGGGGAGTGCTGCGGTTTTCCGTACCTTCGTGCACAGTTGTGGACAACTCTGTGGATGCCTGCTGCGCAGGTATCGACGGCGGCGGCGCGTTGGGTCGTGGGGCGTCGCACGTCGCCCACCACTGGGGGTGGGCGTGAACACGCAACGCTGGGAGGGGAGCGGAGTAGGTGTCCGACCAGGTCAACCTTGGTCTCGTGTGGGAGCAGGTGGTCCGCGAGCTATCCGCGGGGACGCTGTCGCCCCAGCAACGAGCGTGGATGCGGGTAACGCGTCCGATCGGTCTGCTGGACGGCACCGCGCTGCTTGCCGCTCCCAGTGACTTCGCCAAGGAGGCCATCGAGCGGGCACTGTGCGATCCGATCACCGAAGCGCTGTCCCGCCATCTCGGTCGGGACGTCTCGCTCGCGGTCAAGGTCGACCCAGGCGCGGATCTGGTGAGTACCCCGGTGCCGGCGTCCGTGACGGATGCCACCGGTGCCCGAAGCGTCGCGGGCGAGGCCGCCAGGGCGAGTGACGGCGTGCACGGGTCGGTCGCCGTCGACGGCTCGCCGGTCGAACCCGAGTGGCCGACCGTGGACGAGCATCCGCACTGGGATCCGGATGCCGAGCCGGCACCGTCCCAACCGCAGCAGACCGAGCTCGGCCTCGGCCGCGCGACGCGGGAGGTCGATGATCTCGTGGACACCGCGCAGATGGCCCCGATCGATCTTTCCGCCGAGAGCGACAACGAGGAAGTCGACGAGGAGGGCGAGGCGCTCGCCGCGGTGCACGAGATCTGGCCGACGTTCACCGGCGGCACACCCGAGCCGGCCGGCCAGCCGTACACCGCGCCGAAGCACGGACCGCCAAGCTCGCAGACGCGGTTGAACGGCAAGTACACCTTCGACACGTTCGTGATCGGCGCGTCCAACCGGTTCGCGCACGCCGCGGCGGTGGCGGTCGCCGAGGCGCCGGCCCGCGCGTACAACCCGTTGTTCATCTGGGGGGAATCCGGGCTCGGCAAGACCCACCTGCTGCACGCCGTCGGGCACTACGCGCAACGCTTGTTCCCCGGGATGCGGGTGCGCTACGTGTCCACCGAAGAATTCACCAACGACTTCATCAACTCGCTTCGAGACGACCGGCAGGTCGCCTTCCAGCGCCGTTACCGAGACGTCGATGTGTTGCTGGTGGACGACATCCAGTTCCTGGAAGGTAAGGAAGGAACCCAGGAGGAGTTCTTCCATACCTTCAACACGTTGCACAACGCGAACAAGCAGATCGTGATCTCCTCGGACCGCCCTCCGAAAGGGCTGGCCACCCTGGAAGACCGACTGCGCACTCGTTTCGAGTGGGGCCTGATCACCGACATCCAGCCGCCCGAGCTGGAAACCCGCATCGCGATCTTGCGCAAGAAGGCGGCCCAGGACCGGCTGAACGCACCGGCCGAGGTGCTCGAGTTCATCGCCGCCCGGATCGAGGCGAACATCCGCGAACTCGAAGGCGCGCTGATCCGGGTCACCGCGTTCGCGTCGCTGAACCAGCAACCGGTCGATGTCGGACTCGCCGAGATCGTGCTGCGCGACCTGATCCCCGATTCGCGGGTTCCGGAAGTCGACGCGTCCACGATCATGGCGGTGATCGCGGAGTTCTTCGGCGTCTCGATGGACGACCTGTGCGGACCGGGCAAGACCAAGGCGATCGCGCAGGCCAGGCAGATCGCGATGTACCTGTGCCGGGAGCTCACCGACCAGTCGCTGCCGAAGATCGGGCAGACGTTCGGCGGCCGCGACCACACCACGGTGATGCACGCGGACAAGAAGATCCGCAAGGAGATGGCCGAACGCAGGCGGGTCTACGACCAGGTGCAGGAATTGACCTCCCGGATCAAGCAACGCGCCCGCGGCTAATCCCCGCTTGTGCCGTGAAGGCCACCTTCCGGGCATTGAACGCCCCCAAGGTGGCCTTCACGACTACTCCGTGCGCGCCGGAGCCCGTAACGCCGACGAAGATCGCGTCGCTCGAATGTCGCAGCGTCTAGCGCCGACAAGGCGATTCCGCCCGCACACGCCATCACGCTCCGCCGTGCGCCTTGAACACCCTCTGAATTACACATACGTAACTAGCCTTCCCGGGTGATCTCGCGGGACGAATTTTTGCACCCCCTGGACGACCGAAACTTGTGAGTCACTTGGGCACAAATCGACCCACAGCTGGGGATGGAACTGTGGATAACTGGGGACAGGTGTGGAGCACTCGCGGCCGCCGGGTAGTTCTCCACCGGCCGACCGGTGCGTCCACCGCTCGCCGCACCGGTCGGTCCACACCCGGCCGCGCCTACTGACCTGCGTCGATGCGTCGAGTCCACACAACCCACAGCCCTTACTACTCCTGCTCACTTCTTTTTCTCTCTAAGAGGAAGAACAACAAAAAGAGGCGAGCTGTGAATCTGGGGACAGCTGGCTCCAGCGAACGGCAGCGAACGGCGCGAAACACCCAGCCCCGGATGACGGCGCACGCCCACACGCTCTACCGTGGCGTCCAACAGCATTTACCTCCCCGCGACGCCCGCAGCGCTTCTCGCGGACTGCCCGCGTCGGAGGAACCTCAGCTGGTGATCTCGGAAAGCCGGAAAGGATTTCTCATGAAGATCCGCGTCGAGCGCGACGGACTCGCGGACGCTGTCGCCTGGGTGGCGCGCAGCCTTCCCTCGCGGCCACCCGTTCCCGTGCTTGGCGGCGTCCTGCTCGACGCAGGTGGCGCCGAATCCGATGACGATGCCGCGTTGACCATCTCCGGATTCGACTACGAGGTTTCCGCCACGGTGGGTGTTTCGGCGACGATCGCGGACGGCGGCCGGGCGCTGGTTTCCGGCCGGCTGCTCGCGGACATCACCAAGGCGCTGCCCGCGCAACCGGTGGAGATCGCGATCGAAGGGTCCCGCGCGTCGATCACCTGCGGCAACGCACGGTTCAGCCTGCCGACCATGCCGGTCGAGGACTACCCGCAGTTGCCGACCATGCCGGACCGCGCCGGCGAGCTGCCGGGTGAGGTGTTCGGCCAGGCCGTCGGCCAGGTGGCGGTCGCGGCCGGCAAGGACGACACGCTGCCGATGCTGACCGGCGTGCGGATCGAGATCAACGGCGAGAAGCTGACCATGATCGCCACCGACCGGTTCCGCCTCGCGATGCGCGAGCTCACCTGGAAACCGGACGAGAGCATTCCCGGCGACGAGGAGACCGCGGTGCTCGTGCCGGCCCGCACCCTCGCCGAGGCCGCGAAGTCGCTCGGCGCTTCCGGCCGTACCGTCGAACTCTCCCTTGCCAGCGGTGACGGGCTGCTCGGTATCTCCGGAAGCGGGCGGCAGGCGACCACCCGGTTGCTCGACGCGGAGTTCCCACCGGTTCGCCAGCTGCTGCCGAGCGAGCACAACTCGGCCGCGATCATCTCGGTCGCCACGCTCACCGACGCGATCAAGCGGGTGTCCCTCGTCGCCGAACGGGGTACCCAGGTACGGCTCGAGTTCAGCGAATCCGGGCTGCGGTTGTCCGCGGGCGGCGACGACGAGGGCAGCGCGGAGGAGGAGCTGGAGTGCGACTTCACCGGCGAACCGGTGACCATCGCGTTCAACCCGCAATACCTGATCGACGGGCTCGGCGCCTTGCACACCGATCGCGCGGAGCTGTCCTTCACCACCGCGAGCCGCCCCGCGTTGATCAAGCCCGTGGGTGAGGATGGTGAGGTGCAGGCTGGCTACCTGTACCTGCTGATGCCGGTCCGCCTGCCCGGCTAGTCACGCTAGTCACGCGACGAGAGGATCGATCACCGTGCAGCTCGGACTCGTTGGCCTTGGCAAGATGGGCTTCAACATGCGCGAGCGGCTCCGTCGTGCCCATCACGAGGTCATCGGCTACGACCACAACCCGGAGGTGAGCGACGCCGGTTCGCTCGCCGACCTGGTGTCCAAATTGGACGCGCCAAGGGTGGTGTGGGTGATGGTGCCTGCCGGCGAGGCCACCAGGCAGACCATCGCCGAACTCGCCGAGCTGATGGACGAGCGTGACCTCGTGATCGACGGTGGGAACTCCCGGTACTCCGACGACAAGGCGAACGCGGATCTGTTGTCGGGCAACGGAATCGGCTACCTGGACTGCGGGGTGTCCGGCGGCGTCTGGGGGTTGCACAACGGCTACGGCCTGATGGTCGGCGGCGCGAACGAGGACGTCGAGCGGGCGTTGCCGATCTTCGACGCGCTGCGCCCGGAAGGCCCGCGCGAGGAGGGCTTCGCGCATGCCGGTTCGGTCGGCTCCGGGCACTACGCGAAGATGGTGCACAACGGCATCGAGTACGGCCTGATGCAGGCCTACGCCGAGGGGTACGAGCTGCTCACCGCGGCCGACGAGGTCACCGACGTGCCGGCGGTGCTCAAGGCATGGTCACGCGGCACGGTGGTCCGTTCCTGGTTGCTTGATCTGCTGGTCGCCGCGCTTAACGACGACCCGGAGCTCGACTATCTGCGGGGTTACGTGGAGGATTCCGGCGAGGGCCGGTGGACGGTGGAGGAGGCGATCAACCACGCCGTGCCCGCGCCGGTGATCACGTCCGCGCTGTTCGCCCGGTTCGCGTCAAGGCAGGAGGATTCGCCCGCGATGAAGGCGGTGGCCGCGTTGCGTAACCAGTTCGGCGGTCATTCGGTGCACGGCGTGGACGACTAGCCTGCGGGCACCGTGTACGTACGGCACCTGCAACTCACCGACTTCCGCTCATGGGAGCACGCCGATCTCCCGCTCGAACCGGGACCGATGGTGTTCGTCGGGCAGAACGGCCAGGGCAAGACGAACCTCGTCGAGGCGATCGGGTACGTCGCCACGCTGGGTTCGCACCGGGTTGCCAGCGACACGCCGCTGGTCCGGCAGGGCCGCGAGCGGGCGCTGATCCGGGTCGCGGTGGTGAACGAAGGTCGCGAGCTGACCGTTGAGCTGGAGATCACCCCGGGCAAGGCGAACCGGGCCAGGGTGAACCGTGGTCCGGTGCCCCGTGCCCGCGAGGTGCTCGGCATCCTGCGCACGGTGCTGTTCGCGCCGGAGGATCTCGCGCTGGTGCGCGGCGATCCGGGCGAGCGCCGGCGGTTCCTTGACGAGCTGCTGGTGCTGCGCGCACCGAGGTACGCGGGAGTGCGCTCGGACTACGACCGGGTGTTGAAGCAGCGCAACGCGTTGTTGAAGTCCGCGCGGGCCTCGGGCAACCGGACGGATGTCGGCACCCTTGAGGTGTGGGACGGGCATCTCGCCCGGCACGGCGCCGAGCTGCTGTCCGCACGGCTGAACCTGGTCGCCGATCTCGGGCCGCACGTGGCCGCCGCTTACGCCGGGGTAGCGCCCGAGTCGCGCCCGGTGTACATCGCGTATCGGTCCGGTCTCGGTGAGTTGCCAGAACGGGCGGACGTCGACACGCTCTCCGACATGCTGCTCACCGCGATGACCGAGCAGCGCGCGCAGGAGCTGGAACGTGGCGTCAGCCTGGTTGGCCCGCACCGGGACGAACTGGAGCTGGTCCTGGGGGACGTTCAGGCCAAGGGCTACGCCAGCCACGGTGAGTCCTGGTCGTTCGCGCTCTCCCTGCGGCTCGGCTCCTACGAGTTACTGCGCGCGGACGGGGCCGAACCCGTCCTGGTACTGGATGACGTGTTCGCCGAGCTGGATCGGCGGCGGCGCGGGCGGCTGGCCGAAGTGGCCGCGCGTGCCGAACAGGTGCTGGTGACGGCGGCGGTGGACGAGGACGTCCCGGCGGAACTGGTGGGCAAACGCTTCGTGGTCGGTGATGGAGAGGTGCGCAGTGACTGATAACCGGGTACCGCCGGACGAGCGGAAGGCAAGGAGGCGCAAAACACCCGGAGTAAATGACACCGGTGTTAGTTCACCCACAGCTGGGGATAAACCTGTGGATAGTGTGGATAAGCGCGTCACGAATCTGTCGCCCGGTGTGACCGGCGTCGCTGATGCCACCGAATCGTCCACCCACCCGGGTAGTGACGACGCCGGCGAGGGTGTCACAGACAGCCACGGTGAGCAGACCGAGCAGACCGAGCTGCACGGCTCCGACATCGCACGCGCCGCCCTCGAGGCCGCCCGTGCCCGGTCCGCGACGAACGGTCGGCCCAAGGGCAAGCGAGCCGTGCCGCACGGCGGCGAATCCCCCCGCACTCGACGGCGCCGATGGTCGAACGCGGGCGCCGACGACCGCGACCCGCAGCCGTTCGGGCGGATCGCCTCCCGGCTAGCCAAGGACCGTGGCTGGGACGGGCGGCTGGCCACCGGGCAGATCTTTGGCCACTGGGCCGCGCTTGTCGGCGAGGAGGTGGCCGAGCATACGCAGCCCCAGGCCTTGAACAACGGAGAGTTGACCGTGCGAGCCAGCTCGACGGCGTGGGCGACCCAGCTGCGGCTGCTGCAGGGCCAGCTACTCGCGAAGATCGCCGCCGGAGTTGGCCATGGAGTGGTCAAACGGCTCAAGGTGCAGGGCCCGGTGGCGCCCAGCTGGCGTCGCGGCCTCCGGCACGTCCCCGGCAGGGGACCCCGGGACACCTACGGCTAACCCCTGCGTGTTTGTCGTGAAGGCTCACCCGGGTGCGGGTGGCCCGCAAGACACTGTACGGGCAACCAACGCCCCGAATGTGCCCCTCAGTCGGGGCCGTGTTGGGGCCTGCGGGGTGCGGCCCTGCGGCTACGGCTCGTCGGCGGCGTCCAGGAGTTTGACGAACTGGCGTTGCGGGTCTTTCACTATGTGGTGGATGGACTGCACGGTGGGGCACGGTGCCGGCTTCAAACAGAACCGGCAGTTCCCGCGCCAGGTTCCCTCATGCTGCATCAGCACCGAGTGGATCACCTTCACCAGGTCAGGGATGAGCTCGCGCGCGATCACGACGTCGTCGTGCCCCCACGCTTCGGTCTTGAGCGCGAGGAACTCGGCCTCCTCCAGGTGCCGGACGAGGTCCATCTGCAGCAGCCGGTAGGCGTCGATCTTCGCGGCGGAAATTGTGGTCATTGGCGTATACCTCCGGACGCTAAGGCAACCAATTGTCGGCGCCGCAATCGATACGCCGTTTTGGTGGACCGGTTGGTTTCCTGGTCACAACGCCGGTTTCGGCCAGCTAATTTGCGAACATGGACGAGGAGATCCCCACCATCCGCAGCAGGCAGCTGGGTGACGGGTTGCGCCAGGCCATGCACTCCGCCGGGCTGACCGGCAAGCAGACCGCGCACAAGCTCGACTGGGACGAGGGCCGCGTTTCCCGGGTGCTGACCGGGAAACGTACCTGCACCGAGGTGGATCTGTCCGCGTTTCTGGGAGTTTGTGGGGTGACCGGCGCGGAACGCGAGCGGCTGCTCAAGCTCTGCCGGGAGGCGAACCGGCCGGGCCTGCTGCAACAGTTCGGGTCTCGACTGCCGCAGCAGCTGCGCACCCTGGTGGATTTCGAGGACAACGCGGAGTGCTACAGCGATTTCCAGCCCAACATGGTCCCGGGTTTGTTGCAGACCGGTGACTACGCGCGGGCACTGATCTCCGGGATCGGTGATGTGCCCGAGGACGAAATCGACGATCGGGTGGCCGCCCGACTCGCCAGACAGAGTCTGCTCAGCCGCCAGCCAGCCGTCCGATTTGTATTCTTCCTCCATGAATTCGTGCTGCGGTTGCCGGTCGGAACCACTGAGATCATGTCCGAGCAGCTGCACCACCTGCTGCGGCTCTCCGTGCGGACCAACATCAGCCTGCGCGTGGTCCCGATCTCGCTGGGGGCGCACGCCGGCATCGCCGGACCGTTCATGCTCCTGGAGCTCATCGACTTCAAACCGGTCGTCTACCTGGAAAGCCAGACCGCGAGCCTGTTCCTGGAGGAACCCGAAGAAATTGCCGCGTATCGAAGCATTCTCGGTTCACTCGCGGACACCGCGCTGGATGCGCGACAATCGAGGGAGCTGATTGCAAACCTGGCAGTCGAGCTCTATCCGGATGGAGACAACAGCAATGAACGGGCCTGAGCCAGGAGGCATCGTCTGGCGGAAGAGCAGTTACAGCGCCGGCAGCAATGGCTGCGTCGAGGTCGGCTGGCGGAAGAGTAGTTACAGCGGACACAACGGCGATTGCGTCGAGGTCGCGCCCGGCGACATCACCCACATCCGTGACACCAAGAACCGCTCCGCCGGCCACCTCTGCGTACGCCGTACCCAGTGGGCCGCGTTCCTCGCCGGGCTCCGGCACCACAAGACGCCGGCATAAATGCGCTACGACGCGCCGGCGAGGCCGCGCGTGACCCGGACCACGTGCCGGTTAGAATTAGGCGCCCTGCGAGCAAGCTAGGGGCGTCCTTAGGCCACTTCTGAGAGGGTCGGCACGTAGAATTGAAGGGTGGGCTCATCCGCCCCCGTCGTGATGACGCATACAACGAGGAGACTCCAGGCCGGTGGCAACTAAAAAGAAGAACGACTACAGCGCGTCGTCCATCACGGTTCTCGAAGGCCTGGAGGCCGTTCGCAAGCGGCCCGGTATGTACATCGGATCAACCGGCGAGCGTGGTCTGCACCACCTGGTGTGGGAGGTCGTGGACAACGCCGTCGACGAGGCGATGGCCGGGTACGCGAGCAAGGTCGAGGTGACGCTCCTCGCGGACGGCGGGGTACGGGTGGTCGACGACGGCCGCGGTATCCCGGTTGACCACATGCCGAAGGAGAAGCGCCCCGCGGTGGAGGTCATCCTCACCACGCTGCACGCCGGCGGGAAATTCGACAGCGCCTCCTATGCGGTCTCCGGTGGCCTGCACGGCGTCGGCGTCTCGGTGGTGAACGCGCTGTCCTCGGTGCTCGAGGTGGAGATCCACGTGGACGGCAAGGTGTGGCGGCAGCGCTACGAGGACTCCAAGCCGGTACACCCTCTCGAGGAGGGCGAGAAGACCAGGAAGACCGGTACTACGATCACCTTCTGGGCCGATCACCGGGTTTTCGAGACCATCACGTACAACACGGAGACCGTGGCCCGCCGGCTGCAGGAGATGGCGTTCCTGAACAAGGGACTGACCATCGTGCTGCGCGACGAGCGAGTGTCCGAAGAGGACGCCGAGCAGGATGCCGAGGGGCAGGCGGCCGCGGTGCGCGAGCGCACCTACCACTACCCGGGCGGGCTCGAGGACTTCGTCAAGCACATCAACCATTCCCGCGACGCGATCCACAAGAAGGTCATCGCCTTCTCCGCGAAGGGTGACGGCCTCGAGGTCGAGGTCGCGATGCAGTGGAACTCCGGCTTCACACCGTCCGTGTACACCTTCGCCAACACGATCAACACCGCGGAAGGCGGGACCCACGAAGAGGGTTTCCGTGCCGCGCTGACCCGCGTGATCAACAACTACGCGCGGGACAAGAAGTTGTTGAAGGAAAAGGACACCAACCTCACCGGCGACGACGTGCGGGAGGGGCTCGCCGGGATCGTGTCGATCAAGATGGCCGAACCGCAGTTCGAGGGCCAGACCAAGCAGAAGCTTGGTAACTCGGAGGCCAAGTCCTTCGTGCAGACCACCTGCCACGAGTGGCTGGCCGACTGGTTCGACCGCAACCCTGCGGACGCCAAAACCATTGTCACCAAGTCGGTTTCTTCCGCGCAGGCCCGGATGGCCGCGCGCAAGGCGAAGGAACTGGTGCGGCGCAAGGGCGCGCTGGACGTCGGCGGGCTGCCCGGCAAGCTGAAGGACTGCCGATCAACCAACCCCGACGAGTGCGAACTGTACATTGTGGAGGGTGACTCGGCCGGCGGTTCCGCCAAGGAAGGTCGGGAGTCCCGATTCCAGGCGATCCTGCCGATCCGCGGGAAGATCATCAACGTGGAGAAGGCCCGGATCGACAAGGTGCTGAAGAACAACGAGGTGCAGAGCCTGATCACTGCGCTCGGTACCGGGATCCACGACGAGTTCGACATCTCGAAGCTGCGGTACCACAAGATCATCCTGATGGCGGACGCCGATGTGGACGGTCAGCACATCCGTACCCTGCTGCTCACCCTGCTGTTCCGGTTCATGCGCCCGCTCGTCGAACACGGCTACGTGTACCTGGCGGCACCGCCGCTGTACAAGCTGAAGTGGCAGCGCGCCGAGCCGGAATTCGCCTACTCCGACCGGGAGCGCGACGGGCTGCTGGAACGCGGGCTCGCGGCCGGCAAGAAGATCAACAAGGACGACGGCATCCAGCGGTACAAGGGTCTCGGCGAGATGAACGCCGACGAGCTGTGGGAAACCACCATGGATCCGGCGAACCGGTTGCTGTGGCAGGTAACCCTGGACGACGCGGCCACCGCGGACGAGTTGTTCTCCGTGCTGATGGGTGAGGACGTCGGCGCACGCCGCTCGTTCATCACCCGCAACGCCAGGGACGTCCGCTTCCTCGACGTCTAACCGCCCGCCGCGGGCGGTTAGACCGGCAGCGCTGTTTACCAGCCGAGGTCAGCGCAGGAACGTCTGGTCGCTGAAGTCCTCGTCCTCGTCGTCCGCGGGCCACCGGCGTTGCCTTGCCCGTGGCGGGCTGGCCGGAGGTGGCGCCGAGGTGTCCCCGGCCGCTTCATCGTCGAGCTGTTTCTGCATCTCGCGTTCCAGCTGCACGGCGCTAGCCGCCTGCAGATCGCGCACCTCGGGCACGTCGCGGCCGCCGCCGGCGAGCACTTCGGCCCAGCTGGTGCGACCCTCGGCCACCGCTTTGGCGACCGCCTTGAGCGGGGCGGGCGCATCCGGCGAGTTGGCGTACTGCTCAACGACTTTGGGATCGACCGGCTCCATCTCCGGGACGGGGATCTCGTTCGCCCGTGCGATCCGGGTGTCCAGCTCGGCGACCGTGTCGTTCAGCCGGCCGAGCGCCGAGCGCAGGTGTGCGGGAATGGGGTTAGGCACCGGGCCTCCTCGGGTCGGCGTTGCCCGGGATCGATGTATAGCCCTGATCCGGGCTGTCCTCCCACGCCTGCGTGTCGGCGACATCCGCTAGGTTCTTCGCGACTTCGGCGCCTCGCTGGTACCGGTCGACCTGCTCCTCGATCGGCTGCAACTTCTCTTCGATCGCCTCCTGCGCCGCGCCGACCGGATCCTGCGCGATCTCGATCAGCTGCTTGGCGTTCTCCACCAGCTCCTGCACGGTGTTCACCATCTCCCTGGCCTGCTGGAAGATGCCGACGCATTCCTTGATGAAGTCGATCAGCCTCGCCCAGCCGATGAACGGGATCCATCCGGTCGCGAGCTTCTCCAGTATCTGGTCGACGACGTGCTTCAGCTTGTCGACCACGAATTGCGCGACCTTCTCGATTTGGTCGGCGACCAGATCGTAAACGCCGCCCACGATGCGATTCAGCGGTCCTTCCTGGCCGGCGCCGTTTACCAGCTTGGTGATGTAGCCGTGGAAATCCTGCGCCGCACCACCATTCCAATGTGGATCGAGCGTGGGCAGCGCCTTGGTGAGGTTGTCGAGCGACTCTTCCAGCGCGGTACCGGCGTTCTTGAGTGCCTCGCCGGATGCCTTCAGGGAGTTCCAGTTCCCGGAGATCGGCTCGGTGATCGCCTCAACCGGCGACCACCCGGTCACCTGGCTCACCGCCCAGTCGATCACCTTGAGCGACCCACCGACCTCGTCCACCTTGGACTGGATGTCGGCCTCCGCGATCTCCGGAGGTTTCAGTGCCGCGGCCGGATCACTGCCGGCCGGATAGGAAACGGGGTCCGGGAAGTCCTTGTATCCGGTGACTTGTGGCGGGACGTTCGGGTTGCTTATCCCGTCGTCCGCGAATATCTGGTAGGCGGATTTGTCCGCGCCGCTGTAGTCCCACGCGGTCCGTTTGAGTTCGGTTCCAGTATCGACAAGATGGTTGCCGTGGCTGAGGATTCGCTTCGAGGTTTCCAGGGCGTAGGTATCGACCGGCGCTTTGATCAGGGACATCACGAGCCCGTCGAAACCGGGCCCCGCTTTGGCGTTCTCCGCTACGTACTGCTGGATCCCGCTCAGTTGTTTGCTCACCGTGTCCACAAGCACGCCGTATCCGGCGATCTGTTCCGGTACGGCGTGAAACCCCTCTGCCACGTTGGCCCGCCTTTATCTGGTTGTGATTGTGGATGGTCGTCCGCGCGATCGTCAGGAAGCAATCTACGCAAACGCTGGCCGGTGGTGCGCGAAAATCAACCGAAAATGTGCGTTGCGGTACGGTATGCACTCGGCCGGTGACGAAAGGCGATAATTGTGACGAGGGGCGGGCGACGGTTCGTTGCATTACTGGGGATTCTCAGCTCCGTGGTACTGCTGAGCGCATGTTCGGAAGGCGGACGTTCCACGGAGCAGCCGCGAAATTCCGCGGCGGCCGGATCCACGGCGGGATCGGCCGGCTCCTGGCAGCAGACAGATACCTGCACGTTGCTCAGCGACGAGGATGTGCGCACGCACTTGCGGGGCGAGGCCGTTCGGCCGAAACCGGATAACCAGCGAGCCGACCGGCCGACGTGCGTGTGGGAAGGGCAAGCGACGCACAAGGTCCGGGTCGTGCTGTGGCAGCCGCCCATACCGAGCGTGCAGACCGACACGGCCGAGCGGGTCATCGACGTGGCTGGCAAGCGCGGCTACGTGTCGGTCGAAACCGACCTGCACTGCACGATGGACGTGGACGCGGGGCCGGCGTGGATTCAGCTCGATACCTCCGCGCCCCTGCCCGAGTCGGGGGACACCGAAGCGGCCGAGTGTGACCGGGCCGCCGGGCTCGGCAAGAAGGCGTTGACGCAGCTCGGATGGTAAACCGGAGCAATCTGATAAGGATTCTTATCAAAAATTGGTGAACATCCGCATCCATTGGGTTGCGGCGTCGTTGAGCTTCCACAAGAAGGAGGTAAGCGTCGCCAACCGACCACGGCGCTGGGTGCCCTTGATGAAGATATTCCGCCACATGGGAGGCGTTCGGAGGGCGAGTATCGGTCTGGCGATTTCCGTTTCGGCATTACTCGCCGGCAACGGGATCGCCACCGGCAGCCCGGAGACCGAGCCGGGGCCACCGCTCGAACAGCCGGAAGCCGAGCTGGACAAGACACTGCACTGCGACGACGCGATAGACAGCGCGGGTAAGACCCCCGTGCTGTTCGTGCCGGGCACCACAGCCGAGGGACCGGAGAATTTCTCCTGGAATTACATGGCGGTGCTGCGAAACGAGGGTCACCCGGTTTGCTGGGTCGATTACCCGTATCCGACGCGCGGCTGGCGGGATATGCAGATCTCGTCCGAGAACGTGGTGCACGCGATCCGGGTCATGTACGAACGTAGTGGGAAGAAGGTGTCCACGATCGGGCATAGCCAGGGTGGGCTACATCCGGTGTGGGCGGCACGATTCTGGCCGGACATCAAAGACAAGCTGGATGACGCGATCAGCCTTGGTTCGCCGTTCCAGGGTTCGGTGATGGCGACCGCGTATTGCGAAGGTCTCGGGGCATTCCAGAGCGGCTGCCAGGAATCGTTCTGGCAATTCACCAAGGGCTCGAATTGGACGAGGGCGCTGAACGCGGAGCACGTGCCGGCCGGCCCGTCGTACAGCTCGCTGTACACCCGATTCGACGAGTTCGCCGCACCTGGCAAGGAGGCGAGTGCGCTCGCCGGCTCCGCCCACGTCGCCGTGCAGGACGTGTGCCGGGGCCGAGCCGTCGAGCACTTCTCTCTCGTGGTGGACGCGGCGGCGTACGCGCTGGTGCGGGACGCGTTGAAGCACGAAGGGCCAGCCGATCCTGGCCGGGTGGACAACTCGGTGTGTGCCGAGCCGTTCATGCCGATCGCCCTGCCGGAGCTGGCCGGCAACCTGCCGAAACTGCTGCAGATGCCGGTGTGGGCGTGGCTGAACAGCCCGCCGTGGACCTGGCGTAACGAAGAACCCGCGTTGCGTCACTACGCGCGGGCGACGATCGGGTGACGCCGGCGGGGTGCGCCGCTGGGGCCAACGAAACGGGGCCAAATCGGATGAGTCGCCGGGCGGGCGGCCTGCGCAGCTGGAAACCGCAGGACAGATAGGATGGGAGGCTGATCGCCGAGTTCCTGGGCGTGCCCGGATACGGGCATGGAAGCAGGGCGTTTGAACGAGGAAAGGCCCACAGGTGACTGACACAACCCTGCCACCGGAGGGCGGCCGCACCGAGCCGGTCGACATCCAGCAGGAGATGCAGCGCTCGTACATCGACTACGCGATGAGCGTGATCGTGGCCCGCGCATTGCCCGACGTGCGCGACGGCCTCAAGCCGGTGCATCGCCGAGTGCTGTACTCGATGCACGACACCGGCCTGCGGCCGGACCGTAGCTACGTGAAGTGCTCCCGGATCGTCGGCGACGTCATGGGTAACTACCACCCGCACGGCGATTCGGCGATCTACGACTCCCTGGTCCGGCTGGCCCAGGGCTGGTCGATGCGCTACCCGCTGATCGACGGGCAAGGCAACTTCGGTTCGCCGGGCAACGATCCGCCCGCCGCGATGCGCTACACCGAGGCACGCATGGCCCCGCTGGCCATGGCGATGCTGCAGGACATCGGCGAAGACACCGTCGACTTCTCGGACAACTACGACGGCAAGACCCGGGAACCCGACGTCCTGCCGAGCCGTATCCCGAACCTGCTTGTGAACGGCAGCGGCGGGATCGCGGTCGGGATGGCCACCAACATCCCGCCGCACAACCTGCGCGAAGTCGCGGATGGCGTGATCTGGGCACTGGACAACTGGGAGGCCGACGAGGACGAAACCCTGGCTGCCCTGCTGCAGCGCATCAAGGGGCCGGATTTCCCGACCCGTGGCCTGATCCTCGGCACCCAGGGCATCGAGGACGCGTACCGCACCGGTCGCGGCTCGATCCGGATGCGCTCGGTGGTCGAGGTCGAGGAGGACAACAAGGGGCGCGCGATCCTGGTTGTCACCGAGCTGCCCTACCAGGTCAACCCGGACAACCTGATCGAGAACATCGCGAACCTGGTGCGGGACGGCAAGCTCACCGGCATCACCGAAATCGCCGACGAATCCAACAAACGCAGTGGCCAGCGCATCGTGATCACGCTGCGGCGGGACGCGGTGGCGAAGGTCGTGCTGAACAACCTCTACAAGCACACCCAGCTGCAGTACAACTTCGGCGTCAACTTCCTCTCCCTTGTCGACGGCGTGCCGCGCACGCTGCGCCTTGACCAGATGATCCGGTACTACGTCCGCCACCAGGTCGAGGTCATCGTCCGGCGCACCCGGTACCGGCTGCGCAAGGCCGAGGAACGCGCCCACATCCTGCGTGGCCTGGTCAAGGCGCTGGACGCGCTGGACGAGGTGATCGCGCTGATCCGCGGCTCGGAGACGGTCGACCTAGCGCGCACCGGCCTGATGGAGCTGCTGGACATCGACGAGGTTCAGGCGCAGGCCATCCTGGACATGCAACTGCGCAGGCTCGCCGCGATGGAGCGCCAGAAGATCATCGACGAGCTGGCCGAGATCGAGGAGATCATCGCCGACCTGCAGGACATCCTGGATCGGCCGGAGCGCCAGCGCCAGATCGTCAAGGACGAGCTCACCGAGATCGTCGAGAAGCACGGCGACGACCGCCGCACCAAGATCATTCCGTACGACGGCGAGGTGAACGTCGAGGACCTGATCGCGATCGAGGACGTGGTCGTCACCATCACCCGCACGGGGTACGCCAAGCGAACGAAAACCGAGCTGTACCGCTCGCAGAAGCGCGGCGGCAAGGGCGTGCAGGGTGCGCAGCTGAAGCAGGACGACATCGTGTCGCACTTCTTCGTCTGCTCCACGCACGACTGGATCCTGTTCTTCACGAACAAGGGCCGGGTCTACCGCGCGAAGGCCTACGAGCTGCCGGAGGCGAACCGCACGGCGCGCGGCCAGCATGTGGCGAACCTGCTGGCCTTCCAGCCCGACGAGCAGATCGCCCAGGTCATCCAGATCAAGGACTACACGGTCTCCCCGTATCTGGTGCTGGCCACCAAGAAGGGGTTGGTCAAGAAGTCGAGGCTGACCGATTTCGACTCGAACCGGTCCGGCGGGCTGATCGGCATCAATCTGCGCGAGGACGACGAGCTGGTTGGCGCCGTGCTCTGCGCGGCCGACGACGACCTGCTGCTGGTGTCCTCGGACGGGCAATCCATCCGGTTCCACGCATCCGACGACGCGCTGCGGCCGATGGGGCGGGCCACGTCCGGTGTGCTCGGTATGCGGTTCAACGAGGGCGACGAGTTGCTCACCATGGGCGTGGTGCAAGAGGGTCGGTTCGTGTTGGTCGCGACCGACGGCGGGTACGCCAAGCGCACGCCGATCGAGGATTACCCCGTGCAGGGACGGGGCGGCAAGGGCGTGCTTACCATCCAGCACGACCGCCGGCGTGGCACCCTGGTGGGTGCACTGATCGTTGACGTAGATGATCAGCTGTACGCGATCACCTCGACCGGTGGGGTAATTCGGACCGATGCCCGGCAGGTGCGCAAGGCCGGCAGGCAAACCAAGGGCGTGCGGCTGATGAACCTCGGCGAGGGGACGACATTGGTTGCGGTTGCCCGCAACGCGGACGAGACGAACGGCGACACCACTAGCGGATCGAACGGATCGGCAGAGTAAGGAACCGCAGGTGACACCACCCGAGAACGCCGAACGCCGGGACAGCTCAGCGGAGGGCGACGCCGAACGTACGACGGTGTTCTCCGCTCAGGACGTGATGGGCGGCGGAGACTCGAACGGTGCGGGCCCGCAGGACCAGGGCGCGCTTGGACTGCCACCTTGGCAGCGGGTGAGCAACGAGCAGCCAACCGAGTGGGCTGGGGCTTCGGCGGGTCAGGCGGGCCAGTCGGCGGCGACCACCGGGCCGGCCCAGCAGTCCGAGGAGGTGCTTTACCCCGGGCACGGCGCGGACATGAACTGGTCGTCGCAGCAGACGGTTTCGCACGAGCGGCCGGTGGTCAGCGGGAGCGCGGCCGGGCGGATTCTCGGGGAAGGTCAGGACGGCGGCCTCGAGGCCGGTGCGTCGTCCAGCACCTCGACGGATCGGGATCCCGCGGGTGGGCGTACCGCGGTGGATCTCGGGAATACCGCGCGGGCCAGTGCCGGTGGCGCGGGTATTGCCAGCGGTACACCGAGCGCGATGCGCCGGCCGGGTCGCGGGCCTCGCCGGGCGAACCTGCAGGTGAAGCGGTTCGACCCGTGGTCGGTGATGAAGCTGTCGCTGGTGCTCGGCGTCGCGATGTTCTTCGTGTGGCTGGTCGCGGTCGGCGTGCTGTACATCGTGCTGGAAGGTATGGGTGTGTGGGATCAGCTCAATGGCACCTACTCCCAGCTGGTGTCGGACGGCTCCGGTGGCGGAAGCGAACAGCTGATCACGCCGGGGACCGTGTTCGGGGTCGCGGCGATCATCGGCGCGATCAATATCGTGCTGATGTCCGCGCTGGCCACCGTGCTGTCGTTCGTGTATAACGTGTCGGCGGATCTGGCCGGTGGGCTGGAAGTGACGCTTTCGGAACGTGAATAGCGTGAGGTCACGCCGCCCACCCCGTTCGGCCGGTGGTCGGTGGATGCGGTAATCTCGCAGGCCTCGGGGGCCTATAGCTCAGACGGTTAGAGCGCTTCGCTGATAACGAAGAGGTCGCTGGTTCAAGTCCAGCTAGGCCCACGATTGGGTGAATAAAGCTCGCGGGTGGCGCGGGCCGGGATCGCTCGATGACGATGTTCCGGCGCCCCACGGGGCGTGAATGATGTGCGCCTGTAAGGAGGCACCTGAAGTGAAGAAACTTCTGGCACTTGGAGCGGTCGCGGGCGCGGTACTGTTCGCGGTTCGCAAGAGCAAGGCGTCGCAGCAGGACGACGACCTGTGGCGGCAAGCCACCGCCCCCGGCCAGGGCGCATCCGGCTCTGGCTCGTCGGTGAACGGCACGACCGCACCGAACAAGAACTGAGCATGCATCGGGCGGCCCCGCCGCCGCTCGCTGCGGGGCTGTAGCTCAATTGGCAGAGCACTGCCTTTGCAAGGCAGGGGTTAGGGGTTCGATTCCCCTCAGCTCCAC
>WHSZ01000026.1 GCA_009379845.1 Pseudonocardiaceae bacterium | reverse complement strand
CTCACCGACGACAGCAGTCGCCGCGCCCGCGTTGTCCGGCAATGGGCGCGGATCCTGGACGGTGCGCTCGGTACCGAGCGAACGTGAACGATGCCACATCGACCACACCGGCCAGGAAGAAATAGTCAAACGCTCAACTAGGTTGTCCCTCGCAGTCCCTGTTGATGTTGACACGAGAAGGACGACACGATGACGATCTCGGCTTTGACGGATGCCCTTTCGCTGTCTCGAGAGGCACAGAACCTGCTGTTCCGGGAGGCTCGCACCGCGAACACGTTCTCGAGCGAGCCGGTATCCGACGAGCAGATCCGGGCGATCCACGAGCTGATCAAATGGGCGCCGACCTCGATGAACACCCAGCCGTTGCGGGTGGTGTTGCTGCGCTCGGAGGATGCGCGGCAACGGCTGATCCCGCATCTCGGCGAAGGTAATCGCCCGAAGACCGAGGGTGCGCCGTTGATCGCGATCCTCGCCGCGGACATCGAGTTCCACGAGCACCTGCCGCGGACGTTCCCGCATTACCCGGGAGCCAAGGACGGTTTCGCCGACCGGGACCGCCGGGTGCACGTGGCCCGGTTGAATGCGCTGCTGCAGGTCGGCTACTTCATCCTCGGCGTGCGGGCGGCCGGGCTGGCCGTCGGCCCGATGAGCGGCTTCGACTCCGCCGGCGTCGACCGGGAATTCTTCGCCGACGGCACCCGGCAGTCCCTCGTCGTGGCGAACATCGGCAAGCCAGGGGAGAACCCGTGGTTCGAGCGCAATCCGCGGCTGGACTACGACGACGTGGTCAGCACGCTCTGACCCACTAGGCGTGCGCCGGGGCGGGCTCGAGGCGCGGGCAGCCGGGGTATTGACAAAAGAAGTTTTTGCGTAAAAACTAATTTGTGTGATGCGGGATGTGCTCCAGCTCGAACGGCTGGATCAGGCAGAGACATTGCTGAAACCAAAGCGGATCGAGATCCTCCGCCGCCTCGCCGAGCCGCGGTCCTGCACCGAGATCGCGACCGAGCTCGACGACACCCCGCAGAAGATCTACTACCACGTCAAACGCCTGCAGGACGCCGGCCTGGTTGACCGGGTGGAAGAACGCCGGGTGCGGGGCATCAACGAGGGCGTGTACCAAGCCAGCGCCCGCTCGTACTGGCTGTCGCCGCGTCTGGTTGGCACCATCGGCCGGCGCAGGGTCAGCGACGAGTTGAGCCTTGGCTACCTGCTCAACTTGATGGAAGAGGTGCAGACCGAGATCGCCGAACTCGGTGGCGTTGAGACCGAGTTGCCCTCGATCGGCATATCCGGCGAGATCCGGCTTCGGCCCGGTCAACGCTCCGCCTTTCTCGATGAGCTCCGCGGCGTCTTGCAGGATCTGTTCACCCGCTACGGCGGTGCGGAAGGTGATGCGTTCCGGCTCGCCGTCGCCTGCTATCCACAAAGGACTGATCATGAGTGAAGAGTTCACCCAGCAAGCGCGAATCGCGGCAAGCCCGGAAGATGTGTATCGCGCGTTGACCGATGCCAGGGCGCTACGCACCTGGTTCGCGGAGCACGCCGAGGTTTCGTTGTCAGCAGGGACATTCGCGTTCTGGGGGAAGTACACTCCGCAAGGCACCGCCGGCCGTCAACGGTTGCTCGCGTTCGAACCGGATCGGCTGGTGCGGTTCGCCTGGACGTTGGACGGGACGGAGACCACCGCGGAGATCACGCTTCAACAGGACGGGCCGGCCGGCACCGTGCTGACGCTGAGCCAGACCGGCGCGCCCACGATGGCAGAGCTGATGGCGCCAACCGGCAGGCGAGACGGTTTGCACAGCCTGCACACCTTCTGGGGTCTCGCGATCGCGAACCTCGCGGAATACCTGGAAGGCCGCGAGCTCACCCCGAAATGCGACTTCCGCGCGGACCGTGCCGGCGATATCCGCGTGGTGGTCGCCATCGACGCCACGGCCGAGCGGGTTTTCGAGTCGTTGATCGACCCCAAAGAGATCGCCAAGTGGTTCGGCTGGGAGATCGAGATCGAACCGCGGGTCGGCGGCCGCATCGCCTTCGGCGCGGAGGGCGAGATCTTCGAGCTGGAACCGGGACGCACGCTGGCCTACACCGAGGAGGGCGGCGTCACCAGGTGGGAGCTGACCGAGTCCGGCGGCAAAACGTACCTGACCCTGGTGCAGAGCGGGTTCGCCGACGCGTCGCCGGACAACGCCGCGCAGCACGAGGCCGGCTGGCTCGGTGGGCTGGCCGAACTCAAACGCATGCACGAGCTCGGTTCCGCATACCGGCCCCTCGCTCCCGAATCCGGACTCAGCGTCAAATCGGGATTTGACGCTGAGTCCGGTACTGGTGAAGGTTATCGGGCAGAGCTTCGCAACGCTGCGGTTCATGGGGCCGGGGGAGGCACGATGCCGGAAATGGAAACCGATGACGCGTTGACGCTGCGCGCGCACATCGCCGCGCCGGTGGCAACCGTGTACGGTGGGTTGATCGACGCCGCGGCATTGCGGACCTGGTTCGCCGAGCATGCCGTCGTCGACCTCGACGGGGGTCGATACGAGTTCTGGGGGCGGCACACCGTGCAGGGGGATCGGGTCCGGCAGCGGTTGCTTGGCGTCGAGCCGGAGCGGAGCATCCGGTTCGCCTGGGAGCTGGACGGGGCGAAAGACGCGGTCGCCACGATCACCCTTCGGCCACAACCCGGTAACGGAACCGTGTTGCGGTTCGCGCTGTCCAAGCTGCCGGCGGCCACCGACTACGACGGCGAGGCCGTGCATACCTTCCTGATGCTGGCGCTCGACAACCTCGCGAACTACGTCGAGGGCCGCCGGCTCGCTCCACTGTTCGACTTCAGCCGGCCGGCGACCGACAGGGCGCGTGCGGAGCTGACCATCGACGCACCCGTCGACCGGGTGTACGCGTCGCTAACCGAGCCGGGCCAGGTCGACCGGTGGACCGGTGGCGCGGCGACCATCGAGCCGGAGGTCGGCGGCCGCTACGACTACGGCTGGGAGCACGGACCGGTGCGGATTCTCGAACTGGAGCCCGAGCGGACCGTTGCCCACTCGTGGACGTATCCCGGCTCACCGGAAACGGTAGTTCGCTGGGAACTCGAGGAATCACAGGGAAAAACCAAGCTCATCATTGTCCACAGTGGATTCGACGATCCTGGGCTGGCTGAGAGCTTCCGGATGGGCTGGTACGGGTTCCTGCACTCGCTGCGGCGGTTGCACGAGCGGGGCGACGCCTGGGCGCTCGTCAACGCCGAGTAGCCGCTACCCACGCCATGCCGTGCCGCGAAGCAGCCGCAGGCCGTTCAGCCCCACGATCACCGTGGACCCCTCGTGCCCTGCCACGCCGAGCGGCAACGGCAGGCTGCCGAACAGGTCCCACAGCACGAGCACGGTGATGAAGCCGCCCGCGATGATCAAGTTCTGTTTCACCAGCCGGCGTGCCCGGCGAGAGAGCGAGATCATCGCGGGCACGGCCAGCAGCTCGTCCCGCACCACAACGGCGTCGGCGGTCTCCAGCGTCAGATCGGCGCCACTGCGCCCCATCGCCACCCCGAGATGCGCGGACGCCACGGCGGGTGCATCGTTCACGCCGTCCCCGACCAGCAGCACGCGCTGGCCGCCGGCTTCGATCTGCCGCACCGCTTCCGCCTTGCCCTCTGGGAGCAGGCCGGCGCGAACCTCCTCGATGCCCACCTGCGTGGCCAACCGGCCGGCGGCGCGAGCGTTGTCACCGGTCAGTAGCGCGGGAGCGGTTCCGGTCAGCGCCGTCAATCTATCCACAGTGGACTCTGCTGCCGGGCGCAGCCGGTCGGCGATACCCAGCACCCCCGCCGGCGCGCCGTCCACCATGACTAGTACCGCGGTGTGCCCTGCCGCCTCCAGTTCGGCGACGACCGGTCCCGCGTCACCGGTGTCCACCCGGCCAGGGCTGAGCACGCTGACCGTGTGCCCTTCGACCGCCGCGGTGACGCCGAAGCCCGCCGTGGCGCGGAAATCGCTCGTGGGCGGCGGGGAAACCCCGGCTTCCCTCGCGGCGTGCAGCACCGCGCGGCCGAGCGGATGTTCGCTGCGCTGTTCGGCGGCGGCTGCCAACCTCAGCAGTTCGGATTCGCTGCCGGTGACGGGGCGGACGGTGACCACGCGGGGTGTTCCCTCGGTGAGCGTGCCCGTCTTGTCGAAGGCAACCCTGGTCACGGTGCCGAGTTGCTCCATCACCACGGCGGATTTCACCAGCACGCCGTGCCGGCCGGCGTTCGCGATCGCGGACAGCAACGGCGGCATGGTGGCGAGCACGATCGCGCAAGGCGAGGCGACGATCATGAACGTCATCGCGCGCAGCAGGGTGTCCTGCAGCCCGGCACCGAAAGCCAGCGGGATCAGGAACAGCGCGAGCGTGGCCGCGACCACGCCCATCGAGTAGCGCTGCTCGATCTTCTCGATGAACAGTTGCGTCGGCGCCTTCGTCTCGGAAGCCCGTTCCACCAGCGCCACGATCCGCGCGACCACGGAGTCGGCTGCCGGCCGGTCGACCCGGATCCGCAGCGAACCGGAACCGTTCACCGTACTGGCGAAAACCTCGTCGCCCACGGCCTTGTCGGCGGGCAGTGGTTCGCCGGTGATCGTCGCCTGGTCGACGTCACTGGCGCCGTCCAGTACCGTGCCGTCCGCACCGATCCGCTCGCCGGGGCGCACCACGATGACGTCCCCTGGCGCGACCGTGGCGGTGTCCACGAGCTCCTCACCGCCGTCCGGCGTGATGCGGCAGGTCCGTTGCGGTGCTAGGTCGAGCAGGCTGCGCACCGAATCGGCGGTGCGTTGGGTGGCGAACGCCTCCAGCGCACCCGACGTGGCGAAGATGACGATCAGCAGCGCGCCGTCGAAGACCTGCCCGATCGCCGCGGCTCCGATCGCGGCCAGCACCATCAGCAGGTCGACGTCGAGCGTCTTGTTCCGCAACGCGCGGAGTCCTTCAAGGCCCGGCTGCCAGCCGCCGGTGAGGTAGCAGGCCAGATACAGCGCCCACCACGCCCACCATGGCGCGCCGGCGAGCTGCGCGATGCCGCCCACTCCGAACAGCGCGAGCGCGAGGCTGGCCCAGCGCACTTCCGATAGTCCCCAGAGGTGGGTGCGAGCTCGGGGGACGGTGCGTGCGGCCGACTGCCGGCCTTGCTGTGCGGTATCGACTGACACGCCGGGCATCTTACAGGATCAATTGAAGAGCTGTTCATATGATGGACGTTGGTACCGTTCCGTTGTGGGTCACGGTGTTCAGGGACGGAAGACGCCAGCGGCGCGGCTGAACGCCGACGACGCGGCGGCGGTGGCCAACACCCTGCAGGCCCTTGCCACGCCGAGCCGGCTGCTGATCCTCACCCGGCTGCGGGAAAGCCCGTGTTCGGTGGGAGAACTCGCCGCGGCCGTGGAGATGGAGCAGTCAGCGGTGTCCCACCAGCTGCGGCTGCTTCGCACCCTCGGGTTGGTGACCGGGCGTCGGGAGGGTCGCAGCATCGTCTACAGCCTGTACGACAACCACGTCGCGATGCTGCTGGACGAAGCCGTCTACCACATCGAGCACCTGCGACTGGGGGCTCGTGACGAGCCTCGTGAGTCTTTTTAGGTGCTATAAAGACTCACGAGGGACGAAAGTCCCCGGTGATGAGGGCCTACGCATCGGGTTTCCGGTGCCGCGCCGGGGAATAGTGGAGCTATGAAACGTGTGCTGGTGGCGTATGCCTCGAACATGGATGCCACCCAGGAGATCGCCAGGGCGATCGGCAGCGAGCTGCGTGCGGCCGGGATGGACGTCGATGTGCGACCGGTTGGCGATGTCTATGGCGTCGACAACTACCAAGCCGTGGTCATCGGCAGCACACTGTATGCGAACAGGTGGCCGCGCGCTGCCGTGCGACTGTTGAAGCAGCACGGTGCGGAGCTCGCGCGGCGGCGGGTGTGGTTGTTCCACGCGCCGGCAGGCGCCGTATCCGACGGGACGCAACTCGCCCTGCCGGGGAACGTGGCCAGCTTGGTCGCCAAGATCGGCGCCGAGCAGGTGGTGACCTTCGGCGACGAACTCGTGCCGGCGAAGACGGACGTTCCGACCGCCCAAGTCTCGCGTTTTCGGGACTGGGACAGGATTCGCGCCTGGGCCAGTGAGGTTGCCGGGGAGATCGCCGGGCGGTCAACGGCCGCTTCGTAGCTCGTGGGCTTCGTCCCTCAATATGGATGCATATTGCGCGAGGTTTTGTGACGGGGTTATTTTCGCGTTATGGGTACACAACGCCCGCGTGGCCGGGGCGGATGGGCAACTCGATAGCATCGATACCGATTCTGTTTACCAGTCGCCGCGCTGGCGGCGGCGTTCTCATCGAGGAGCAATCGTGTCCCAACCGGTGTCCAGTTCCGTCCAGTCCCCGCCGCCCGTTGTGGTGCCGGCCGGGACGACGGCGGGCACCGCGATCCGGGACGCGGGACTGGCCGGCAAGGGTCCGGACGCGATCGTGGTGGTTCGCGATCCGGATGGTCGGCTGCGCGATCTGGCTTGGGCGCCCGGGTCGGAGGTTCAGGTGCAGCCGGTGGCCGCGGACACCGACGACGGCCGCGGCGTCATCCGGCACTCCTGCGCGCACGTGCTCGCCCAGGCCGTGCAGCAGCTGTTCCCGGAGGCCAAGCTCGGCATCGGGCCGCCGGTCGCCGACGGCTTCTACTACGACTTCGACGTCGAGCGGCCGTTCACCCCTGATGATCTGCAGGCGCTGGAGAAGCGGATGAAGCAGATCATCAAGGGTGCGCAGCGATTCGCCCGCCGCGCCCTGGAATCGGTGGACGCCGCGAGGGAGGAGCTGGCCGCGGAGCCGTACAAACTGGAACTGGTGGACATCAAAAGCGATGTGGACACCGCCGAGGTGATGGAGGTCGGCGACGGTGAGCTGACCGTGTACGACAACCTCGATCCGCGCAGTGGCGAGGCGGTCTGGGGGGATCTGTGTCGCGGCCCGCACGTGCCTACCACCAAGCACATCCCGGCCTTCAAACTGATGCGCACCGCGGCCGCGTACTGGCGGGGCAGCGAGCAGAACCCGCAGCTGCAGCGGATCTACGGCACCGCGTGGGAATCCCAGGAAGCGCTGGACGGCTACCTGGAGCGGCTGGCCGAGGCCGAGCGGCGGGATCATCGCCGGATCGGCGCGGAGCTCGACCTGTTCTCCTTCCCCGAGGAGATCGGCTCCGGCCTGCCGGTGTTCCACCCGAAGGGCGGCATCATCCGCCGCGAGATGGAGAACTATTCCCGGCAGCGGCATGAGGAGTCCGGCTACGAGTTCGTGAACACCCCGCATATCGCCAAGAGCGGGCTGTTCCACACCTCCGGTCACCTGCCGTACTACGCGGACACCATGTTCCCGCCGCTGTCCTTCGAGGGCGAGGACTACTACCTCAAGGCCATGAACTGCCCGATGCACCACTTGATCTTCCGGTCGCGGGGGCGGTCCTACCGGGAGCTGCCGCTGCGGCTGTTCGAGTTCGGCGCCGTCTACCGCTACGAGAAATCCGGCGTGGTGCACGGCTTGACCAGGGCGCGCGGGTTCACCATGGACGACTCGCACATCTACTGCACCCCCGAGCAGGCGCCGGGTGAGCTGCGGTCGTTGCTGCGGTTCGTGCTGGACCTGCTTGCCGACTACGGGTTGTCCGACTTCTACCTCGAGCTGTCCACCCGGGGCGAGGGCGGCAAGTTCATCGGCTCCGAAAAGGAGTGGGAGGAGGCCACCGAGACCCTCCGGAGGGCCGCCATCGACTCGGGACTGGAGCTGGTGCCGGACCCTGGCGGTGCGGCGTATTACGGGCCGAAGATCTCCGTGCAGGCCAAGGACGCGATCGGCCGGTCGTGGCAGATGTCGACCATCCAGGTGGACTTCAACCACCCGAAGCGGTTCGAGCTGGAATACACCGCCGCGGACGGGTCGCACCAGCAGCCGGTGGTGCTGCACCGCGCGCTGTTCGGCTCGATGGAGCGGTTCTTCGGCGTGCTGACCGAGCATTACGCGGGTGCCTTCCCTGCGTGGCTGGCGCCGGTGCAGGCGGTGGGTATTCCGGTCGCGGATGAGCACCTCGAGCACCTACAGCAAGTAGCGAAGGCGTTGCGTGCCAAGGGGATCCGCGTCCAGGTGGACGCGTCGGACGACCGGATGCAGAAGAAGATCCGCAACCACACCACGCAGAAGGTGCCGTTCCTGCTGATCGCGGGCGGCAAGGATGTGGCGGCCGGTGCGGTGTCCTTCCGGTTCCGGGACGGCAGCCAGATCAACGGCGTTCCGGTGGACCGAGCCGTCGCGGAGATCGCGGATTGGGTGGCACGCAAGGAAAACGTCTCGCCAAGCGCGGAGAACTTCGAGGCGGACGGATGACCCAACCGCCCGAGCTGACCGCCCAGGACGGCGTCGGGGTGCCGGATGCGCTGCAACGACTCTGGACCCCACATCGGATGGCGTACATCCAGGGCGAGAACAAGCCGGACGACGAGGAGAGTGCGGGCTGCCCATTCTGCCGGCTGATCGAAATGTCCGATGAGGACGCACTGATCCTGGCGCGCGGTGAGCTGGTGTACGCGGTGCTGAACCTGTACCCGTACAACCCCGGCCATCTGATGGTGGTGCCGTACCGGCACGTGGCCGACTACACGGATCTGACCGACACCGAAACGGTGGAGCTGGCCGAGTTCACGCAGCGGGCGATGCGGGTCGCCCGCTCGGTGTCCGCTCCGCACGGTTTCAACATCGGGATGAACCAGGGCGTGATCGCCGGTGCGGGCATCGCCGCGCACCTCCATCAGCACGTCGTGCCGCGCTGGGGCGGGGACTCCAACTTCATGCCGGTGGTCGGCCACACCAAGGTTCTCCCCCAACTGCTCGGCGAGACCCGGCAGCTGTTGTCCCGGGCGTGGCCGACCGCTTAAGTACTCAGGCCGCTTAGGTACTTAGGTACTCAGGCCTTCGCGGCCTCGACGTCCAGCTCGACCTTCACCTTCTCGCCGAGCATGGCGCCGGCCGCACCGCCCGTGACGCCAAAGTCCGAGCGGTTGATCTCGGTGCTGGCGGATAGCCCGAGTACCGGAACGCCTGCCGGCCCCTCCGGGGCGAACCCGCCCACCTCGGTGCGCAGCTCGATCGGCTTGGTGACGCCGCGAACGGTGAGCTCGCCGGAGATCACGTACTCGTCGCCGTCCTGCCGGATGCCGGTGGAGCGGAACGTCATCTCCGGGTAGTTCTGCACATCCAGAAACTCTTCGGTGCGCACGTGCCCGTCCCGCTGCTCGTTGTTGGTGTCCAGGCTCGCGGTTTTGACGGTCACGTTCACCGTCGACTCGAGCGGGTTCTCGGCGGTGACGATCTCGCCCTGCACGTCGGCGAACCGCCCCCGGACCTTGGCAACGCCGAGATGGCGCACCGAGAACGTCACGTCGGTGTGTACCGGGTCGATCGTCCACGTGCCGGTTGTGTAGCCGGGAATCTGGGTAGCTGCGGTCACAGCTCCTCCTTGTGTCGACTAACTGATTGAGTGTTCAATCGTAGTGTATAGGTGGCCAGTTGAGCGCTCAACAAAGGGTAGGATGGAACGTGTGAGCGAGGTCAGATGGTTGAGTGCCCGTGAGCAACGGGTATGGCGCTCCTACCTGCACGCTACCTGGATGCTCACCGAGCACGTGGAGCGGCAACTCCAGCAGGAAGCCGGTATGCCGCACACCTACTACGAGATCCTCGTCGTGCTCTCCGAAGCTCCGAATCGTTCGCTGCGGATGAGTGAGCTGGCCGCCACCTGCCACGCCTCGCGCAGCAGGCTCTCACACGCGGTTGCCCGGCTGGAGCGAGCGGGCTGGGTTCAGCGGCATGCCTGTGAAAAGGACAAACGGGGCTCGTGGGCATCGCTGACGGAAACCGGGTTCGCCGTGCTCGAGAAGGCGGCGCCGGGGCACGTGACCACCGTTCGGGAGAACCTGTTCGACGTACTCACCGAGGAGCAGGTCGACGCGCTGGGGGAGATCTGTGCCGCCATCCGGGACGGGTTGGCGCCGACCTGCGAGAAGGCCATCGCCGAAGAGGAAGCCCGCTGTGCGGAAGCGGAAGCGAGCGCCGGCGAGCCGATCGAGGCGACCCCGCGAGGCTGAGCGACACGCGGTCCGTCGAACCCGGTCGCCTGCACCGTTACTGGCCTGGACAGATAGGCTGCGCTGGCCAGAGTCCCACGAGCTAGGTCCAACCGGCTTTCGTCCATGCTGAACATATTCGCCCGCGCTTCGGTCTCCCGCGTCACCGATCCGATCGGGGCGTGGCTGGTTCGGCTGGGCATGACGCCGAACGCGATGACGCTGATCGGCACCGCGGGCGCGGTCATCGGCGCGCTGTGGCTTTTCCCGAATGGCTGGTTGCTCACCGGCACTTTCGTGGTCTGGGGCTTCGTGATGCTGGACCTGCTTGACGGGGCGATGGCGCGGGCACGCGGCGGCTCCTCCACGTTCGGGGCGGTGCTGGACTCGACCTGCGACCGGTTCGCGGACGGCGCGCTGTTCGCCGGTGTCGCCTGGTGGTCCTTCCGGGTCGACGACAACCCGCCGCTCGCCGCGGCCACCCTGGTGTGCCTGGTCTCGGCGCTGATTACCTCGTACGTGAAGGCCAGGGCGGAGGCCTCCGGCCTGGACGGCGATGGTGGCATGATCGAACGTGCCGAGCGGCTGATCATCACGCTGGTCGGCACCGGCCTCGAAGCGTTCGGTGTCCCGTTCGCCGTGGACGTCGCGATCTGGGGGCTTGCCGTGTTATCGGTTGCCACCGTGGTGCAGCGAATACTTGCGGTGCGTCGCTCGGCGATCGAGCAGGAATCGGAGGCGGGGGAATGAGCGCTGGACTGGGTGGGGCGCTCCAGGGCTGGGCCTACGGACTTGGCTGGCGGATGGTCCGGCTGCTGCCGGAGGCGGTGGCCGCGGAGACGTTTCAGCTCGGCGCCGACCTGGCCGCCTGGCGCGCCGGTCCTGGCACCCGGCAGCTGCGCCGCAACCTCGCCAGGGTGGTGCCGCAGGCCGATGAGGCCGAGTTGGATGAGCTGGTCCGGCGGTCGCTGCGGTCGTACGCCCGGTACTGGCGAGAGGCGTTCCGGTTGCCCTCGATGGACCACGACGCGGTGTATCGCGAGGTCAGCGCCACGATGACCGGGGTGGAATACATCGACGCGGCACTCGAAGAGGGCAATGGGGCGGTGCTCGCGCTGCCGCACTCCGGGAACTGGGACGTGGCCGGCGTGTTTCTCGTCGGGCATTCCGGCGAGTTCACCACGGTCGCCGAGCGGCTGCGGCCGGAGTCTCTGTACCGGCGGTTCGTGGCCTACCGCGAGTCGCTCGGCTTCGAGGTGATCCCGCACAACGGTCCGGACGCGTCGCCGGGAACGCTGCTGGTGCGCAGGCTGCGCGCGAACCGGTTGGTCTGCCTGATGGCCGATCGTGATCTCACTCCGAGCGGCATACCCGTGACGTTCTTCGATGCGGAGACCCGGATGCCGCCGGGCCCGGCATGGCTGGCGGCGGCCACCGGTGCCGCGCTGCTTCCCGCGCACACCTGGTTCACCGCGGACGGCTGGGGGTTGCGGATCCACCCGCCGATCCGAGTGGACGGGCGGGACGAGGTTCCGGCCGCGATGCAGGGGCTGGCCGACGTGTTCGCGGCGAACATCGCGGCACACCCCGCGGATTGGCACATGCTGCAGAAGCTCTGGCTGGACGATCTTTCCGAGGCGCGGCGGGCTCGATTGGAGCAGCGGCAATGAGTGCGCGCGACCCGCGCCGAGCCCGCTCGCAAGCCACATCGGTCATCGGCAGGGCCGAGGCATGAGAATCGGCGTGGTATCGCCGTACTCGTTCAGCGTGCCAGGGGGCGTGCAGGGCCACATCGTGGATCTGGCGAAGGCGATGCGCCGGCTCGGCCACCACGTCGACGTGCTCGCCCCCGCCGAGGAAGACGCCGAACTGCCGGATTTCGTGACCTCTTCGGGACGCGCCGTCGGCATCCCGTACAACGGCTCGATCGCCCGCCTTTCCTTCGGGCCGATGTCCTTCGCCAGGGTGCGCCGCTGGATCCGGGAGCACGACTTCGACGTGCTGCACCTGCACGAGCCGACCGCACCGAGCCTTTCGTTGCTCGCGCTGATGATCGCCGACGGCCCGATCGTGGCGACGTTCCACACCTCGACGTCCCGGTCAAGGGCACTGGTGGCTTTCCAGGGGCTGCTGCGGCCGTTCCTTGAGAAGATCACCGCCCGGATCGCGGTGTCCGCGCTGGCCAGGCGGGTGCAGGTGGAGCACCTCGGCGGGGATGGGGTGGAGATCCCGAACGGCGTGGACGTCCGGTTCTTCGCCGAGGCCGAACCGCTGGAGGGCTACCCGCACGCCGGGGGCACGGTCGGGTTCGTCGGGCGGTATTCGGAGCCGCGCAAGGGGATGTCGGTGTTGCTCGAGGCGCTGCGCCCGCTGCTGGCCGAGCTGCCCGAACTGCGGCTGCTGATCGTCGGGCGGGGAGAGATCGACGAGCTACGGCGCCAGGCCGGGCCGGCGCTCGCCGAACGGGTGGTGCCGCTCGGACAGGCCGACGACGCCACGAAGGCCCGCGCGCTGCGCAGCGTGGACGTCTACTGCGCGCCGAACATCGGCGGCGAGAGCTTCGGAATGATCCTCACCGAGGCGATGGCGGCGGGCACACCGGTGGTGGCCAGCGACCTCGACTCGTTCCGCCGGGTGCTGGACAGTGGCCGCGCCGGGGTGCTGACGCCGGCCGGTGACGCCCGCGCGCTGTCCGGCACGCTGCGTGAGCTGCTGACGGACCCGGCTCGGCGGGCGGCGCTGGCGCGAGCCGGTCGCCACCGCGTGTCGGCTTTCGACTGGCTGATGGTGGCCGAGCAGGTGCAGCGGGTGTACGAGGCGGCGATCGCGGCCTGCCCGCGCCGCGTCAAGGAAGCCGGCGAGGAGTCGCCGTG
This sequence comes from Pseudonocardiaceae bacterium, assembly GCA_009379845.1. Taxonomy (GTDB): domain Bacteria; phylum Actinomycetota; class Actinomycetes; order Mycobacteriales; family Pseudonocardiaceae; genus Tamaricihabitans. Next base: position 57,894 of record WHSZ01000026.1, on the reverse strand, counting down.
ATGGAAGGAGCGCTGCTCACGGCGCTCGTGGTGGTGCTCGTGCTGGCGCTCATCATGGGGCCCTGGCTGGTCGGCACCGCGAACCGGTTGATGCGGCTGCATGTGCGCACCGACGCCGCGTGGGCGGCGGCGGACGCGGCGCTGGCCAGGCGTGCGGTGGTGGCACGGGCGGTCGCCGCGGCCGGTTGCCTGCCCGACGAGCAGTCGGCTGCGGTGCGCGATGCGGCCGAGCGTGCGGAAGGTACCCAGCGGGAGGACCGCGAGCAGGCGGAAAACGAGCTGACCGAGCTACTCGACGAAGTAGACCGCGCGGCGTTGCCGCCGGCGCTGGCCGTCGAGCTGGCGGATGCCGAGCATCGGGTGGTGATCGCGCGCCGGGTGCACAACGACGCGGTGCGGGACACGCTCACCCAGCGGCGCCGCCGGGTGGTGCGTTGGTTCAAGCTGGCCGGGACCGCGCCGCAGCCGGCATATCTGGAGATCGCCGAACCGGAGTTACACAACGGGCGCGACGGGCCTGACGAACTTTGAGTTGTCGGCTGCTGGCCGCCGGTTGGCCAGTTTGCCCATTGACTTCGGGTTTTCCGATGGGCAAAGTGGTCGAGCCAGTGAGCCAATGTGCCGCGTGTTGCGCCCGTCGCGGCGTGCGGGCGGTCGGCAGGCAAGGAGGCGATGGTGCCGCCCGAATTGATATCGATCCTGGTGTTGGTCGTGGTGTTCGTCCTTGCGACGACGCTGTCGATCAGCCTGGGTGTGCTGTGCTTCGCCGCGGCGTTCCTGGTCGGAGCGCTGGCTGGCGGGCTTTCCGAGGACGACATTTTCGCGGGCTTTCCCGGTGACATCTTCGTGGTGCTCGTCGGCGTCACGTTCCTCTTCGCGATCGCGCGGGCGAACGGCACCACGGACTGGCTGGTGCACGGCGCGGTGCGGATGGTTGGTGGCCGCATCGCGATCATCCCGTGGGTGATGTTCGGCATCGGCGCGGTGCTCACCGCGATCGGTGCGGTCAGCCCGGCCGCCTGCGCCATCGTCGCCCCGATCGCGCTGAGCCTCGCCGCCCAGTACCGGATCAATCCGCTGCTGATGGGCGCCATGGTGGTGCACGGGACGCAGGCGGGCAGCTTCTCGCCGATCAGCGTGTACGGCACGATCGTCAACGGCGTGGTGACCAGGAGCCAGCTTCCTGGCAGCCCGATCGTGCTCTTCCTCGGCAGCTTCGTGGTCAACCTGGTGGTCGCCGCGGTGGTTTTCGTGCTGTTCGGAGGCATGCGGCTGACCCGGACCGTCTCAATGGAAGCGGTGGCCGCACAGAGCGCGGAGCCCGCGATGTCCGGGACGGGCCAGACCACCGCGACCGTCGCCCCGGACCCGGGTGAGGGGGCAGCCGGCACCGGCGGCACCGGTATGGCCAAGACGGGTGGTGCCGAATCGAGCGGCGACGCGGGCGAGACGCCGGTGGACAAGCTCGATCGGGATCGCGTCCTGACGCTGCTCGGCCTGGTCGGGCTGGTGGTCAGCACCCTGGCGTTCGACCTCGACGTGGGTCTGGTCGCGATGACCGTCGCGGTGGCGCTGAGCGTGCTGTCGCCGAAGATGACCCGCAAGGCGCCCGCGGAGGTCGCCTGGCCGACCGTGCTGCTGATCTGCGGTGTGCTCACCTACATCGGCGTGCTCGAGGAGATGGGCACGATCGACTACGCGGGCGAGGCGGTTGCCGGGGTAGGCATTCCGATGCTGGCCGCGCTGCTGCTGTGCTACATCGGTGGGATCGTGTCCGCCTTCGCGTCCTCAACCGCGCTGATGGGTGCGCTGATCCCGCTGGCGGTGCCGTTCCTGATGGAAGGCAGCGTCGGCGCGATCGGCATGGTCACCGCGCTGGCGGTGTCGTCGACCGTGGTGGACGTGAGCCCGTTCTCCACGAACGGCGCTATCGTGCTGGCCAACGTGAAGGGCGTGGACCGGGACGTGTTCCTGCGCAAGCTGATGATCTACGGCGGGGTGATCGTCGTACTGCTCCCGCCGCTGATCTGGGTGACCATGGTGCTGCCGAACTTCGGCTGAGCCGGCTCCGTCCTGAGCCGGCTCCGTTCTGGTCGGCTCGGTCCTGTCGGGTTTCAGGCCTCGTCAGGTGTCCAGGTCAGCAGCCGGACGCGGCTCACCGTCTCCAGGTGGGTGCGCATCGCTGCGACCGAGGCTTCCGGGTCCCGCGCCCGAATCGCGTCGGCGATCCGGGTGTGCTGGGCCAGGGACTGCGCGGGTCGGCCGGGTTGCTGCAACGACTCGTGCCGGCTCTCCGCGATCTGCTCGGCGATCTCGTGCATGAATTCGGCGAGCAGCCCGCTGTGTGCGGCGCTGGTGACCGCGGCGTGGAAGCGTCGATCGCCGTCTTCGCCGTACGTGCCGGCTTCGACTTCGGCCCGCATCACGTCCAGCGCGGCGTCGATCTCGGCGAGGTCCTCCTCGGTGCGGCGCGCCGCGGCCAGCTCGGCGAGCTTGCTTTCCAGGGCTTCGCGGGCGTCCAGCACGTCGGGCAGCCGGCGGCGCCGCTCCACCAGCGCCGCGATCGGCTCGGTGCTCAGGCTGTCCTTGCGCAGGTAGGTGCCGCCGCCGTGGCGGATCTCCACCAGACCCTGCACCTCGAGTACCACGATGGCCTGCTTGATCGACGCACGGCTGACACCCAGCCGGTCGGCGAGCTCGCGCTCGGAAGGGAGGCGATCGCCCGCGGTGAGCCCGGCGGCCGTGACGTGTTCGCGCAGCTGGGCGAGGACTTGCTCGTACAGCCGCTGGCGGGCGATCGGGCGCAACGAATCGGATACAGACACCAAACCCCCTTGACAGGTTGCCACTACGATACCAGCGGTTCATTGGACTAATGACAAATCCTGTGGACCAATAGGTGGATGATCCAGTTGGTTGCGGTGCAGGCTCGAACCCTATGCGCCCGTCCGAACCGTGCTCATCCGAGCGGGGCCTGTCCGAGCGGGGCCTGTCCGAGCGGGGCCTGTCCGAACCGGGCCTGTCCGAGCGGGGCCGCTGGCGCGGGCTGCCAGCTGGCATTGGCGTCCGACCTGCGCTTCCTCGCCGATTCCGCGCGGATCGGGATGCCGATCGTGCGGCTGGGCATCATGACAAGCCCGGCGTTCGCCGCGCGAATGGTCGCGCTGGTCGGGCCGGCGCTGACCCACCAGCTGCTCTACACCGGGCAGTTGCTGGACGCGCCAACCGCCGTGGCCACCGGGCTGGCGAAACCACCACGTGCCGGACGACGAGCTGGGCGACTACACCGCGCCGATCCTCACCCGGATCGCCGACCAGCCACCGGCCGCGGTCCGCGCCGCGAAGCACGCGGTGTCCGCGGCGCTGGCCCCGGCGCGGGAGGCAACCCGGCGCAACCTCCGGCCCGCGGTGGCGCCGGACGAGTTTCGCGCCGGGCTGGCCTCGTTCCTCGACTCGTGACCCGTCAGCGCCTCCTGCCCTGACGAAGATTCACGTGGGTAGCGGGTCGTAGCGGGCGAAGCGGCGAGTGAACGTCGCGGTGCCCGAGGTCAGCGAGCGCAGGTCGATCGCGTAGCGCAGCAGTTCCGTCGCGGGAACCTCGGCGCGGATCACGCTGACGCCCGCCTCGTCGGACTCGGTACCGAGCACCCGCCCTCGGCGGCTGGACAGGTCGCCGAGCACGGTGCCGAGGTGTTCGTCGGGTATCCGCACCTCCACCTCGTCCAGCGGTTCGAGCATGGCCATGCCCGCGCGGGACGCGGCGTCCTTGAGGGCGAGCGCGCCGGAGGTCTGGAAAGCCGCGTCCGATGAGTCGACGCTGTGCGCCTTGCCGTCCACCAGCGTCACCCGCAGGTCGACAACCGGATGCCCGTCGGCGAGGCCCTTCTCCAGCTGCGCGCGGACGCCCTTCTCCACGCTCGGGATGAACTGGTGTGGGATCACCCCGCCGACGATCTTGTCGAGGAATTCGAAGCCCGATCCCCGTGGCAGCGGCTCGACCTCGATGTCGCAGACCGCGTACTGGCCGTGCCCACCGGACTGCTTCACGTGCCGCCCGTGCCCGCTTGCCTTGCCGGCGAACGTCTCGCGCAACGCGATCCGCACCGGTTCGGTGTCCACGTCGGCACCGCCCGCGCGCAGCCGGGAGAGCACCACGTCGGAGTGGGCCTCGCCCATGCACCACACCACGAGCTGGTGGGTCTCCGAGTTGCGCTCCAAGCGCAGCGTCGGATCGCTGGCCACCAGCCGGGAAAGGTTGCGTGCCAGGGCGTCCTCGTCGCTGCGGGTTTTCGCGACCACGGCGACCGGCAGCAGTGGCTCGGGCATCGACCACGGCCGCATCAGCACCGGGTCGCTCGGGTCGGAGATGGTGTCCCCGGTTTCCGCCGAGCTCACCTTGGTCAACGCGCACACATCGCCGGCCACGCAGTACGGCACCTCGCGCAGTTCCACGCCAAGCGGCGAGTAGATATGTGCGACGCGCTCGTCCACGTCGTGGTCATCGTGCCCACGCTCAGCCAGCCCGTGGCCGGACACGTGCACCGGACGGTCCGGGCGAAGCGTCCCGGAGAACACCCGCACCATGGAGACCCGACCGACGTAGGAGTCCACGGCGGTGCGCACCACCTCGGCGACCAGCGGCCCGTCCGGGTCGGCTGTGATCGCGTCGTGCGGCTTGCCCTGCGGATCGGTGACCTCGGGCAGCGGGTGTTCGAGCGGGGAGGGGAACCCGCTGACGAGCACCTCGAGCAGCTCGGAGAGGCCGAGGCCGCTGGTCGCGGAAACCGGGATCACCGGGTGGAACGAGCCCCTGGCGACCGCGGTCTCCAGATCCGAGATCAGCGTGGCGACCTCGATCTCCTCGCCGTTGAGGTAATGATCCATCAGGCTCTCGTCTTCGCTCTCCGAGATGATCCCCTCGATCAGGTCGTTGCGCGCCGCGTCGATACGGCTGATGTCGCCGGCATCGGGACTGTCCACACTGGGCGGAAAGCCGTTGGTGTAGTCGAAGATCCGCCGGGTGATCAGGCCGACCAGCCCGTTCGGCCGTTCCCGCGCCGGCAGGTACAGCGGAAGCACGCCGTCCCCGAACGCGTCTCGGCAGGCGGTGATCTCGGCTTCCACGTCCGCGCGTTGGTGGTCGAGCCGGGAGACGACAACGGCGCGTGGCATGCCGACCGTGGCGCATTCCTGCCACAGCGCGATGGTGCTCGAGTCAACGCCCTCGGCGGCGCACACCACGAACAGCGCGGCGTCCGCGGCGCGTAGCCCGGCGCGGAGCTCGCCGACGAAGTCGGCGTAGCCGGGGGTGTCGATGAGGTTGATCTTCACGCCCTCGTGTTCGAGGGGCGCGACGGAAAGTCCGACGGAACGTTGCTGGCGGATCGCCGCAGGGTCGTGGTCGCAGACCGTGGTGCCCTCGGTGATCGCTCCGGCACGGCTCACCGTGCCGGTGGCTGCCAGTAGTGCTTCGGTCAGCGTGGTCTTACCGGAACCGGATGGCCCGACAAGTACGACGTTGCGTACCTTGCCGGGCTCATCCGCAGCGACCGCGCCTGCGATGTGGCCATTGTCGGTGTTCTTCGCCCCCATGGGGCCCACCTCCCGCGTGCCCGACAGCGGGGCAGCACCCCGGACTGTCGGCGGTTGTCGATACGGCTGACTGACGCTTTACCTCTACTGTGCCCGATCTCACACCCATGTAGGAACCGGGACAACCCCGCTGGCGGAGCGGTTCGGTGGGATGCCGCCAGATGGCCGGATCGGCGCCGAAAGTGGACTGGTGAGTTTGGCTACCACTGGCCCGGTCGAGGGGTCCAGTGCGCCGTACCATGAGGTTGCGTGCCGCGAACGTGGCGCCCTGTTTCCCCCGTAGTGAGTCGAAAGGTCTGCCGTGAGCCCCCCCCAGAACAGCCCGTCCCCCGCAACCGAACCCGCCCCCGGACAGCAGATCGGCACCGCACGGGTGAAGCGCGGCATGGCGGAAATGCTCAAGGGCGGCGTGATCATGGATGTGGTCACGCCCGAACAGGCCAAGATCGCCGAGGACGCGGGTGCGGTCGCCGTGATGGCCCTCGAGCGAGTGCCGGCCGACATCCGCGCGCAGGGCGGCGTGGCGCGGATGAGCGACCCGGATCTGATCGACGGGATCGTCAGCGCGGTGTCCATCCCGGTGATGGCCAAGGCCCGCATCGGGCATTTCGTGGAGGCGCAGCTGCTCCAGGCGCTCGGCGTGGACTACGTCGACGAGTCCGAGGTGCTCACGCCTGCCGACTACGCCAACCACATCGACAAGTGGGCGTTCACCGTGCCGTTCGTGTGCGGCGCGACGAACCTGGGTGAGGCACTGCGCCGGATCACCGAGGGCGCGGCGATGATCCGTTCCAAGGGTGAGGCCGGCACCGGTGACGTGTCGAACGCGACGACACACATGCGCCAGATCGGCGCCGAGATCCGCCGGTTGTCCGCGCTGTCGACCGACGAGCTCTACGTCGCGGCGAAGGACCTTCAGGCCCCCTACGAGCTGGTGCGTGAGGTGGCCGAGCGGGGCAAGTTGCCGGTCGTGCTGTTCACAGCCGGCGGCATCGCCACGCCGGCGGATGCCGCGATGATGATGCAGCTCGGCGCCGAGGGCGTGTTCGTCGGGTCCGGCATCTTCAAGTCGGGTAACCCCGGCCAGCGCGCCGAAGCGATCGTCAAGGCCACTACGTTCTACGACGACCCGGATGTGCTGGCGAAGGTGTCCCGCGGGCTTGGCGACGCGATGGTCGGCATCAACGTGCCGTGGTCCAAAGATGCCGACACGACGGTCGGCACGGAGTTCACACGCTTGTCGGAGCGTGGCTGGTAGGGCCCCCAGACCAGACCGAGCGTCAAGTGGATACTGTCAGCCGTAGCCGCTAGACTGAATCACATTACAAAATCTGATTCAGGAGGTGGTTTGGATGACGACGATACAGATGGGCGCGGCCATCGACAGCGCCCGCGAGGCAGCTCAGCTGTCCCAGCGAGCGCTTGAAGATCGCACGGGCATCTCGCAATCGACGCTCAGCCGCATCCTCTCCGGCAAGCGACCAGCGAAGATGACCGAGATCATCCAGATCGCCGACGCCACTGGCTGCACCGTGGCCCAGCTGACCGGAACGGCCACTGCCGACCGGGTGCGGTGCGGCGCGCGAGCAACGAACGGCTCGGCCATGGACAAGATGCGCCAGCGACTGCTGCACTTCATCGAGCTGGACGCCTACCTGGACGACCAGGCCATCCCTGCGCCCCGGTGACGGCGGGCAGAGCATGACACTGGAACAGCAGGGCGAAGAGGCAGCAGCAGCGTTCCGCAGCGAGCATCACCTGGGAGTTCAACCCCTGGGTGATCTTGTTGCGCTCATCGAGCAGACCACGGGCCACGATGTTGCTGTGCTCGACGCAGGCCCTGACGAACACGGCCTGACAATGCGCGACCCCGTGCGTGATGTCGCCTTCATCGGCGTTGCGCGTACCCGTAACCCCATGCGGCAGCGCAGCACACTGGCCCACGAACTCGCCCACGTACTGTTCAGCGACTGGACTGACGATGAAGACCTCAGCGCTCGTTCCCCCGAGGAGATCAGAGCTGATGCGTTCGCTCGACACCTGCTCGTGCCCGGCGACGGTCTCAACGCGTTCCTCGGGCACCGGGAAACCCTGACCGAGGCCGACCTGTCCGCTGTCGTGCAGTGGTTCCTTGTTTCTCCGGCCATCGCGGCCATCGCCCTCTGCGACTGCGGATACATCGACACCGTGACCAAGCAGGAGTGGATGACACTCTCAACGCCCCGACTCGCGACCCGCTTCGGCTGGAGCGACCAATACCAGTCCCTCCAGAACGACGCCGACCGCACCCGTTCCCCGCAACGCCTGCTCACCCGTGCCGTCGCCGGCTACAGCGAAGGCGTCGTGACCGCACAGACCGTCGCCACTCTCAGGGGAATCAGCGCCGAGGCGGTAGCTGAGGAGCTCACCGAAGCCGGAGTCATCCCGAAGGAACACCAACCGCCTTGGATGAGGGCGGCGGACCTGCCCCTAGTCACCGTGGACGTCAGTGACCTGGAGGACGACGAGACGCCTGAGGGCTCTGCCGAATGAGCCAGCGCCCATCATGGACGCCGGCCCCGGTATCAACTTCCTCTCGGTCAACAAGGAACGCCTGCTTTTCAGCACCCTGGGAGCATTGAGCGTCCCAGAAGCTGTGGAAGCAGAGATCCTCCGCAAAGCGGGCCAGGACCAGCGCTTCGCAGCCGCAGGACGCGTCTGGAAGAAGCTCCCAGAGCGCCTCATGGAAGTGCTCTCCGACGACGTGACCGACGAGCTATCCGCAGCCGTCCAACGCATCAGCGGTGTCCCGCTCGATCAGCGCATACGCTCCGGGAAGGACCTCGGCGAGACGATGGTCATCGCCCACGCCGCCGTGGCAGCCGAGGCCGGGGAACATGTCATCGTCCTCATCGACGACGGCGGAGGATGCCGTGCTGCCGCGACAGAAGCCCGACGGTTGCAACGGCTCCAAGCGGACGGAAAGACCGTGGGCAGCATTCGCCTCATCCACACCGTGACCGTGCTCGAACGCGCAGCAGGTGGCGAGCACCTGCCCGACAAGAACGCCATGCGATACCTGTACGGGCGACTGCGGAACCTCGACGACGGACTCCCGCCGTTAGACACCACGAATCTCCTGAACCTGCCCTGCTGGCAGTAGTCAGCAACCCTCGGCGAGCTCTTCGCTGGCTCGTATCAGCTGCCTCCCTCGGAACCGAGGCGAGCCTTGAAGCCGGCGATCGTCTCGCCGGGTCTCGCGTCATCCGGGAACGGGGGGTCGTCGCCGGCCAGCAGCGCGTAGCCTAGATGGGCTCGCCAGGCCTCCTCCTCAGAATCAGCGGAGGTGCTCATGCTTGAGGTTCCGGACTTCGAGCTGACGTAGTGGACGCCGTCGTCGGTGTATACCAAGACCTCGGTGTGGTGGGCTCGAAGCCACCGGATGCCCGCCTCCAACGGGCCCTTGTAGTTCCAGGCTGGCAGGCCGGGCAGCCGCTCGAAGTCGTCGTCGCCCGGCTCGAAACCGACGGGCGGCTCCATCGGCGCGAGGGGCTCGATGCCTTCCCATGGCGGGGGCATGGCGGCCCGCCGGACGCTCTCCTCCCATTCCTCGACCTCCTGCTTGTGCCTGTGCTGCGCTGTCGCTCTCGAGACACCCATGGCCGCCGCTAGGTCCGCCCACGACGCTCCGTTCGCCTTGGCGATGGGAACCAGCAGGTGCCGACCGGCGAGGGCGGAACGCTCAAGCCAGGAGGCGGCTTCGATGGCGTGAAGCAACTCATCAGAAGATCGGCGTGTGAGACCGGTGCTGCCCATCGCGTCGCGCAGGACATCCCATGCCTGATCGGAGGCTTCGTACATCTCCGGAGAGCCCCGGTCAACGGGCTTGCGTCTCCATGTCGGCAGTGCCATCGGTGACTCCTTCGGTGGTCAACTCGCTGTACGAGGAATCATACACCTACTGTATGAAACTTCATACAGCGCGTGTGCCGCTCGTCCGTGTCCGCTCGACCGCCTCATCCCAGGCGTCAAGCCTTGTGCACGGTGACCGTGTGCCTTGTTCATCATCTCGGCGACGAGCAACAGGTGCGGCTCGCTGGCGTCCGGCTCGAAGAAGAGTGGGTCGCCGGGTGGTCGATCGGCGACCGGGCACCACGATTGAAATCGAGAACTACGGCAACCTCGCCAACTTGACTCGAATCTTCTCGATGTCATCGAGATCTTTCTGTCGGCGCTCCAGTCTTGGGTTCCACATGGACTCACTTCTGTGAAGTCCTACTGCATCCCCGGCCGCCGTGCGGATGCCGTCCTCTGCGGCGAGGCGAGGGAATGGTCGAACGTGGATGACATCCCCGAACCGCACCGGCTGGCCGAGCGCGGCTGGTAACCGGGGGCTAGGTCCAGTTTCCGAGGAACTCGCGCAGTGCCGTGGTGGTTTCCGCCGGGCTTTCCTCGGCGAGGAAGTGCCCGCAGTCAACGCCGTGCCCGCGTACGTCGTCGGCGTATTCCCGCCACACGTCCAGCAGCGGGTAATACCGGCCGACGAAGCCGCGCTCGCCCCACAGCGCGAGTAGCGGCATGGTGAGCCGGTGCGCGGCCCGCTCGTCCCGCTCGTCGTGCTCGAGGTCGATGCCGGCCGCGGCTCGGTAGTCCTCACAGCTGGCGTGCACCGTGGCCGGATCGGACCAGCAGCGGAGGTATTCCGCCTTGGCCTCGGGTGTGTGCGCCCCGGCGCGCGCGCCCCACTGACCGAGCTTGGTGTTCAGGAAGTACTCCGGATCCGCGCCGATCAGCCGCTCCGGCAGATCGTAGGGCTGAATCAGAAAGAACCAGTGGTAGTAGGCGCGGGCGAACTCGCTGTCGGCGGTCCGGTACATGTGCCGGGTGGGCGCGATGTCCAGCACCGCGACCCGGCTGACCCGTCCCGGTGCGTCCAGGCTGAGCCGGTGCGCCACCCGCGCCCCGCGGTCGTGCCCGACGATCGCGAACTCGTCGAACCCGAGCTCGGTCATCAGCCGGAGCTGGTCGGCCGCCATCGCGCGCTTGCTGTACGCCTCGTGCCGCTCGCCGCCGGGCGGTTTACCGGAGTCGCCGTAGCCTCGCAGGTCGGCTGCGACGACCGTGTGGTCGCGGGCGAGCTTCGGGGCGACCCGATGCCACATGACATGCGTCTGCGGGTAGCCGTGCAGCAGCAGCACCGGCGGCCCGTCCCCGCCGACCACGGCGTGGATGCGTACCCCGCCGACGTCGACATCGTGCGTGCGGAACCCCTCGAAAAGCATCCCGGCTACCGCCGGCCTTGATGGAGGTACTTGGTGGTGGCCGGCACGCGGGCCAGGATAACCGTCACGAAGAACAGCAAGAAGAACAGCCCGGCGATGCCGCCCCTACGGGTAGGTTGCGTATTGGCGGTGAGGTTCGGCCGTGGGTGTTTCAGATGTGCTCCATCACCAGTACGGCGGTGGTGCCGGGCTCCAGCGCCTCGTAGACGTGCGGCTCGTCACCGGGGAAGTTCGCGTAGTCGCCGGGGGCAAGCACGATCGGCTCCTGGCAGGGGCCGCAGCGGAGATTCCCGGTGCTCACCACCACGTGCTCGATCGAGCCGGCGATGTGCGGCTCGGCGTGCCGCGTGGCACCCGGTTCGACGGTGACCAGGTAGAGGTCGCGACGGGTGTTCGGGCGGCCAGAGGACAGCAGCGTGCCGGTGAACCGCGCATGGTCGGAAGGCAGCACCGGGCCTTCGCCCGCGCGGATGATCTGGACCCGCGGTCCGGGCCGCTCCACGAGCCGGCTGAACGGCACGTCGAGCGCCACCCCGAGTGCCCACAGCGTCTCCACGCTCGGGTTACCGGTGCCGGCTTCCAGTTGGGAGAGCGTGGATTTCGCCACGCCGGCGCGCTTGGCGACCTCGGTCAGCGACAGCCCGGCTCGACGGCGTTCGCGCTGGAGTGACTCGGCGATGATGTCCAGCGGTGCGCTCGACGACCGGGCTTCCTCGTCCGACATGTGTTCGCTCCAGCGGTCTCAGCGTTCAGCTTGACGAACGCCTCGGGTGTGTTCAGTATAGAAGTTGATGCGTTCGATATGGAAAACACTCGATCGTGCGCTACTGCGGGATATCGGGTTGGTGTGCCTGGCGGTCGGCGTGGTCGGCCTGTCCTTCGGGGCAATCGCGGTATCGGCCGGGTTGCCGCTGTGGATGCCGACCCTGATGTCCGTGGTGATTTTCGCCGGAGCTCCCAGTTCCTGGTGGTGGCCGTGCTGGTGGCCGGTGGCGGCCCGATCGCCGCGGTGCTCGCGGGACTCGTGGTGAACGCGCGGCACCTCCCGTTCGGGTTCGCCGTGGGCGACGTGCTTGGCCCTCGGCTGCGGGACAGGCTGATCGGTAGCCACCTGCTTGTCGACGAGGTGGTGGCTTTCGCGCTGGCGCAACGGGATCCGGCACGGGCGCGGGCGGCCTACTGGACGTGCGGGATCGGGCTTTTCACCTGCTGGAACGCGGGCGTGGTTGGCGGCGCGTTCGCCGGCAACGTGGTGTCCGATACCGACGCGCTCGGCTTGGACGCGGCGTTTCCCGCCGTGTTGTTCGCGCTGGTGCTGCCGTCCCTGCGGGAGGCCGGCCCACTGCGGGCCGCGCTTGCCGGCGCGGTGATCGCGCTGGCCAGTACGCCATTCCTGCCGGCGGGCATGCCGGTGCTGCTCGCGCTCGCCGGGCTGCTCGCCGCCGGCAAGCCGCGCGAGAAGCAGGAGGTCCGGCCGTGATCGACGTGCAGACCGGGACCCTGGTCATCGCCGTGCTGCTGCTCGGTGTTGGCACCTATGCCTTCCGGGCGGCGGGGCCGCTGCTGCGGAACAGGTTCACGCTGTCCGACACCCTGCGGCGGTACATGACGATCGCGGCGACCACGCTGCTGTTCGCGGTGGTGCTGACCGCGGCGCTGACCGAGGACCAGGCGTTCGCGGGCTGGGCGCGGCCGGCCGGCGTGGCGGTGGGTGGCGTGCTGGCCTGGCGGAAGGTCCCGTTCGTGCTGGTGGTGTTCGCGGCGGCTGGAACGGCCGCGGGGCTGCGGCTGCTCGGGGTTGACTAGCTCGCGCGGCGCCGCGTCAGCCGGTGCGCGAAGCGCCACATAGACTCGAAGGAGCATATGGGAGGTGTCATCGGTGGAGCCGGTCGTCGGGGTGCTCGCCCTGCAGGGCGATGTGCGGGAACACATCGCCGCGCTGGGGCGTTGCGGGTTGCGGGCGCGCCCGGTGCGCCGCCCCGCCGAGCTGTCCGAAGTAGACGGACTGGTGATTCCGGGCGGCGAGTCCACCACGATCAGCAGGCTGCTGGTGACGTTCGGACTGCTGGATCCGGTGCGGGAGCGCATCGCGTCCGGCATGCCAGCCTACGGCTCCTGCGCTGGGATGATCCTGCTCGCCGGCGAGGTCCTCGACGGCCGCCCCGATCAGCATCAGCTGGGCGGCTTGGACGTGGTGGTCCGGCGCAACGCGTTCGGCCGGCAGGTCGACTCGTTCGAAGACGACCTGGACTTCACGGGCATCGAAGGCCCGCCCGTGCACGCGGTGTTCATCCGCGCGCCTTGGGTGGAGTCCGCCGCGCCCGGAGTCGAGGTGCTGGCCACGGTGCCGGACGTGCCAGAAGCGGGCGCGGCCGCCGGTAGAATCGTCGCGGTTCGGCAAGGGTCGGTGCTGGCCACAGCGTTCCACCCGGAGCTGACCGGCGACGAGCGCGTGCACCGGTTGTTCTGCGAGATGATCACGAGCACGCTCGTCAGTGGCGGGTGAGCGCCTGCGATCATCGCAAAGTTGTCTTGACGAATCGACGGAGGAGAGATGAGCGGCCACTCGAAGTGGGCCACCACCAAGCACAAAAAGGCCGCCCTCGATGCCAAGCGTGGCAAGTTGTTCGCGAAGCTGATCAAGAACATCGAGGTGGCCGCGCGGACCGGCGGGGGCGACGCGGAGGCGAACCCCACGCTGTACGACGCGATGCAGAAGGCGCGGAAGAGCTCCGTTCCCGCGGACAACATCGAGCGCGCGCGCAAGCGTGGCGCCGGTGAAGAGGCCGGCGGCGCGGAATGGCAGAACGTCACGTACGAGGGCTACGGCCCGAACGGCGTCGGCGTGCTGGTCGAGTGCCTTACCGACAACCGGAACCGCGCGGCCTCCGAGGTGCGGACCGCGATGACGAGGAACGGCGGCACGATGGCGGACGCCGGGTCGGTCGCGTACCTGTTCCACCGCAAGGGCGTGCTGATCCTGCCGAAGGGCGAGCTGTCCGAGGACGACGTGCTGATGCTGGTGCTGGACGCGGGCGCCGAGGAGGTCAACGACCTCGGGGAGAACTACGAGATCGTCTCCGAGCCGGGGGACCTGGTGAACGTGCGCAAGGCGTTGCAGGGAGCCGGTTACGACTACGAGTCCGCCGAGGTGAGCTTCCTTGCCTCGGTCAACGTGCCGCTGGAGGCCGAGGACGCCCGCAAGCTGTTCAAGCTGATCGAGGCGCTCGAGGACTGCGACGACGTGCAGAACGTGTGGGCGAACTTCGACGTGTCCGACGAAGTACTGTCACAAACCGTATAGCCTGCTCTGGTGCGCCGAGGAGTAGGACGTGTCCGGCTGAACCGTGGCACCGCCGGGCCAGCTTCGCCGGTCGGCTAGCGCGGTTTCCGCCGACCGCAGCGAGAGCGTGCCGCACAGTACCTCGCGGTGAAGATCCGGAGCGTTCCGCCGAAGGTCGCCGAGCACCGATCGGCGCCACTCCTCGATCTCATTGGCCCGAGCAGTGGCCAGGCCCCGCCCGCGCTCACTCGCGCTGGCCCCGGTCAAAGCCCGCACATACCGGGCACACATCCGCCGGCCGCGTGACCGCGTCCGCGCGGTCCGGGTCTCGCACCCATCCGAATTCATACAGCGTACTATAGTACACCCTAGGTGTCCTAGGATGTAGTGGAATCGCTTAGCGGGGCTAAGCACACCTAAAGTCCGCTGCATGTGGCCCGACCGCAGCGACCGAATCAACCACAACGGCCCTGACTTGCTATGGAGTCAGGTAGCAGATGACCTGCGCGAGCAGATCCGGTCGGGAGAGCTGCCGAGCGGATCGAAGCTCCCGAACGAGTGGGAGCTCAGCGAGGCGTACCAGGTCGCACGCGTCACCGTGCGGCGGGCGATTATCGAGCTGCGGAAAGAAAAGCTGGTGACTGTGACGATTGGCCGAGGCACGTTCGTGGCTTGACCCGTCTCGTGTTGGGGCGAGGCGGATTCGACGCGTCCGGCGAAGTGATGGAAGCGGTCGGTTAGACCGTGACGACGCCGAGGGACGCTCGCGCGGCGGGCACTCTGTCGGCCCCGGTGAGTATTTTGCGTTGCTATAGCGACAAAAAGTACGCATAGGGTGGGCAGTACCGGGTCGGCGGTGCAGAATGTCCGCGTGTCACTCGACGGGATTACCGAGGAAGATGCGCAGCTCCGGCAGTGGCTGCTGAACGAAGCCGAAGAGCGCGGCAACGCGGTCGTCCAGGTGCCGCAGGACGAGTACGGCGCGCCGTACTGCTTCTCGGTCGGCGCGTGGCGGCGGTTTGGCGTCCCGGAAGCGGTCGTGGTTGGCCTGCCGGAGGACATGGGCCCGGTGCTGGTCAACGCCTACGTGGCGCGGGCTCGCAGCGGTGAACGGTTTCGACCCGGCAGGCTTTACGACGACTTCTTCGACGGTGTCCCGGTGGCCGTGGAACGCGTCGCCAAGGGCCACTATCCTCAGTTCCTCGGAAGCGCGTTCCTGCTGTACCGCACCGGTGACTTCCCGGCCGTGCAGCTGATCACGCCGACCCCGGACGGCGCGTGGCCGTGGCAGCAGCAGGCTCCGGACGGGTTCGCGGCGTGGCAGCCGGTGCTGACCGAGAGCGGTGTACCGGAGAGCTGGACGCCGGGCGTGGACGGTCCTTAGCGAGCCGCGCCTCAAGAACCGGCGCCGAAGTGCCGGAGCAGCCAGTTGCCGAGCGTGTCGTCCGGGGTGTTCAGGTGCGCGGTCACGGTGAAGTGGTTGTGTCCCGGCAGCAGCAGGAACGGCGGCCAGTGCCCGTGCCGCTCGCTGTGGGCCTGCAACACGGCCAGCGCCTGCCGCTGCGACTTCGGTGGATCGAACTCGGCGACCACGAACAGCACCGGCACCGCCGCGTCCACCAGCCACGGCAGGCTCGATCGCTCCGCATAGCGCGATGGGTCGTCCCCGAAATACGCCCGCAGCAGCTCAGGGTCGAAGCTCGGCAGGTGGTACGCGCCGGACAGCAGGCCGGCCCCGGCGACACCCACCCCGCCGGCCGGCTGGAACGCGGTGTGCGTCAGGTAGCTCGCCACGTGCACGGCGCCCGCCGAGGTGCCGAGCAGCTGGATCCGTTCCCGGTCGCCGCCGTATGCCCCGATGTTCTCGCGCAGCCACGCCACCGCAGCCGCCACATCCTCGGCACCGGCGGGCCACGGGCACTCGGGCGCCAGCCGGTAGGTCATCGTGACGCCGACGAACCCGTGTCGCACCGCCCAGAGCGCGACGTTGTCGTTGTACGGGGTGCCGGGCCGATGCTTGTCTCCGCCCACGAAACCGCCCCCGTGCGCGAACAGCACGACCGCCCGTGACCCGGGCGCGGCGTCCACTGGCTCGAAGACATCCAGGCGGTGCCGGGGGTGCGCGCCGTAGGCCAGATCGCGGGTGAGACGCACATCCGGGTACGGCTCGCGCTCGTGGAACGGTGCGTAGAGGTCCTGGGACGCGGCTAGCACCTCGGGCGAAACCTCGGTGCCGAGCTCGCCCACCCGCCTCGCCATCCACAGCGGGTCGAACGTGGTGGTCGTCAGTCCGCCGCCGGTACCCATTCGATCTCCCTGCCATCCTCCGTCGGATAGAACCGTTGTGCCGGTGGGATGTCCCGCTCGCCGGTCACCGGCATGGCGCCGACTTCCACGCCGCCGACCGCCTCGACGTCCTCGACGCCCTCGGAGCCAGGCGCCGACGGTCGCACACGCTCCCGATCGGGCCACCGGAACCAGTCGCGGGCGTTGTCGTGGAACACCTTGCGGTGCCACGAATCGGGCAGCCGGTCCGCGATGTCGGCCACGGTGTCGGTGTTCCAGTGCGGGTAGCCGGACGCGAAACACAGCAGGTCCTCGGTGCCCCCGAACGCGTCAAGCGCACGCACCACCCGCTCAGCGCCGTCCGATTCGGCCGGGCGGTCGAACGGCCAGGTGGCCACCCGGACGTGCTCCCGGAAGTACTCGCTCGGCGGGCGGCGTACCCACGGCACCTCCCGCCGCAGGCCACGCCAGTTCACGTCCAGCCGGAAGAACAGCCCCGGAATCCACGCCGCGCCCACCCCTGAGACGAATACCCGCAGGCTCGGATACTTCTCGAAGACGCCCTGCACGATGAGGCTCTGCACGTGGGTCATCATCGGGCTGTACGCGAGCGCGGAGATCTCGCCGAAGGTGGCCGGCAGCCCGCCCGCGGTGGGGTGGGTCAGGGTGTCGGCACCGACGTCGCCGCCGGCGTGCAGCACCACGGGCAGGTCCAGCTCGGCCGCGGCCGCGTAGATCGGGTGGTACGCGGGATGCCCGAACGGCTTGCCGAGCCCGTTCGCGGCCATCAGCACGCCGACCATGCGCTCCCGCGCACCGGCGCGGCGGATCTCGGCTGCCCCGTCGTCCGACGTCTGGTTCGGAACGACGACGAGACCGAAGAACCGGTCGTCGGCCTCGAGCCATCGCTCGGTCGTCCAGTCGTTCATCGCGGCCGCCACGGCACTCGCGCGGTACGTGTTCGGCACGCTGGGGATGAACATGCCCCGGTCGTGGCTGAGGATCGCCCGCCGCACCGGGCCGTCCCCGAACACCTGGGAGACGGTCAGCGCCGGGTCCGTCCCGGCCGGGTGATCGTCCCGTTCCGCGGAGGCAAGGTAGTCGCCGCTCGGGTGCCGGTACGGCGCGGCCGGCAGGATCGGCATCGCGCCAGCCCCGCCGGGCAGCGAACCGGGGACGCCGAGGTGTTCCCGCCAACCCTCGGACATCCGGTCGGTCACCTCCAGCTGGGAGTTCCAGTGGTGGTGTACGCAGGCATCGATCACCGGGCCGACCATGGTTACGCCCTCCTGAGCTGGATCAGCACGCGGCCGCCGGCCACGTCCACCGGGTACGTCCTCGCCCGGTAGCCAGGCCAGAACGACGTGCCGCTGCGCAGCGAGAACTCCCAGCGGTGCCACGGGCACAGGATCACCGGCTCCTCGGCGTGCGCGTCCACCTCGACCCCGTCCGGGGTGAACCGGCTGGACAGCGCGGTCTGCAGGAAGCCGTGGCACAGCGGCGCCGCCTGATGCGGGCACTGGCTGCGCAGCGCGAAGATCTCCGAGCCCCAGCGGCAGACGCCGATCTCGACGCCGTTCGCCTCGACGAGCTTCATGGTGCGGTCCGGGAAATCGTCGACCGGGCCGACGTCGACCACGGTCATACCGCCGCCGCCTCGGTTTCGGTCAGCCGGAGCATCTGCCGGGCGTTCTCCCTGAACACCTTGGGCAACCAGTCCCTCGGCAGCCGGTTGGCGACGAAGAACGGGTTGTCCGCATCCCAGTGCGGGTAGTCGCTCGAGAAGCACAGCAGGTCGTCCATCCCGCCGAACGCCTCGAACAGCTCGATCAGCTGGCTCTTTCGCGGGGTCAGCTCGAACGGCTGGGTGCTGAGCTTGCAGTGCTGGCGGAAGTACTCGCTCGGCAGCCGACGTACCCAGTCGCTCTCCGCGCGCAGGATCCGGTAGTGCGCGTCCAGTCGCCAGAGGAAGTTCGGAACCCACGCGAGACCGGTTTCCAGCAGCAGCACCTTGAGCCGAGGGAACTTCTCGAACGTCCCGTGCGCCACGAAGCTGGCGACGTGCGTGAGGGTGGGCTGTTGCAGCAGGGTGTGCCACTCCAGCCGGGAGTTCGGGATCCCGCCAGCCACGGCGTGCGCCATGTTGCCTTCCGTTTCGCCCGCCGCGCCGTGAATGGCGATCGGCAGCGCGAGCTCCTCGGCTGCGCGGTAGATCGGGTCGTACACCGGGTGTCCCAACGGTTTGCCGAACGCGTTCCAGGAGAACAGCACCGCGGTGACGCCCGGATGCGCGCCCACCCGGTGGATCTCCCGCGCCGCCTCGTCCGGCAGCTCGCTCGGCACCACGATCGTGGTCCGGATCCGGGTGTCGCGCGGCAGCCAGGTCTCGATCACCCAGTCGTTCATGGCCCGCGCGATCGCCGCGCTGAACACCGGGTTGCGCTGGGTCACCTCGTGCCCGATGTCGAATGACAGGTTCACCAGCTCGATCGGGTAAGCGTCCAGGTGCTGGCTTCGCATCAGCTCGAAGTCGGTGCCGAGCCCGTCCTCCGGCACCGCCTCCAGCCGCTTGTTCACGCCGCGCTGGAACGGATACGACAGGCCGGCCGGCATCAGCGCCGCCCTGGGACCGCCGCCGCGTGCCAGCACGTAGTCGCGCCACCGCTGCGGCAGGCGATCGATGAGCTCGTCGACGGTGCGCCAGCGCTGGTGCACGTCGATGTCGATGATCGGCCCCTGGTACGCGGATCGCAGCGTGCTCACGATGCTCCCTTTGCCGATGTGCCCCTGCTGCGAGTGTGGTCGAGGCCATATCGCATGTAAAAGACGAGAAACTGGGGGCCAACCCAAGGTTTACTGTGGATACGTGCGCTTCTCGCTTCGCCAGCTGGAGTACTTCGTCGCCGTCGCCGAGGCCGGCACGCTCAGCGGGGCCGCGGCGCGCTGCCACGTGTCCCAGGCGGGGATCGCGCTGGCCGTCTCGGAGCTGGAGCGCGGACTCGGCGTCCAGTTGCTGCTGCGCAGGAAGGCGAAGGGCGTCACGCTGACCGCCGCGGGCCAGCGCGCCCTCGCGGATGCCAGGGCGGTGCTGAGCAGGGCGGACGAGCTGCGGTCCAACGCGGAGGCCAGCGGGGGCGAGCTGTCCGGCAGCTTGCCGGTCGGCTGCTACACGACGCTGTCCCCGTTTTTCCTCCCACCGCTGCTCGACACCTTCGCTGCCGCGCATCCGTTGCTGCGGCTGGAGTTCGTGGAGGACGCGCAGCCCGCGCTGCAGCGGCGGTTACTGGACGGCACGCTCGAGGTCGCCCTGCTCTACGACCGCGACCTGCACGCCGATCTCGCGCGCCGGGTCATCAAGACGGCACGGCCGTACGTGCTGCTGGCGGAAGACCATCCGATGGCTGCTCACCCGCGGGTGAGCCTGTACGACCTGGCCGAGGAACCGTTGATCCGGCTCGATCTGCCACCGAGCATGCAGAGCTTCGAACAGGTGCTCGGTAGCGCGGGGATCGACGCGACCGTGCGGCACAGCACGTCCAACTTCGAGCTGGTGCGCTGCCTCGTCGGCCGCGGCTTGGGCTACGCCGTGCTGGTGCAGCGCCCGCCGAGCGGGCTGAGCTACGAGGGCCGCCGGGTTGTCAGCAGGCCGATCGCCGAAGAGGTGCCGGATGTGTCCATCGTGCTCGCCTACCCGCGCGGCGCCCGGCTGACCCGGCGCGCCGAGGCCCTCGCGGACTTCTGTCTCACCATCCCGGACTGACCGGTTCGCCCCGGTTTTGCCGGGACGCGGGCAGCGCGCCACTGGCGGCGGCGTTTCAGCGGCGGCAGAGCGGCCGGATGGTGTCGGCGTGCTCGGGGTACTGCGCGCTCAGTGTGTCCGCCTCGCCGAACTCCACGCTCTCGTCGTAGTACGGCGGCACGACGACGGTGCCGAGGAAGCTCCACTCGCCGCGGGTGATCGCGGTTTGCCACACCCCGGCCGGCACCACGACCTGCGGTCGCTGGCCCGCGGTCACATCGGGCCCGAGTACCGGCTGCTCGACCCGCCCGTCCGGGTGGAGCAGCAGCATGGTGGCCGGTGCCCCGGCGTGATACGTGAAGATCTCCACGCGGTCCAGCCGGTGTATCGCGGAGAACTCGGGCGCCACCAGCAGGTAGTAGATCGCGGAAACCTGTGCGTCGCGCCAGCTCTGGGTGTACAGGCCACCCTCGATGGGCAGCTCCTCCAAGCCGAGCGTGCGGATGATGTCGTCGGGTGTCACGTGCCTATCGTGGCGTGTCGGCCACGGCGCGAGGGTGCCGGCCGCGTAGGGTTCGAACGAGTGTTCGTGGGAGTGGTTGCGTGCGCGTGCTGGGAGTGGACCCCGGATTGACCCGCTGCGGGCTGGGTGTCGTGGACGGCGGCAGGGGGCGCACCGTGCACTGCGTCCAGGTCGACGTGGTGCGTACCCCGGTGGACTCCACCGCCGCCGAGCGGCTACTGCGCATCGCGGACACCGTGGAGCAGTGGCTGGATCGGCACGAGCCGGAGGCGGTCGCGGTGGAGCGGGTGTTCAGCCAGCACAACGTGCGCACCGTGATGGGCACCGCGCAAGCAGGCGGGGTGGTCGCGCTCGCGGCCGCGCGGCGCGGGCTGCCGGTCGCGTTCCACACGCCGAGCGAGGTCAAGGCGGCGGTCACCGGCTCGGGCAGGGCGGACAAGGCGCAAGTGGGCGCGATGATCACCCGGCTGCTCGGGCTCGAGAACACGCCGAGCCCCGCGGACGCGGCCGATGCGTTGGCGCTGGCCATCTGCCACCTCTGGCGGGAACCGATGCGCGCCCGGCTCGCCGAAGCGGAAGCCAGGGCCGCCGAACTCGCCCGGAAGCACAAGGCGCGGCTCGCGGCTGCCGCGAAGACGACGAAAGGGAAGCGGTGATGATCTCCTCGGTGCGTGGCATGGTTCTGGCGGTCGCGCTGGACCACGCGGTGCTGGAGGTTGGCGGGGTCGGCCTCGCGGTGCAGGCCACCCCGGCCACGCTGGCCACCCTGCGCCGCGGCGAACAGGCCCAGCTGCACACCGCGCTTGTGGTGCGGGAGGACTCGCTGACCCTGTTCGGGTTCGGCGATCTCGCAGCCAAGGAGCTGTTCGGGTTGCTGCAAACCGTCTCCGGGATCGGGCCGAGGCTGGCCCTGGCCATGCTGGCCGTGCTGGAACCCGACGCGCTGCGCAAGGCGCTTGCCGACGAGAACATCACCGCGCTGACCCAGGTACCGGGGATCGGCCGCAAGGGCGCCGAGCGGCTGGTTCTCGAGCTGCGGGACAAGGTGGACGCCGCAGCACCGGCTGCGGTGGAGGTGGCTGACGGTGCGCCGGCACCGAGTTCCAGCCGGCTGCGTTCGGAGGTCACCGAGGCGCTGGTCGGCCTCGGTTTCGCGGCGAAGCAGGCCGAGCAGGCGGTGGACGGCGTGCTTGCGAACGGCGCCGCGGACGGGGACAAGTCGCAGGCGCTGCGCGCCGCCTTGGCCACGCTCGGCCGTAAACGGTAGGGATGGAACGTGCAGGACGAACCGGTAGTCGACGCCGAGGAAGCCCCGCTGTCGGAGGAAGCCCCGCTCTCGGCGCACGCCGAGCCAGCCGACCGCGAGGTGGAATCCACCCTGCGGCCGCGCCAACTCGAGGAGTTCGTCGGCCAGCCCCGGGTCCGCGAGCAGCTGCAGCTGGTGCTGGAAAGCGCGCGCCGCCGAGGCACACCACCGGACCACGTGCTGCTGTCCGGCCCGCCCGGCCTCGGCAAGACCAGCCTCGCGATGATCGTCGCAGCCGAGCTGAACAGCGCCATCCGGATCACCTCGGGGCCGGCGCTGGAACGCGCCGGCGATCTCGCCGCGATGCTGTCCAACCTGACCGAGGGCGACGTGCTGTTCATCGACGAGATCCACCGCATCGCCCGGCCGGCTGAGGAAATGCTGTACCTGGCGATGGAGGATTTCCGGGTGGACGTGGTGGTCGGCAAGGGGCCGGGAGCCACCAGCATCCCGCTGGACATCGCGCCGTTCACGCTGGTCGGCGCCACCACGCGGTCCGGAGCGCTGACCGGCCCGCTGCGGGACCGCTTCGGGTTCACCGGACAGATGGAGTTCTACGCGCCGGAGGAGCTCGAGCACGTGCTGCGCCGGTCGGCCGTGATCCTCGGCATCGAGCTGCACCCGGACGGCGGCGCGGAAATCGCCGGCCGCTCACGGGGCACCCCGAGGATCGCGAACCGGCTACTGCGCCGGGTGCGGGACTACGCCGAGGTGCGCGCGGACGGCACCGTGACGAGGGACGTGGCCCGCGCCGCGCTGCGGGTGTACGACGTGGACGAGCTCGGCCTCGACCGGCTGGATCGCGCGGTGCTCACCGCGCTGGTGCGCTCGTTCGGTGGCGGCCCGGTCGGCGTGTCCACGCTCGCGGTCGCCGTGGGGGAGGAGACAAGTACCGTGGAGGAGGTGTGCGAGCCGTATCTGGTGCGAGCCGGGATGCTGGCCCGTACACCGCGTGGCCGGGTGGCCACCGCCTCCGCATGGGCACACCTGGGCCTTGCCCCACCGGCCGGCACGCCAGGGGAGGCGGCGCCGACGCTGTTCGACGACTAGTCTGCGCAGGGCATATGGTGTATGTCTCAGTGTCAGGCTCGAGGTGTGCCGAGTGCTGCACTGGGAGGCCGGCACACCGGCCGAGGCTCGCGGTGACCCACCTGGCACACTCGGTCAGACCAGAACTGGAACTAAGAACAACCGGACGTTTCCACATCCGCCTCCTCGGTGCGGAGCGTGGTCCGTTGAACGGAGAATCATGGAACAGTTTTTCCTGCCCCTGTTGCTTCTCGTGCTGGCAGTTCCCCTGTTCCTCGGCGCCCGCAAGCAGAAGAGGGCGGTGCAGCAACAGCAGCAACTGCAGAACTCGTTGAGTGTCGGCGACCGGGTGATGACCACTTCCGGCCTGTACGCCACGGTGCTGGACGTCTCGGACGACACCTCGATCCAGCTTGAGATCGCGGATGGCCTGGAAACGACCTGGCTTCGCCAAGCGGTGCGGGAGAAGGTCGCACCGACTCAGTTCGATGAGGACGAAGACACCGAAAGCGACGACGAGGTGGACGAGACCGACGACACGGTGGAGTCCAGCGACTCGGCTGGGGACAGCACGGGCGAATCGGACGGCAAGCCCACCGAGGCCGAAATCGCCCCGCCGTTGGAGCACAACAAGCCGAAAAGCTGACATAGCGGAAACCGCGGAGCCGATAACGCTCCGTTCACCTGCCACGAGGTACGCTGCGCCCGCGCCCCGAGGTCAGAGGGGTGCGGGCGCTGTGTCGTCTGGTGGGTCGAGGCAGGTCGCGCTGCCTCGCGGCACTGCGGGCAGGCGCGTATACCGGTACTGCAGCTCGAGTAGAACGAGGAGAAGGTGGCATCTTCGGCCGGGCATATTCGCCCAGGACGCTATCTCGCGTTCTTCGTGTTCATCATCGTCGCGCTGTACGCGTTGGTGTTCTTCACCGGCAACGGTCAGCCGACGCCGAAGCTGGGTATCGACCTGCAGGGCGGTACCCGTGTCACGTTGACCGCGCAGACCGTGGACGGCAAGGAGCCGTCCAAGGAGCAGCTCGACCAGGCACGCGAGATCATCGAAACGCGGGTCAACGGGCTCGGCGTCTCCGGCGCGGAAGTCGTGCTGGACGGCAACAACATCCGGATCACGGTCCCTGGCAAAGAGGGCGATCAGGCGAAGATGCTCGGCCAGACCGCGAAGCTCGGGATGCGGTCGGTCATCACCGAACAACCCGCCGCCGCCCAGCCCGGCCAGCAGCCAGGTCAGTTGCCAGGTCAGACGGGTCAGCAGCCGGGGCAGGGCGGTACGCCGCAGGGTGCGGTCGCGCCAGGGCCGGATTCGGGCAGCACCACCCCGCAAAGTGCCACCGAGCAGGCGCGACAGCCGTCGGACGACCCGAGCCCGCCGGGCGACGACCAGGCGGGTGCGCCGGCGAACGCGAACCAGCGCAACGCCGAGCAGATCCGCAAGGAACGCCAGCTGCGGCAGAGTGAGAACCAGCAGGTCCAGATGCAGGCGCTGACCCAGCTGGACTGCTCGAAGCGCAACGCCGACCCGCTGATGGGCAACGACGATCCGAAGAAGCCGCTGGTCACTTGCTCGCGGGACGGTAAGGCGAAGTACGTCCTCGGGCCGGTGTTCATCGACGGCCAGCAGATCTCGGACGCCAACGCGACCGCGCCGCAGGACGGCAGCCCCGGCTTCGTGGTCAACCTGGACTTCAAGAGCCAGGGCGCGGACACCTGGGCCAAGTACACCGCGAAGAACGTCGGCAAGCAGGCCGCGTTCGTGCTGGACACCCAGGTCGTGTCGGCGCCGTCGATCAATCAGGCGATCCCCGGCGGGAACACCCAGATCAGCGGGGACTTCAACCAGCAGCAGGCGCAGGACCTGGCGAACGTCCTGAAGTACGGCTCGCTGCCGCTCGCCTTCGAATCGTCGGACGCCGCCACGGTGTCCGCGACGCTGGGCCTTGCTTCGCTGCAGGCCGGGTTGATCGCCGGCGGGATCGGTCTGGCCCTGGTGTTCCTGTACTGCCTGTTCTACTACCGGATGCTCGGCATGCTGACGATCCTGTCGCTCGGGCTGTCGTTCACCATCGTGTACGGCGTGCTGGTGCTTCTCGGCAGATGGATCGGGTACTCCCTCGACCTCGCAGGGGTTGCCGGGTTGATCATCGCGATCGGTGTCACCGCGGACTCGTTTGTAGTGTTCTTCGAGAGACTCAAGGACGAGGTCCGGGAGGGCAGGACGTTCCGGTCGGCCGTGCCGCGCGGCTGGTTGCGCGCCAGACGCACGATCCTGTCCGCGGACGCCGTGTTGTTCCTTGGCGCGGCGGTGCTGTACATCCTGGCTGTCGGGGAGGTGCGCGGCTTCGCGTTCACCCTCGGCCTGTCCACCGTGTTGGATCTGATCGTGGTGTTCCTGGTGACCCATCCGCTGGTGTCTCTGGCCGCCAAATCGAAAACCCTGTCCAGCCCGCGGTTTTCCGGTCTCGGTGGGGTGCAACGACTGGCTGCCGAACGGCAAGCCGCCAAGCGGCTGCGTTCCGGTCCGACCGTGAAGGAGGCATGAGGTGTCGAGCGAAGACCACTCGCGCTCGAACCCGAGCGCCTCGGACGACGGTGCGGCGAGCGCCGTCGAGCAGGAAGGCGCCGGCGACGCCAAGAAGCGGGACAGCATCTTCCACCGGCTCTACGTAGGCACCGGCGCGTTCGACATCATCGGGAAGCGCAAGCGCTGGTACCTGATGTTCGCGGTGCTGATGCTGACCTGCATCGCGTCGCTGGCGTTCAAGGGATTCAACCTTGGCATCGACTTCACCGGCGGTACCCAGATCCAGCTGCCCGCCAGCACCCAGCAGGGGCAGCAGATCTCCGAGGAACGGGCACGGGAGGTGTTCAGCGACGCGATCGGCAAGGGGCCTGCCGAGGTGCAGACGGTGGGCACCGGCAACACCGCCACCGTGCAGATCCGCTCCGAATCGCTGAGCACCGAAGAGGTCAACAACGTCAAGGCGGCGCTGTTCGAGCAGTTGCGACCGGTAGGTGAGAACGGCCAGCCAAGCCAGCAGGCGATCAGTGACACCGCGGTGAGCGCATCGTGGGGTGGCGAGATCTCCCGCCAGGCGTTGATCGCGCTCGGCGTGTTCCTCGTGCTGGTTACCGTCTTCCTGGCGCTCTATTTCGAGAAGTGGATGGCGGTCGCGGCACTGGCCGCGCTGCTGCACGACGTGCTGCTGACCGCGGGTGTGTATTCCATCGTGGGGCTCGAGGTCACGCCGGCGTCGGTGATCGGTCTGCTGACGATCCTCGGGTACTCGCTCTACGACACGGTGGTGGTGTTCGACAAAGTCAGGGAGAACACCCGCGGCCTGCTCGGCCTGACCAGACGTACCTATCCGGAGGCCGCGAACCTGGCGGTCAACCAGACCCTGGCCCGGTCGATCAACACGAGCATCATCGCGCTGCTGCCGGTGGTCGCGTTGCTGGTGATCGGCGTGGGGATGCTGGGCGTCGGCACGTTGAACGATCTGGCCCTCGTGCAGATGACCGGGATGCTCGCCGGGACGGTGTCCTCGGTGTTGCTGGCCACCCCGCTGCTTGTCGACCTGAAGATGCGCGGCGAGCCTTACCAGCGCCAGGCCGAGCGGGTGCGCGCCCGGCGGGCGAACCTGGCGCGCAAGGCCACCGCGGGGGCCAGCCAGGACGAGCAGGATGCCGCGGTGGAAGCCACCGACGACGCGACGCTCGAGGACGACCTGCGCAAGGAGAAGGCATCCGTTGCGGCGGCGAGCGTGCCCGCGCGGGCACAGCCCACCCGGTCGCCGAGTGGTAGGCAGAAATCGTCGAGGTCGAGCAAGTCCGGTCGACCGACCGGTAAGTCGTCCCGCCCGACCGGGAAAAAACGCCGCTGATCCCACCAAGCGAGCCCGCGGTCGACGTGCCGAGTTATTCTCGATAGACCGAGCACGGAGAACAGGCGGGAGCGTGAGTGACCCAAGAGATCGACGCAGCCGTCTCCGCGACCAGCGGTGTCCCGGAGACCGAGCCTGATCAGGGCGCGTCGTCCGGTACCGGTACGGGTACCAAGGCCGACCGGCAGCCGCCGTCCGCCACCAGGCGGGTGCGGGCGCGGCTGGCCCGGCGGATCACGGCGCAGCGGCCCGCGCCGGTCAAACAGGTGCTCGAACCGCTCGCCGCGGTGCACCGTGAACTGCACCCGAAGGCGGATCTGGGTCTCCTGCAGCGGTCCTACGACATCGCCGAGGAGATGCACCGGGATCAGCGGCGGAAATCCGGCGACCCGTACATCACGCATCCGCTCGCGGTGGCGACGATCCTGGCCGAGCTCGGCATGGACACCACGACGCTGGTCGCCGCGTTGCTGCACGACACCGTGGAAGACACCGCGTACTCGCTTGAGAAGCTGCGTGGGGACTTCGGCGAGGAGGTCGCGCACCTCGTCGACGGCGTGACCAAACTGGACAAGGTCCAGCTGGGCAACGCCGCCGAGGCGGAGACCATCCGCAAGATGGTGATCGCGATGGCCCGCGATCCCCGGGTGCTGGTGATCAAGCTCGCTGACCGGCTGCACAACACGCGCACCATGCGGTTCCTGCCGCCGGAAAAGCAGGTGCGCAAGGCGCGGGAAACCCTGGAGGTGCTCTCCCCGCTGGCGCACCGGCTGGGCATGGCCACGGTCAAGTGGGAGCTGGAGGATCTCGCGTTCGCGATCCTGCAACCGAAGAAGTACGACGAGATCGTCCGGCTGGTCGCGAACCGCGCGCCGTCCAGGGACACCTATCTCCGGTCGGTGATCGACGAGCTGTCCCAGCATCTGACCGCGTCCAGGCTCACCGCACAGGTCGAGGGCAGGCCGAAGCACTACTACTCGATCCACCAGAAGATGATCGTGCGCGGCCGGGACTTCGACGACATCCACGACCTGGTCGGCGTCCGCATCCTGGTTGAGGATGTGCGGGACTGCTACGCGGTGATGGGTGTCGTGCACGCGCTGTGGCAGCCGATGCCGGGTCGGTTCAAGGACTACGTCGCGCAGCCGCGGTTCGGCGTTTACCAGTCGTTGCACACCACGGTGATCGGGCCGGACGGCAAGCCGCTCGAGGTGCAGATCCGTACCCACGAGATGCACCGCACCGCGGAGTACGGCATCGCCTCGCACTGGCGCTACAAGGAGACGAGCGGCAGCCACAACGGCGGTTCCGTGGAGGTCGACGAGATGGCGTGGATGCGCCAGCTTCTCGACTGGCAGCGGGAGGCCGCCGACCCCGGCGAGTTCCTCGAGTCGTTGCGCTACGACCTCGCCACCCGCGAGATCTTCGTGTTCACCCCCAAGGGAGACGTCGTCACGCTGCCGGCCGGGTCGACCCCGGTGGACTTCGCGTACGCGGTGCACACCGAGGTGGGGCACCGGTGCATCGGTGCGCGGGTGAACGGCCGGCTGGTGGCGCTGGAGCGCAAGCTGGAGAACGGCGAAGTCATCGAGATCTTCACGTCCAAGGCTGAGGCGGCCGGGCCGAGCCGGGACTGGCTGGGCTTCGTGGCCTCGCCGCGGGCGCGTACCAAGATCCGCCAGTGGTTCGCGAAGGAGCGCCGCGAAGAGGCGATCGAGCTCGGCAAGGAGGCGATCACCAAGGAGGTTCGCCGGGTCGGGCTGCCGATGCAGCGGCTGGTCTCGGTTGACTCGATGGGTGCGCTTGCCCGCGAGCTGCGCTACCCGGACGTGGGTGCGCTGTACGCGGCGATCGGCGAGGGGCATGCCTCGGCACGGCACGTTGTGCAGCGGCTGGTGGCCCAGCTCGGCGGGGTGGAGCACGCGGAGGACGAGCTCGCGGAACGCTCCACGCCGTCCACGGTCACCCGGCGGCGGGCGACCGGCGATGTCGGCGTGGTAGTAAAGGACGCCACTGATGTGTGGACGAAGCTCGCGCGCTGCTGCACGCCGGTGCCCGGTGACGACATCCTCGGCTTCGTGACCCGCGGTGGCGGGGTGAGCGTGCACCGTACGGATTGCCCGAACGCGGTGGAGCTGCGTGGCCAGCCCGAGCGGCTGGTCGAGGTGGAATGGGCACCGTCGGTTTCCTCGGTGTTCCTGGTGGCGATCCAGGTGGAGGCGCTCGACCGGCACCGGCTGCTTTCCGACGTGACGAAAGTGCTGGCGGACGAGAAGGTGAACATCCTGTCCGCCTCGGTGACGACTTCGCGGGACCGGGTCGCGGTGAGCCGGTTCTCCTTCGAGATGGGCGATCCGAAGCATCTCGGGCACGTGCTGAAGGCCGTCCGCGGTGTCGAAGGCGTGTACGACGTCTACCGCGTCACCTCCGCCTCCTGAGCGGACACACGCGCGTGCTCCTGGACCGCAATATGGATGCATATTGGGATTCGCTCTGTTACGAGCGCTCGGGCGTCGCAGCTCGAACCTCGACCAGTCAGCCGGCTGGAAGCATGGACCGCAATAGGGATGCATATTGCGGTGACCTGGTCGCTGATGCGTTCGGTTTTTGTCCCGGGGTCGCCGCTAGTCAGGGTCTTTGGAGAAAGCAGCAGAGACCAGTGGACCTGTATCGCAAACGATCACAGCTACCGGCCGAAGCCATCGTGAAGTAGTTCCTCGCTCCGCGCACCAATCGCCGTGCCGTCACCTTCAGCGCTGCCGAACCACTCCGGCGGCCACGGGCGCTCAGACACTGGCCGAAGACGCCTGCGCACGTCGGCGAGCGCTTGCGGAACCTGGTCGTCCGGAAGCTCCTGGACCAGCCGCATCAGCTCGTCACGCTCAGCGCTCATAAACGTCAATCTACGACACCTACGATGCCGGAGACCGCACGCCAGGCAACCAAGAGCACCGTGTCTCAACGCCACTAAGGAGCCGCGCTCGACTCAGGCGGCGCGGACGTCGGCGGCGACGGCGATCACGATGGGCCGCGGCGCGTCCCGCGACTATTGACGGATGTCTGTCGACCCAGGCCAGCGCATCCGGATGGTGACCAGGTGCGTGCGCTCGTCGCCGTTGCAGGCGCGGTAGACGCTGACGACCCAGGTGCCCGGTGCGGCGCGCATGCGGCCGAGGAAGTCTTCCGTGCAGTATCGGGTGTATTTGACCAGCCAGTCCTGCTTGCGTTCGGCGCGGTGTTCCAGGCAGAAGCCCATGTCGTCGGCGTATTCGGTGTACTCGTGGATGCGCCTTCCCTTGCTCAGCTCGCGGCGGTATTCGATGTGGTGCACGTAGTCCCAGATCAGCACGGCGGCAGGTTCGCGCCGAGAATCCGGTGTCGAGATTCTCGATCCGTCCACTCTCGACTTACCCTCAGTGAGCACTCAGGTTCGAGGGGTGGTGTCTGGTGGGGCAGGCGAGACCGACGAATTTTCCGATGCGCCAGCTCGGGCGCACGCTACGGCGGTTGCGTGAGCAGGTCGGGTATACCCAGGAGGAAGCGGGCAGGCGACTGCGGTTCTCGGACAAGAAGATCAGCCGGCTGGAGCAGGGACAGCTTCCCGGCTACCACGAGCTGCGCGCCATGCTCGACGTCTACGGCCTACCGGTGGGCGATTGGGATCCCATCGTCGCCCTGTTCGAGCGGGCTGAGGAACGCGGTTGGTGGCATGCCTACGGCATCGACGATCGCGGGTTCGTTGCTCTCGAAGCCGAAGCATCCGTCGTGCGGAGCTATCAACTTGGCCAAATGCCTGGACTTCTACAGACGGAGGCGTATATCCGGGCCGGTGCCAGTGGAACTCGCGAGCCACCTAAGGCGAGGGCGCTGGAAAACCAAGTGGCCGTCCGGCTACGCCGGCAGCGTCGACTGATCGAGGAACCGCTGTTGCAGTTCCATACGATCATGGATGAGTCGGTGCTGTGGCGACCGGTATTGACGGGGGCTGAGCAGCGTGCGCAACTTCAGCACATCGTTGAACGTGCCCGGCTGCATACTGTCAAAGTGCAAGTTATCCCGCTGTCGATCGGTGGACACGACGGACGAGACGGGAACTTCAGTGTGTTGAGTTTTCCGGATCCTCACGAGCCAGACATCGCCTATGTCGAGCAAGCATTTGCATCGTTTCATATCGAGGAGGAGCCGAAGGTTCGCGCTGCTAGGCTGGCTTTTGAGTATCTCGCCGATCTGGCGTTAGACGAGCAGGACTCGATCGCGCTGATCGAGCGACTGTCAACAGAGCTGTGAGGGGCGAAACCAGGATGCTCGCCGTGGATTTGGCCACTGCCGGCTGGCGCAAGAGCAGTTACAGCACCAGCAGCGGCCAGAACGGCGACTGCGTCGAGGTGGCATTCGTTGACGCTTCCTGGCGGAAGAGCAGTTACAGCACCGGCGACGGCCACAATGGCGACTGTGTCGAGGTGGCGTTCGCTGGGCTAGCCGTGGCGGTGCGTGATTCCAAACACCCGGACAACGCTGCTCTCGTCATCCCCGCACCCGCCTGGCAGGACTTCCTCGCAGGCGTTATGCACCCAGAACCCTAAAAGTAACGCCGTGATAAACCCAATATGCATCCATATCGCGGGGGCGGCGCGCGGTTAGGCTCCCAGCCATGAGCGACGGGCTGGAATTGGTGCGAGACGGTGACATCGCACGACTGGTGTTCACGCGGCCGGAAAAGAAAAACGCGATCAGCTACGAGATGTGGTCGGCGATCCCGTCCGTGGTGTCGGACGTCGAGTCCGACCCATCCGTGAAGGTCCTGGTGCTTTCCGGCGAAGGCACCGACTTCTCCGCGGGCGCGGACATCGGCGAATTCCAGACGCTACGCTCCTCGGCGGACGGCGCGGCCGCCTACGACAAGGCCGTGGACGGCACGGTGCGGGCGTTGGCCGCGATGCGCAAGCCCAGCATCGCGCTGATCAAGGGCAACTGCATCGGCGGGGGCTGCGAGATCTCCGTCGCCTGCGACTTCCGGTTCGCCGCGGACGATGCGCGGTTCGGCATCACCCCGAGCAAGCTGGGCATCGTCTACGACTTCGAGTCCACCCGGCAGCTCGTGTCGCTTGTCGGCCAGGCGCACGCCCGGCACTTCCTGCTGTCCGGGCAGCTGATCGACGCCGCGAGGGCGCGCGAAATCGGGCTGGTGCAGGACGTGTTCCCGGCCGAGAGCGTGACGGAGAAAACGCTCGAGTTCGCCGCGACGCTCTGCTCCCGCTCCCAGTTCGCGGTGCGCGGCATCAACCACGTCATCCAGAAAATCGTTGGGGGGCAACAAGACACCGACGAGGAGATCGAGCAGATCCGATCTGAGGCGATCCGCGGCGAGGACTACGCCGAGGGCGTGGCTGCCTTCCTGGAACGCCGGCAGCCGAACTTCACCTACCGTTGAGGCTGCCCCGCCGTTGAAATGTTCGGCGGTACGCGGATGGCGACGTGTGCATAGCTTGGCTGAAGTGGTGCCGGTAGGTCACCGGCGTCTCGAACCCCACCGCGTCGCGATCTCCTCGATCGGGGTGTTGGTGGTCTCCAGCAGCGTGAGGCTCGCCTGGACCCGTTGCGCGATCAGCCAGCGGATCGGGCTGGTGCCGGTGCATCGAGCGAAGTGCCGCAGGTACGTTCGCGCCGACATGCTCGCCTGGCGTGCCAGCGTCCGCACGGTGATGGGTTCGGTCAGATTGTTCATCGCCCAGGTCATGCTGCCCGCGATCCGATCGTCGTCCGGTCCGGCGGTGACGGGCGTTTCGATGTACTGGGCCTGGCCGCCGTCCCGGTGCGGTGGGATCACCAGCCTGCGCGCGATGGCGTTGGCGATGCTGGCACCGAAGTCCTTGCGGACCAGGTGCAGGCACAGGTCCAGGCCGGCCGCGCACCCGGCGCTGGTCAGCACGTCGTGGTCGTCGATGTAGAGCGGGCCGGCATCCACCTCGACCGCCGGGTACCGGCGGCGTAGCAGGTCGGCATAGCGCCAGTGGGTGGTGGCGCGGCGGCCATCCAGCAACCCGGCGGCGGCCAGCGCGAAGGCCCCGGTGCAGATCGATACCACGCGGGCACCCCGCTGGTGGGCGACGCGGAGAGCGGCCACCAGATCCGGGCTGGGGTCCACGGTCACGTCGCTGACGCTCGGGATGATCACCGTCCGCGCCGCCGCCAGCTCGTCCAGGCCGTGCGGGGTGGACAGCGTCGCCCCGCCGACCACGCCGACCGAGCCGGGACGTTCCGCGCAGATCGTGAGCTCGTACCACCTCACCTCGAGCTCCGGCCAGACAAGGCCGAACACCTCGGTGACGATGCCGGTCTCGAACGCGGACATGCCCTGGTACGCGAGTACCGACACGGTCGGTGCCGGGGGAGAGGCTGGCGCGGGAGACATGGCGATATCTTAGCGAAAGTGGTCGCTGACGCCAGTCGTGCCCGTGGATCCGGGCGATCAGCATGGGTGTTGTACAGCCTCGCTACGAAAGGGTGCAGGAATGACCGACTGGAACCTCTCGCAGACGTTCTCGTCGCCGCAGGGCACGATCCGCTGGGACGCGTTCGGCGACGGGCCACCGATCGTGCTGCTGCACGGCACACCCAACTGGTCGTTCATCTGGCGGAATGTGGTGCCGCATCTCCGCGCACAGCACCGGGTCTACGTGTTCGACTGGCCGGGCTACGGCCGCTCGGACAGTTACCCTGGTCAGAACATCTCCTGGGACGAGCAGGCCCGCCGGTTACCGGAACTGTTCGAGCACTGGAATATCGCTGCGCCAACGGTGGTGGCCTTCGATTTCGCCCCGATCTTCGCGCTGCGCGCGCACTTCTTCGAAGGTCTGGACATCGGCGGGCTGGTCCTCGCCGACGCGGCGGTCATCCCGCCCTTCATCACCGACTTCTCCCGGCTCGCGCGGGAGAACATGGGAACGATGCGTCAGCTACCGCCGCACATCGCGGAAGGGATGATCGCCGCACATCTCGCGCAGACGACGCACCGGCCGATGGATGCCGAGATCTTCGCCGGGTACCTGTCGCCGTGGCGCGGCGAGCAGGGTGTCGCGGCGTACTGGCGGGCGGTTGCCCGTTTCGACGAGGACCTCGCCGCCCCGCTGGTGTCCCGGCTGGACCGGCTGACGATGCCCGTGCGGTTGCTCTGGGGTGACAACGACGCGTGGTTTCCGCCTGCGAAGGCCCGCGAACTGGAGTCCGCCATCCCGGGGGCGGAACTCCGGTTCATCCCCGAAGCCGGCCACTTCTCGCCCGAAGACAACCCGGAGGCCTTCGCCCAGGAACTCCTCCGCTTCCACAAGGACCTGTGAGCACGGCCCGGCCGACCACGGAAGTCCCCGGCGAGGGCATCTTCGCGTCACTCCGCGCGCAGCGTGGACAGTGGCGCCCCGGCCAGTTCTCGTACCTCCCTGGCCAGATGCGCCTGGTCGGCGTAGCCGCAGTCGTGCGCGACACGAGCGAGATCCACACCGTCGCGAGCTCGGGCGAGCGCCCGGTGGAAGCGCAGCACCCTGGTCAGCGTCTTGGCCCCGTAGCCGAACGCGTCGAGGCACCGCCGATGTAGTTGCCGCTCGCCAAAACCCACGGCGTCCGCGATCTCGGCGACCGGGCGCTGCCGGGCGGCCAGCGCCCGCACCCCAGGCACGATCGGGTCGAGGACGGGTTCCTCCGTGGTGAGCGCCTCCGCGAGGATGCGCTGGCCGTGCACGGCGCCCGCCTCTGCCAGTCGCTCGGTGAGCACCCGCACCCGCGCGGCGGGCCACACCTCGGCCAGCTCGATGCGGGCGTCGCGCAGCGCGTGCATCCCCACACCGAGCACCGCGGAACCCGCGCCGGGCAGAAAGCGCGCGCCAACCAGCTCGCCGCGCATCGTGGTCGCGTGGTGCGTGGTGTCCGGGCCGGCGACCAGCAGCGCATCACCGGAGAAGATCACATCCACGCAGCCGTCCGGGACCACGCGATAGGCCGGAGCGTCGAGCGCGACCGAACGCGACCACACGCAGGTCAGCACCCCGGCCGAGCGCGGTGGTCGCAGCTCCCGGTAGCGATTCTCGCCTAACGCCACGGTTGAAACAGTAGCGCAGCACCACGACATTCCGGTGAATTGCCAGATCGTCATACGGTGCTACCCGCACCACCATCGCCGTTCACCGAAGAATCGTCGCCATTTCTGTTGACAATTCCTGGGTATTCAGTGATTGTCGGACGAACCGACTAGTTCTCGGCCGGCGCCGGGTAAGGGAGGTTCACCGTGTCCACCAGCTCCGCCACGGGTACCGCGCCACCGGAGCCCGATCTGACGCCCAACCAGCTGATCCAGCGCGCCGTCGAGCTTCGGCCGAGGCTGGTCGAGGCGCAGGCCGAGGCCGAGGAGCGGACCTACTACTCGCCGGAAATGCACAAGGCGTTCGACGATGCCGGCTTCTACCGGCTCTTCATACCGCGACGGTACGGCGGTTACGAGTTCGACGTGCCGACCTTCGTCCGGGTGTTGCTGGAACTGGCGCGTGGCTGCGTGTCCACCGCGTGGTGCATGGGCCTTGCTTCCGGCCACGCGCTGCAGGTCGGGTCCTACTTCGGCGAGCGAACGCAGCGAGAAGTCTTCGGTGAAGGGGACTTCCGCGCCGCCTCGGTCGCTTCGCCATCGGTGATCGCCAAGCGCTCGACTAACGGCTGGGTTCTGAACGGCACCGTCGGCTACTGCTCCGGTGTCCCGTACTCGACGCACTTCATGGGCCAGGCGTTGCCGGAGGGAGTGCCGCCGGACGAGGCCGAGGGGCAGATGCTGCTCTACGTGGCGCCGCGCAGCGAGTGGACCATGCTGGACGACTGGGGCGACACGCTGGGATTGCGCGGCAGCGGTTCGCACAGCATCCGGTTCACCGACGGCCGTCTCCCGCGGCACTACGTGCTGGAACGCACCAGCATGGTCGACGTGGACGTCAGCGACGGGACTCCAGGGCTCACCTTGCACGGCAACCCGGTCTACTGTGGACGGTCGCTCGGGGTGTTCACGCTGTCGTTGGCCGCGATAATGGTCGGTGGTGGGTACAACGCGCTCGACGAGTACGAGAATCAGATGCGCACCAGGAAAACCCCGCTACCGCCGATGGTCCCCCGCATCGAGGACGGGGATTTCCAGCGCTGGTACGGAGCGGCGTTCGGCAAGCTTGCCACCGCGGAGGCCGCGTTGCTGCGGTGCGCCGACGAGCACGCGGAACTGTGCGAGCGCACCGCGAACGGTGGCGAGCCGTACAGCGCGGAGGATGAGCAGCGGGTCGGCGTGATCGCCCGCGAGATCATGGTGCAGGTGTGGGAAACCGTTGAGCAGGACCTGTTCCGCAGCGTCGGCGCCAGCACCATCCGGGCCGGTACCCGCTTCGAACGGCTCTACCGGGACCTGTCCATGTGCGCCTGTCACCGCAACACCGCCTACCGGGATCCGCTGTATCGCCGCCTTGCCCAGCTACACCTCGGCATCGACGCGTCGTGACCGCCGAGCCACCGGTGCCGCCAGGCGGCGAGTTGCTCACCTCCCGGCGCGGATTCTTCTGGGTCGGCACCGAACGCGCCGGCTACGCGGGAGGCCTGGTGCCGCGCGGGCCGATGTACGTCGGCTGGGAAGCACCCGAGCGGATCACCCGCCCGGCGCCGATCGTGCTGGTGCACGGTGGCGGCGGTCAGGGCACCGACTGGCTCGGCACCCCGGACGGCAGGCCGGGCTGGGCGGGCCAACTGGTTCGCGAGGGATACCTGGTGTACACAGTGGACCGTCCCGGCCACGGGCGCTCTCCGCATCATCCAGCCGTGCTCGGCGAGATGGGGTCACCGTTCAGCTACCAGGCCCTCCGCGAGCTGTTCGCGCCGGGGCGGGAAGGGCACACCCAGTGGCCGGGTGACGGCGGGCTCGACGATCCGCTGTTCGACCAGGTGGCCGCGCCGACCGGGCCGATGCTCGCGGATCTCGGCGCTGGCCAGGCGCTGGATGCGGACCGGCTCACCAAACTGCTCGAGAGCGCCGGCCCGGCGATCGTCGTTACGCATTCCGCCGGCGCGCCGGGTGGTTGGCTGGCAGCCGACGCGCGCCCCGAGCTGATCCGCGCGCTGGTCGCCATCGAGCCGATGGGGCCACCGTTTCTGGCCGATCCGCACGGCGGCCCGGTGCTGCCGTGGGGGCTGACCGCGGCTCCGATGACGTATCAGCCCGCGGTGGCCGATCCCGCGGAGCTGGCCGGTGGGCGGTTCGAGCTGCCCCGGTTGTCCGGCATCCCGATCGCGGTGCTGACCGCGGAGGCGTCCGCGTTCGCGGAGTTCGGCCCGCAGGTCGTTGAGTTCCTGCGCGCGGCGGGTTGCGACGCGACCGAGGTACGGCTTGCCGAGCATGGCGTGCGTGGCAACGGGCACGGGCTGATGTTCGAGCGCAACAACATGGCGACGCTTCGGGTGGTGCTGGACTGGCTGACGTCGGTAGGCGTTTCAGGGAGCGGTGACGCCGGAAGCGGCCAGACCGCGTAGCCCCGCGGTGGTGGTCTGCTCGAGGTGATGGGAACACGCCCGGACGGCGGCCTCCGCGTCCCGCGCGGCCAGCGCGTCGAAGATCCGCTGGAATTCCCTGGCGGTGTCGCCCGCCCTGCCCGGCTCGGACAGCGACCGGGACATCACCAGAATGACCTTGCCGTACAACCCGGCTAGCAACGAGAGCGCGGTGATCTGTCCCGCCGCGCGGAGCAGCACGATGTAGAACCGATCGCGCGCCTTCAGCAGTTCGGCCGGGCTGGCGCGGTCCACGACCGCCCGCTGGAACTCGCGCAACGCCCGACGCAGCGCGTCGATCTGCGAGTCCGACGCGTTCTGCACGAATCGTCGAACGGCGAGCGACTCGATGGCGTTCCTGGTTTCGTCGAGTTCGATGGCTTCGCGGGGGGAGGGCACCGTGACCACCGCACCGTTGTCCGGGGTGGTCTCGACGATGCCGTCCTCGGCGAGCTCGCGCAGCACCTCGCGGACGGTGGCCGGTGGGGCGCCGGTCCGTTCGGCGATTTCTCGCTCCGGCAGCCGCTCACCCGGTTTGATGCGGAACTCCAGAATCGATCGGCGCAACGTGTCGTACACCTGCCGCCGCAAGGGTTCCAGGACACCGGCCAGCATGAGCCTGAGATCAGGTTCCCGCCCGGCCTCGGGATCCGGCGCATCGCGATCACGCCCATCGGGATCAAACCCAGAGCCACTCCGCTCCACGGAGTTCAGGCTACGGCCCGGCGATCATACGATCAATGAGGCGATCCGGCGCCGACAACGCCTGCTACAGCCGGAGCTCGGTGGACGACGCGAGGCCTTCCAACCCGGCCCGTTTGGCCTGCTCGATGTGATACGTGCAGGCCCGAACCGCGGCCTCAGCGTTCCGATCGGCGATCGCGGTCATGATCGCCCGGATCTCGTCCAGCGCGTGCTCGCTCCGGTTGGCCTGGGACAGCGAGGTCGCCCGCAGCAGGCTCACCCTTGCCTGCAGGCTGGCCAGCGTGCTGTGCACCGAACGGTTGCCACAACCGCGAAGTAGCACGTCGTAGAACCGATCCTTGGCCTTCAGCATGGCGAGGATGCCGCCCCCGTCGGCGACCACGTCGGCGAGTCGCTCGACAGCCGCTCGCAATTCCGCGACCTGAGCGTCGGAGGCCTGCTCGACGAACCGCCGCACCGCGAGGGCCTCCAGCGTGGCGCGTAGCTCGTAGAGCTCGATGGCCTCCTGCGCGGAAGGCACCACCACGACGGCGCCCTTCTGCGGGATGGTCTTCACCAGTCCTTCCGCGGCGAGTTCCCTGAGCACCTCGCGGATCGTCGTGCGGGACACCCCGATCTCGTCGACGAGCTCGCGCTCGATCAGCCGCTGACCCGGCTTGTAGTGGAACGTCAGGATGGCTTGGCGCAACACGTCGAGCACCTGCTGACGCAGCGGAGCGGCGATCCGCCCGACCTGCGTTGCCAGGCTCGCGGACCCCGGTGAGCTGCCGCCCTCGGTGCCGGCCTTGCCTGGTGTGATCACAAAGGCCAGATTACGGGAGGCTGGTCCGACAATCAACGCGAGCGCTGGGGCCAGCCAGCGCTCGCGTTGGCCCGCATGGCGGGCGAAAGCGCGGAAGTTCACCATTGACCGTGGCTAAGCACACGGTAGGATCATCATACAAATGGCGCCCACCTGCCGATGACGTGAGGGGAGTGCCAGCATGTCCACCGTCCGCGATGTATCGGCCACGCACATCCCGGTACCGGATCCGAATATCGGTCCGGACGATCTGGTCGTTCGCGCCGCCGCGATGCGGGACGTGCTGCGGGACGAGGCCGACGCCGCGGAGGAACGGGGCGGCTACTCCGTCGAGATGCATCAGGCGTTCACGGCGGCCGGCTTCTACCGCATCCTGCAGCCCCGGCGGTTCGGTGGTTACGAGTTCGGGCTCGATACGCTGTTCCGGGTCGTCGTGGAGATCGCCCGTGGCGATCCGGGCACCGGATGGGGGTTATGCCTCGCCGCGGGGCATGCCATGCAGGTCGGGGCGTTCTACTCGGAGCGCGCGCAGGCCGAACTGTTCGGTCCGGACGGGCATTTCGTCGCGCCGTCGCGCACCGCGCCTACCGGCACGGCCACTCCGGTGGACGGCGGGTTTCGGGTCAGCGGCCGCTGGGACTACTGCTCGGGGATCACCCACGCGACACACCTCATGGCGGTCGCGGTCTCGCCGGACCCGGAAGCCCCAGACGACCAGGGACGCGGCGTGCCGCTGATGGTGGTCATCCCGCGCGCGGACTTCATCGTGCTGGACGACTGGGGCGGCGGGGCGACGCTCGGGTTGCAGGCGACCGGGTCGAACACCGTAGTCGTGGAGGATGCCTTCGTGCCGGCACGGCTCGCCGAGCACTTCAACTGGAAGGACTTCGAGATCGGTCCGGAAGGGACGGTCGGCTACCGGCTGCACGGCAACCCGATGTATCTCGGACGGCTGCTGACCTTCTTCAACGGCGAGCTGGTCGCCACTCAGGTCGGCGCCGCCCGCGCCGCGCTCGACGAGTACGAGCAGCTCATCCACACCAAACGGACCAGCGTGCCGCCCCCGGTGCCACGTACCGAATCCCCGGATTTCCAGCGCTGGCTTGGTGAACTGCTCGGGCGAACCGACGCGGCGGAGCGGCTGCTGCACTCCGCCGGCGAGTCCTATATGGACAAGTGCCGGCGGTGGGAGGAGCACGGCGAACCGTTCACCCCGGAAGACGACGCGCGACTGCGCGGCGTCCTCTTGCAAGCAGCCAAGTTGTCCTTTGACGCGATCGACTTGATGTTCGCCACGGCGGGCACCAGCGCGGCCAAGCGCGGTTCGCGGCTGCAGCGGTACTACCGCGACGCCTCTATGTTCCGTACCCATATCGCGGCGCAGTACGAGGTGGTCGCCGCGTCCACCGGGCGGCTCCTGCTCGGTCAGCCGCTCACGTTCTAGGAGGATGGGCGATGCGGGCAGCGATCCTTGAGGAATTCGGAAAACCCTTTGTGGTCGAGGAAATCGACGTCCTGCCACCCGGTCCCGGCGACATCATTGTGCGCACCAGTGCGGCGGCCTACTGCATCACGGACTGCGTGAATCAGCGCGGCGAGCTCGGCAAGCAACCGCCGACCGTTCTCGGGCATTCCGCCGTCGGGACCGTCCAGGAGGTCGGCAGCCAGGTCACCGACTTCCGTGCCGGCGATCGGGTGCTCTGCGGCGCCACTCCGGAATGCCGGGTGTGCTACTGGTGCGTGCGCGGGCGGCCGGATCAGTGTGCCGAGCTGTTCGCCGCGCCCGGACCGCTCGGCACCTCCGCGAGTGGCCTCGAGGTGACGACCACCGCCGTCGGCGGGTACGCCGAGCAGTTGCGAATCCCGGCGATCTGGGCGTTTCCACTGGAATCCGAGCGGCCGGACGAGCAGCTCAGCCTGCTCGGCTGCGGCATCACCAGCGGGCTCGGTGCGGTGTTCAACATCGCCGGAGTGCGACCGGGCAGCTCGGTGGCCGTGCTCGGCTGCGGCCATCTCGGGCTGTGGATGGTGCAGGCCGCGCGGTACGCCGGAGCGGTGCGGGTGATCGCGGTCGAGCCGCTGGCCGAGCGCCGGGCCGTGGCTGGCGAACTCGGCGCCACCGATCTCGTCGATCCGGCCGAAGCTGATCCGGTCGAGCAGGTCAAGGCGCTCACCGCCGGACGTGGCGCCGACTTCGTCCTGGAAGCCGCCGGCAGGGCGGACGCGATGGAGCAGGCGCTGCCGATGGCGCACAACACCGGCGTGGTGGTGCTGACCGGTGTGGACACCGCGGCGACCACGGTGACCTTCCCCGCGCTCGAGCTGGCGATCCACGGCAGGGACATCCGGCAATGCCAGAACGGCCGGGTACGGATGCGCCGGGACGTGCCCCGCTTCCTCGCCATGCTGGACGACGGGCTCGGCGATCCGGATCGGGTGATCAGCACGCGCTGCACCCTCGACGAGATCAACGACGTGCGGGAGCGGTGCTACACGCGTCGCGAGCTCACGCCGGTGATCGTCCCGCACGGAAGCGAGGCCTGACGATGCGCAAACCTTCGGCGTGGACGGTCGCGGCGGCGAGCTTCGCGGGCACCACCGTCGAGTACTACGACTTCTTCATCTACGGCACGGCCGCGGCGCTGGTGTTCCCGCAGCTGTTCTTCCCAGCCGACGACCCGTTCATCAGCACGCTGGCGGCCTTCGGCACATTCGCCGCCGGCTACTTCGCCCGCCCGGTCGGCGGCATCGTGTTCGGCCATTTCGGGGATCGCAGCGGCCGCAAGACCATGCTGATCATCTCGCTGGTACTGATGGGCGTGGCGACCGTCGCGATCGGGCTGCTGCCGAGCTACGACGTCGCCGGGCCGATCGCGCCGGTGTTGCTGATCCTGCTGCGTCTGGTGCAGGGCTTCGCGTTCGGTGGCGAGTGGGGTGGCGCGGTGCTGATGGCGTTCGAGTACGCGCCGCCCGAACGGCGCGGGCTGTTCGCCAGCCTGCCGCAAGTCGGCCCGGCAGCGGGCGCGTTGCTCGGTAACGCGATCTTCCTGCCGATCGCCGCACTTCCGGAGGGCGACCTGCTGTCCTGGGGATGGCGGGTGCCGTTCCTGCTCAGCATCGTGCTGGTGGTGCTCGGTCTGGTGGTGCGGCTGCGGATCGCGGAGTCGCCGGAGTTCGAGGAGGTGAAGAAGGCCGGCAAGCAGGCGCGCGTGCCGCTGTGGGATGCGCTGCGCCGCTACCCGCGGCAGGTCGTGCTGGTGGCCGGGTCGTTCCTCGGGTTCGGGGCGTTCACCGCCGTCGCGTTCACGTACATGATCGGCTACGCCACCGACGAGGTCGGGATATCACGTTCCACCATTCTCGGCGCCGTCCTGATCTCCACGGCCGTTCAGCTGGTGATCATCCCGGTGTCCGGGGCGCTGTCCGACCGGTACGGCAGGGCCGTGGTGACGATGAGCGGCGCTGGGCTTTCCGCGGCCGGCGCGTTCCTGCTGTTCGCCCTTGTCGACACTGGTGAGTTCGGCTGGATACTGGTCGGCTACCTGCTGGTCACGGCTGGCTTCATCTCGCTGGGATACGGCGCGGTGTTCGCGCTGTTCGCCGAGGCGTTCGAGTCAAGGGTGCGGTATTCCGGGATGTCGCTGGGATTCCAGGTGGCGAACGTGCTCGGCAGCGCGCTCGGACCAGGGATCGCCGCCGTGCTGCTGCGCGCGACCGGCACGCCCATGTCGATCGCCGGCTATCTCGCCGTGCTGATGCTGATCTCGTTCATCAGCCTCGCCGCGCTGGCCAGGTTGGTAGCTCGCGCGCCTGCCGGCGTCCCGGCTCGGGAGCCCCTTCGGGAGCGCTGACGCCGGCTTGGCCGTCGCAGCGGTCTCGCCTGCTCAGGTGCGCAGCAGCGCCTTCGTGATGTTCACCGGCTGCTTCGGCGCGCCGTCACCAGGGGTGGGTTGGCCGGTCCGCGGATCCTGGCCGGGAGTGATGCCGGCGGCAGCGATCTTGTCGAGGGTGGCGAGGCCCTGCTTGTCGATGGTGCCGAAAACGGTGTAGTTGGGCGGCAGCATGGAATCCTTGTGTACCAAGAAGAACTGGCTACCACCGCTGTCCTTCTGGCCGCTGTTCGCCATCGCAATGCTGCCCCGAGGGTAGATCGACACCGGCTGCCGAGGGGAGGACTGCGCGGCGGGTTTCAGGTCCTTCGGCAGCTCGTCGGGCACCGCGTAGCCGGGGCCACCGCTGCCCTCGCCGGTCGGGTCGCCGCACTGCAGCACGCTCAGCGTTTCCGAGCTGGTTGCCCGGTGGCACGGGGTGTTGTCGAAGTACTTCCGCTCGATCAGGTGCCGCATGCTCTGCACGGTGCACGGCGCCTTGGCACGGTCCATGGTGATCGGGATCTGGCCCTGGCTGGTGTCCAGCGTCGCCTTTACCGTGCCGCTCTTCGCGGGCTGCCCCGAATCCCGAGGCAGGCCGACGTCCTTGGCCGGCTCA
Source organism: Pseudonocardiaceae bacterium (assembly GCA_009379845.1). Classification (GTDB taxonomy): domain Bacteria; phylum Actinomycetota; class Actinomycetes; order Mycobacteriales; family Pseudonocardiaceae; genus Tamaricihabitans. The sequence continues at coordinate 14,427 of WHSZ01000026.1, read as the reverse complement.
TCGGGTGTGCGGGTGTACTCGCACGAGCCGGACGAGGGGCCGTCCTGCGAATCCGCCTCGGCCGACTGGTTGCTGCCCTCGTCGCCTTGGGTGGCGAAGAAGTAGATGCCGCCAACAACGGCGAGCACGGCAACCACGGTGACGCTGATCGCCACGATTCGCCGGCGCCTTGCCCGCTCCGCTCGCCTGGCAAGCTGGCGTTCCAGCTTGCGCTTGGCTGCCTGCCTGCGCTGCTCGTTGCTCGGCACCTGACTCCTCCCGCCATCCGATGAGCGACTGCCGATGGGTGTTTCCGGGCAGTGTATGGGGCCGCCCGGTAAGGCCGGCGTGGGCGTACGGGTCGGCGGTGCCCGCCTGAGCGGCCGTCTAATACGCTGGCTTTTCGAATCCTTGGTGGCCTGGCCCGCAGGCGTTGAACCGTGCTGGAGGTTTCCCGTGCTCGTCGCCGGCTTTCCGACCGGAGCGTTCCAGGCCAACTGCTACCTGCTCGCGCCGGGCGAGGGGGAGGCGTGCGTCATCGTGGACCCGGGACAGGACGCCGTGGAGCCGCTCGACGAGGCACTGCGCAAGCACCGGCTCACCCCGGTCGCCGTGCTGCTCACACACGGGCACTTCGATCACGTCTTCTCCGTGACACCGGTGTGCGACGGCAACGACATCCCGGCGTGGATCCACCCGGAGGACACCGCGCTGCTGTCCGACCCGTTGAAGGGACTCGGGCGCGAGGCCGCCGCGTTCTTCGGCGGCCAGTTCGAGATGCGCGAGCCGAACGACGTGCGGGAACTCGAGGACGGTGCGGAGCTCGAGCTCGCCGGTCTGAGCATGACGGTGGATCACACTCCTGGGCACACCAAGGGATCGGTCATCTTCCGGTCCGGTACCGAGGAAGGCGGCCGGCTGATGATCGCGGGCGACACCTTGTTCGCCGGCTCGATCGGCCGCACGGACCTGCCGGGCGGCGACACCCAGGAGATGATGCGGTCGCTGCGGACGAAGATCTTGACGCTCGCCGACGACACCGTGGTGCTTCCAGGGCACGGGCCAACCACGACGGTGGGGCAGGAACGCAGCAGCAACCCGTTTCTGGCCGATTTCGGGGAGGCGGCACGCGGCGGTCGCCGCACCGGCCTGTAGAAAACACGTGATGAGCGAGCACAATCCCGGACCCGACGACTCGAGCACCGACGGCCCCTCCCCGGAACCGGCCGAACCAGCCGAGCCGGCCGAACCAGCCCAGCCGGCCGAACCAGCCCAGCCGGCCGAACCAGCCCAGCCGGCCGAACCAGCCCAGCCGGCCGAACCAGCCCAGCCGGCGAGCGATGCCGAGCGGCTCTCCCTTGATATGGGCGATCCCGCCGCGCAGCGCAAGCGCGGCCGTTCCGGCGCCGTCGGCGTGCTCATCGTGGCTGCCGCGGCAGGCGGGATCGTCGGGCTGATCTTCGGGCGCATCCCCGCGCTGGCGGTGGCCGTGGTGATCGCGTTGCCGCTGCTGTACATCGTGTGGGTGCAGGCCCGGCGCACGGTGTGGTTGGAGGGCACCGTGGTGAGCGCGCGAGCCGCCGGGCTGCGCCGGGTCGATCTCGCTCGGGCGAACCGCCTCGAAGTCGTCGTCACGTCGGTGCGCGGGGTGCGGAGTATCGGGCTGCTGGCCGCCGGTCAGCCGAGCGGCAAGGCGATCACCGTGACACTGGCGATGTACTCCGGGACCGGTGGCCGCGAGCTCGGCATCCTGATGCTGCGCAAACTCGCGGACACGTTGCTGAACAACACCGAGGCGAACGGGATGGTGTTCGCCGAACTGCTGGTGGCCCAGCTGCGGGCGGAGGCGCGCGGCGACGGTGGGGCGGACCGGCCGCTGTACCGGCTCGCGTCCATGGCCGAGCAGGGCAAGCTCGCGCAGCGCCTCACCTTGGAGGCCGTCAGCCAGTTCGTCGCCAGCCTCGACCAGTGACCCGTGAGTACTTTGCGGGATTACGGCACCGGAAAGTACTCACCGGCGGGGCTAGTGTTTCGAGGACTTCTTTCCGGACGGTTTCGACGACTGTTTCGACGGCTTCTTCGTTGACTGCTTGGCTGACTGCTTCGTCGACTGCTTGGTCGATTGCTTGCCGCTGCCGTTCGTGCGGGTGGCCGCGGCTACCGGGGATCCGTTGTGGCCGGCGGTGTCCAGCGCCGCGTGCGCGGCCTGCACGGCTCGGTCGAGCGCGGCGAACTCGGCTGAGATCGCGACGAGGCGACGGTCGATCGCGGTCAGCTGGGACCGCAGACCTTCCAGCTGGAACACCGCCTCGGGTAACTCCTCGGCGACGAAGTTGCCCAGCTGCTCGAGTCGTTGAATGGTTCCGCGCAGCTCGTTCAGCTGGCGAACCACGCCAGTGGTCGGCGCCAGCTGTTCAAGAGCCCTGGCGATTCGCGGCAGCGCCAGCATCGCCTGGCTCATCTCGCGCGCGAACGTGGTGGTCGCCTGAATCGTGCCGCGCATGGTGCCGAGCGCGGTGAAACCCAGTCGTAAGGGAAGCGTGATCGACTTGATCAGCATGGCCGCTCCCTGGGTTGGCTCCCGTGGGCCGCGTCAAGCGGTGATCAGATTCGCACAGACGCGGCGGCGCCATACTAGTTCGTGCGTCACCGGGGTGGTCGACGCGACTGCGAAGCGCTGCGCTTTCCCGGACGATCCGCCGAAGGTGTACCGGATCGAGTGACGTTCGCCCGGCGCCTCGGGACCGGTTCGCGGCTGGCGACAAGGGCGGCGAGCACGGTGGTCACCGGCACGGACGCGACCAGCCCGATGCTGCCGGCGAGGGTGCGCACCACCTCCTGGGCGATGTCCTGCGAACCCAGGATGTTGCCGAGACCGACACCGGAGATCGACGAGTACAGCAGTACCGGCAGTGCCGCGCCCGCGTACGCCATGAACAACGTGTTCACCGCGGAGCCGACGTGATCCCGGCCGATCCGCAGCCCGGCCGCGTAGAGCTGCCGCCAGCTCAACCGGGGATTCGCCCTGCGCAGCTCCCAAACCGCGCTCGCCTGTGTGACCGTGACGTCGTCGAGCACGCCGAGCGCGCCGATCACCACGCCGGCGAGCAGCAGGCCGCGCGCGTCGATGCCGTAACCGAGCGCCCCGATCAGGTTCGTGGTGCCCTCGTCCAGCCCGGTGAGCGTGCTGAACGCGGCGAACGCGGTCGCCAGCACGCCGATCAAACAGAGGCTGACCATGGTGCCCAGCACGGCCGTCGAGGTACGGGCGGAGAACCCGTGGGTGAGGTAGAGCGCCACGAACATGATCAGCCCGGCCGCCACGATGGCGACCAGCAACGGGCTCTGACCCGCGAGTATCGCCGGCAACACGAAGAACGCCAGTACCAGAAAGCTCAGCCCGAGCGCGGTCAGCGCGGCCATCCCCTGCCAGCGGCCGAGAAGCACCACGGCGAGCGCGAACAGCCCGGCCAGCAGCGCCAGTGGCATACCCCGCTGGAAGTCCACCACCCGGTAGGACTGGGCGTTGTTCGGATTCGCGCCGGCATAGGAGAGCACTACGTCGTCGCCGGCGGCGAACCGCGGCGTGCTGGGTTCCCGTGGCAGCACCTGGTGCACGCTTCGACCGCTCGCCGGGCCGTCGGTCAGCTCGATGTCCAGGCGGACGCATCGCTGCTCGTTCGGCTGCGTCTCGCCCACCCGCACCTGGCCCGGCTGCAGGCACGAACCCACGGACGCCTCTGTGACCGTGCCGTTCACCGGGGTTCCCTGGTTGACACGGCTGGTCGGGGACTCGGTACCCCACGGGTACAGCACGATGGAGCCGGCGATCGCCGCGAGGGCGAACGGCAGGAGCAGCGCGGTCAGCAGCTTGCGGACCTGCTGGGAGCTGGCCGGCGTCGGCCCGTGCCCGTGCCCATGGCCGTGCCCCTGCGCGTCGCCGTGCCCGGCGTCGGTGCCGGGAGGGGTGCGACGCCGCCGCGAACCGCCCGCACTCCGTGCCGGCCGCCGCGGCGCGCCCCGACGCTCGGCAGGAGCTCCGTCCGGAAACGGCCGTAGCGGCCCGGTCTCGTCGTCGCCATCCTGCACCGGACCATCCTGCACCCGCCGGCAGCCCGCGACGACGAGGGAGGCGCCTACCAGAAAAGTCCTGGAAAGAAATCCGGGAGGCGGTGTCGGATCGGGGAGCGGCGTTCGTAGCAGGGGTGAGAGGCCGCCAACGAGGGCGGCGCAACGAGAAGGGAACCGCGATCATGAAACTGACGACCACCACGCAGGTCTCCATCGATGGGGTGATGCAGGCGAACGGCGGGCGGCATCCGATCCTCGACCCGGGAATGGAGCGCGGCGGATGGGCAAGGCCGCTGTTCGACAGCGAGGCCATGACGTTCGTCGAGCAGACCTACCAGCGCGCCGACGCGTTCCTGTTCGGACGGCGGACGTACGATCTCTTCGCCGGCTCGTGGGGAACCGGCTCCTGGGGGACGAATCAGGGCAACAACCCGATCTCGGTAGCGTTGAACACGCAGCCCAAGTACGTGGCATCGAACATGCTCACCGATCCGAAGTGGGCGGGCACGACCGTCCTCTCCGGTGATCTCGCGGCGGCCATCCGCGAGCTGAAGGCCAGCCCTGCGGGTGAGCTGCAGGTGCACGGCAGCGCTGCCCTGACCCGGTGGTTGCTCGAGAACGACCTTGTCGACGAGATGAATTTGCTCGTCTGTCCCGTGATCGTCGGCCAAGGCGGGCGGCTGTTCCCCACCACCGGCCCGGACATGGCACTTGACCTGGTCGAATCGCGAGCCTTCCCGAAGGGCATCACGCTCCAGGTCTACCGGCCGGGCGGGCGCCCGCAGTATGCGACCGACTGAAGCACCTGACGGTGCCCTACCGCCGCCCACCAGGGGCGGCCCGAACTACAGGAGATGATCTTCAGATGCGGTATCTGGTTTCCGTGATCACCGACACGGCTCACTTGGCCACCCCGGACGAGCAGGCCGCCATCACCGTGTTCGACGACCGGCTCAAGGCGGAGGGTTACTGGGTCTTCGCCGGCGGCCTCGCGGCGCCCAGCACGGCCACCGTCATCGACAACCGGGACGGGGAGGCGATGTTCACCGACGGGCCGTTCCTGGAGTCGAAGGAGTACCTGGTTGGCTTCTGGATCATCGAGGCCCCGGACCTCGACGTGGTGCTCAAGCTCGCGGCTGAGGGGTCGAAAGCCTGCAATCGGAAGGTCGAGGTGCGGCCGTTCCTGTGAACAGGGTCGACGTCCGGGAGGCGATCACCCAGGTCCACCATGAGGAGTGGGCGCGGGTGATCGCCAGTCTCACCAAGCGTTTCGGTGATCTCGACATCGCCGAAGAGGCGGCGGCCGAGGCGTTCGCGGTCGCCGTCGAGCGGTGGCCGGCCGATGGCGTGCCCCCCAATCCCGGCGCTTGGCTGACCACCACGGCCAACCGCAAGGCTATCGACCGGATCCGGCGCGAGAACAGGCGTGACGACAAGCAGAAGGAGGCTCAGATGGTGTACGGCGACGACCCAGACGACCCGCCCGAGCCTCTCGGCGCCATCGACGACGAGCGGCTCCGGCTGATCTTCACCTGCTGTCACCCGGCGCTCGCGATCCAGACCCGCGTTGCGCTGACGCTACGTATGGTTGGCGGTCTGACCGTGGCCGAGATCGCCCGTGCCTTCCTGGTGGCCGAGACCGCCATGGGGCAGCGGATCACCCGCGCGAAGGCCAAGATCAAGGCGGCGGGGATCCCGTACCGGGTGCCGTCCGCGGAGGATCTCCCGGCACGCCTCTCCGGCGTGCTCGCCGTCCTCTTCCTCGTCTTCAACGAGGGCTACCTGGCAACCGGCCCCGACACCGATCCCGTACGTCCCGACCCTGACCGCCGAGGCGATCCGGCTCACTCGCCTGATCCGAGCCCTCATGCCGGAAGACGGTGAGGTGGCCGGGCTGCTGGCGCTGATGCTCCTCACCGAGGCCCGCCGCCCCGCCCGGGTTTCGGCGAGCGGCGAACTGGTCGCCCTCGACGAGCAGGATCGTGGGGCCTGGGACACGGCGCTGATCGCCGAGGGGCATCGGCTGGTGCGCGAGCGCCTGGATGCGGCCGCCGCCGGGGTGGCTCCGGGTCGCTACCAGATCCTCGCGGCGATCAACGCCGTGCACACCTCCGCCCGCGATATCCGCGACACCGACTGGTCACAGGTCGTCGCCCTCTACGGCCAGCTCGTCCGCCTCGACCCCTCCCCGATCATCGCCCTGAACCGGGCCATCGTGATCGCCGAGCTCGACGGCCCGGAGGTAGCACTAGCAGCCGTCGACCGTCTTGAGGACACGTTGGCCGGCTACCATCCCTACCACGCCACCCGCGCCGACCTGCTGCGCCGGCTGGGCCACAGCCAAGAGTCACGCGCGGCCTACGACAAAGCCATCGACCTGGCCGGCAACACGGCCGAGACCGCCTCCCTGACACGCCGCCGCGACCGGGTGCCAGAAAGTCCTGACGCGGACCATCGACAGAACGTAGAACGTATGTTCGAATGAGGGTATGCGCTGGGAGGAGCTTCGCGACGACGCCGATGGGGCCGACGAGGGCGCGCTGCTCTCGGCGGCCGAGCTGCGGCCGCCGCCCCGGCAACGCGGCACCGGGCGGGCCGGACTGGGCTCGCCGGGCGAGGGGCCGGTCCTCGCGGGCGGCGACGACGAGCCGATGGCCATCGAGATCCGCGCGCGCTCGATCATCAACCGGGTACCCGGTGCCTCCCACGTGCCATTCAGCTGGACGATCAATCCGTACCGGGGTTGCTCGCACGCCTGCCGGTATTGCTTCGCGCGGCGCACCCACGAGTACCTCGATCTGGACTCCGGCAGGGACTTCGACACGAAGATCATGGTCAAGGTGAACGCGGGGGAGTTGCTGCGCAAGGAGCTCGCACACCCGCGGTGGTGCGGCGAGCCGATCGCGATGGGCACCAACACCGATCCCTACCAGCGGGCGGAGGGCAAGTACCGGCTGATGAGCGAGATCATCGCGGCGCTGTGCGATTTCGCGAACCCGTTCTCGATACTGACCAAGGGCAGTTTGATACTCCGGGATGCCGATCTCATCGCCGAGGCCGCGGCCGTGACCGAGGTGAGCGTCGCGGTCTCGGTGGGGTTCGTCGACGACACGCTCTGGCGTGCGGTGGAGCCCGGCACTCCGCGGCCGCAGCGGCGGCTGGACGTGGTGCGGACCTTCGCGGACATGGGGCTCGGGTGCTCGGTGCTGATGGCCCCGATACTGCCCGGCTTGACGGACACCGAGGAGCAGATCGATCGGACGGTGGCCGCCATCGCCGCGGCCGGCGCGAAGCACGTCACCCCGCTGGTGCTGCACCTGCGGCCAGGGGCGCGGGAGTGGTACTCGGCCTGGCTGGCCAGCGAGTATCCAGAACTCGTTCCCCGGTACCGGGAGCTGTACCGGCGCGGTTCCTACGCGCCGAAGGCCTACCAGGAAACGATCGCGGCCAGGGTCCGGCAGGCGCGGCGCCGGCACGGCTTGATTCGCGAGCGGGGTGAGAACTTCCGGGAGAATGGGTCCGGGGCCGGCGAAGAAGCCGATGAGGCTGAAACCCCCGCAACCCCCGCGCAGCTGGAGCTGCTGTAAACCTCGTGGCAGCCGCACAACCACGTTGGCTAGCCTTTGGCGAGGCCAAGCTGCCTTGAGTAACACCCGAACACGACCACGCGAGGAGAGCAGTACCCGTGATGCGCACGCACCAGGCCGGCACGCTGCGAACGCAGCATGTCGGGCAGTCCGTCACCCTGACCGGATGGGTGGCACGCCGGCGCGACCACGGTGGGGTGATCTTCATCGATCTCCGGGATGCCTCCGGGGTTGCGCAGGTCGTGTTCCGGGAGGGGGAGATGGCGGAGCGCGCGCACCGGCTACGGGCCGAGTTCTGCCTGCGGGTCGTCGGTGAGGTGGCCGAACGGCCCGCCGGCAACGAGAACCCGGAGATCGCCACCGGTGGCATCGAGGTACTCGCCACCGAGCTCGAGGTGCTCAGCGAATCGGCGGCACTACCGTTCCCGCTCGACGAGCACCTGGACGTCGGCGAGGAGGTGCGCCTGCGGCACCGCTACCTCGACCTGCGGCGCAACGCCCCGGCCCGCACGATGCGGATGCGCAGCGAGGTCAACCGGATCGCCCGCGAGGTGCTGCACCAGCGGGACTTCGTCGAGGTCGAAACGCCAACCATGACGCGCTCGACGCCGGAGGGCGCGCGGGACTTCGTGGTGCCAGCCCGGCTCAAACCCGGGTCCTGGTACGCGCTCCCGCAGTCGCCGCAACTGTTCAAGCAGCTGCTCATGGTTGGCGGGCTGGAGCGCTATTACCAGATCGCGCGCTGCTACCGGGACGAGGACTTCCGCGCCGACCGGCAGCCCGAGTTCACCCAGCTGGACGTGGAGATGAGCTTCGTCGACCAGGACGACGTGCTCGAATTGAGCGAGGAGATCGTCGCCGCACTGTGGCGGGGCCTTGCCGACCACGAGATCCCGCGGCCGATCAAGCGGATGAGCTACGCCGAGGCGATGTCCCGGTATGGCACGGACAAACCCGACCTGCGGCTGAGCCTGGAGCTGACCGAGCTCACCGAGTACTTCGCGGACACGCCGTTCCGGGTGTTCCAGGCGCCGTATGTCGGTGCCGTGGTGATGCCGGGCGGCGCGGACCAGCCCCGCAGGCAGCTGGACGCCTGGCAGGACTGGGCCAAGCAGCGCGGCCACAAGGGGCTCGCCTACGTGCTGGTTGGCCAGGACGGCACGCTGGGCGGCCCGGTGGCGAAGAACCTCTCCGAGTCCGAGCGGGAAGGGCTGGCCAAGGCGGTCGGCGCGAACCCCGGTGACTGCGTGTTCTTCGCGGCGGGGGAGCCGAACCCGGCTCGCGCGCTGCTCGGCGCCACCCGGCTGGAGATCGGCCGGCTTTGCGGGCTGATCGACGAGGATGCCTGGGCGTTCGTGTGGATCGTGGACTACCCGCTGTTCGAACTCGCGGAAAGCACCACCGATGTCGCGGTCGGCAGCGGTCGCTGGACCGCGGTGCACCACGCGTTCACCGCGCCGACGCCGGAATGGGAGGAGCGCTTCGACGCCGATCCCGGCAACGCGCTGGCCTACGCGTACGACATCGTGTGCAACGGCAACGAGATCGGCGGCGGTTCTATCCGTAATCACCGCGCCGATGTGCAGCGGCGAATGTTCGAGGTGATGGGCGTATCGGACGAGGACGCGAACGAGAAGTTCGGGTTCCTGCTGGACGCGTTCGCCTACGGACCGCCGCCGCACGGCGGCATCGCGTTCGGCTGGGACCGCATCGTCATGCTGCTGACCGGGTCCGAGTCGCTGCGGGATGTCATCGCGTTCCCGAAGACCGGTGGCGGGTACGACCCCCTCACCGGGGCGCCGGCGCCGATTACCGCGGCCCAGCGCAAAGAGGCCGGGGTGGACGCGAAACCGCCTGCGGCCAAGGGCTGAACGTGGCCCCATCGGGTAACCGGCAGAACACCCGGTTGGCCCCACTAGGCTACTCAGCGTGAAATTAACGGCGCGACACGTACGACCGGCTACCCAGCGCCGGGTCAGTCCACAACATGAAACATAACACCATCGGTATCGATCATTTGGGCTCACTGAGCGGTTTTTGGCTCTGCTGCGGTGGTCGGCCGGATGCGTTCGCGAGTAGGCTCGGGAGAGATGAGCGTGGAGACCACCGCCGAAAAGCTTGCCCTCGATCAGGCTGGTGCCGATTCGATCGTCGAGGCCATATCGGCGGCAATCGCCGCCGGTGAAGCCGTATTGACCAGCCGCTTCGGCGCGACAATCACCCTCGACAACCCGGAAGACCTCGCCGGAAGCGGCCCGGCCACGGTGGTGCGTGCCAGGGTGGCATCCACCCCGTTCTCGCTGCCGCGCACGCTGGTCATCAAGCACTACCCGGAGGTGAGCGGCGGCTGGGATCCGTTCGCCCACGAAGCGGTGAGCTACCAGCTGTTCACCGCGCTCGCCGAGGACGAGCGGCGCTGCCCGGAACTCATCGCGCAGGACGCGACCGGTCGCGTGATCGTGCTCGAGGACCTCGGCCGGGCAGCCACCGTCGAGGACAAGCTGCTCGGCGCGGACGCCCGCGCCGCGGAAGGCGCGCTGCTGTCCTGGGCACGTTCCCTCGGGCAGCTGCACGCGAGCACCGCGGGCCGGGAAGCCGATTTCGATGCCCTGATGCGGCGATTCGGTGGCGGTGACGTGGTCAGCGGGCTGGCCTCCGCGGTGGAGCTCGCCTGCACGGAGCTGCCGTCCGTGCTGGAAGAGGTGCTGGGCGTGGGTACCCCGCGGTCGGTGCGCGAGCTGCTTGACCGCGCCGGTGTGCGGGCCGAGGCGGCGCCGTACCGCGCCTTCAGCCCGGTGGATCTGGCCCCGGACAACAACCTGGTGACGAACGCCGGGGTGCGGTTTCTCGACTTCGAGCGCGGGTGCGTGCGCAACGCCCTGCTGGACGCCGCCTACCTGCGGATGCCGTTCGCCTCGTCGGCGGGCGCATTGGCACTGCCGGCTGGCATGACCGACGCGATGCTGGCTTCCTGGCGGGCCGAGGTGTGCGACGTGTGGCCGGAGCTGTCCGACGACGCCGTCCTCGACAGTGGCCTGCTGGACGCACAGCTGGTGTGGTTGGCGCTGTCCACCTGGCAACTGCTGCCGGAACTCGTCGCGTTGCACGGTGGCGGTGCGGCCGGTCCGCCGCGGACCGAGCTGCTGCCGTTCTCCTCGAGTGACGCGGAAGCGTTGTCCGCGCGGTGGGCTCAGCTGGCCGACGACGCGGAAGGTGCCGGCGTGCGGGAACTGGCTGACTACGCACGGACTTTGGGCAAGCAGCTCGCCACCCGGTTCCAGCAAAGCACCGAGCTCGAGCCGTATCTCGCATTCCGGTAGGCATCCCGATCGCGCGACGCCGGCGCGCCGAGAACTGAGCGTTCGTCGAGGTGTCGTGGACGCGTTACCCAGTACTCACCGGCCGTGAGCCGATGGCGGTGATCATCGATGCGTGACCGCGCTGCGCGAGGAATTCACGCGACCGGCAGTCCCGCAGCCGCCCGGTACGGAGCGGCCCGTTCGCCGCTTGGCGGTGCTCGGCGATTCCACCGCCGTTGGCCTTGGCGACCCGATACCCGGCGGGCGGTGGCGCGGGGTCGGGCCGCTGCTCGCCGAGGCGCTGGGCGCACCCGACTACCTGAACGTGGCTTTCACCGGTGCCAGGGCCCGGTGCGTGCGTGTCGACCAGCTACCCGAGGTGTACCGGTTCCGGCCGGACGTCGCGGTGCTGGTGGTCGGCATGAACGACGCGTTGCGCTCGGACTTCGACGCCGAGGCGGTGCGCGCCGACCTGGACCATGTGGTGGCCACCCTTACCGAGCTGGGCACCGTGGTGCTGACCGTGCGCTTCCACGACCACGGGCGGGTGTTCCGGCTGCCCGGTCCGCTGCGGCGGGCGCTGCAGGCCCGGATCGAGGAGCTGAACGGGGTGACCGACGCGGTGACGCACGCGCGCGGCGTGCCGTGCCTTGACCTCGACGTGTTGCCGGAGGTGTACCAGCTGGACGCGTGGAGCGTGGACCGCTTGCACCCGTCCGAGCGTGGCCACCGGCTGCTCGCCAACGGGTTCGCGGAACTGCTGGCTGCCGCCGGTATCGCGGTGCCGGCACCGGTGCCGCTGGACTGCTCGGACGGCCTGCGTACCGGTACCCACCATCACGTCGCCTGGTTGGTGTGTAAGGGAGTCCCGTGGCTCTGGCGCCGTGGCCGGGACCTGCTGCCGTACGCGGCCGCCCTGATGCTGCGCTCCGCACTGCCCGCCCTTTCGGCGCTGCGCGAGATGCCGGCCTCTCGCGGTACGGGTCGCGGTGCCGAGCACCCCGAAAGACCGCGTTTGCCGGCGAAATGCGGTGACTAGATAGCTGTCCGCGCGGCAAGTAGGCGAGTGGTGTGCTGCACTCGCACTAGTGTGCGCGATGTGGCCGCGCTTAGGGTGCGAGGCATGGCATTGGCTGATCGACTGCTGCTTGGCCCAGGACCCTCCAACCCCTACCCGGAAGCGACGGCCGCGCTGGCCGCCCCGCTACTCGGCCATCTCGACCCCAAATTCCTCGACATCCTCGACGAGACCTGCGAACGGTTGCGCACCGTATGGGGCACAACGAACGCCCGCACGCTTCCGCTGTCCGGAACCGGCTCGATCGGGATGGAGGCGGCGTTCGCGAACTTCGTGCAGCCGGGAACCGTCGCGGTCATCGCGGTGAACGGGCTGTTCGGCGAGCGGATGGTGGACGTGGCCGGTCGGTACGGCGCCCACGTCGTTCGGGTGGACCACGACTGGGGCGACCCGGTGGACATCCAGCGCGTGCTGGACGCGCACGATTCGCCCGCGCTGGTCGCCGCGGTGCACGCGGAGACCTCGACCGGGGTGCGCAGCGACATCGGCACGCTCGCCACCGCGGTGCACGAGCGGGACCCGGAGGCGCTGGTGCTCGCCGACTGCGTGACGTCGCTGGCTGGCATCGAGGTGGCCGCGGACGACTGGGGCGTGGACATCGGGTACTCCGGCACGCAGAAATGCCTTGGCGTGTCACCGGGGCTTGCCCCGTTCACGGTCTCCGAGCGGGCCTGGCAGCGCCGGGTGCCGAACCCGCCAACCTGGTACCTCGACCTGGGACTGATCGGCGACTACGTGAGCGGCGCGGAAGGCGGCGGCCGTACGTATCACCACACCGCCCCGGTCGCGATGATCGCGTCCCTGCATGCCGGGCTCGGGCGGGTGCTCGACGAGGGGCTGCCCGAGGTGTTCGCCCGGCACGCCGAGGCCGGTGCGCGGCTCAGGGAAGGCGTTGCCGAGCTCGGGCTGGAGCTGTTCGCCGCCGAAGGGCACCGGCTACCGGAGTTGACCACGGTGTGGGTGCCGGACGGGGTGAACTCCGCCGAGGTGCGCGCCCAGCTGCTGAACGAGTACGGCATCGAGATCGGGGCCGGCGCCGGCAAGTACGCGAGTTCGGTGTGGCGCATCGGGTTGATGGGGCACAACGCCCGCATCGACCGGGCCGAGCTGGTAGTCGCGGCACTTCGCCGGGTGCTGGCCAGCTGACAGACGCGGGGAGACCGAGCGACGCGAGGAGGATGGCATGCCGCAACCGCAGGGCGCCGAGCTGGACGCCGTCCGGGCCCGGCGCGAGGAGCTGAAGGCTCGGTACCTCCGGCCAGCTGGGCAGCGCCAAGCCACTCCGGTGCGCGGCGTCCACCACCTCGCGCTGATCTGCCGGGACGTCGAGGAGACGATCACGTTCTACCAGGAGTTCCTCGGGTTCCCGCTTGTCGAACTGGTGGAGAACCGGGACTACGCCGGCTCGAGCCATTTCTTCTTCGACATCGGCAACCGGAACCTGCTGGGGTTCTTCGATTTCCCCGGCCACGATCACCCGGACTTCTCGGAGACCATCGGCGCGGTGCAGCACCTCGCGCTGTCGGTCTCGCCGGAGCGGTTCGCCGAGATCAAGGCGAAGCTGGACGCGGAAGGCATCGAGTACCTCGGGCCGGATCGCGGCGTGGAGGACAGCCTCTACATCCGTGATCCGAACGGCGTCGGCCTCGAGTTCTACCGCGAAGAGCTCGGCGTCTTCGAGGAAACGCCCCTGCTCACCTGACCCCGGGTGGCTCCATGTCGCGGGTTGGACCGCAAGAAGCCGCCAGCTTGAGGTCCGTGTCGGACCCGCGGGGTAGCGTCGGGGCGTGGCTGAGGAATCGCTCGACGGTGGGCTGTTCGCCGTGCCGGAGGAGCCGGGCGGGCAGGGCGCCGGGGCGGACTACGCCCGCATCCCGCCGAACGCACCGCTGCCCGTGCGGATGCGCCCGCGCACCCTGGATGAGCTCGTCGGCCAGCAGCACCTGCTCGGCGAGGGCGCTCCGCTGCGCCGGCTGGTGGAGGGCGCCGCTCCCGCGTCGGTGCTGCTCTACGGCCCGCCAGGCACCGGGAAGACCACGCTGGCCACCCTGGTGTCGAACGCGATCGGCAGGCGATTCGTCGGGATGTCCGCGCTGTCCGCGGGCGTGAAGGAAGTCCGCGGCGTGATCGACGACGCGCGCCGCAGGCTGGCGCACAGCCGGCAATCCACCGTGCTGTTCATCGACGAGGTGCACCGGTTCTCCAAGACCCAGCAGGACGCGCTGCTCGGCGCCGTTGAGGACCGAATCGTGCTGCTGGTCGCGGCGACCACCGAGAACCCGTCGTTCTCCGTGGTGTCCCCGCTGCTGTCCCGATCGCTCGTGCTGCAGCTGCACCCGCTCACCGAGGACGACGTGCGTGGGCTGCTGCGCCGCGCCGTCAGCGACGAGCGTGGCCTCGGCGATCGGCTCCG
>WHSZ01000028.1 GCA_009379845.1 Pseudonocardiaceae bacterium | reverse complement strand
CGCCACCAGCTGCGACCTCGACCACTCCACCGCCCACTCCCAGGGCGGCACCACTTGCGACGGGAACCTCGGACCCATGTGCCCCCACCATCATCACGCGAAAGACCACGGACCCTGGACACTCGAACAACCCACACCAGGGCATTTCGTCTGGACCAGCCCCACCGGCGACACCTACGAAGTCACCCCCGAACCACTCCACGAACCCCAACCCACACCACCACCGACACCACCAGCGCAACCCGACGACCCACCACCATTCTGAATCCGGTGGCATGCGGCGGTAGCGGCGTTGGATCGGTTCCCGCTGGGAAGTGACGCGGCGAGAATTACCCTGCGGCGCAGTCGCCCGCCGGCCACTCGGCGCGCAGCCGCTCAAGGAGCTCATCACCGATCGGGTTCGCGCCCGCGCCGCACGCCAGCGTATGCGCCAGATGCACGTGCAGGCACTTCACCCGCGTCGGCATCCCACCGGCCGTCACCGTGGTACCCAACGGCTCGATCGCGTCCCGCTCCGCCAGGTACGACCGATGCGCCGCCGCGTAGGCCCCGGCCAACTCGGCGTCGGTCCGCAGCCGTTCGGTCATCTCCCGCATCAACCCAGCCGCCTCGAGCGAGCTGGCCAGCGAACACAGCCTGGGACACGTCAAGTAGTACAACGTCGGAAAGGGGGTGCCATCCTCGAGCCGCGGCGCGGTCTGCACAACCGACGGATGGCCATTTGGACACCGCGCCGCGACAGCCCGCAGCGCGCGAGGAGGGCGACCCAGCTGCTCGGTGATCACCACCCGGTCAGCCTCACTTACCGGCTCCAACCCAGCTACCACTAGCCGCCCGTCACGTCCGACCACAATTCTTCGTACCACGCCCGGCCCGGAGCTCGTGGCGGCTCGGTCGACTCACCGCCGCCCTCGCCGCGATCGCCGGGGAGCTGCACGATATACGGCGTCTCACCAGGCATTACGTACCGCAGCCTGTGCCTGGCCTCCGCCTCGACCTGTGTCGGGTCGGACAGCTGCGCCTGCCGCCGCTCCAACCTCTCCACCTGCTTGCGCAGCTGCTCCTGCCGCTGCTCCTGCACGGTCACCTCGGAACGCTGGGTGATGTAGGTCCGCAACGGCACCGCGACGCTGAACGCCAGCGCACACACCACCAGCACGAGCAGCGCGGCACGCCGCGTGTTGAACAGCCCGAGCGCGGCCAGCCGGCGCGCCACGAAACCACCGGGGCCACCAGCCCCGGATCGCCCCCGCCCGCGCGCCGGCATGACGCTCAGCCCTCCGGGTTGAACCGAGGGAAGGCAAGATCGCCGGCATAACGCGCGGCGTCGGCGAGTGTCTCCTCGATCCGCAACAGCTGGTTGTACTTGGCCACCCGCTCACTGCGGGCCGGAGCACCGGTCTTGATCTGGCCCGCACCGGTGGCCACAGCCAGATCGGAGATCGTGGTGTCCTCGGTCTCCCCGGAGCGGTGGCTGATCATGCTCTTGTAACCGAACGACGTGGCCAGCGACACCGCGTCCAGCGTTTCGGACAGCGTTCCGATCTGGTTCACCTTCACCAGCAACGCGTTCGCCGCCCGACGGGAAATGCCGTCCTCCAACCGCTCCGGGTTGGTCACGAACAGATCGTCCCCCACCAGCTGCACTTGCTCGCCGATTTGCGAGGTCAACCGCTCCCAGCCGTCCCAGTCATCCTCGGAAAGCGGATCCTCAATGGACACCAGCGGGTAGGACTTCAGCAGCTCGGCGTAGTACTCGCTGAGCTGTTCCGCGCTGCGCTTGCTGCCCTCGAAGGAGTAAACCGAGTCGGCGTAGAACTCGGTGGCGGCCACGTCCAGCGCGAGCGCGATGTCCCTGCCGGGCACGTAACCGGCCTTCTCGATCGCGCTGACGATCAGGTCGAGGGCCTCCCGGTTGCTGGCCAGACTCGGCGCGAAGCCGCCCTCGTCGCCGAGCCCGGTCGCCAACCCGCGCCCCTTCAGTACAGCCTTCAACGCGTGATAGGTCTCCGTGCCCCAGCGAAGCGCCTCCCGAAACGACTCGGCCCCGATCGGTGCGATCATGAACTCCTGGATGTCCACATCGGTGTCCGCGTGCGCGCCGCCGTTCAGGATGTTCATCATCGGCACCGGGAGCACATGCCCGTTCGGACCACCCAGATAGCGGAACAGCTCGAGCCCGCTGGATTCCGCGGCGGCCTTCGCCACCGCGAGGGAAACGCCGAGGATCGCGTTCGCACCCAACCGGGACTTGTCCGGGGTGCCGTCCAGGTCAACCAGTTTCTGATCCACGATGCGCTGGTCGATCGCGTCGATTCCGGTCAGCTCGGGGCCGATCTCGTCGAGGACTCCGGCGACGGCGCGCTCCACACCCTTACCTGAGTACCGGGCCTGCTCACCATCGCGCAGCTCGACCGCCTCGTGCTCACCGGTTGACGCACCCGAAGGCACCGCCGCGCGCGCCAGCGTGCTGTCGTCCAGCGCGACCTCAACCTCGACCGTGGGGTTTCCCCTCGAGTCGAGAATCTCGCGTGCGCCGACCTGCTCGATGACCGCCACGCCGTACTCCTCCCCGCATCGGGACCAGCAAATTGCCACCTGCTATCAGCCGAAGGGTAACGGCCCGAACGGATCGCCCGGCGGAGGCACGCACGAAACACCCGGAAACCGACCGTGACCAAGATCCACTCAACCGGGCGCCCCTGGACCGCTACGGCCGTACCTCGCGCCAACCGGGTGGCAGCTCCACTTCATCGCGTAACCGTTGCCAGAAGCACCAGCTGTTCCCGCCGGGATCGGAGACCGTGTACACCCTTGCCCCGTACGGCTGATCCACCGGCGCGGGTGCGTCCACGCCCGCCGCCCGCACCCGGGCGTGATGCGCACGCACATCGTTGACGTACACCACGACCAGCTGCCCTACCGGCCCGTGCGTGCCCTTGGCCCGCCAGTAGCCGGGGCCGACCCCGGCCAGCATGATCTTCGCGTCGCCAGCGGCCACCCGCGCCTCGAAAACCCCGCCGTCCGGATCGACGTACCGGACGGCCTCGGTGAATCCGAAAACCTCGGTCAGCCAAGCCACGGCCTCAGCCGCGTCCTCGTAGTAAAGGTACGGGCTCACCCCGCCGAATCGCAGCGGTAACTCGTCGGCGGCACGCATCGTTCTTCCACCTCCCGAATCCAGCTGTGATCACAAAGAGTGTCAGGTGAGTGGCACGCCCGGCACCGCTAACGAGGTCGAGAATCGGGCCGCTCGCGGGTAACGTCGAAACGACCATGGTGGACGACGCATCAGCGCCAGGCGGCCAAAACCCGCTTGCGGCATACCGCCAGGCGGAAACCCTGGTGCGACGCCGGCCGCTCGCCGCGCTCAAGGCCCTCGAACCGGTACTGCAAGCCGAACCCGACAAGCCAAGCGTCCAGCTACTCGCCGCCCGCGCGTACTTCCACTCCGCCCAGCTGCGCCGCGCGGAGCACGCGTTCAACCGGGTACTCGAGCTGGACCCGACCGACGACTACGCACGGTTCGCGCTCGGCCGGACACTGCAACGGCTCGGCCGGTTGGTGGAAGCCCTCGGCCAGCTGCGGATGGCCTCGGCGATGAATCCGATGCCTGAATACCAGGAGGCACTCGGCGAGGTCAGCGCCCGCATCGCGGTGCAGAACGGGTAGCTACCCTGCCTCGACCGTGGCCTTCCGCGGGCTCTCCTCCGGCGTGCTCGTCCAGGTGTTCCTGGCGGCGGCGATGGCAACGAACGTCACGACGCAGGACAGGATGATGTAGAGCGCGATGCTCCACGTTCCGCCGGTCGCTGCCAGCAACGAGGCCGCGATGAGTGGCGCGGGTCCACTCGTGACCATGCCACCCACCTGGTAGGAGATCGAAGCTCCGCTGTACCGGATTTGCGGCTCGAAAAGTTCGGCCAGGAAAGCGGAGATCGACGCGTAGGTCAGCGCGTGACCAAACGTCAAGATCAGGATCATCGCGATGATGACGCCCAGCTGCGACCCCGATTCGATCAACCAGAAGAACGGGAAACTGACCGCGGCCATATAGATCGCGCCGATCCCCAATATCCTTCGCCGCCCGTACCGGTCCGCGAACGATGCGACCCACGGAACGAGCGGTATGTCCACGAAGGTCGCGATGATCATCGCGAGCAGGATCGACCCTTGCGACAGGCCGATGTCCGGTCCGTAGGACAGCACGAAAACCGAGGCGAGGTAGAAAGGTATGTTGGTGCCGGCCTGCGCGCCGATACCGATCAGCATGTTCTTCTTGCGCGTCCGCATCAGCGTCATCAACGGAATCCGGACGCTCGCGCCCGACTCCTTGACCTTGGCGAAATCGGGAGACTCGGAAACGCTCAAGCGGATGTAGAGGCCCACCACGACAAGAACAAGACTCGCCAGGAACGGGATACGCCAGCCCCAGGCCATCAACGACTCTTCTGGCATGGATTCCACCAGCCAAAAAGCCAAGCTGGACAGCAACAATCCGGCCGGCACGCCGGCTTGCGGCCAGCTCCCGTAGAACGCACGGCGTCCGGGGCTGGCGTGCTCGACGGCCATCAGTGCCGCCCCACCCCACTCGCCACCGACCGCGATTCCTTGCACGAAACGCAGTGCGGTGAGCATGATCGGCGCCCAGATGCCAACCGATTCGAACGTCGGCAACATTCCGATCGCGGCTGTGCCGAAACCCATCAACAGCAGGGTCAGCACAAGCATGGCTTTGCGACCGATCCGATCGCCGAAGTGTCCAAAGACGATGCCGCCGAGCGGGCGAGCGAGAAAGGCGACGCCGAAGGTGGCGAAGGCCGCGAGCGTACCCGCTACCGGGCTCAGCGAGGGGAAGAACAGGGTGTTGAACACCAGCGATGCCGCCATTCCGAACAGCATGAAGTCATACCATTCAATGGTCGTGCCAATGAAGCTCGCGAGTGCGACACGTACCGTTTGTTTTCCCGTCAATGCGGTTTCGCTGACCATCGTGACGCCTTTCCGTGTCCCAGGAGCGCTGACCGAGTTCTGGCAGACAAAGAGACTGATCGTTTTCGGCTTCTGGCTACTTCGGACACGAAGTCAGCTGGACCACGTACCTCGACGCGGGTGCGGCAACACTTCTTCGTGTCCTCGACACCGACCGGTCGGACGTTCGGTCAAGCCAGTATGGGGATGCGCCCGAGGGCGGTCAAGGCCTATCAAGGAGGCGACGCAACGAGATTCCGCCTAATCGCCAAGAACTCGATTACACAGCACCGGAATCCGGTGCGTAGCCGGCCAGCCGCAGCGCACTGACCACCAGGCGCTCGGCAACTTCACTCGGGGACAGCGGACCATCCGGTTTGTACCACTGCACGATGCTGACGCACATGCTGGCGATGAACCGGCTCGAATCACGCGGAAACTCATTGAGGAAAGCGCCGCTCGCGACGCCGTCCTCCACCGCGGCGTCGGCAAGTCGTTGAATCCTGTCCCGCTTCGCGACAACCCTGCCCCTGTTGGCCGGCTCAAGGCTGCGCACTTCGGTCCAGGCAACGAAGGCTTCCTTTGTACGTTGCGTGTGGAAGAGCGCCAACACCTCCACGATCCGCACCAGTCGATCAACCGGATCGGTACCGACGTGCTCGACTTCCGATTCGAGTTGAACGGTCAAGTCGTCCAGCCCTCTGTTCATGACGGCGACAAGCATGTCCTGCTTCGACTGATAATGGTGATACAAACCGGCAGCGGACAAACCTGCCCGTTTGGCGATGCGTCGCACCGTGGTGCCGTGATAGCCGTGTACCGCGAATTCTGCGAGCGCGGCACCCAACGCGCCGTTCGGCTCGCCGGCGGCGAAGTCCACCATGTCACTTCTCGGTGGTGCCCGGAAGTTTTCCAGCCGATCCCACCTGCTACGACGATCAACCGCCATATGAACCGTCCTACGAACCGCTAGCTTTGCGGGAAAGGGCTGCCGTGCACCAGATTTTACATCTGGATGTCCCGGACACCTGGTATATGGCCAAGATTGACAAGCACGAGGCACGGCGACACACTAGCGACCGAACGGGCGTCCGGTCAGCCGGCGTCCCATGACGTACGGCCCGGTGAGGTGAGTGCGCTGATGTCCGCCGAGCAGGCCGCGTTCGACCCGGACACCATCCGGCCCGCCGCGACCCTGCTCGGCGCCGGAGCGTTGACGCTCTGGGGTGAAACGGATCCCGGTGCCGAAGACGAGTTCAACGACTGGTACACCCACGAGCACATACCGGAACGCATGGCGGTACCCGGCTTCCTGCGGGCCCGCCGCTACGTCGAGGCCGTGCGGGATTCCCGGATGGCGCCGTGGAAGTACTTCACGCTCTACGAAACCGAAGCCCTCGCGACACTGCGGTCGGAGGGTTACCTGCGGATGCTGGAGAACCCGACGCAGCGAACCCGGAAGTACCTCCCGCATTTCGCGGCGATGAGCCGCACCGCCTGCCGCGTCACCGCGAGCCTCGGCATAGGGATCGGTGGAAACGCCGCGGTGCTCGAGTTAGCGCCGGAAGGCGACCGCGGCACCGAACTACGTTCCTGGATAACCGGATCCTTTGTGCCCGATTTACTGAGCCGCAGCGGCTATCTCGGCGTGCACTTGCTCGAGTCCGATGAGGACGCCACCGAAGCAGGCAGCGGTACGGCCGCCTACCAAGGCATGACGATGACCGGTGGCCGATGGATTGTGATCATCGAAGGCGCGTGGACCCGGCCGGCTGGCGTGATCACGGAACACCTTGCCGACATCGAGAGGCTACGGCAACACGGTGCGCGTCCCGATGTGTCGTACAAGTTGTTCCAATTGCTCTGCTATGCGTCCGGGTCCTGAAGGGAAGAAGCAATGCGGATTGGCGTCGGTCTGCCGGTGTGCGGCGCGTGGGCGAGTCCGGAGAATCAGCTTGCCGTGGCGATCAGGGCGGAGGAACTCGGCTACACATCACTGTGGACCCTGCAGCGATTGCTGTACGCGAAGAACCCGCGCGACGAGTATTACGGCGCACCCGGTGCCCAGTGGCCGCCCTACTTCGTCAGCGTCGCTGATCCACTCGTCACCGCGGCCTATATCGCGGGCCACACCCGCGAAATAGATCTGGGGCTGGCCGTGCTCAACGCACCATTCACGAATCCCGTATTGCTTGCCAAGCAGCTCACCACGCTCGACAGGGTGGCGAGCGGGCGACTGGTGGTCGGCCTCGGACTCGGCTGGTCGCGCGACGAGTACGCAGCAACCGGCGCGCGTTGGCGAGGCCGAGGCGCACGTTTCGACGAGTTCCTCCGCTGCCTCGTTGCCGCCTGGACGGACGACGAAGTCGAATTCCACGGCGAGTACTACGAAATACCCCGGTGCGTCATCGAGCCGAAACCGTAGCAGAGCCCGCATCCTCGGGTGCTGATCGGCGGTTACGCCGACGCGGCGCTGAACCGCGCGGCCACCGTTGGGCATGGCTACGTCGGCGGAAACATCCCGTTCGATCGCGTCGCTACGTTGACCACCCGGCTGCGGGGACTCTCCAGTGCCGCGGGCAAAGATCCGGATTCGCTGGCGATCGTGACGAGGAAGGTCGTGAAGTTCACCCGGGGCGCGGACGGCAAGGCGAACATCGAGAACACCGCCGAGCAAGAGGCTGCCGACATCGAGCGGTACCGCGCGGCCGGGCTGACCGAACTGTTCATCGACCTCAACATGGACCCGGCGGTCAGCAGCGTCGACAGCGATCCGGACCAGGCCGTGGCGGATACGCTCGCCCTCATGGAACGGCTTGCGCCAGGAAAGCCGGGTTCGTGATCGACGCTCGAAGAGGAGGCAGCAGATGGCTGAATTCACGTTGAGTCCGCTTGCCCCGGCGAGCTTCCTGGAACGGTCCGGCCACGCCTTTCGCGATCGGACCGCCATCGTGGACGGCGATCGGCGAATCAGCTACGGCGAGTTCGCTCACCGGGCACGGCAGCTGGCCGGCGCTTTGCTGGGGCTGGGCATTCAGCGAGGTGACCGGGTGGCGGCGCTGTGCGCGAACAGCCACGTGATGCTTGAGATGCACAACGGTGTGCCGATGGCCGGCGCGGCGCTGGTGCCGCTGAACACCAGGCTGCACGCCGACGAACTCGTTTACATCCTGGCGCACTGCGAAGCGTCGTTGCTGGTCGCGACCGCCGAATTCGCCGACCTGGCAACGGACGTGGGCCGGCGGACCGGTACCAGGGTGGTGCTGGACGACGCGGGCACTGACGAGTACGAGCCGTTGCTCGCCGCCGCCGAACCGACCGCGCTGCCGTGCTCGGACGAGCTCGGGCTGCTCGCGGTGAACTACACCAGTGGCACCTCGGGAAGGCCGAAAGGCGTTATGTACCACCATCGCGGCGCCTACCTGCAGGCGATGGCCATGGCGCTGCACACCCAGCTGACGCCGAGCAGCCGTTACTTGTGGACATTGCCGATGTTCCACTGCAATGGCTGGTGTTTCACCTGGGCGGTTACCGCGGCCGGCGGCACGCACGTGTGCCTGCGCCAGGTGGACGCCGATCTCGTGTGGACACTCATTCGCCAGGAATCGATCAGTCATCTGTGCGCGGCACCGACCGTGTTGAACATGGTCGCGAACGGCGTGAACACCGAGACCGCCGCGACACCTGACCAACCGATCAGTGTCAGCACCGGCGGCGCGCCCCCCACTCCTGCCCTGCTGACCAGGTTGGCCGCGCTGAACATGAACGTCACGCATCTGTACGGGCTGACCGAAACGTACGGCCCGGTCGCGATCAACGACTGGCATCCGGAATGGAACGAGCTGACCGAAGGGCAGCAGTCGGACCTCAAGGCACGCCAAGGAATCGGCAATGTGATCGCCGACCGGGTTCGGGTCGTTCGTGACGACGGGACCGACGTCCCGGCCGACGGGGAGTCGATGGGAGAACTGGCGTGCCGGGGAAACGATCTGATGCTCGGCTACTACCGCGATGAGGAGGCCACCAAGGCCGCGACCATCGACGGGTGGTTCCGCACCGGCGATCTCGGCGTCATGCATCCAGACGGGTACGTGGAAATTCGCGACCGCCGGAAGGACATCATCGTCTCCGGCGGAGAGAACATCTCGTCGGTCGAGGTCGAGCGGGTACTCGAGGCTCATCCGTCGATCGGCGAGTCCGCGGTCGTCGCGCAACCCGACCCGACCTGGGGCGAGATACCGGTCGCGTTCATCACGTTCAGGGAAGGCGAAGGCGCGTCGGAAGACGAGCTGAAGGAATACCTCCGAGGCAAGATCGCCCGGTACAAGGTCCCGAAGAAATTCGTCTTCGAGGAGCTACCGAAGACCGCGACCGGAAAGATCAGGAAGAACGTGCTGCGCGCCCGATTGTCCGGCGACGAATGATCCCGATCAACTCGCCTGGAAGCTGGCTCGCGCGTACGCGTCAGCGCCGCTGAACACGGTCTGCCCGTAGGTAACCGACTCGTTGTAGCTCAGCACGGCACGCCACCAGTCGTCCGCGGTCGCCATGTCCGTGCCGGTACCGCACAGGTAGTGCCCGGCGGAGAGCGCGGCGTCGTCCACGTTTTGCGGATCTGGCCGTTTCCCGTCGTCGTTCGCCCTGGCACCCCAGCGTTCCCAGGTGGCTGGCAGGAACTGCAACGGTCCGACGGCGCGGTCCCACCTGGAGTCACGCCGCCCGCCGTCGGTGTCGCGGATCGCCTGCACGCCCGGTGAGCCGTTCAACGGCGGCCCGGTGATCGGCTTGGTCAGGTGCCGTCTCGGTTGATCCGGGTTCCTTCGAAGAGCCCGTGATCCGATTCGGCCTTTCCGACACCGGCAAGCGTCGCCCAGGAAAGGCGGCAGTCCGGCGACTTCTGGCGGATGATCGCCTCGGCCCGCGCGTACGCATAGACCGCACGCTGCGGGATGTCGGTGCGATCGGAGATATTCTGGGTCCACCGAAGAACCTGAACCCGATCGTTCGAGCCGGCCGGCGCCGCCTGGCCACCGTTCGGCGCGGAGCGGCCCGGCGGCACGTCCTGCTGGCGGATCGCGAAGCCATCCTGCCGCTGCGAGGCCGGCTCCGACTCCAGCAGCATCGCCACACCGACCACGGCGGCACCGAGCGCGGCGATCAAGATCACGCCGAACAGCGCCCGATCGACGAACCGCCGACCGCGCCCCGGCCGGGGCGGTGCGCTACCCCCTCCTGGCGAGAGGTCTGGTTCGGGATCAGGTGCGGATTCGGCCACGCCGACAGGTTACGTGCGGATCGGACTGTGTCGTTCCAACATCCCGGTGGCTGCTGCCCTGCTAGTCGAGCGCCGGTAGCTCCGGGATACTCGCCGCCGGGCTGGTTCGCAGCGCGTCCAGAGCCAGCCGCACGGCGGTGTCCAGCTGCGGATCGCGGCCGGCCGCGTGATCCTGCGGGCTCGCGACGACCTCCACATCCGGTTCCACGCCGTGGTTTTCCACTCCCCAGCCCGGGCCCTCCAGCCAGGTCGCGTACCGGGGCTGGGTGACCAGCGTGCCGTCAACCAGGTGGTAGCGCTGATCGATGCCGATCGTCCCGCCCCAGGTGCGGGTGCCGACGACCGGTCCGATGTTCATCGCCTTGATCGCCGCGTTCACGATGTCGCCGTCCGAGCCGGAAAACTCGTTGGCCACCGCCACCACCGGTCCGCGCGGGGCATCACTCGGATAGCTCGACGCGTGGTAGCCGTCCCTGCCGGTCTGCCACCCGATCACCTTGCGACCGAGCTTTTCCACCACCAACTGGGAGAGGTGCCCGCCGCGGTTCTCCCGCACGTCCACCACCAGCGCTTCCCTTCGCACCTCGAGGCGAAGGTCCCGGTGCAACTGCGCCCAGCCCGGCGCCATCATGTCCGGCACGTGCAGGTAACCGACCCTGCCCTCGCTGAGGGCATGTACGTGCTCGCGGCGATCCGCCACCCAAGCCTGGTACCGCAGCGGCATGTCGTCCAACAACGGCACCACGACCACCCGCCGCGCCTCACCGCCGCCCGCGGGGCGGACGGTCAGCTCGACCGGCTTGTCCGCGGTACCGGCCAGCAGCGGAGCCGGCCCGGAAACCGGATCGACGGGGCGGCCATCAACGGCAAGCAGCGCGTCGCCTTGACGCAAGCCCACTCCGGGTGCGGACAGCGGCGAGCGGGCCATCGGGTCCGAGGTATCGCCGGGAAGTACGCGCGCGATCAGCCAGTTGCGTTCCTCGGTCCGTTCCAGATCGGCGCCGAGCAAACCCTGGCGGCGCTTGGGATCGGCGGCGGACGTGGGCGGGAGCACGTAGGCGTGTGAGGTCCCGAGCTCACCCTGGACTTCCCACAACAGATCGACGAGCTCCCCGTGCGTGCCGATCCGGTCAAGCAGCGGCCGGTAGCGGTCGAGTACGCCTGCCCAGTCGACACCGCCCATATCCGCGCGCCAGAAGTGGTCGCGCATCAGCCGGCCGGCCTCCTCGTAGGCCTGCGGCCATTCGGTAGCCGGGTCGACGGTCACCCGCACACGCGTGAGGTCCACATCGATCCGATCATCGGAATCGTCCGATTCGACCTTCTTGTCGGACGGCACCACCCGGAGTTTTCCGTGCTCCCGCAGCAGGATCCGCGCGGCGTCCCCGCTGACCCAGTAGTCATCGACCGTTTCGGCGAGCGTCTCCACCTTCCGCTTGTCGAGCGCGAAACGCTCCAAAGTGGACGACTCGGACTGCTCGTCGGCGCCCGCGAGGTCGTCGCCGAGTACCCCGCTGACCTGCTCCCGCAGCCACAGCACGCCGCCTTTCGCCGCACGCAAACCGAAATAGCGCGCCGCGGCGACCGGAAAGACCACCGCACGTTCGGTGAGCCCGTCGATATCCACTTCGGTGCGCGGCGGACCGGAATCTCCTTGCTCGCCACCGTCCCCGTCGGCTTCCTCCTCCTCGGCGACCGGGCGCCCGTCCAGCCGAGGCGCGAACGGGGACGGCGTGCTCGAAACCAGCGGCACCAGGTAAGGCCGTACCCCGTTCGGAAAAGCCAGATCGAACACGTGCGCGTCGTATATCGGATCGAAGTTCCTGGCGGACAGGAACGCGAGGTACTTGCCGTCCACCGTGAACACCGGATCATAGTCGGAGAACCGCAGCGACGTTACCTCCACAATGGACAGATCGGTGGTGTTGGCCATCTTGATCTGCCGCAGCGGATCGGGCCCTGGGTGCGACCATGCGAGCCAGCTGGAATCCGGTGAGAAACTCAGTCCGGTGGGGTCCTGTTCCGCGCCGCGGTCCACTTCCCTGATCTCGCCCGGTTCCACGTCGACCAGCAGCACCCGCCCGTCGTGGCTGATCACGCCGAGCCGGCGGCCGTCCGGGGACGCCGCGAGCTCGAGCACCCTGCCGAGCTGGCCGGTGCCGATCCGCCGGGTGCTGCCGCCCGGTTCGAGCCCGGTGTGCGGCACCAGCTCGAGCGTGTCGTCACCCTCGACGTCGCTGACCCAGGCGATCTGACCACGTTCGCCGAGAACCTGCGGCAACCGTGCCCGCACCCCGGCTCGGGACGCGAGCGCGCGAGACGGGCCGTCCCGATGGCTGAGCCAGTGCACGGTGCCGCGCACCTCGACCGCGCTAGCCCTGCCGGTGTGGTCGGGGCAGAGCTCGGCGAGCTCGTCGCCGGCGGAGACCGGGTACGGCTGGCGATCGGCGCGTGGCCCGCCGAGCCGGATGTCCAGCCGGCGCGGTTCGGCTTCCAGCCCGTCGAGCAGCCACAGCTCCCCGGCGGTGTGGTAGATCACCCGGCTGCCATCCGTGGTCGCGTTGCGCGCGTAGAACTCGTGATCCGTGTGCCTGCGCAGATCGGTGCCATCCGGCGCGCAGGAGTACAGATTGCCGACGCCCTCGTGGTCGGAAAGGAACGCGATTCGCTCACCGAGCACCATCGGCGCGCTGAGGTTACCGTCTACTTCGGACAGTATGCGAACGAATTCACCTGTGTTTCCCTCGTCCAGCCACAACTTTCCGGCTGTGCCGCCGCGGTAGCGCTTCCACCAGGCGGGGTCTCGCGACGAGCTGGTGGACTGCAGCAGCGTCCGGTCCGGTGCCAGGGCGAGGCCGCCGATCGGGCCGTACGGCAACCGGCGCGGTTGGCCACCGTCCAGCCGTACCTGGTAAGCCCAGCTACGCCGCAACGACGCTTGGCCGGTGCTGCTCAGGGTGAGCACCTCGTCACCGGGTGTCCAGCCGATCACCGCTGTGCGCACATCACCCCAGTAGGTAAGCCTGCGGCTCGGCCCGCCGTCTACGGGCGCCACGTGCACCTCGGGTTCCACGTCGCGAGTGCTCGTCCACGCCACGTGCGTGCCGTCCGGTGAGATGCGCGGGTTGTTGACCGGCACGTGGTCGGCGGACAGTCGCCAGGCGCGACCGCCGGCGACCGGGGCCAGCCACACATCGTCCTCGGCGACAAACGTGACTATGTCGTGGCGCAGGTGAGGGAATCGGAGATACGCATCGGTCACTGGCGCCACGTTAGCCCCATCAGCGATCATGTCGCAGCGGGCCCGGTGTTCGGGAGCTCACAACATCGAAGGGGCGATCTGGTGTCCTACGACGTGGCCGCGGTACGGGCGAACTTCCCGGCCCTCGAGGAGGGCGCCGCGCATTTCGACGGGCCAGGCGGTTCCCAGACGCCGGCTCCGGTCGCCGAGGCGGTGGCGAGCACGCTTCGCGCGGCGATCGCCAATCGCGGGACCGTCAGCGCGGCGGAACGCAGGGCGGACGGCATCGTCACCGCGGCGAGGGACGCGGCAGCTGATCTGCTCGGGCTCAGCGGCTCGGGCATCGTGTTCGGCCGCTCCATGACGCAGCTGACCTACGACATGTCGCGGGCGATGGCCAAGGACTGGCGGCCAGGCGACGAGATCGTCGTTACGCACCTCGATCACGACGCGAACATCCGGCCGTGGGTGCAGGCGGCCGAGGCGGCCGGTGCCACCGTGCGGTGGGCGGAGTTCGACCCGGCGACCGGCGAGCTCGGCGTGCACGACGTCACGCGGCTACTGTCCGAACGCACCCGGTTGGTGGCGGTGACCGGGGCGTCCAACCTGCTCGGCAGCCGGCCGGATACACCCGCGATCGCGGAGCGGGTACACGCCGCGGGCGCGTTGCTGTATGTCGACGGCGTGCACCTGACGCCGCACACTCCGGTGGACGTCGGGGCGCTCGGCGCGGACTTCTACGCTTGCTCGCCTTACAAGTTCCTCGGCCCGCACCTCGGCGTGCTCGCGGCCGACCCTCAGCTGCTGGAAACGTTGCACCCGGACAAGTTGCTGTCCTCCACGAACGCCGTGCCGGAGCGGTTCGAGCTCGGCACCCTGCCGTACGAACTTCTCGCCGGAACGACAGCGGCGGTGAACTTTCTCAGCGAGCTGGCGCCGGGCAGCGGGTCTCGCCGCGACCGGCTGGTCACCTCGATGCGCGCACTGGAGAAACACGAGAACACGCTGCACGGGCGGATGGAGGCCGGGTTGGCGGAGATCCCTGGGGTGGCCTCACACGGATCGCCGGACCGGCACCGCACCCCGACATCGCTGTTCTCGGTCCGCGACCTGGCACCCGCGCTGGCCTACCAGCGGCTGGCCGAACGGGGCGTGAACGCACCGGCCGGCACGTTCTACGCGATCGAGTGCTCCCGGTGGCTGGGACTCGGCGACTCCGGCGCGATTCGTGCGGGAATCGCACCGTACACCAATGAGTCCGATGTGGACAGGCTGCTGGAGGCCGTGGCGGCTGCCTAGTGTTCTAAGTTAGAGGTTGGCGGTCGCCCCGGGAAGAATTCGGCGCCCGTGACGTACTCCATCGCCTCGGTGAACGTCGGATCGGCGAGGCGCCGTTGCATTTCCTCCATCGTCACGTCCTCCACCCTGGTCTGGATCCACCAGAGGTTGCCGAAGGGGTCGCGCACCCGTCCAACACGATCGCCGAAGAAGAGGTGGGTGACCTCGGTGACCGAGGTACCGCCGGCCGCGACGGCCTGCCGGTGGCAGGCGTCGGCGTCGTCGACGTAGAGCCGGAGGAAAGCGGGAGTCGGCGGCCAGTCCGGCTTCGCGTCGAACATCATGACCACCGAATCCCAATCCGGACCTCCGCGTGCCCGATCCTGCCGTCTTCCCCTGTGAAGCGGTCGATCTCCTCGGCGTCGAACGCCTTCCGCAGGTAATCGATGAGTTGGGCGGTTTCCGGCGAGATGATCCACGGCGTCACGGTGGTGTAGCCGTCCGGAACGGGCTTGGCTGTCATGTCGGTGCCTCCTGGACCTGGTCGAGAACGTACCGGCGACAATAGCCGTCATATAGGCCAACTCATGACCTACATTGACCTTTTGTCGTCCTTCGTGCCGCGGGCACTCGACGGCAGCCCAGGGGCGGGACCGTGAGCACGGCCACGCCGAGTCCGGCTGAGGTACCACTTCCGGTTCGCGCTCCGGCCATGCCAGGGTGATCAGCAGGATGGTGGCGGGAGGCAACGATGATCGTGCGAATCTGGCGGGCGAGGGCGGATCGGGACGGCGCGCGGCGCTACCGCGAGCACTTCACCGAATCGGTGGTGCCGGTGCTCGGCGAGACCGCGGGCTTTCTCGGTGCGTGGCTGCTCCGGCTTGATCACCCCGAACAGGTCGAACTCCAGGTGGTGACCAGGTGGGAATCGCTGGACGCGGTGCGCGGCTTCGCCGGGGATGACGCGGAGGCCGCCGTGGTCGAGCCGGCCGCGCGCGCCGCGCTGCTCGACTACGACGCCACGGTCACCCACCACGAGGTGGTGGTCGACGCATGACGGTGTTCGACGCGCACCTGCACATCATCGATCCGCGGTTTCCGTTGGTGGAGAACCAGGGTTACCGCCCGGAACCGTTCACAGTGGACGACTATCGCGCTCGTACCGAGGGGCTGCACATCGCCCGCGGCGCGGTTGTCTCCGGTTCGTTCCAGGGGACCGATCAGAGTTACCTGATCGACGCGCTGGCCAGGCTCGGTTCCGGTTTCGTTGGCGTAACACAGCTTTCGCCGGAGGTGAGCGACGAGCGCATCGCGGAGCTGGACACGGCAGGCGTACGCGCCGTGCGGTTCAACCTGTACCGCGGCGGGCGGCAGGACCTGGACGAGCTGATCGAACTCGGCCACCGGGTGTCCACGGTGGCCGGCTGGCACGTGGAGTGCTACCTCGACGCGCGCGATCTCCCGGAGTTGGCGGATCGGCTGAGCCGGTTGCCCCGCATCAGCATTGACCACCTCGGACTGTTCACCGAAGGGCTGCCAGCGTTGCTGAAGCTGGTCGGCAACGGAGCCCGGGTCAAGGCCACCGGCTTCGGCCGGGGCGATCTGGACGTACCGACGACGCTGCGCGCGATCAGCGAAGCCAACCCGGACGCACTGCTGTTCGGCACCGACCTACCGTCGACGAGAGCGCCGCGACCGTTCGCCGACACCGACATCGAGCTGATCCGCGAAACCCTCGACGAGGGGCTCGCCCGCAAAGCGTTGCAGGACAACGCTATCGCCTTCTACCGGCTGCGGTAGTCCGGCACCGCGGTGCGGCGGAAATGACACTAGAGGCCCCGCCCCAACGATGTGTCCGGTGTAGACGGTCGTTCGGATTCTGGTTCGGCGATGGGTTCGGGCATGCTGGTGTAGACCCGGCCGAGGGGCGTGGTGATCCGGAGTGTGCCGCCTGGTGCGCGTTCGAATGTCCAGCCTGGTGTGTCTTTCAGGTGATGGTGGCGTCGGCAGAGGTCGTCGAGGTTGCCCTCGGTGGTGGCGCCGCCGTGGCGCCAGGGTTGTCGGTGGTCGAGGTCGCAGGCGTGAGCTGGGCGGTGGCAGCCGGGTAGGACGCATTCTTGGTCGCGGGCACGGACGTAGTCGGCGAGCGCGGCCGGCGGCCGGTAGCGCCTGCGGCCCACTTCCAGCAATTGTCCGGTGAGTGGGTCGGTGAGTAGACGGCGCCAGGTGCTGTGTGGATTAGCCGCGATCTCGCGGGCAATGCCGGCGGGGATGGGCCCGTAACCGGCGAGTTCGGCGATCTGATCGTCCGTCCCGAGGAGTGCGGTGATCGGCACGGTGACGTGCACCTGTACCTGGGGTGCGGCGCCGGCGAGTTTGCCGAGCAGTAAATCGGTGAATACGTCGGCGCGGACCGCGTCCATGGGGCAAGGGTCATCGGCGCTGTTGACCTGCTGGGCGATGGCGTCGATGCGCCCGTAGATCGCGGAGACAGTTTCCGCGGGGAGGTGAGCTTCCAGGTGCGCCATCCCGTCTTGGTCGTTCCACTTTTCCAGCCGGCGTTTGGCGCGCTTGGTTTGTGCGCGCTTCTGGACAATGGCGGGCTCGGCCTTGAGCGCGAGCCGACGAGCCTTGCGCTGAATGGACGTGGGGTCTTTGCCCGCTAGCGTTGCCGCGATCTGCCCGTCCACCCACCTGGCCTGCTCGAGGGACAATTCTTCGGTGGCGTCGGCGATCTTGCCGGCCTTGTAGGCATCCAGTTCGCCGCGCCGCATGGCGGCCAAGGTAGCGGGTAGCCGGGCGGCCAGTTGTTCGGCTAAATCCAGTTCGTTTTCCGCCCGCCGGCTGGAACTGGCGGTGGCCAGTGCGAGTTCGTGGATAGTGGACCATTCGTCATCGCTGAATTCATTGAATCGTGCCAGCCCGTGGGCCTTGATAGCCCGTGCTCGCGCGATCATCCGCTCCGCGATGAGCACCACCGTCAGCGCGTCATACTCGGACATGGCGGCGATCTCGCCACCGTCGAGGGAGAAGAATGTCGCCGGATCGTCCTCCGGCGCTAACACCCCAGTTGCCATGATCCTAATCATAGTAATCGAATATGTTATCGACTACTGATTTCCCGAATCATACCCGTGTGGGTGGCTGGCGAAAGAATGAAACCGTGGTCCCTGAAAGGGACGCTGGCGTGGGGTGCTGCGGGAATTGATCGGGCAGGCCGAGCCTGCCCGACAATTCCTGCCCGAATGGGGCCGCCGAGGCTCGCCGGTCAAGGGCGGCCCGCAGGGTCGCGTCAACGACGCGAAGCGCCCTGTGACTGAGGGGTGAGAAGCGGCACCACACAATCCGCAGCACCCAATCGACGACTCTCACCGCGGCCAGTAGCACCGCCAGCCTTCCGCTTCCAGGGTTTCCGGATTGAGGCCGTCCGCGCGGGCGGCTCGCTCCGCCGCACGCACATCGTCGACAAAACGCCGGGCAACGGCACGGAGTTCGCCTTCGGGTTCGGCGCCACCACGCTTGGCCCGCACCGCCACCCTGAACAGCTCCTCGGCCGCGTCGGCGCCACCTGGCAACAGGTCGAGCGGAAGCCCGGCGCGCCCTGTCCTGCTACCCAGCTTCGCAGCAAGCGCGATCGCCGGCTGCCCGAGCGCCACGCCATCCACAATGGACTCTCGGCGCTTCTCGCTTTGCTTCAGCTCCTCCCAGCGAACCTGCTGCGAATGCGCGTCCCGAACCGCGGGATCCCCGCCGGAGAACACGTGCGGGTGCCGGCCGACCAACTTGGCAACCAACGCCTCCGCAACATCGTCGATGGTGAACGGGTCGGACGCGTCCTCCGCAGCCACCCGCGCGTGGAACAACACCTGCAGCAACACATCGCCGAGTTCCTCGCGCAGCGCACCGCGATCATCCTGCTCGATCGCGTCCAGCAGCTCGTAGGTCTCCTCCACAAGGTACTGCCGCAACGAATTGTGCGTCTGCTCCGCATCCCACGGGCACCCGCCCGGTGAGCGCAGCCGGTCCATCACCGCCACGGCGTCCAGCAGCCCGCCTCCCGCCAGCCTGGGCGCGGGGACCAAGTGGGCACCGGCGTCCCGCAACGCCGTCGCGGCCGCATCGTCGGCCCGCGACGCGATCAACACCACCGGCGAGCGCGCCGCATGCCCCAGCAACTCGGCCAGCCCCGGCTCGTCGTGGGCACCCAACGACTTCTTCGCCTGCTCACCCAGCCCCGCGCTCGCGTAAACCGTGTAGGCCGAGCGCAACAGCGGAACGGCTTCCGCGGCGAGCGCAGGCCCGAGCCGCTCGTCGATCAACACGACAGCGCAGCCCTCGGCCGCACGCCACGGAGTCACGGTTTCGCGGTGGGTTGGTCGCGAACCGGCAACTCGTAACCAGCCAGCTGATCCTCGTTCGGCGAAATCGTCATCGCTACCTGATCCCAGACGCCGTACCGCGGGTTGATCCGCACTCCGAGCTCGTTCGCGAGCGGCGCGAGCATCCGCACGCCGATCTGGTACAGCACCTGCGAGCTAGCCTGCTGCCCGGCCCCGGAAGCCGAGGCATTTGCCCGCGTATCGCGCTCCTCAACCAGCGCGACCAGCCACGCGGCCTGCTGCTGGCTCGGCTGGAACACCACAACGGTGTTGGCCGGCGTTCCGAACAGCGCGCTGGAGGCCAGCTGCCCGTCGCCGCCCGCGCTCAGGCTCTGGGCCAGTGTCATCCGCTGGTTGGTGCTCTGCTGTTGCTGCCCACTCGCCTGTCTGATCAGCTGATCGGCGCGGTCCGGGTCACCGGCGATCTTCCTACCGAGCGCCATCGCCTGATCCTTGGCCGTTGAGCCGGGCCGCTCGTCCGCGATCACCGTCCCTGAGAAGCTCACCTCGAGACGATCCAGGTAGCTACGGCCGAGTTCCTCTATCAGCAGCTGGTCCCTCGCCACCTGGCGCAACCGCTCGGGTGCCACGCCGACCGCCTTGGACGCCTGCTGCACGCCACCGGAGGAGTTGATCAGGTCGCTGACCCGCGAGTCGTTCACCCGCAGCTTCTCCCGTTGCGCCGCAACCGAAATCAGCTCGTGCATGACGCGAGCCGAAACGGCCTGCCGCGCGAAGTTGTCCAGCTTGCGCTGCTGCTTGGCCTGTTTCGCCTGCGGCACGTTGTCGATCATCCACTGGATCTCGTGCTGCACATCACCGAGCGGCACGGACTCCTCGCCCACGATCGCGGCCGAGTTCGCCTGGCTGGGACCGGACCCGCAGGCGGTCAGCGCAAGGCCAAGCGCGGTCAGCACAACAAGCAGCGCCCGCGCACGTGCGGGTCGGCGAATGGCAGTCCTCACGGTCCGTACCTTCTCATAGGCGTGTCCCTCGCCCCCAATATGTATCCATATTGCGGCGCCACCCCGGCCCGGGCGGCGAGGGTCTGGTGCGGGGCGGCTCAGCTCACCGCGGCGGGTGAGGCGGACATCGAGCGCAGCAGCCCCGCGCACCAGTCCAGCAAGTCCGTGTCCCGCAGCGGCGGCGCACCGATCCGCCCGCCCGCGGGGCCCTCAGTCGGCTGCGGCACGGCCACGGTGTTCGTCACCGACTTGTACAGCGCCTTCGGGTACAGCCGCTTCAGCCGCACCAGCTGCGAGTCGCCGAGCCGCATCGGGGTGAACCGGATCGTGTTGCCCTGTTTGGACACCTCGGTTACGCCCTCGGCCCTGCACAGTTGCCGGAACGCCGCGACTGCGAGCAACCGGTCCACCGGCGCGGGCGGCGCACCGTAGCGGTCGGTGAGCTCGGCACGCACCGCGTCCAGCGCCGCACCGTCCGGCGCCTCGGCGATCTTGCGGTACGCCTCGAGCCGCAACCGCTCACCGGGCACGTAGTCGTGCGGGATGTGCGCGTCCACCGGCAGGTCCACCCGCACCTCGGTGGGAGTCTCGTCCACCTCGCCGCCCTCTCCGGACAGCGCCGCGCGGTAGGACTCCACCGCCTCACCGACCAGCCGGACGTAGAGGTCGAAACCGACACCCGCGATGTGCCCGGACTGCTCGGCCCCGAGGATGTTGCCCGCACCGCGGATCTCCAGGTCCTTCATCGCCACGGCCATGCCGGCGCCGAGTTCGGTGTTCTGCGCGATGGTGGCCAGCCGGTCGTGCGCCGTCTCGGTGAGCGGCTGCTCCGGCGGGTAAAGGAAGTACGCGTAGCCGCGCTCCCTGCCACGCCCGACCCTGCCGCGCAGCTGGTGCAGCTGGGCGAGACCGAGCATGTCGCCGCGCTCCACGATCAATGTGTTGGCGTTGGAGATGTCCAGCCCGGTCTCCACGATCGTGGTGCACACCAGCACGTCGAACTCGCGCTCCCAGAACCCCTGGATGATCTTCTCGAGGCGAGCCTCTGGCAGCTGCCCGTGCGCCGTGACGATGCGCGCCTCGGGTACCAGCTCACGCAGCTCGCGCGCGGCCTTCTCGATGCTCTTCACGCGGTTGTGCACGTAGAAGACCTGCCCGTCGCGAAGCAGTTCACGGCGGATCGCGGCGCCCACCTGTTTGCTGTCGTAGGCGCCGACGTAGGTGAGGATCGGGTGCCGGTCCTCTGGCGGGGTCAGGATCGTGGACATCTCCCGGATGCCGGCCATGGACATCTCGAGGGTGCGCGGGATCGGCGTCGCCGACATGGTGAGCACGTCCACGTGGGTGCGCATCGACTTGATGTGTTCCTTGTGCTCAACGCCGAACCGCTGCTCCTCGTCCACGATCACCAGGCCGAGGTCCTTGTACCGGATCCCGGCCTGCAACAGCCGGTGCGTGCCGATCACGATGTCCACTTCGCCGTCCGCGAGACCCTTGATGGTCCGCTCGGCCTCGTGCGGCTCGGTGAACCGGGACAGCCCCTTGATGTTGATCGGGAACGAGTGCATCCGGTCGGCGAAGGTGTTCAGGTGCTGCTGGGCGAGCAGCGTGGTCGGCACCAGCAGCACGACCTGCTTGCCGTCCTGCACCGCCTTGAAGGCGGCGCGGACCGCGATTTCCGTCTTCCCGTAGCCGACGTCGCCGCAGATCACCCTGTCCATCGGCACGCCGCGCCGCATGTCGGCCTTGACCTCGTCGATCGCCTCGAGCTGGTCCCCGGTCTCCACGTACGGGAAGGCGTCCTCCAGCTCGCGCTGCCATGGCGAATCCGCGCCGAACGCGTAGCCGGGGGACGCCTGGCGCGCGGCGTAGAGCTGCACGAGCTCCGCGGCGATTTCCTTGACCGCCTTGCGCGCCTTGGCTTTGGTGTTCTTCCAGTCCGAACCGCCCAGCTTGTTCAGCGCGGGTGTCTCACCGCCGACGTAGCGGGAGACCTCGTCGAGTTGGTCGGTGGGCACGAACAACCGGTCACCGGGTTGGCCACGTTTCGACGAGGCGTACTCCAGCACCAGGTACTCCCGGGTGGCACCGGACACGGTGCGCTGCACCATCTCCACGTAGCGGCCGATGCCGTGCTGGTCGTGCACGACGAAATCACCGGCCCGCAGCGCGACCGGGTCCACGGCGTTGCGCCGGCGGGACGGCATTTTCGTTGCCATGTCACGGGTTGACGTGCCGTGCCGGCCACCCGTGAGGTCGGTTTCGGTGAGCACCACGAGGCCGGCCTCGGGGGCGAGGAAACCGTCCTCCAGCGCGCCGCGCACCACGGTGACCACGCCGGCGTCCGGTGGCTCGGGCAGACCGTCCGCGAGCCGGGTGGGGACCTCGGCCTCGTTCAGTTGCTCGGCGGCCCGCTGTGCGGTGCCGGAGCCCGGTACCACCAGCACCGCCGCGCCATCGTTCGCGGTGTGCGCCCGCAGATCGGCGAACGCGCGCTCCACCTCGCCGCGGTATCCGGCGACCGCCTGCAGGTCTAGCCGCACGGCGTCCTCGCTGTCCGTCGTGAACTGGCTCAGTGTCCACCATGGACATCCGGAATCACGGGCATGCGTTGTCACGAAGGAAAGTGAGCGGTACGCGGACGCGCCGAGGTCGATCGGCGCCTGGCCACCGCCGCCGGCCGCCAGCCAGGACGCCTCCAGGAACTCCTCGCCGGTGCGCACCAGATCGGTCGCCCTCGCGCGGATCTTCTCCGGGTCGGCGAGCAGCACGTGGGTGCCTTCCGGCATCACGTCGGTGAGCAGCTGCATCTCGCCCTCGCAGAGCGCCGGAATCAGCGCTTCCATTCCCTCGCAAGGGATCCCGCCGGATAGCTTGGTCAGCATCTCGGCGAGCTGGGTGTGCGCCGCGTGCTCGGTGGCCAGCTCGGCCGCGCGCGCTTTGACGGCGCCGGTGAGTAGCAGCTCCCGGCAAGCCGGCGCGGTGAACTCGCCGATCTCGCCGGGCAGCGAGCGCTGGTCGGCCACCGCGAACGAGCGGATCTCGCTGACCTCGTCACCCCAGAACTCCACCCGCAGAGGGTGTTCGCAGGTCGGCGGGAAGACATCGATGATGCCGCCGCGCACCGCGAATTCACCGCGCTTCTCCACCATGTCCACGCGCGCGTAGGCGAGATCGGCAAGGCGTTCGATGGCGCCCTCGAAGTCGTGTTCCTGGCCGGCGGCCAGTCGCAGCGGAGCGAGTTGCCCCAGCCCGGGTGCCATCGGCTGGATCAGGCTGCGCACCGTGGTCACCACCACGCGCAGCCCGTCCTGGCCGGGCTGGTTCAGCCGATGCAGCACGTCGAGCCGCCGGCCGACGGTGTCCGCGCGGGGCGAAAGCAGTTCGTGCGGCAGCGTTTCCCAGGACGGGAACACCGCGGCGGTACCGGTGCCGAGCAGTTCGCCGAGCGAGCCGGCCAGCTCGTCGGCTTCCCTTCCGGTCGCGGTGACGGCAAGCACGGACCGCTTCGCGCCCGCTTCGTCGGCGAGAGCCGCGGTCACCAGCGCACGGCTGGCCGCGGGTCCCTCGATATCCAGCAGCGGGGCACCTGCCGCGTCGACGACGGCGCGGCAGCCGGGCGTCGGCAGGACGGCGGACAGCAAACCGGACAGGGCGGCTGGAGCCACGGGTTGTTCCCCTCGGCGATCTCGACCAATTGGGCACACCCCTGCCCGGGACGAGTGCAAGCCGCCGGGAGGGGTTCTCGCTATCCAGCTTACGAGAACGGCGTGCTCAACGGTGGCGGGGCGTCGTCTGGTCCGCCTCCCGCTCAGCCTCGGCGTTGATCTCCGCGCCGAGTAGCACGACGTAGCTGGTCAGCAACAACCAGAGCATGAATACGATGACCCCGGCAAGCGTGCCGTAAGTGCGGTTGTAGTTGCCGAACAGCTCGATGTAGAGGCTGAAGCCCAGGCTGCCGCCGATCCACAACACGGTGGCGAACACGACGCCGACGCTGAGCCAGCGGAACTCCGGCCGCGGGTGGCGTTCCGGCGCGACCCGGTAGATGGTGGCGAGGCTCACCACGACGAGGCCGACGAGCAACGTCCAGCGCACGATCTCGGCGAGTATCCGCCCGACGAAGCCAAGCTCGAAGTCGGCGATGACCGGCGGCAGCACGGCCACCAGCGTGAGCGTCGCGATCATGAAAAGGATCGCGGCCAGGGTCAGCCACAGCGCGATGGCCCTGCGCTTCCCGAACCCGCGGGCCGATTTCCCCGTGTAGGCAAGGTTGACCGCTTTGATCAGGTTGCTGACCCCACTCGAAGCGCTCCACAGCACGGCGAGCAACGAGACGATCAGCCCGATGGTCAGCGCGGCACCATCCCCGCTGATCGCCTCGGTCAGTTGCTCAGCGATCAGTTGCCGGGCCGAGCCGGGCAGTATCGACGTGCTCTCCCACACCTGCTCGGCGACGCGTTCCGGGTCGGCGACCAAGCCGTACAGCGTTATGGCCGCGATCAGGGTCGGGAACACGGCGAGGAACGCGAAGAACGCCAGCCCGGCGGCGAGCATCGGCGCGTTGTCAGCCATGCTCGCCTGAAAGCCCCGCTTGACGATCTGCCACCAACCCCGTGGCGACAGGTCGGACGGACTGTCGAGTTCGCTCTTCGACGCCATGGCGTCCACTATTCGCGTTCTCCGGCCGCTCGGCGGTAGGCTCTCGCGCCGATCATTTCCACCGCTGCCTTGAGCGGCTTGTACGGCAACCTCATCGGCCCGCTCCGTTGTGTAGCGGATCTATTACACCCGGCGGGTAGCCCGCGCCCGCCACGCCAAACCCGCTGTCTGGCCGGTGAGACACCCGTTGTCGCGCCATCGTGCCTCCGTTGTGCGGGTGCCGCCACGCGCCGCGGACCGTGCGGCGGCATGCCGATCGCTGGCATGGTGATCTCATGCATCGACAAGGCGCGAGGGCGCTTGCCGCCGGCGTCGCCCTGATCCTCACCGCGTGCACCACGGGCACCAGCTCACAGGAGCGTCAGACGGCCGAGGCCCCGGCGCTGCGGGTCACCGAGATCGCCGGCGGTTTGGAGCACGGCTGGGACGTCGGTTTCCTGCCCGACGGGCAGTTGCTGGTTCCGCAGCGCCCCGGACGGCTCGCGCTGGTTTCCGGTACCCAACCGGGTGCGACGGCGCGCGAGGTGCGGGCGGACTTCTCGGACGTGCTGGTTTCCGGTGAAGGCGGATTGATGGGCATGGTGGTGCATCCGGATTTCGCGGAGTCGCGGCGGTTCACCACCTGCCAGACACACGAGCGCGATGGCCAGGCGGTCGATGTCCGGCTGGTCACCTGGCAACTCGCGCGGGACGGCGGGAGCGCCCGCCGGGTGGCCGATCCGCTGCTGGCCGGGTTGCCGGTGAATCCGAGCGGGCGGCACTCCGGCTGCCGGCCGACGATGGGCCCGGACGGGTCGCTGCTGGTCGGCACCGGCGACTCGGCGAGCGCGGCGGTCGCGCAGGACCGCGCCTCGCTCGGCGGCAAGGTGTTGCGGTTGGACCTGAACACCGGGGAACCGTTGCGGGACAACCCGTTCGCGGATTCCCGCGACAGGAACGAGCGGTTCGTCTACAGCTACGGGCATCGCAACGTGCAGGGTGTCGCGGTGCGCCCAGGCACCGACCAGGTGCTGCTTTCCGAGCACGGCCCGAGCGAGGACGACGAGGTGAACCTGTTGCGGCGCGGCGGAAACTACGGCTGGGATCCGTCAAGGGGTGGCACCGAGCATTCCTATGACGAGGACGTGCCGATGACCGATCGCGACCGGTTCCCGGACGCCATTCGTCCACTGTGGACTTCTGGGGACACCACCGAGGCGATCTGCGGTGCGGCGTTCCTGTCCGGCCGGATGTGGGGCCAGCTGGACGGCGCGCTCGCGGTGGTCGCGCTGCGCGGGGCGAAACTGTTGCTGTTCACCCTGAACCGGGACGGCGCGGTACGCGAGGTGGCGTTGCCGGGCGAGCTTGACGAGAGGTACGGGCGGTTGCGGGCGGCACGCGCCGGTCCGGATGGCGCGCTGTACGTGACCACCACGAACGGCGCGGACGACCAGCTGCTGCGCGTCACCCCGGCCCGCTGACCCGCCCCGACGCGCCGGCATTCGGGAGTAACGGCATCATAAAAGGAAAAAGGTACATAACGCGCGAATAAACCACGGCCTGAGCGCGTTGCAGGAGTATGAGCCGCCGGCCGGTGATGCGTTGTCTTGTCGCGATCACGGTCGCCGGGCTGGTCGCCACGCCGCTCACCACTCCCTTCGTCGCCGGCGACGACGAGCCCGTCCCCGCCAGTCGCGCCGTCAAGGTGAAACCGGAGCAGGAGATCGAGCCCGCGCCGGCCCCGCTCGACCGGCTGGGCGCCGCGATAAGCGAGACCGTGCGCGAAGCGGCCAATTCGGCGGTGCCCGGTACCGAGATCGGCTTCGCGGTCTACGACCGGGCACGCAACGACACGGTGGCCAGCCTTGGCGCCTCTCAGCCGTTCTACACCGCGTCGGTGGTGAAACTGCTGATCGCCCTCGATGTGCTGGAGCGGAACGACTGGCGGCTGCCCGAGCGGCACACCCGGCGGGAGCTGTCCCGAATGCTGGCACGCAGCGACGACGGGATCGCCTCGGCGTTGTGGGTCCGGTGCGGTGGCGCGGAAATCATCGAGAGGATGGGCGATCATCTGGCGCTCGGCGACACCGGGCCGCCGGCCGAACCGGGGCAATGGGGCATGGCGACGACCAGCGCAGCGGACGTGATCACCATCTACCGGTTCATCGCGGACCAGTTGCCGACCGAGTCGGGCGAGTTCCTGCTCCGCGCGCTGCGGAAGGCGACCGAAACCGCGGCGGACGGTTTCCACCAGCACTTCGGTATCCCGGCCGCGCTCCCCGGCGTGAACTGGGCGATCAAGCAGGGCTGGATGATCATGA
The DNA here is from genome assembly GCA_009379845.1 of Pseudonocardiaceae bacterium. GTDB lineage: Bacteria > Actinomycetota > Actinomycetes > Mycobacteriales > Pseudonocardiaceae > Tamaricihabitans. Next base: position 42,368 of record WHSZ01000028.1, on the reverse strand, counting down.
ATTCCGCCGTGCTGCTGCACACCACCGGCCTGGTCGGGGACGACGACCGGTACGTCGTGGTGCTGCTGACCGAACAGCCGAGGGACGCCGGCTACGCGCGGGGCCGGGATGCGGTGACCGCGGGAATCGGCGCGGTGTCCTCGGAACTGGCTTGACGCCACTGGGTCAACGAGGATGGGTCATCGGCATGGGCCGCCGGGATGGGCCGCCGGGATGGATCGCCGGAACGGTCACTCGGGCAGGGTGAGCTTGGGCTTGTGCTCCAGATGGGAGAGCCCGTTCCACGCCAAGTTCACCAGGTGCGCCGCCACGTCGTCGCGCTTCGGCCTCCGCGCGTCCAACCACCACTGGCCGGTCAGCGCCACCATGCCAACAAGCGCCTGCGCGTAAAGCGTGGCCAGCTTCGAGTCGTAGCCGCGCGCGCTGAACTGCACGGCGAGGATGTGCTCGACCTGACTGGCGATGTCGTTGAGCAGGTTGGAAAACGTGCCGGTGGAGCTGAGCACCGAGGAATCCCGCACCAGGATGTGAAACCCGTCGGTGGACTCCTCGACATAGGTCAGCAACGCGCGGGCGGCCTGTTCCAGCATCACCCTCGGATGCCCACCGGACAATTTAGACACGATCTGATCGAGCAACGCCTGCATCTCGCGGTCCACCACGACCGCGTAGATGCCTTCCTTGCCGCCGAAATGCTCGTACACGACCGGCTTGCTGACGTTCGCCCTGCTCGCGATCTCCTCAACCGAGGTGCTGTCGTATCCCTTCTCGGCGAACAGCGATCGGGCCACGTCCAGCAGTTGTTGCCGGCGTTCCTTACCGGTCATCCGGACCCGGCCGGACGCACCGGAAGGAACGGTCGCCGCTGGCGTCGATCTCGTTCCCCGTGCTCGCCGTCGTACCACGCCAGGGACACTACGCCGAAGCGCCAGGTCGTTTTACCGGCGGCTGCTTGGTGGGTTACGCGGCGGCACCGATCGCCGGCCCTGCCGCGAAGAACCCGCGAAGAATCTAGGCCTTCTTGGAGGCGAGCCTCGCGAGGCGCTGCCGCGTCGGCCAGCGCACGTTCCACGCCCAGCCGAGTTTCTCGAACGCCCAGATGATCCGCGCGGATATGTCGATCTGGCCACGCTGCACGCCGTGCCGTGCGCAGGTCGGGTCGGCGTGGTGCAGGTTGTGCCATGACTCGCCGAACGACACGATGGCCATCGGCCAGAAGTTCGCCGAACGGTCCCGCGCGGAGTACGGGCGCTCCCCGATCATGTGGCAGATCGAGTTCACCGACCACGTGACATGATGCAGCAGCGCGACGCGGACAAGACCGGCCCAGAAGAACGCCGTCAGCGCGCCCCACAACGACCAGCTGAGCAGCCCGCCGATCAGCGCGGGCGCCACGAGTGTGGCGAGGGTGCACACCCCGAACAGCTTGTCCACCTTCACGATCGCGCCGTCCCGCAACAGGTCGGGCGCGAACCGCTGCTGGTTGGTCTTGTCCCGCGCGAACATCCAGCCCATGTGGGCGTGCCAGAACCCCTTCGCGATGGCGATCGGCCCGGTGCCGTACAGCCACGGCGAATGCGGATCGCCTTCCCGGTCGGAATACGCGTGGTGCCGGCGGTGATCGGCGACCCAGGTGATCACCGGCCCCTGCACGGAAAGGCTGCCGGCGACCGCGAGCACCACCCGCAGCCAGGGCTTGGCCTTGAACGAGCCGTGCGTGAAGTAGCGATGGAAGCCAACCGTCACGCCCAGCCCCGAGATGCCGAAGAAGGCGACGGCAAGCCCGACGTCGACCCAGCTCAGTCCCCATCCCCAGGCGAAAGGCACGGCGGCGATGAGGGCAACAAGCGGCAAGATCACGCCCGCGTAGACGGCCGACTGGACGCCCGCGCCACGCTGGCCGTCGAGTATTGGTCGAGGACCGGAAGGGGTGGAGCCGGGCGACTCTCCGGAGGTCTTCTGATCGAGGACACTCGTCATATACGGAAACCTAACCTCTCGAGTAAGGGTAACCTTACCTACGGTATCGTAAGTTACGATACCCGAGCGAGGCCGATACGGGGAGGCCTCGAAAGTCACACGCTGCGCCCGCGCGAGCCGGCGTGTCGCGACCTCGGTCCCGGAACGTGCCGTTCGTGTCGTAGCGTTCGCGTGACACCATGTCCGTACCCAGTCCGCCGTGGTGTAAAGGCAGCACCTCAGATTTTGGTTCTGATGGTCCAGGTTCGAATCCTGGCGGCGGAGCAAGCAGACGAAGTAACGGCGTTGTACCGGCTGCGTGGAGCGAGGGGTGGCACTGCTGCGGGAGACACCAGCGGGGGAACCCGACGAGGGGCAACACGCGCTGAGTGAGATGTCCGACGCGTGGCTGATGGGCCGCGCGCGGGAGTTGATCGCCGCGGCACAGACCGGTGGGCCCGAGGAGCAATCCGGCACGATCCGCGAGGCCGATCGGTTGCTGCGGGAAGCACAGCGCCGCGGCGAGCCCAACATGATCGCGCACCTGCTGCGTTCCTCGTCGGTCGCAAGGCTGTCCATGCACGACATGGTGGAGGCCGCCGAGCCGGTGCTTGACGAGATGCTCGCGCACAGCAGGCGGCACGGGCTGGTGGTGCTGCAGGCGGACGCGCATGCGTTGCGCGGGCGGCGGCTGCTGCTTACCGGGGCTGACGACGCCGCGCTCACCGAGGCCGCCCTGGCGCTCGCCATCCTCGACGAGGACCTGACCCCGGACGTCAACATCGGCAGGCGGTCGTGGCAGCGCACGCTGTCCTCCGCGCTAACCGACATCGCGCTGGTGCTCACCCAGCTCGGCGTGTACGAGGTCGCCGACCAGGTGATGGGCAGGGTGCACGAGCACATCCGGGACGCCGGCGGGCCGCACGAGATCGCCGTGCACCTGATCAACCGGGTGCGGTTGCTGATCGGCTGGGGGCTCCGGCTCGAGCGGGTTGGCGACGAATCGCGGGCGCTGGAGAAGTTCGATCTGGCCGCGTCGATCGCGCCGGCCACCGAGGCACCGTTCCGGCAGTCACTCTTCCCCCGCGACTCGGAGCGCACCGCCGTCGAGCAGGTGCCGATTCTCGGTGCGGCCGTCGCGATGCACCAGCCTGGGGCGCAGCACATCGAGCGGCTGTACCAGCTGCTCGATGTGTCCCAGTACCCGCGCGAGCGGATCATCGTTGCGATCGCCTGCGGCCGGTGTCTTGAACGGGTCGGCAGGCACCAGGAAGCCGCCGACATGCTGGGCCGCACCCGGGATCAGCTGCAGGACAGGGAGTCCGAGCCGACGCTGTGGCTGGGTCTCGTCCGGGAATACGCCCGGCTGTCCGGCCCGGATTCCATTCAACGCACCACGAGCGCGCTCGAGCACTACGTCACCGAGCTGGAAGCCGAACTGTGGGGGCTGCGCGAATCCCGCATCACCACGTTGAACACCCGGCGCGAGCACGAGCGGCTTGCGCGGGAGCACGGCGCGATCGCGCGGCAGGCGCTGCAGGATCCGCTCACCGGCCTGCCGAACCGGCGGGTGCTCGACGAGCGGCTGCGCAAGCTGGCGCACACTCCGGACGCCCACCCGCTCACCATCGCGCTGGTCGACCTGGACGGGTTCAAGGAGGTCAACGACCGGCATTCACACGCTGAGGGCGACGACGTGCTGCGCGTGGTGGCCAGCACGCTGCGGGACTCGCTGCGCGGTGACGACCTGGTGACCCGGTACGGCGGGGACGAGTTCGTCGTGCTGCTGCCCGGCGCGCCGCTGCACTCCGCGCGCCTGGCACTGATCAGGGCGGTGAACGCGGTTGAGCAGTTGCCGCGCCAGCTTTCCCGTGGCGTGACGCTGTCCGTCGGCGCGGTCTCGGTACGCGCTGAGGAGAGCGCCGATCAGGCGATCGCGCGCGCGGACACCGCGATGTACGAGGCGAAGCGCGCCGGCGGCAACCAGATCTGGACGACGCCGGGTGGCGGCGCGAACCAGGGCGCCGATCCGGCTGGTGGTGACCCGCCATGGGTGCCGCCGAGCGGCACGTAGGATCGGCTACCTAGGGATGCGGTCGCGCCCGGCCGTGCCGGCGCGGTTGCACGATGTGGATAGTTCCGGCTCGGGTCGACCGGCCACGGCGATCCGAGCCGATCAGCTCGCAATGACAGGGAGAACGCCGATGCCCGAGGGTGGGCTCACGCCCGGAGGTTCGCCGTCCGAGCCGACCCCGTTGCGCACCATCATTCTCGCCGCGGGCGAGGGGAAACGAATGCGTTCCGCCGTGCCGAAGGTGCTGCACCCGCTCGCCGGCCGGCCACTCGTTGAGCACGCCGTCCGCGCGGCGGCCGGGCTCGATCCGGCGGACCTGGTTGTCGTGGTCGGGCACGGCCGCGACGCGGTCACCGCCCATCTGGACGGCCTCGCCGAGCGGCTCGACCGCCCGATCAGCTGCGCGGTGCAGGACGAGCAGCACGGCACCGGGCATGCGGTGTCCTGCGGGCTGGCCCCGCTCGACGAACCGGTGATCGGCACGGTGCTGGTCAGCTACGGTGACGTGCCACTGCTGGATACCTCGACGATGTCCGCGCTGCTCGCCGAGCACGCGCAGGCCGGGAACGCCGTTACCGTGCTGACCGCCGTGGTGTCCGATCCGACCGGTTACGGGCGGATGGTGCGGGACGCCGATGGCGCCGTGACCGGGATCGTCGAGCACCGGGACGCGACCCCCGAGCAGCTGGACATCACCGAGATCAACTCCGGCGTTTACGCGTTCGACGCCGAGGTACTCACCGACGCGTTGTCCCGGCTGTCCGCGGACAACAGCCAGGGTGAGCGTTACCTGACCGACGTGCTCGGCATCGCGCGGGCGGACGGGCGCAGGGTAGGCGCCCTGGTGTGTGCCGACCCTTGGCTGGTGGAGGGCGTGAACGATCGTGTGCAGCTGGCCACGCTCGGCGCCGAGCTGAACCGCCGGCTGGTCGAGGGGTGGATGCGGGAGGGCGTCACGGTCGTCGATCCGGCCACGACCTGGCTGGATGCCGACGTCGTACTCGCGCCCGACGTGCTGCTAGAGCCTGGCGTCCAGCTGCGGTCCGGCACCGTCGTCGAGCGGGACGCGACCGTCGGGCCGGACACCACGCTGCGCGACGTGCGGGTGGGAGCCGGTGCGACGGTGATCCGCACGCACGGTTCGGATTCCGAGATCGGCAGCGGGGCGAACGTCGGCCCGTTCGCGTACCTCCGCCCTGGTTCCCGGCTCGGCGCCGGCGGCAAGATCGGCACGTTCGTGGAGGTCAAGAATTCGGACATCGGGGACGGCACGAAGGTGCCTCACCTGTCCTATGTAGGCGATGCGAGGATCGGCGAACACAGCAATATCGGTGCGGCGTCCGTTTTCGTCAACTATGACGGGATCGCCAAGCATCAGACGGTGATCGGGTCGTACGCGCGCACCGGTTCGGACAACATGTTCGTCGCGCCGGTGACCATCGGCGACGGGGCGTACAGCGGAGCGGGGACCGTGGTCCGCCGCGACGTGCCGCCCGGTGCGTTAGCGGTTTCCGGTGGGCCACAACGAAATATCGACGGTTGGGTGATTCGGCGACGGCCCGGCACTCAGGCCGCCGAGGCGGCGGAGCGTGCGCTGGCCGCGCAGGATCAAGGCTTCGACCCTGCAAGCAGGTCTCAGGCGGACGAATCCAACAAGCAAGACGACAGTGAGGGACGGGAGCCATGAGCCCGAAAGAGGGGACACCCAAGAAGAACCTGATGCTGTTCTCCGGGCGAGCGCACCCGGAACTGGCTGAGGAAGTGGCCAAGCACCTGAACGTGACCCTCACCCCCCAGGCGGCGTACGACTTCGCCAACGGTGAGATCTTCGTGCGGTTCAACGAATCGGTACGCGGTAACGACGCGTTCGTGATTCAGAGCCACAACGAGCCCATCAACCACTGGCTCATGGAACAGCTGATCATGGTGGACGCGTTGAAAAGGGCCAGTGCCAAACGAATCACCGTGATCATGCCGTTCTACCCGTACGCGCGGCAGGACAAGAAGCACAAGGGCCGCGAGCCGATCTCCGCGCGGCTGATCGCCGATCTGTTCAAGACAGCCGGCGCGGACCGGATCATGACGGTCGATCTGCACACCGCGCAGATCTCCGGGTTCTTCGACGGGCCGGTTGACCACCTGTTCGCGCAGAACGTGCTTGCCGACTACATCCGGGAGAACTACCCGGCTGACAACGTCACGGTGGTCTCGCCGGATTCCGGCAGGGTACGGCTTGCCGAGAAGTGGGCGCAGGTGCTCGGCGACCGGCCGATCGCGTTCATCCACAAGACGCGCGACCCGTCCAAGCCGAACGAGGCCGTCGCCAACCGGGTGGTCGGCAAGGTCGAGGGCCAGGTGTGCGTGCTGCTGGACGACATCGTGGACACCGGCGGCACGATCGCCAAGGCCGCGAGGGCGTTGCAGGACGAGGGTGCCAGGCAGGTGATCATCGCGGCCACGCACGGCGTGCTGTCCGGACCGGCCACCGAGCGGTTGGCGAACTGCGGCGCGAGTGAAGTGATCTTCACGAACACCCTGCCGATCCCGGACGAGAAGCGGTTCCCCGGGCTGACCGTGCTGTCCATAGCGCCGCTGCTGGCCCGCGCCATCCAAGAGGTTTTCGAGGACGGCTCGGTGACCTCGCTGTTCGACGGCAACGCCTGACCCCAGTTTTTTGTGCCGTGAAGGCCACCTTCGGGGCGTTCAACGCCCCGAAGGTGGCCTTCACGGCTAACCTGGGGTTATTCGAACAGGCCGATGATCTCGTTCACGGCCAGCACGGCGAACAGCATCAGGCACAACACGAGCATGCCGTTGGACAGCCACTTCGAACGTTGCCCTTCCGGCATCAGCCGCTTGGAGTTCAGCAGCGCGAGCAGGGTGCCGGCAAGGAACGGCATGAACAGCGCACCGAGTGCACCGTACACGATCACCAGCTGGAACGGTTTGTCCAGGAACAGCAGCGCCATCGGCGGGAAGGTCAACCACAGCACGTACACCCGGAACGCGATGCTGCGACGGCCCGCTTTCTGCTCGTAGTCATCCACCGTTTCCGGCGGCGCGTCCTTCGGCAGCCGCCAGGTTCGCCACCAGTCGGCGAACTGCAGGCTCACGCCGTTCCACACGCCGAGCAGTGACGAGAAGGACACCGCAAAGAACCCGACCAGGAACGGGATCCTGGCCCACTCCCCGTAATCCTGCGCGAGCACCGAGCCCAGCGTGAGCAGCCCCTCGTCGTCATCGGTGATCGACTGGCCGCCGAGCAGCCCGGCTCCGACGACGAGCATCGCCAGCACGAAGATGCCGGTGGTGATGTAGCCGATCCCGTTGTCCATCCGCATGATCGGCAGCCACCGCGGCCCGCGCCAGCCCTTGGCCAGCGTCCAGTACCCATATGCGGCCACGGTGATCGTGCCGCCGACCCCGCCGACCAGCCCGAGCACGTAGACAAGCGAACCGCTCGGCACGCGCGGCACGATTCCTTTGACCAGCTCCACCAGGTTGGGGCCGACCAGGATCGCGGTACCCACCACGGTCACGAACATCACGCCGACCAGCACGGTCATCAGCTTTTCGAGCACCGCGTAGCGCCCGAACCAGACCAGCACGAGGCCGATCACGCCGCAGAGCATCGCCCAGTACCGCACCGACACGGCGGGGAATAGGGCGTTCAGCGGCAGCGCGGATGCGGACATCGCGGTTACGCCGTAGGTGACACCCCAGATCACCACGTAGATCCCGAAGTAACCGACGGCCCAGCGGCCAAGGATGCGCCAGCCGGCCAGCATGGTGCGCCCGGACGCGAGGTGCCAGCGGCCGACGCCTTCGCCGAGCGCCAGCTTGAACACCACGCCGACGATGACGGCCCAGAACAGTACGTATCCGTATTCCGCTCCGGCGACCATGGTCGCTACCAGGTCACCGGCGCCGACGCCGGTGGCGGCGGCCATGATGCCGGGGCCTACTTGCCGCAGCCGGCCCTTCCAGCTTGTCGGTGGCTGGACGACGTCACCCGTGGTTGGTTCGCTCGACACGCCGGACAAGCTACTTGCCGCAGTCTCGCCGGCCAACACCCCGATCGGTACAGACCTTGACTCGTTGCCGACCCGATGCACGGCGGCCCGATCGCGCGACCTAAACTAGGGGGGTTGCCTCGGCGAGGCGGGCCCCGGAGCATTCCGGCCCGACGTGATCGACGCGGCGGCGCGACCGTGGTCGCGTGCTGCGCCCACGACGCCTCGCGCTCTGCCGCCACGCCGCGGGTAAGCACCCCGAACGCGGTGCGGCGCACCTGGCCGCCGTCACCACCCAAGCCGCAAGGAGAGCATTACCGTGTCCGAGGTCCGTCTGAATGTCGAGTCGCGCACCGAGTTCGGCAAGGGTGCCGCCCGCCGAACCCGACGCGCGGGCAAGATCCCCGCGGTGCTCTACGGTCACGGCTCCGACCCGAAGCACCTGTCCCTTCCTGCCGTCGAGTTCGCCCGCGTGATCAGGGAGAACGGCCACAACGCCGTGCTGGAGCTGCACATCGGCAAGTCCGACCGGGAGCTCGTGCTGACCAAGACGATCACCACGCACCCGCTGAAGAACTACATCGAGCACGTCGACCTGCTGTCCATCAAGCGGGGCGAGAAAGTCCAGGTGGATGTGCCGATCATGGTCAACGGCGAGGCCGCCCCCGGCACACTGCTCACGCAGGAGCTCAACGAGCTGACCGTCCAGGCGGACGCGCTGAAGATTCCGGAGCAGATCGAGGTGTCGGTGGACGGCGCCGAGGCCGGCACCCAGGTCCATGCCTCGGATCTCGAGCTGCCTGGCGGTGTCGACCTGGTCAGCGACCCGGAGTTGCTGGTGGTCAACATCGTCGTCGCGCCGACTGCCGAGGACATGGAGAGCGAGGTCGACACCGAGGGTGCCGGCGTGGTCGAGGACGAGTCGGAGACCGCGGAGCCGGAGAGCCCGCGGGAGAGCGAGGAGGGCTGAGCCCTTCCCTCGATCGGTTCGATCGATTTCGAGCGAGTTCAGTGACTACCCCGGAAGACGTGCCAGGGGCCGGCGAGCTGGTGCTGCTCGTCGGTCTCGGCAATCCCGGGCCGCAGTACGGAGGGCACCGGCACAACGTCGGGTTTCTGGTGCTGGACGAGCTCGCCGCGCGGGTCGGCGGGAAGTTCAAGGCACACAAGGCGGGCGCCGACGTGCTGGAGGGCCGGCTCGCCGGTGAGCGGGTGGTGCTGGCGAAACCCCGGTCGTTCATGAACACCTCGGGCGGGCCGGTGGCCGGCGCGGCCCGGTTCTTCAAACTCCCACCGTCCGGCGTGGTGGTGGTGCACGACGAGCTCGACCTGCCGTTCGGCAGTGTGCGGCTCAAGCTGGGTGGCGGCGAGAACGGCCACAATGGACTACGTTCCGTCACGAAGTCGTTGGGCACCAAGGACTATTACCGGTTACGGGTCGGCGTCGGCAGGCCGCCCGGCCGGATGGACGCCGCCGACTACGTATTGCGGGACTTCTCCCTTACCGAGCGCAAGGAGCTGGCGTTCGTCCTCGACCGGTGCGCGGACGCGGCCGAGAAACTGCTGCGCGACGGCCTGGCAGCCGCGCAGAACGCCTTCCACACCGGGCCCTGAGCAATGCCTGCCACGCCGGCCAGCTGAGTGCTGTGCGCCGCGATAACGCGCACCGTAGTCCCGGGTATCGTGCTTGGATGACCGATCACGGCATCGATGTGCTGGCCACCGCGCTGCTCGGCGGCGCGCCGTGCATCGAAACCATCTCCGGCACCGAGGTGGCCCGAAGCCCGGTTCATGGGCGGGGGTTGCTCGCGCGCCGAGCGTGGGCAGCCGAGGACGTGCTGGGTACGTTGGACGGCCAGATCGTCGATGTGACGCGATATCCGGGCGTTATCGAGGCGCTCGAGTGGAACGCGCTGTCCGCTGAACAGCTGCTCGTTCGCCCGATCCGCACCAGCTACGGGTTCATGAACCACAGCACCCGCCCGAACGTGTCGATCGATGACGACGGCCGTGTGCTGCGTGCCTGCCAGGACATCGCGCCGGGCGACGAGCTCACCATTGACTACTTCGCGCAGCCGGTGCCGGCCGCGTACCTGGCGAGCGCCGAGGCAGCGGTGCTGCGCGCGTCCACCGGGCAGTGATCGCGGGGTCGGCTACGACCCGATCCGGTTCGCGAACTCGTCTCCCGCGGCCGCGCGGCGCAGCTTGCCGGATGGCGTTTTGGGCAGCGTTCCGGGGCCGAGCACCACGACGGACATCGGCCTCGCGTCCACGGCGTCCACGACCCGGGCGGTAACTTCCTTGGCAAGAGCGCGTTCCGCGTCCTCGTCACCAGCCACTGCCGACTCCAGCACGATGGCGAAGCGCTCGCGCCGGGCGCCTGGGTCGATGCGTACCGCGACCGCGTTGCCGGCCCGCACGCCGCGGACCGAGCAAGCGGCCCGCTCGATGTCGGTGGGGTAGATGTTGCGGCCGCCCATGATGATCACGTCCTTGCGGCGCCCGCAGATGACGATCCGGCCGTCGATCAGGTAGCCGAGATCTCCGGTGGCAAGCCAGCCATCGGCGTCCTGGGTGGGCACCGGGCCGTTCACGGTGAGATAGCCAGGGGTCACCGAGCTGCCGCGCAACTGGATCTCACCGACTTCGCGTTCATCGAGCTGATTTCCTTGCTCGTCAACGATTCTCGCTTCGATCCCGGCGAGCGGGCGGCCCAGCACGGCGAACGAGCGCGCCGCGTCCGTGCCCCGGCGCGGGTCGTCATCGGGAAGCGGTACGGCCCTGTTCTCGTTTTCCAGCGCGTCGGCGGCCACCACATCGGTTGTCAGCCCGGTGAATACCGGCGCGAAGGACACCGCGAGGGTCACCTCGGCCATGCCGTAGGCCGGAAACACGCACTCGGCTGGCATGCCGAACCGGGCTCCCGCCTCGGTGAAGGTGCGTACCGCGTTCTCGTCGATCGGCTCGGCGCCGTTCAGCGCGATGCGCATCCTGGAAAGGTCGTACGCGTTGTCGTCCTCCACTTTGGACATTCGGCGGCCGGCGATCGCGTAGGCGAAGTTCGGCGCCGCGGTGACGGTCGCCCGGTACCTGCTGAGCAGCTCCGGCCAGATCAACGGCCCGCCGAGGAATTCAACGGGGGTGATCTTGACGAGTTCCACGCCGAAGGTCATCGGTACGGTCAGGAAGCCGACCATGCCCATGTCGTGGAAAACCGGTAGCCAGGACACCATCAGATCGTCGTCCAGGTCCAGCTCGGACTCGTCGACCATGGCGGTCATGTTCGAGATCAAATTACCGTGTGTGATCCGCACGGCCTTAGGTTCGGCGGTGGATCCGCTGGTGAGCTGCAACAGAGCGTTATCGCCCTCCCCGGATTCGACGACCTGCTCGATCCGTTGCCCGCCGGCCAGCTCCGGGATCAACGAGTACCCGATACCGTGCTCGTCGAGCACCCCGGACAGCTTGTCGAACGGCTCGCCGAGCAACACGAGACTCGAGTCGATCATGCGGAGCACCCGGACGGTGTCGCCTGCCCATTCCGCCAGGTCGGTGCGTGGGGTCGGTTGGTGCAGCATCGTGACACTGCCGCCGGCCAGCCAGACGGCCTGCACGACGGGTGCGATCACCGCGGGATCCGCGGCGAGCACCGCCACGGCCCGGCCAGGTCGTAGACCGTCGGAGATCAGTGAGCCGGCCATCCGGCGGGCCTCCTCGTGGACCTGCGTCCACGTTCTCCGGACCGGATCGTTGGGTTCGCCGGTGGTGATTCCGGTTTTGTTGCCCCGATCGGCGGCCGTGGCGAGCAACGTATCCACGAAGCGACTCATACGGTCCACTCTAAGCTACTCAGTGGTACCCCCGCGTCGCGTACCCATACCCACTCCTTCCATAACACCGCCACCCGGTGCTGATCGATGCGGGCAGGGCGCAGCGGTGTCCGCGGGCTAATCGGCGGTGTCGGCGGCGGCGAGCCACCGCTGCTCCAGCTCGTCCTTTTCGGCCAGCACGTCCTGCAGCTGCTCGTCCAGCTCGCGCAACCGGTCCGGCTCCGTCGCCGCCTCGGCGAGCTTCGCGTGCAGCCGGTTCTCCTTCTCGTGCAGCGTGTCCAACCGCCGCTCCAGCCGGGCAAGCTCCTTCTGCGCGGCCCGCTGCTCGGCCGCGCTCGGCTTGCCGGCCGGGGACTCTTGCGGACCCTGTGGACCAGCCGCCCGCTCGCTACCGCCGGTCCGGCCGCCACCGGCGCCGCCTTCCCGGTCGCGCCGCTCGAGGTAGTCGTCGATGCCGCCCGGCAGGTGCGTGATCTTGCCGTCGCCGAACAGCGCGACCACCGTGTCGCACACCCGCTCGACCAGATACCGGTCGTGCGAGACGACCACCAGGGTGCCCGCCCAGGAGTCCAGCAGATCTTCCAGCTGCTGCAGCGTGTCGATGTCCAGGTCGTTGGTCGGCTCGTCGAGCAGCAGCACGTTCGGCTCGCCCATCAGCAGCCGGACCAGCTGCAACCGTCGCCGCTCGCCCCCGGACAGATCGCCGACCGGGGTCCACTGCCGCGCGGCCGGGAAACCGAACCGCTCGGCCAGCTGGGAGGCGGAGAACTCGCGCTTGCCGAGCGTCACCCTGGACGCGACGTCCTCGACGGCCTGCAGCACGCGCAGTTGCGCCGGCAGATCCTCCAGCTCCTGGCGCAGGTAGGCCAGCCGGACGGTCTTGCCTACCACCCGCCGCCCCGCCTGCGGCTCGGTGTCGCCAGCGAGCAGCCGCAGCAGGCTCGTCTTGCCGGATCCGTTCACTCCGACGAGGCCGATCCGATCGCCCGGCCCGAGTCGCCAAGTCACCCCGTCCAGCAGCGGCCGGTCGTCAAGCGTGTAGCGCACGTCCTCCAGTTCCAGCACGGTCTTGCCGAGCCGCCGGCGTGCGAACGCGACCAGCTCGGCCGATTCGCGCGGCTCCGGCTCGTTCGCGATCAGCGCCTCGGCCGCCTCCACCCGGTAGCGCGGCTTCGAGGTGCGCGCCTTCGCGCCACGGCGCAGCCAGGCCAGCTCCTTGCGCGCCAGGTTCCGGCGCTTCTCCTCGGCGTTGGCCGCCAGCCGGGCGCGCTCCGCGCGGGCGTACACCCAGTCCTCGTAGCCGCCCTCGTACTGCTCGACCCGCCCGCCGGTGACCTCCCAGGTGCGGGTGCACACCTCGTTGAGGAACCACCGGTCGTGGGTCACGACCACCGCCGCGCAGCGCCGCGCGACGAGGTGCTCAGCCAGCCAGCGCACGCCTTCCACGTCGAGGTGGTTGGTCGGCTCGTCCAGTACCAGCAGATCCAGCTCGCGGACCAGCGCGGCGGCCAGCGCGATCCGGCGCCGCTCACCGCCGGACATGATGTGCACCGGCTCGTCCAGCCCGAGGGCGTCGATGCCGAGACCCTGCATGATCGACCGGATACGGGGATCGGCTGCCCATTCGTGCTCGGCGGTGAACCCGTGCGGCTCGAGCACGGCCTGCCGCACGGTGGCGTCGGCGGGTAGCTCGGTGCGCTGGGTGACAACCGCCAGGCGAAGGCCACGCATCCAGCTGACCCGCCCGTCGTCTGGTGGTTCCACCCCGGCGAGTATCTCGAGCAGGGTGGTCTTGCCGCCGCCGTTCAACCCGACGACGCCGATCCGCTCGCCGGCCCCGATGCCGATGGACAGCCCGTCCAGCAGCGGGCGCACGCCGTAGCTCTTACGTACCGCCTCGAGGTTGACCAGGTTGGCCACGCTTGAGTTCCTCACCTCGCAGTTGAGACTTCTGAGGGCTGCTCGCAGGCCCGAAGCACGAAACGTTGTGCCACAACGATTGTGTCATCGTCCACGGTGAACCCCGGCAGTCCGAGTGCGCTGCGCATCTCGGCCGAGTGCCAGAACCACTCGTGGTGGGCAGGCTCACGCGTGTACCTCGGGCGGTGCGGGCCGGGGCGAGTCGTCCCCGCCGACCACCCGTGCGCCCGGCACCGGACCGTGCGCGACCCGGACGGTGCGGCACACTCCCGCACCGGACAGCTCGGTCGCCACGTCCACGGCGGACTCGTGGTCAGTGCACAGGAACGCGCAGGTCGGCCCGGACCCGGAGACGGCGCCGGCCAGCGCGCCGGCGTTCACGCCCGCGCGCAGCGTGCGCCGCAACCCCGGCCGCAGCGAGACCGCGGCGGCCTGCAGGTCGTTGCCGAGTAACAGGGCGAGTTGCCGCGGATCCCCCGAGGCCAGCGCCTCCAGCACCGGCTCGACGGCGCCGATCCTTGGCGGATCGCCTTCCGCGCGTAACCGATCCAACTCGGTGAACACCCGCGCGGTGGACAGCCCCCGCCGGTCGAACGCGAGCACCCAGTGGAAGCTGTGCCGGCACAGCACCGGAACGAGCTGCTCGCCGCGGCCGGTGCCGAGCGCGGTTCCGCCATACAGCACGAACGGCACATCGCTACCCACCGTCGCCCCGACGCCGGCCAGCTCGTCACGCCCCATCTCCAGCCGCCACAGCGCGGCCAGCGCGACCAGGGTGGCTGCCGCGTCGGCACTGCCGCCGGCCATGCCGCCGGAAACCGGAATCGCCTTGCGGATCATCACCCGCACCTTCGGCTCCTCAGGATCCCGCCCGACGTGCTCGGCGAGCGCCCGCACCGCGCGCCAGGCGAGGTTGGACGGCCCGGTGGACACCGACGAGGCGCCTTCCCCGAACACCTCGACCCCGGGATCGTCGGCGACCCCCACGGTCACCTCGTCGGTCAGGGACAGCGCCTGAAAGACCGTGGACAGCTCGTGGAAGCCGTCCGCACGAGCATCTCCAACCGCGAGATGCAGGTTCACCTTCGCGGGCACGCGCACCGTGACGGGTGGCGGAACAACGGCGAGCACATGTGCAGCCTACGGGGTTACGCACCGCGCTGGCTCGGACACGGCCCCAGCCGGCCGCTGCCTCGTGGTCCGGCAACTCCTGCCGCGCCGTGGGCCAGCGACGCCGACAGCGCTCCTCAGGCGGCCACCCCTCGCGGCCCGCGCTTGGTGTGCGTGACGTAGCCGCCGCGGTCCGCGACCCACGCCAGCGCGCTGTCCGCGCGCTCGCCACGCACCCCGAGCCGGAACCGCGCGGCCGGGGTGTCCCCGAGCCTGGTGAGCCCGCCACCGATCACCGAGACGTCCACATCGAACCGGCTCGCGGCCTCCGGTAGCAACGCCCCGACCGCGGCGAAGCCGATCAGCACCACGTCCACCACCTGGTCGTAGCCGGTGCCGGTGGAGCGTGGCGTCTCGATCGCGGGCAGCAGTTCCCGCGCCGCGCGCCCGTCCGCGTCCGCGATCACCTCCAGCAGCGGTCCCTGCTCGACGACCGCGCCGCGCTCGAGCAGCGCCACCTCCTCGCAGATGCGCCGCACCACGCCGGCGTCCTGCGTTGTCACCAACACCGTGGCGCCCAGCTCGGCGCGGGCCCTGTCCAGCACGGTCAGCACCGCGCCGTGCTCCTCGCTCGGCACGTCGCCGGTGGGATCGTCGGCCAGCAGCACGCTCGGCCGGGTGGTCAACGCCCTCGCCACCGCGACGCGGCGGCGCTGCCCCGCGGACAGCGCGTTCGGCGGCTCACCGGCCTTCTGGGTCAGCCCGACAAGGTCGAGCAGCGCGCCGACCCGGTCGCGACGCTCCGGCCCGCTGAGGCCGGCCTGCTCGAGTGGCGCGGCGATGTTGCCGGCGACCGTCCGTTCCGGGTGCACGGTCGGCGCCGCGTCCACCACGGCCAGGCTGCCGCGCACCTCGCGCAGCGCCCTGCCGGATAACCCGCCGGTGTTCACGCCGTCGAAGCGCACCACGCCGCGATCCGGGCGTTCCCGCAGGGCGAGCAGCTGGGTGAGGGTGGATTTGCCGGCGCCAGGCGAACCGAGCACGCCGTACAGCGAGCCGGGGTTCACGGTCAGTGAGACGTCGTGCAGGGCGGTAACCGAGCCGGTACTGGTCTGGAAAGACTTGCTGAGGTTCTCGACGGTGATCACGAATGCTCCTGAAGGACACGGCGAGCGCACGGGCGCCGCGGTCGAAGGGTTCCGGACGGGTCAGGCGGTCATCCAGGAGCCACGACACGCAGACACGCGGCGGCGGCCCTGATCGATAACTCGTCGGGAAGTGAGCATTCGGCTGGCGTACACGACTCCTCCATCGCTCCTGGCGGTAGCACCTGCCCGCGTGCGGGTGGTTGCTGCGGCGTCAACGAGCCAGGTCTCTTGGCCGCTCGGGATGGATACAGCTGGTAGTACAGCGCACGTCACCGGCTCGACGCAAGCTCGGATGACGCGCACCACAGTGGTACCAACGCGGCGCGCTGCCCCGGCATTCCCATGGCTAGCTACCCGCTTCGGCGATCCGGACGAACTCAGCGACGCCGAGCTGCTCGCCGCGCGCCCGAGGGTCCACGCCGGCCTCGGCGAGCACCCGCTCGGCGCGCGCGGCAGAACCCGCCCACGAGGTGAGCGCGGCCCGCAACGTCTTGCGCCGCTGCGCGAACGCCGCGTCCACCACGGCGAACACCAGCTCACGGTCGGCTCCGGCCGGCTCGGGGCGACGCCGCAGCGAAACGAGCGCGGAATCCACGTTGGGCACCGGCCAGAACACCGAACGCGGCACGGTCGCCACCCGCCGCGCGCGGGCGTACCAGGCGGTTTTCACGCTCGGCACGCCGTAGGTCCTGCTGCCGGGTTCCGCGACCATCCGGTCGGCGACCTCGGCCTGCACCATCACCAGCCCGTGGTGCACCGCCGGCAGTTCGGCAAGCAGGTGCAGCACAACGGGCACGGCGACGTTGTACGGCAGGTTGGCGACCAGGGCGCTGGGGTTCGGGTCCAGCTCGGCCGCCCGCAGCCGCAATGCGTCGGCCGCGAGCACGCGCAGCCGGTCGCGGTAGCCAGGAGCCCGCTGCGCCACGGTCCTTGGCAGCCGGCCGGCCAGCGTCTCGTCGATCTCCACGGCCAGCACCGTTCTTACCGAGGGCAGCAGCCCGAGGGTGAGCGAGCCAAGCCCTGGCCCCACCTCGAGCACCACGTCATCCGGCCGGACCCCGGCTGCGGTCACGATGCGCCGCACGGTGTTCGCGTCGTGCACGAAGTTCTGGCTGAGTTTCTTGGTCGGCCGCAGGTCCAGCTCATCGGCCAGTTGACGCACGTCGGCCGGCCCGAGCAGCGTCACGGATGGTTTCGCTGCCGGACCGGCCGACGTGGGTTCGCTTGGCACGGCGCGATTATCGCGCCTGGTGTTATGCCAGACCCAGCTGGCTCTGGCAGGACGGCCAGGCACTGTAGCTACCGCCACGCGCGTCCCGCACCTTCGTAGCGATCGCGATCTGCTGCTCGCGGCTTGCCTGGTGCGGCAGCGAGGCGTACTGGTCACCGCCGTAGGCCTGCCAGGTGCTCTGGTCGAACTGCAGCCCGCCGTAATAGCCGTTGCCGGTGTTGGTCGACCAGTCGCCGCTGGACTCGCACTCCGCGAGGCGGTCCCAGATCGCACCGTCACTGATCGCCGGCTGCGGCGGCTCCTTGGTGCCGACCTTCACGACCTTGGGCTTCGGCTTCTTCAGGACCTTCTTGTTCAGCTCCTGGCGGCCGACCTCTTCGTTGTTCTTCTTGGTGATCCGGTAGGTCACCATCTCCTGGCCGGCCTGCCCGGGGTCGACGACCTTCTTCTCGCCCTCGAGCATCGTCGGGTCGTCGATCTCCTTGACCGGCGGGTCGATGGACTCCTTCTCGTTGACCACGGTCACGCCGGTCCGGCTGATCCGGATCTCGCCACCATCGGTGATCTTGGCCTGCGGACCGCCCTTCTCCACGGCGTCCTGCGGGCCGAGCGGGAGCTTCTGCTCCTTGAGGAACTCCTGCACCGTCACCGCGGTGGTGGTGATCTCGCGGGGTTCCTTGCCACCGTCGAAGAACGTGATGTGCTTCGGGGTCTTGACCTCGAGGGACATCCCGTCAAGGGGGATGCCCGCGTTGCGGTCCGCGGAGGTCCACACACCGCGCTGGTTGATGCCGAGCTGGTTCAGCGCCTCCTGCACGTTGGTGGCCCGCACCCAGGACTCGCGCTGCTCGCCGTCCACGGTGAGGTTCAGCAGCCGGCCGCGTTCCAGCACGACCTTGCCGCCGTCGCCGACGGTGGTCTGCGGGCTCGGGGAGAGCGCGTCGTGCTTGCCCGCCGTGTACCCCTCGGACTCGAGCACCTCGCTGACCGTGTCGCCGTAGGTGTGCACGGTCTCTTCTTTGCCGTCCACCTCGAGGGTGACCGACTTGTTCATGGCGACCGCGGCGGCACCACCGCCGGTCAGCGTGATCAGCACCGCCAGCGCCGCGCCACGTAGGAAGCGCTTCTTCCACCGGCGACCGGCTTCCGCGAGCCTGTTCGGCGCTTCGTCCTCGTCTAGTTCGGCCTGCGCGAGGGAGTCGCGACCGACCCGGTCCGCGGACAGCTCGTCCGGGATGATCGGCAGGACGGTGGTCTCCGCGTTGATCAGGCGGATCAGTTCGTCGACATCGACGTCCGCCTCGGCGAGCAGATCATCTGCGTCCGGTCCAAGCGCTTCGCGCACATCATTCGGGGTGATGGCGAAGAAGTCGAAGTCACCGGGGGGAAAGCTCGGGTGGTCGGGGTCGAGGATGGCTGGCCGTTCGATGGTCGGCGGTTCCATGGTTGCCGTACCACCAGTGGCATGGCGTGCGCCACCCCATCTACCACTTGCAGTCACAGGGTCGTTACCTCCAGAAGGCGGGGGCCTTCATCCGGCACTGTCAACACAGCCAAGGACCAAACGACCCGGGCTAGGTCTCCCGACGCCGTTCCCCGACCACAACTGGTTTGACTGTGCTTCGCACCCTTCGCTCCGGAGTGTTCGGGGCGAAGCTCCGGGTACGGTCACGGGACAATAACGAGGTCTGAGGAGAAGCGCAAACACCTCCAGCAATGTCGTGAGCTCCATCACTCCTCTGGGTGGCGTATTGGCCACCGGCCGCGTCCGCCCGTTCATCCCAGCGGTGCTACTGAGCGCAACTGGAAGGTCCGCTCGGCGGTGTCCGCGACCGCGGCCGCGAGCTCAGCGGCCGGTTCGCCGCGCAGCTCGGCGAGATCACGCAGCGTGTACGCGGCGCAGTACGGCTCGTTAGGCCGGCCCCGGAACGGATGCGGGGTGAGGAACGGCGCGTCGGTTTCCACCAGCAGCCGGTCGTTCGGCACGAGTTTCGCGGCTTCTCGCAACGGGCCGGCGTTGCGGAAGGTGACAGGGCCGGCGAAGGACACGATGTATCCGGCTTCCATGCAACGTCGTGCCATCTCGGCATCACCCGAAAAGCAGTGGAACACCACGGTTTCCGGGGGCCCCTCGTGCTCCAAAATGGACAGTATGTCCTGGTGCGCGT
Organism: Pseudonocardiaceae bacterium; assembly: GCA_009379845.1. Taxonomy (GTDB): domain Bacteria; phylum Actinomycetota; class Actinomycetes; order Mycobacteriales; family Pseudonocardiaceae; genus Tamaricihabitans. The sequence goes on along the minus strand of WHSZ01000028.1, from coordinate 22,915 downwards.
CCCGGTCGTGGATCATCAGCGGCTTACCGACGCGCTTGGAAAGCTCGATATGCCAACGAAAAGCCTCCTGCTGTGCGGCGGGAGGCGCGACATCCGGATCAAACCGAGTCCAGTAGTAGTCCAAACCGGTCTCGCCGACCGCGACCACTCGCGGGTGCGCGACGAGCCGCTCGAGCTCGGCGCGATCATCGTCGGTGAATTTCGCGGTCCTGGTGGGATGTAGCGCGACAGCCGCGAACGCCCGGCTGTCCCATGTGGACGCTTCGACCACCCAGCGCGCGGCGGCCATGTCATCGGCGACCGTGACGACGCCGGCGATCCCCGCCGACGCCGCGCGATCGAGCATCGCGGAGACATCCGCGGCGTCCGCCGCCCCGCAGGCATCAAGGTGGGTATGGGCGTCCACCACGGGCACCGGAAGCGGCTCCGGCACCGGCGGCAGTTCCCGCTTCCCCCGCTCGCCGTGCTTGCCCTGCTTATCCTGCTTACCCACGCACGCCTCCATGCGCCTCGCCCGCCATTTCCGCAATATGCATCCATATTGCGGTATGGGCGGGGTCAGTGTTGGATGGGGGCCCACTCCGGGCCGGTCTCGGCCAGTTTCGGGTCGAGCTTGGCGAACAGTGGCTTCGGCTTGTCCAGCGGGCGGCCGATCTCGATCGGCGTGGACTCCCAGCGGGCCTGCTCACCCGTGTAGTCGCCGGTGATGATCGGGTAGACGCTACCCGGGACGTCGAGGTCCTCGACGTCCCGCACCTCCGGCTGCGCCGCCCACACCCCCGTGCCGCCGAGCAACTCGTGCACCCGCTGCGCCGAGTGCGGCAGGAACGGGGTGAGCAGCGCGTTCGCGTCCGAGACCACCTGCAGCGCGGTGTGCAGCACGGTATCCCTGCGCTCCGGGTCGTCCTTGAGCTTCCACGGCTCGGACTCGGAGATGTACTTGTTCGCCGCGGACACCACCCGCATCGCCTCGCTCGCCGCGGCCCGGAACCGGGAACGCGACAGGTGCCCGCCGACCACGTCGAAGGCACTGCGCGCCAACGCCTTCAGCTCCTCGTCCGTCTCGCTCGGCGTCCCGGGCCTCGGCACCGCGCCAACGTTCTTGTGTGCCATCGAAATGGACCGGTTGACCAGGTTGCCCCACTCGTTGGCTAGCTCGAAGTTGATCCGGCGGACGAACTCGTCCCAGGTGAAGTCCACGTCCTGGGTCTCGGGCCCGGCGGCGGAAATGAAGTACCGCAACGCATCCGGCCCGAACTCGCGGAGGAAGTCGTTCAGGTAGATCACCGTGCCGCGGGAAGTGGAGAACTTCGAGCCGCTCATGGTGAGGAACTCGCTCGAGGCGATCTCGGTCGGCAGGTTCAGCGCGCCGTACGGGCCGGGCTGCCCGCCGGTGTCGCCCGCGCCGTTGTGGCCGAGCAGCACGGCCGGCCACATCTGCGCGTGGAACGTGATGTTGTCCTTGCCCATGAAGTACACCAGCTGCGCTTCCGGGTCGTTCCACCACTGCCGCCACGCATCCGGGTCACCGGACCGGCGCGCCCACTCCACGCTTGCCGAGAAGTAGCCGATGAACGCGTCGAACCACACGTAGAACTTCTTCAGCGGTTGATCGCGCCAGCCGTCCAGCGGGATCCGCACCCCCCAGTCCAGGTCCCTGGTGATCGGCCGTGGCCGCATGTCGTCAACCAGGTTCCTGGTGAAGTTCAGGACGTTGGAGCGCCAGTCCGTCTTGGTGGACAGCCACTTGCCGAGTGTCTCGGTGAACGCCGGCAAATCGAGGAACAGGTGCTCGGTCTCAACGAACTCCGGCTTCTCACCGTTGATCCGGGACCGAGGGTTGATCAGCTCGGCGGCGTCCAGCTGGTTGCCGCAGTTGTCGCACTGGTCGCCGCGCGCGCCGTCGTACCCGCAGATCGGGCAGGTTCCCTCGATGTACCGGTCCGGCAGGGTGCGGCCGGTGGACGGGCTGATCGCCCCGGTGGTGCTCTTCGGGACCACGTAGCCGTTGCGGTACAGGGCGAGGAAGATCTCCTGCACGACGTGCGCGTGGTTGCCGGTGGTGGTGCGAGTGTAGAGGTCGTAGGTGACGCCGAGCGCGCGCAGGTCCTCGGCGATCACCCGGTGGTACTTGTCCACGGTCTGCTGCGGGCTGAGGTTCTCCTTCTCCGCTTGCACCAGGATCGGGGTGCCGTGCTCATCGCTCCCGGAGACCATGAGCACGTGGTTGCCGGCCATTCGCTGGTAGCGGGAGAAAACGTCGGACGGTACGCCGATACCGGAAACATGGCCGATGTGGCGGGGGCCGTTGGTGTAAGGCCAGGCCACCGCGGTCAACACGGAGGTGCTCATATCTGTTTAGCCTACGGATAGCGGTACGTATTTAATGCTTCGGGCCTGCGAGCAGCCCACGGCATTCATGCTTCGGGCCTGCGAGCAACCCTCAGGGCTTTCTCGGTGGGAGGAGCTGACCGACGCGGTTGGGGGCGTGGGCAGCACGCCCCCAACCATAGATACGGCATCCCGTTACGCGCTCATTGCCGCACCGCAGCCAGTCCGTTCGGGGTGTATCGCTCGCCAGCCACCTGGTCGGCGGCGACCGCTTCGGAGATCTCCGCGACCTGCTCGTCGGTCAACCGGAGCCGGGTGGCGCCGACGTTCTTGTCCAGGTACGGGATCCGCTTCGTTCCCGGTATCGGCACCACATTGCCGCCCTTTGCCAGCAACCACGCGAGCGCCACCTGCACCGGCGTAGCGCCAAGCCGTTCGGCGATCCCGAACACACCGGCCAGCAACGCCGCGTTGTGCCGCAGGTTTTCGCCGCTGGTCCGCGGAAGCCTGTGTCGCGCGTCGTCCGCGGACAGCGCGTTCACATCCGGCAGCTTCCCGGTGAGCACGCCCCTGCCGACCGGCGAGTACGGAACCACGCCGACGCCGAGCTCCCGGCACACCCCGAAGATCTCGTCCTCCAGCCCACGTTCGAACAGCGAGTACTCGCTCTGCAGCGCGGAAACCGGATGAACGGCGTGTGCTCGCCTGAGCGTGTCACTGTTTACTTCGGACAGTCCGATGTGCCGGATCTTGCCGGCCTCAACCAGTTCCGCGAGTGCGCCAATGGTGTCCTCGATCGGCACGGCCGGGTTGCGGCGGTGCAGGTAGTACAGGTCGATGACTTCGACGCCAAGCCGGTCCAGCGAGGCATCGATCGCCCGGCGCACGTACTCCGGGCTGGAGTCGACGATGGGGGCGTAGTCCTCGGTCAGCCCGGTGATGGCGAATTTGGTGGCCAGCACGACCTCGTCCCGCCTTGTCGCGATGGCCCTGCCAACCAGCCGCTCGTTGTGCCCGGCACCGTAGACGTCCGCGGTGTCAAGGAACGTCACACCGACGTCCAGCGCATGGTTGATCACCCGGATCGACTCCTCGTCGTCCGTGGCTCCGTAAACCGGCGACATCCCCATGCAGCCGAGCCCGAGAGCGGATACCTCGAGTTCGCCCAGCATGCGTTTTTCCATGTGTGTTCTCCCCTACCGTGCGCCAGCGGCTACCTGCCGTGGCACGCTCAACCCAACACCCTGGAGCGCACTCCAGGTCAAACGCGATGCCAGGATCACACCATGCGATTGGTACGGCGGTTACTGCGTTCTCAGCTCGCCCCGGGGCGGGCGGTGCGGTTGCTCGCCGAGCGAGCCAGGGCACGAGATGCCGGCGCGCCCGCCGCGCTGTGCGGTGACTGGTTCGGCTCGCGCGCCGTGCTCGCGCCGAGCGTGCGGATGGCGACCGCGGCCACCGCCGGCGAGGCGTTCGCTGTTCCCACCCGGCAACCCGTTGTGCACGATGCGGTACCGGACGCGATCGGAGGCGGCTGGTTTGGCTATCTCGGTTACGGGCTCACCGATCCGGTCGCGCATTCCAGAGTCTTGCCGAACGCCGCCTGGGGCTGGGCGGATCACGTCCTCCGGCAGGACACCGAGGAGCGCTGGTGGTTCGAGGCTCTGGTACCGGACGGCGAGACCGCGCCGACCGCGCTGGCCGAGGAGCTGGAGTCATTGCTGGACGGCGAGCCGACGCCGCACGGCTGGAAGGCGTCCGACCTGCGCCGGGTCCAGACACCCGAGCGGCACCAGGAGGCGGTGCGCGGATGTATTGGCGCGATCGGAGAGGGCGAGCTCTTCCAGGCGAATGTGTGTACCCGGTTCGCGGGCGAATTCCGTGGCGAACCGACCGAACTGTTCGCCGCCGGAATCGAGCGGCTCCGGCCGGCCCGCGGCGCGTACCTGGGTGGCGGATGGGGTTCGGTGCTGTCCTTCTCACCCGAGCTTTTCGTTGCCCGGCACGGTAATCACGTCCACTCCACGCCGATCAAGGGCACGCTGCCGCGGCGCGGTCCGGATGACGACGCGAACGTGGAGCTGCTGCGCCGCTCGACGAAGGATGTCGCGGAGAACGTGATGATCGTCGATCTGGTACGGAACGATCTCGGGCGGGTGTGCGTGACCGGCACCGTGCGGGTGCCGGAGCTGCTGGTGGTGCGCCCGGCACCCGGCGTGTGGCATCTGGAGTCCACTGTAGAGGGACAGCTGGCTTCGCGGGTGGACGACGCGGCTCTGTTGCGGGCGACGTTCCCGCCCGGCTCGGTCACCGGAGCACCGAAATCCCGCGCACTCGAGCTGATCGGTGAGCTCGAACCGTGGCCGCGGGAGGTGTACTGCGGTGCGATCGGGCTGGCGTCCCCCATCGCCGGCATGGAGCTCAACGTCGCGATCCGCACCTTCGAGCTACACAGCGAGCACCTGTGGCTGGGCGTCGGCGGCGGGATCACCGCGGAGTCCGACCCGCACGCCGAGTGGCAGGAGTGCCTGCACAAAGCCGCCCCGCTGGAGGCCCTGCTGCGCTCGTGAGTCAGCGAGCCCTGCTCGTCATCGGGTCATGCTTGGTGCCGTTAACACGGTTTAGGTGCTATAGCACCTAAAAAGACTCACGAGCGGCGCGCCAGCGCCGCGTCGTACAGCGCCTTGGTTGACACGCCCGCGCGCCCGGCGACCTCGGCGGCAACCGCCTTCAACCGCTCGCCCGCGTCCGCCCGGCCGCGCACCTCGGCGACCAGCTCATCGAGGTCGGGCTCGGCCGGCTCAGCCCCGGCCACCACCACGGTGATCTCGCCGCGCACCCCTTCGGCCGCCCAGGAGGCCAGCTCGCCGAGCGAATCGCGGCGCACCTGCTCGTACGGTTTGGTCAGCTCCCTGCACACCGCGGCACGCCGGGACGCTCCGAGCACAGCGGCCGCGTCCGCCAGTGTCGCGGCCAGCCGGTGAGGTGATTCGAAGAACACCCAGGTACGCCGCTCGTCACCAAGCGACGACAGCCACCGCCTGCGCTCGCCGGCCTTGCGCGGCGCGAAACCCTCGAAGCAGAACCGCTCGCACGGCAGCCCGGACAGTGCGAGCGCGGTGGTCACCGCGGACGGTCCCGGCAGGCAGGTCACCGGCAACCCCTCGGTCAGGCAGGCGTCCACCAGCCGGAACCCCGGGTCGGACACGCTCGGCATGCCGGCGTCGGTAACCAGGAGCACGGTCGAACCGTCCCGCACCGCGGACAGCAGCCCTGGCAGCCGCGAGGACTCCACCGCGTCGTAGAAACTCACCACCCGCCCTGCTGGGCTCGCGCCGAGCGCCGTGGCCAGCGAGCGCAACCGGCGGGTGTCCTCGGCGGCGAGCACGTCCGCGCTGGACAGCGCCTCGATCAGCCGGGGCGAGGCGTCGCGGGAATCGCCGAGTGGCGTGGCGGCCAGCACCAAACGACCCGTTCGGAATGCCGAGCTCACATCGTGCAGCCTACGATCTCCCCCCGTGAGTGCCCTGGTGACCCGCGCGCGTGCCGCCAGCGTGCTGTCCGCCTCGGCGGAAACGACCCGGCCGCCGGATAGCTCCGATCGGGAGGCGGCGCTGCTCGGCAGGCCGATGCCGAGCGACCGGCTGCGTTCCTGGATCATTACCCTCACCATCACCGCGATCGGCGCGTTCATCCGGCTGCAGAACCTCGGCTTTCCCACCGACAAAGGCACCCCGGTCTTCGACGAGAAGCATTACGTGCCGCAGGCGTGGCAGATGCTGCGCACCGGTGGCTACGAGGACAACCCCGCCTACGAGCTCACCGTGCACCCACCACTGGCGAAGCAGTTCATGGCCGTCGGTGAATGGATCTTCGGCTACAACGGCTGGGGCTGGCGGTTCGCCAGCGCGATCGCCGGAATTGTGACGATCCTGCTGATCATCCGCATCGCGCGGCGGCTGACGCGTTCCACGTTGCTCGGCGCGATCGCCGGCATCCTGCTGATCTCGGACGGCGTGAGCCATCTCATGTCCCGCACCGGGATGCTGGACATCTTCCTGGCGCCGGTGGTGCTCGCCGCGTTTGGCTGCCTGCTGCTCGACAGGGAGCAGGTGCGAAGCCGCCTGGCGTTCGCGCTGCGCGAGGGCTGGCTGGACGACGCCCGGTTCGGTCCACGGCTCGGTTTTCGCTGGTGGCGGTTCGGCGCCGGGCTGTGCCTCGGGCTCGCGCTCGGCGTGAAGTGGTCCGGGCTGTGGTTCCTGATGGCGTTCGGCGTGCTGTGCGTGCTTTTCGACGTGTCCGCGCGGCGCACGGCCGGGGTCGCGCGCCCGTGGGTCGCCACGCTGCGGCTGGACGTCGCGCCGGCGTTGTGGGGGCTGGTCGCGGTGCCGGTGCTGGTGTATCTGGCCAGCTGGTGGTCGTGGTTCGGCAGCGAGACCGCGGTCGACCGGCACGCGGCCGAGCAGCAGGCCGGAGCGGTGTCATCGTGGACGTTCATCCCGGCCGGGCTGCGCTCGCTGGCGTACAACGCGGTCAACGTGTTCGGCTTCCACGAGACGTTGCTCACCCCGAAGGGCCACCCGCACTCCTGGGAGTCCAAGCCGTGGACCTGGCCGATGGGGCTGCGGCCGATGCTGTTCTACCGCGAGACGGGGGCGGCCGCTGCCGGCTGCGGGCAGAACGAGTGCGTGCGAGCCACCATGCTGATCGGCACGCCGGCGATGTGGTGGGCATCCCTGCCGATGCTCGGCTGGGGTCTGTGGCGGGCCATCGGGAGGTTGGACTGGCGGTACGCGGCGGTGCTCACCGGGTACCTGGCCGGCCTGCTGCCCTGGTTCACCAACCTCGACCGGCAGATGTACTTCTTCTACGTCACGCCGATCGCGGCGTTCCTGGTGCTGGGGCTGGTGTTGATACTCGGCCAGATACTCGGCGCCGCGCACTCCGGCGTGGAGCGTCGCGGCACGGGGCTGCTGGTCGTGGGCCTGTACGTGGGGCTCGTGGTGGCGAACTTCATCTGGCTGTGGCCGATCCTGAACGGCGATTCGATCACCACGGCACGGTGGAACGCCGAGCTGTGGCTCCCGTCCTGGCGCTGACTCCGTTAGGACGGCGTCAGCGCCGTGGGCCTTGGGCGGGCGGCCGAGGTGGGTACTGCCCCGGCCCCGGTGCGCCCTGGGCGGGCGGGCGGGCGCCTTGGGCGGGAGGGCGTGGGTCCTGGGGTGGGCGCGGCTGCTGGGGACCGGGCCCCGCAGGCCGTTGATAGCCCCCGGACGGTTGCTGATAACCCCCGGACGGTTGCTGGTGACCGCCGGACGGCTGGCCGGCAGGCGGTTGCTGGCGGGCGGCCGGCACGAACATGGTGACCGGTCCGTCCTTGGGCTTGCCGGCCCCGGCGAGCCACTGGTCCATCTGCCTGACCACGCTGTCCAGCGTCGGCCGGCGCGAGGGGTCCGCGTCCAGCGCTGCGGTCAACAGCCGCTGGTGCGCGCTGCGCCTCGGCAGGTAGGTGTTGGGTTCCGCCTTCGCGGCCGCCATCAGCGCCGCCATCGGGGTCTCGCGCTCGCCCCTCGGCGGGTAACCGGCGAGCGCGAAGCTCACCGTCGCGGCCAGCTGCCAGGCATCCGACGCGGGCGTGGCGTCCGCGCCGGCCGCCGTCTCCGGGGCGAGGAAGTCCGGCGTGCCCACCATCATGCCGCTCGCGGTCAGCGTGGAATCACCCTTCGCCCTCGCGATCCCGAAGTCGATCAGGTGCGGGACACCGCGCGGGTCCACGATCACGTTGGACGGCTTCACGTCCCGGTGCAGCACGCCCTTGTGGTGCGCTGCGGACAGCGCCCCGGCCATGGTGCTCCACAGCCGGGCGGCGAGCACGTCGTCGAGCAGGCCGGAGTCGTACACCGCATCGGCGAGCGGAGCGCCCTCGATGTACTCCATCACGATCGACAGGCCCTCCGGCTCACGCACCACGTCGTAAACGCGCACGCAGTTCGGGTGATGCACGGCGGCGAGCGCCCGCGCCTCGCGCAGCATCCGCTGCTCGGTGTCCGCGTCCGGGGCATGTGCGCTTTTCACCGCGACGGTGCGATCCAGCTGGGTGTCCCTTGCCATCCACACCGTGCCGAATCCGCCGTGCCCGAGCTGGCGCAGCCGCTGGAACCGGCTACCGAGCAGCGCTTCCGGCGGCGCCGGCATCGGGCCAGGTGTCTCCGCGAGCTGCCCCGGCGGCTCCTCCTTCGGTGGCGGCTCGGGAGGCGGCGGTTCGGGCTCCGGCCGCTCCTTCTTGGGGCGGTTGATCACGGACCAGCTGGGCGGCCCGAGTATCGCCACCGGCACGATGCCGAGCACGCTGATCGGCAGGAAACCCAGCCACAGGTGCACCGCGGTGTTCGCCGACACCGGCGCGGTGGCCAGCACGAACAGCAGGAACGAGAGCCAGAAGAACCGGGACGGCCCCTTCGGGCCGCGACGGAACGCGGTGCGTGCCTGCAGCATCACGAACAGCAAGCTCAGCGCCGGCAGCCCGATCAGCGCGCCGAGGTAGAAGCCGTAGGCCAGGGTGCCGCCGGAGGGGTACAGCAGCGTCTCGAAAACGTTCTCCCCGGTACCGAGGTAGGTCTTTTGCACGCCGATAAAGCCGCAGAACTCCTGGTCAAGCGTGAATGACTCGGGCGGCAGGCCAGCGGCCGTCGCACCGGTCACCGGCACCGCGCGGTACACCTCGGAGATCCCGGCGTAGGCCATCCACGGGAGCAGCCCGGCGGCCAGCAACCCGATCACCCCGAACACCGCCAGCGTGGTGCCGTTGTAGGTATTGCCGGTGCCCTTGCGGATCAGCGCCACGATCATCGCGCCCGCGACAGGGAACAGCGCCACGATCCCACCGGCCGCGGTGGTCGCCCACACCCAGTCACCGGGGCAGAAACCGGGCGCGAAGGCCGCGTACGCCCAGGACAGGAGTGTGCTCGCGAAGTCCATGAACGCGTCCACGAGCCCTCCCATCGTGTCGTCCCGATGCACGTACAGGATCGCACCCTAGGCGGCCGCGGCTACCCGCCCCGCCCCTTGCCCTACATTCCGATCCCCGCATTGCGGACGCGCGGTACCTGGTCCGGGTTGCCAGCCTTGCACCATGTTCGCGTGGCTTTCCGGCTGGTCGAGCGGTCGTCGTCCGTGCGCAGCGCGGCGAACCTCACCACGATATCGAGCCCCGAGTCGTCCGACCCATCGGTGCGTACCTACGCCACGGGCGCCGCACCGCTACGTCACCCACCCGGGTCACCCGCCGGTGTCAGCTCGGGTCACCACGGCGGCACAATGCCCGACCCGCGGCCCGGGCTGACAGCGCGCCAGGCACGTAGCACACTCCTTGCCAGGAAACAGCGGACGACATGGAGGTCGTTGGATGGGCGCCTACGCGGACGCATACGAACGAAGCATCGCCGAGCCGGACTCGTTCTGGCTGGCGGCGACGGATCTGATCGACTGGACCCGCAAGCCGAGCAGGGCCATCGACGACTCCGCCGCGCCGTTCTACCGCTGGTTCCCCGACGGCGAGCTGAACACCTGCTACAACGCGCTTGACCGGCACGTCGAGTCGGGCCGCGCGGAGCAGACCGCGCTGATCTACGACTCGCCGGTGACCGGCGCCAAGAGCAGCTACACCTACCGCGAGCTGCGTGACGAGGTGGCCCGGTTCGCCGGCCTGCTGACCGAGCTGGGCCTCACGCATGGCGATCGCGTGGTGATCTACATGCCGATGGTGCCGGAAGCGGTGATCGCCATGCTTGGCTGCGCGCGCATCGGCGCGGTCCATTCCGTCGTATTCGGTGGTTTCGCGCCCAAGGAACTCGCGGCACGGATCGAGGACGCCAAGCCGAAGGCGATCGTCGCGGCGTCCTGCGGGATCGAGCCTGGCCGGATCGTCGAGTACCAGCCGATCATCGCGGCGGCGCTGAGTGAAACCGCGCACCAGCCGGACAAGACGGTGATGCTGCAGCGTGATCAGGCCACCGCGGAGATGACCGAGCGCGACCTTGACTGGCGGGACGCGATGGCGCGGGCCGAACCGGCGGACTGCGTCCCGGTGGCCGCGACCGATCCGCTGTACATCCTGTACACCTCCGGAACCACCGGGAAGCCGAAGGGTGTGGTGCGCGACACCGGTGGGCACGCGGTGGCGCTGGCCTGGTCCATGGCGAACGTGTACGACATCGGCGCGGGCGAGGTGTTCTGGACGGCGTCCGACGTCGGCTGGGTGGTCGGGCACTCCTACATCGTGTACGCGCCGCTGCTGGTCGGTGCGACAACCGTGCTGTACGAGGGAAAACCCGTCGGCACGCCCGATGCCGGCGCGTTCTGGCGGGTGATCTTCGAGCACGGCGCGAAGGCGCTGTTCACCGCGCCGACGGCGTTTCGCGCCATCAAGAAGATGGATCCGGATGCGACCGAACTCGCGAAGTACGACCTGTCCCGGTTCCAGACGCTGTTCCTCGCGGGGGAACGGCTCGACCCCGAGACGTATCACTGGGCATCCGCGAAACTCGGTGTTCCGGTCATCGATCACTGGTGGCAGACCGAGACGGGCTGGCCCATCGCGGCGAACCTGCGCGGGCTGGAGCCGATGACCGTGAAGCCGGGCTCGCCGACCGTGCCGGTGCCCGGCTACGACGTGCGGATTCTGGATCAGCAGGGCGATGAGGCGCCGCCCGGCCAGGAGGGAGCGATAGCGCTGCGGCTGCCCATGCCGCCCGGCACGCTGCCCACGCTGTGGGGTGACGACGAGCGATACCGGGAGGCCTACCTGTCCCGGTACGAGGGGTGCTACCTCACCGGCGACTCCGGTTACCTCGACGAGGACGGCTACCTGTTCGTGATGGGACGCACCGACGACGTGATCAACGTTGCCGGTCACCGGTTGTCGACCGGCTCCATGGAAGCGGTGCTCGCCGCGCATCCGGCGGTCGCGGAGTGCGCGGTGATCGGCGTGCGGGACGAGCTGAAGGGCCAGCTGCCACGCGGACTCGTGGTGCTGAAAAGCGGTGTGGAGATCGCCGAGGAAACCCTGCGCGCGGAGCTCGTCGAGGCCGTGCGGCGGGATATCGGTGCGGTGGCTGCCTTTCGCGATGTGTCCGTTGTGGACGCGCTGCCGAAAACGCGGTCCGGCAAGATCCTGCGCAAGACCATGCGAGGGATCGCGGACGGTCGCGACGAACCCGTGCCGTCCACCATCGAGGACGCCGGCGTGCTGGACACGCTACGCCAGGTGCTCCGCAAGGACGGCTGACGCCGCACGACCAGCCGGAAGTACTTCGCGTCGTTATACGCCTCCGCTAGGAGGCGTACTCCCGCACTCCGTCCCGTGTGGACGAGTTCAGTTTCCCTTGGAACACCAGCAGATCCAGATGCGCGGCCGTCTCGTGCACGGCGAGGAACTGATTGAACGGATCGAGCTCGTCGAGCTTGCGGTCACGGCGCGTCCACGTCAAACGCAGCGCCGCCTCGTAGGCGGTGGCTGCACCGTCGTGGATCGCCGCGGCGGTGTCCTCGAGCCGCACCCGGTGGTGCTCGAGCAACTCGTCCACCCGCTGGTGCACGCTGGTCGTCACCGGCCCGTGCGCGGGCATCAGACGCCGATCCGGCATGCCGCGAACCAGCCGCAGCGAGTCAAGGTAGTCGCGAAGTGGCAGCTCGGCCCGCGCGGCTTCGAACCCGATGGACGGCGTGATCCGCGGCAGCACGTGGTCCCCCGCGAACATCAGATCCGCCGCGCCGTCGATGAACACCACGTGCCCGCGGGTGTGCCCAGGGGTGGGCAGCACGTCGAGATCGCGACCGGCCAGATGCTCGGTGCCGGCGCCCTCGAACCAGTCGTCCGGCATCTCCCATTCCACCGAGTTTGGCCCGGGCGGCGGCAGCTGGCGGAACAGCTCGATCACCGGTTCGGCGCCGGCCTCCCGCAACCCTTCCAGGTGGTTCTCGCCCGGATCCCGGTCGGTCCGGTTCAGCTCGGTCAGCGTTGGCAGCTCGCCCGCGCCGAGGCTGATCCTGGTGCCGAACTCGCGGCGCAACGCGACAGCTTGGGAGTAATGATCGCGGTGCACATGGGTGACAAGAAATCGCCGCACATCACCGAGTTCGCAGCCGATCGCGCGCAGCGCGTCGCCGAGCAGTTCGCGGGAGGATTCGATCGCCCAGCCCGCATCGATGAGCACCAGCTCGTCGGCGTCCAGGATGGCGTACACGTTGACCGCACGAAGGCCGTCGTTCGGCAGTGGAAGCGGGATCCGGTACACGCCGGGAGCCACGCTGAATACCCCTGACTCGGTCCAGTCCCCGGTTGGATCGTCTGTCTGCGGTCGCATGAGCCTCCGATCGCCGCAATGCGCGATCCCTGATCGTGCAACAGACCGGTTGTGTGCGGCAACTAGTGACCGGTGTGGCGACGGCGACACCGCATCAACCGCCACCTCCACCGTTGCTCGCCGCGGCCGCGACGGCGACCCGAACGTCCTTGAGCACCTTGCCCAGCGCTGGGGCCGCAGCCCCGGCGCGCTCGGTGAGGTGCGTGATCCGCTCCTTGTGCGCCCGCCGCTCTGCTCGCGGCAGCACGGTCTTGAGCTCGCCGGCGTTGGCCAGTGAGATCAGCGCGGCGTCCACCGGTTCCACATCGGCGACCGGCCCGCCGGTCAGGACGGCACGGAAGTGCTCACGTAGCTCGTGCACCACCCTCGGATCGCGCACCGTGACCTTGTCCGGCAGCAGCCCCATAATCCCTTCACGCGGTGTGACGTCGATCCAATCGGCGGAGGCCAGTTGGTCCCGCACGGCGCGTTTCATCGGTCCGGCCGAGCGGCGGACCCAGTGCTTCCAGGACCGCGGACGTCTCGAGGCAGCGAGCTCGTCGAGCAGCCCGGTCAGCACCCGATCGGGGACGCTGCCCCTGTGCACCACCAGCGCCTTCCCGCCGTCGTCCTCGATGAATCCCCGGATGGCCAGGTCGGTCAGCGCGGCGGCGCGCAGCAGGTAGCCGAGCCGGTCCCCGACGGTCATCCGCTCCCGGCCAGGGTCCCAGGCCAGCAGGTATATCTTGCCCGGCAACGAATCCGGCAGGCGCATCGTGACTCCCATCTAGAGTGCGAGCTCGTCGAGTATGGCAACGATCTCGGGGTACCGCTCGGCGGTCGGCACGTGGCTGGTTCGCACCGAGCGCACGTCGAACCGGTTGTCCGGGGTCAGCGCGTCCGCCTCGGTGATCATCCGATCCTGCAGAGCGATCGGGATCATTAGGTCTTCGGTGTGCCGGATGTAGGTACGCGGAATCCGGCCCCAGCTGCGCGCCTGAACCCTGGCGTTCTCGGTCATCGGGCTGAGCGCCTCGTCCGGCTGCAGGAAATTGAGCATCGCGAAGAACTCGGCGTCCGTGCCGCCGGCCATCAGTGCCTTCTTGGCCTTGGCGAGGAAGTCCTTGTCCGCGGTACGCCAGTTCGTGCGGGAGGCACCGATCGCTTGCGGATCGCCGATCGCCCCACCGGCCAGCAGCGGGGCCAGCGAGGTACTGCCTTCCGCGGTGGTGAAGTAGTCGGTCATGGTTGGAAGGTCGACGCAGCACAACGCGGCGTCGTAGACGATGCGATCGATCAGATCCGGGATCTGGTTGCCGACCAGGCTGATCGTCGCACCACCCATGCTGCCGCCGACCAGCACCACGGGCCCGTTTCGCGCCACCCTGCGTACCACCTCGCTGGTCACCCTGGCGTAGTCGCGAAGCGTCGTGCCAGCCACCGGGGACGGCGCCGTCGCCAGCGCGTCGAGGTCCTGCGGCGCCTGGTACGCGGCGCGGAACTGCCCCGACGTGACCTCGTGGCCCGGCAGGTTCACGCCGACCGTGCGGTGCCCGCGCATGGCGAGCTCGGGTTCGTTCGACGCGCTGCCGTTCGAGCCGGCCACGAATACGAACGTGGTAGGGCCGCGGTTTCTCGCGCTGGCCACCGTGGCGGGGGCGGTGCTCGCCATCGCCGCCATCCCCACCACCGACGCGCCACGCAGCGCGCTACGTCGAGTGTGTTCTCGCACGTTTGCCACCTCCGAAGATCGGTTCGATGGCATTCCATCCGGTCCGTTGTGGCCGGCGGCAGGGCGCAAAGTGGTCGGTGCGAACAACGAACGTTGCGATCTCGCCGGCCGGGCGCAACTTTGGTTGCGCTCACGCGCACCCTGGCGTCCCGGAGTGGGTACCGTCTGGCGATGTGAAGAGTCCCTGGTGGCAATGGATGCGCGTGTCGCGCCCGATGGAGGCCGCCATCATCGTGGCTGCCGTGCTTGGCTTCGCCACCCTCGACGTGCTTGTCGCCGTCGGCGGGCCACCGACCACGGGTTGGCTGGGCCCCTCGGCCGGTCTGGTGCTCCAGCTCAGCGTTGACGTCTCGGTGTTGTTCCTGGCAAGAACTCCGTGGGCGGTTGGGCTGTACACCGTGCTCGCCGCGCTGGCCATGCTCGCGTCCGACCTGTTCTCCCCTGGATTGCTGGTTCCGGAGAACCCGGCGACCAGTGCCACCTCAGCCACCATCACGCCGGTCGTGGTGTACAACCTGGTGTCCTACTTCGATCGGCGCCGCGCGTGGATCCTGGTGGGGATCCTCGTCGTTCTGGCCACCCGGCCGTGGGAACCGTCCTGGGCGATCACCCCGTTCGGCTTGCTTTCCACCGCGGTGCCCGCGCTGCTCGCGATGTACGTGCAGGCGAGACAACGGCTGGTGCGGTCGTTACGGGATCGCGCCGAGCGCGCCGAGCGGGAACAGGAGCTGCTCGCCGAGCAGGCGCGCGCCGAGGAGCGCAGCAGGTTGGCCGCCGAGATGCACGACATCGTGTCGCACCGGCTGAGCCTGATGGTGTTGCAGGCCAGTGCCTTGCGTGTCACCACGAAGGACGACACGGCAAGGGAGGCCGCCGAGGAACTCCGCGCTTCCGGGTGTCAAGCGCTCGAGGAGATGCGCGATCTGGTCGGCGTGCTGCGCGAGCACGCCGACTCTTCCGACCAGGAAATCACCGGGCTCTCCGCCGATCTGTCCACATTGGCCGCCGAGTCGGAGTCGGTCGGGGTTCCGGTCGAACTGGCCGTCGACGGTGATCCGGAACGTGCCTCGCCGGTCGTCGCCCGCACCGCGTATCGCGTGGTGCAAGAAGCGTTGACGAACGTGCGCAAGCACGCGCCAGGCGCCCGAGTCCGGATCGTGGTGCGCTACGGCGCGGATCGGATCCGGCTATCCGTACGCAACACCGCGCCGCGACGCGACGTGGACTCCGGGTTGCGGGGCACCGGGTCGGGCGCCGGCCTGCACGGGCTACGGCAACGTGTCGAGCTGATTCGTGGCTCGCTGCAAGCGGAGTCCACTGCGGACGGTGGATTCGAGGTCAGTGTCATACTGCCCGTCTACGTTCCCACCGCGGAGGTCGCCGGGTGATCCGTGTTCTGATCGTGGACGACGAGCCGATGGTGTGTGCGCACCTGCGCACGATTCTCGGAGCTGGCGAGGACATCGAGGTCGTTGCCGTGGCACACGACGGTGCGGAGGCGGTCGAGGCGGTGGCGCGGCACCGGCCCGACGTGGTGCTGATGGATCTGCGCATGCCGGGGGTGGATGGACTGGCCGCGACCGAGCGGATCTGCCAGCGGCCGCAGCCGCCCAAGATCGTCGCGCTGACCACGTTCGACGCCGACCAGTACGTGTTGCGCGCGCTGCGTGCCGGCGCGGCCGGTTTCCTCGTGAAGTCCACCCCGCCCGAGGACCTTGTCGACCTGGTCCGGGTGGCTGCGGACGGGCACACCGTGCTCTCGCCCGCGGCCACCCGCCGGCTGGTCGCGGCATCCGCCGATGAGCACGCGGCGAGGGACCGCGCGGTCGCGCTGGTCCGCGAGCTCACCGTGCGGGAAGCCGAGGTGCTCGACTGCCTGGGGGACGGCATGTCCAACGCGCAGATCGCCGAGCGGCTGCACCTGTCCGAGGCGACGGTGAAGAGCTACGTCTCCCGGATGCTCGACAAACTCGGCTGCGCCAACCGAACCCAAGCCGGCCTGCTCGCCTGGAAAGCTCGTGAGTCTTTTTAGATGCTATAGCACCTAAAAAGACTCACGAGCTACAGCGCGACGCCGAACATCCAGCGAGCGAGGGTGTACATCACCAGCATCGTGATCAGCAGGCCCGTCACGTTGAGCCACACGCCGCCGCGGATCAGCTGACCCATCGTCACGTAACCGCTGCCGTACACCATGGCGTTCGGCGGTGTGGCGACCGGCAGCATGAACGACATCTGTGCGGCCAAGGCCACCGGCAGCACCAGCACCATCACCTCGACGTCGATACCGGCTGCGACCCCGCCCATGATCGGGATGAACGTCGCCGCGGTCGCGGTGTTGCTGGTCAACTCGGTGAGCAGCATGACCATCACCAGCAGGATCAGCACGATGACCACGGTCGGCAACGCGGCAAGCCCGGTGACCTGTTCACCGAACCACTCGGTCATGCCGCTGTCGGTCAGCTGGCTGGACAAGCTCAGCCCACCGCCGACAAGCAGCAACATGCCCCACGGCAGTTCTTTCGCCGAATCCCAGGTGAGCACCTGGGTGCCGCGCTTCGCGTCGACCGGTAGCAAGAACAGCAGCAACGCGACCGTCATGGCGATTCCGGCGTCCGTGACATTGGCCAGCCAGGGAAGCGCGCCGCCGATCAGCTCGGTTTCCGCCAGCAACGGAACGAAGATCCAGGAGAACGCCGCGAACACGAAGACCGCGATGACCCGCCGCTCGCCCCTGGTGACCGGACCCATTTTCGCCAGTTCGTCGCGAACCAGCCCTCGGCCACCCGGCAGCCGTTTGATTCGCGGCGGGAAGATGACCCTGGTCAGTATCAGCCAGGCGAAGAACCCGAACACCACGGTGATCGGCAACCCGAACATCAGCCAATCGGCGAACGTGATCCGGATGCCGTGATTGTCCTCGAGGTATCCGGCGATCAGCGCGTTCGGCGTTGAGCCGATCAGGGTGCTGAAGCCACCGATGGTCGCTGCGAACGCGATGCCGAGCATCAACGAGGTACCGAACGCGGGGTCGCCCTTACCCTGGCCGAGTTGCTTCACGAGGCCGAGCACGGACAGTCCGATCGGCAACATCATGATGGTCGTCGCCGCGTTCGACACCCACATGCTGATGAACGCCGTGGCGAGCATGAAGCCACCGATCAGCCGGACAGGGCTTTCCCCGACAAGCAACACGATGACGAGGGCAAGGCGACGGTGCAGGTTCCACCGTTGCATTGCCTGGCCGAGCATGTAGCCACCCATCAGCAGGAACACGACCTCGCTGGCGTACGGGCTGGCGACATCCGCCATCTCCGCGACGCCCAGTACCGGGGACAGCACCAGCGGAAGGAGTGCCGTAACCGGTATCGGCAGGGCCTCGGTCATCCACCACAGCGCCATGACCGCGGTTACCGCGGTGGCGGCCCGAGCTTCGGGTGACACTTCGGCCGGCAACAACGCGTACGTGAGCGCCGCGGCGACTATTCCCAGAAACAGACCAATTCTCTTTCGGCGAAGTGTCGCCCTGCTCTCGCCCTCTTCCGATGGTGAATCATCTTCCGGGTGCCGGGCGCGAGTCGACGCGGAGTCTGTCGCCATTGATTTCCTCCGTACTGCTTGCTCGTGTCCGTGGCCGTCAACCACGATTGGTGTTATCGAGCTCTTCCTGCAGAATGGGCGCGGCAACCGTGCAGCCATGAATTCCGATCACGCTGACGATCTCCAGCACCTCCATGATTTCCTCGACCGTTGCCCCGTAGCGAATCGCATTGCGCATGTGCAGTTTCATACCGGGCTCGTAGAGATGTGTGGCCGAGGCGTCGAAGGCGATGTAAACGAGTTCCTTGACCTTCGGCGGCAATACACCCTTCGTCCACGGGACCGAGGAGAAGTCCACGTAGGACGCGAAGAATTCCGGATCCAGCTCGAGCAGGCCTTCCCAGAATGGGTGCCAGTAACCGCGTTTCTCGGTGAACTCGGCCTTGAGCTGTTCCTGACGTTCGTCGAGCGGCGCCGCCTCGGTCCGCTTACCCTCCTCTTCAAGCACCTCGAGCAGCAGCGGCACCCCGATGTTGCAGGCGTGGATACCGAGCGTGCTGGCCAGTTCCAGCACCTCCATCAATTCATCCGCGGTGGCACCCTGCTCGATAGCCGCGCGCACATGTTGCCGAATACCCGGTTCGTAGAGATGTGTCGCGGCGGCATCCGCGGCGATGTAGATGAATTCCTTCACCTTCGGTTCCAGGTATCCGGTCCCGTCCGGGCCGCTTCGCCACGGCACCGTCGAAAATCGCAGGTACGATTCGAGGAAATCCGGATCGAGCCGAAGAATGCTTTCCCAGGATTGTCCCCACGTTCCCCGCTTCTTGATAAATTCGTCTTTGAGCGCGGCTTGCCGCTCGGTAAGAGTCACAAGCGTCCTCCTTGGTCAGGTTTCTATTGCGCGCGATTACGCGCGCGACAACACAGCTGCGATGAGGAATTCAGCTAACGGATACGTACCGAACCGGCTCAGCGACCGGTTGAATCCGAATTCTCGGCCGCGTCGACCTTTCGCAGCGCACCCAGACCGGCCGCTGCGGCGTTCTGCACGTGCTCGGCGCACAACTCCGCGGCCTTGTCCGCGTCCCGGATCTCGATGGCCTGCACGATCGCCCTGATCTCCGTGGCGGCCCGGCCTGCCCTGCCCGGCTCGGACAGTGACGTGGCGCGCAACACGCGCACCCGCGCCTGCAAACCGTCCAGGATCTGCTTGATCGACGGGCTGCCCGCGCCGTCCAGCAACACCTCGTAGAACCGGTCCTTCACCCGCAACACCTCGCGGGTGGCCGAACCATCGCCGGACAACCGCTCGATGTCCTCGGTGGCCGCCTTCAGTTCCGCCACGTGTTCGTCCGAAGCGCGTTGCACGAAACGCCGTACCGCTAGGGCTTCCAATGCCGCCCTTGCCTCGTACAGATCCGCCGCGTCCTCGGCGGAGGGCTTGGTCACCACAGCACCCTTTTGGGGGATAACCGTGACCAACCCCTCGGCGGTCAGCTGCCGGAGAACCTCGCGGATCGTGGTCCGGGAAACGCCGAGTTGTTCGATCAACTCACGTTCCACCAGACGCTGCCCCGGTTTGAGCTGGAAGTCGAGAATCGCCTGGCGAAGCACTGCGAGCACCTGCTCGCGCAGCGGCGCGGCTACCCGGCCGATGCGAATGGCATCGGGCCACTCCGGAGACTCGGGCTGCTCGGCAGTCACTTCCGCATCCTACGATCTCCTCACGTGCATCATCAACGAACCCTGCGGTCGGTATGTTGCTCCAACCATCGCACCACCTCGGTGTGATCAGCGTCTTCCGGAAGTTCCTCGGCTGCTCGGGCCCACAACTCGACGGAGGCTTCGCCGAGCAGGGACGGTAGACCACTCGCCCTGGCGAGTTCGGTCGCGATGCGCATGTCCTTGAGCATCAGCCGCAGCCCGAACCCGGACGCGTAGTTGCCGGGCAGCACGAACCGCGGCCACTTGTTCTCCGTCGAACCGCTGCGCCCGCTCGAGCCGTTGATCGCGTCCAGCATCACATCCGGATCGAGGCCGAACGCCCGGCCAGCCAGCAGCGCTTCGGAGCTGACCAGCAGATGCGTCGCGGACAGCAGGTTGTTCAGCGCCTTGAGCGCGTGCCCCGCACCGACCGGCCCGACGTGCAGCACCTGCTTTCCGAGCACGCCGAGCAGCGTGCGGCACGCGTCGAGGCGATCTTCCGGACCGCCAACCATCACCGTCAGCGTGCCGTGCCGCGCGCCGAGCACGCCGCCGGAAACCGGCGCGTCCAACAGCGACACATCACGCTTGCCGGCCAGCTCGGAAAGTTCCCTGGTAACGAGCGGTTCGGAGGAGCCCATATCGATCAACACGACGCCGGACGGCAGCGTGTCGAGCAACCCATCGTCGAGAAGAACCGCACGCACCGCCGAGGAATTCGGCAGCATGAGTATCGTCGCTTCCGCGCCACGCACCACTTCGGCCAGCCCGTCGACAATCGTCAACCCGTCCACATCGGACAATCTCGCGCGGATCGAGGGCTCGGCGTCGTAGCCACGAACCTGGTAACCGGCACCGGTGAGTCGCCGGACCATCGGCTCGCCCATCCGTCCAAGGCCGACGAAACCGATCACCGCGCCGGCTGCTGGCTGGCTGCTCTCACGCACCGCTCTCAGCCTTCCGCCGGCGTCGTGGCGTAGTCGTTCTCGCTGACTTCGTCCAGCCAGTGGGTGCTGCCGAGGGACACAGCCAGGTGCAGCAGGTAGCTCTGCCCGCCCGCGCCGTGCCAGTGCCGCTCGCCTGGCGGCACCCACACCGTGTCGCCGGCCCGTATCACCCGTGGTGACTGCCCGAACGCGCAGATCAGCCCACTGCCGGCGGTGACGTGCAGGATCTGACCGTGCTCGTGTTCGTGCCAGTACGTTCGCGACCCCGGCGCGAAGAACACGTTGTTGATCGTGACGCCGTCGGTGGCCGGCAGCACCGGATCGCCCCACACGGTTCCGGTGAACGTCGCGGTGCGGTTCTCGGACACCACGTCTTCCGCGCGCCCCGGGATGATCTTCATGATTGGCCACCCTTCGGTTGTGTTTCTCCTTCGTGCAGCCGAACGCCTCCTGAGACGTCGCCGATCGCGTCCACCACGCGATTGCTGATCTCGTCGGCGTACCCAAGCTGCGCGGCGAGGCCGAAGCTCGCCATCGGCCCGGAAGCATTCAGGCACGGCACACCCAGCTCGCGCGCTCGATCGACGTAGAGCAGGACGTCCTTCATCATCAGCGCGCTGGTGAGCCCACCTTCCAGGTAGTCCCCGTGCGCGATGTGCGGAAAACGGTTGAGCGTCGCGAAGTTCACGCCGCTGCTGCTGTTCAGCACCTCGAGAAGGGTGTCGAGGTCGATGCCTGCCTTACGACCGGCGATCATGACCTCGGAGGTGGCGGCCAGGCTCACCGCGTTCAGGAAGTTGTTGAGCAGCTTGGTGGTGTGCCCGGTGCCGGACGCCCCCATGTACACGACTTTCGAGGCGAACGGCTCGAACAACCAGCGAATCCGCTCGACGACCTCGGCGGAACCGCCGGCCATGATGGTCAGCGTGCCCTTCTCTGCCGCGGCCGCGCCACCCGAGATGCCGGCGTCAACGAACTCCACCCCGCGTTCGGCCAGTTTCGCCTGCGAAGCGATGGTGGAACCGGGTGAAGCGGTGCTCAGATCCACCACGATCTGGCCCGATCGGCAGCTGGGCAGGATTCCGTGCTCGCCGAGCACGACCGCGTCCACGATCGAGCTGTCCGGCAGGGAAAGCAGCACATAGTCGGTATTCCGGACGAGTTCAGCGACGGATTCGGCCGGCTGCGCGCCGGCCGTAGCGACCCGTCCTGGATCCGTGTCATAGCCGACAACCGAGGCGCCGCTTTCGACGATCCGGCGTGCGATCCGGCCACCCATGTTCCCCAGACCGATCAGCCCGATCCGTGGTGGGGACATGAAATCCTCCTTAATGTCCACTGTGGACTCCGCGAGATGGCTCACGCGATCCGGATAGCGAGGGCATCGTCCGCGTCGCCGATCGGCTGGAATCGTTTGAGCACATCGGGATCGTGCCCGGCAACCAGCAAGCGGCCGGGATCACTCGCTATTTCGCCGAGCATGTCGTAGGCCCGGTACATATCCTCGAGGTCCGCGAGGATGGCGAACGGGCGATCGCGCTCGTATTCCTCGTAGTAGTGCAGGGCATCGGAGGCAAGCACCGCCTGCCCGTAATCCGTGGACACCAGCACCACGAGCTGGCCCGGAGTGTGCCCGCCAACGACGACCGCCTCGACACCCGCGGCGATGGTCTCGCGTTCCCCCACGAGACTCAGCCTGCCCTGCCGCCAGATGTCCGAAAGCCGGGCTGTCTCCGATCGCTCAACGGGTGCGGCGAATTGCAGCCTGGTGGCGTACGGCCCTGTCCAGAACTCGAATTCCCGCCGGGCGATCACGATTTCCGCGTTCGGAAACAGGCCGAGATTCCCGATGTGATCGTAATGCGCGTGGGTCACCACGACTTGGGACACGTCGGCCGGCGTCAATCCCAGGTTGGCCAGTGCCGCGGACGGTTCACACAGGATGGTTCGGCCCCGCCGAACCCCGACGTCGGTCGCGAATCCGGTGTCGATCACGATGACCGACTCGGGGCTCCTGGCGATCCAGAAGAAGTAGTCCATGCCGACCGTGGCGTCCGGTTCCCCGTACACGTGATAGTTCAGGTAGACCTCGCTTTTCGAGGTCGTTCGCGTCCCGTACCGCACGGCGAAAACGTCGTAGACCGACGAGTCGCGCCGGGCACTCTCCGAGTCGATCATCGCGCTCCCTTGCGCTCTGCTCTATCGACTGACCGTCTGATCGTATGACAATCTGAGGGCAAAGGTCAACGCCGCGGCTCAGCACTCACGGGTCGGTACTCACGGGTCGGTACTCACGGGTCGGTACTCACGGGTCG
>WHSZ01000132.1 GCA_009379845.1 Pseudonocardiaceae bacterium | reverse complement strand
CGTCGCCTACGCCAACCAGGCCCAGGAGTCCTTCCTCGACGGTCACGTGCAAGCCTTCGAGCGCCTCGGCGGGGTTCCCACCGGCATGATCCGGTATGACAACCTGACCGCGGCGGTGATCCGGGTCGTGCTGGGGCGCGAACGGGTGGAGAATCCGCGGTTCATCGCGCTGCGCTCGACCTACCTGTTGACTGAACTGGCGCGTGTCACCGGCGTGTCTTCTCCGGCGGCGGTGTTAGACATCGCCTATGCAGGGTGATGAGGAGCAGTCGAGCGATCTGTCGTTGACCGTGGTGCCGCAGCTGGGCCGGGTGGTGGACACGGGCGAGCGTTTCGAGCCTTACCGCGTTGTCGATGGTGACGGGGTTGTGGTTGAGGCAATCGCGATCTATTTCCGGGAGTTGCTGGCCGCGGGACGGTCGCCGACCACGCTGCGCTCGTACGGGATGGACCTACTGCGCTGGTTCCGGTTCTGCTGGGCGATCGGGGTCGGGTGGGACCGGGCCACGCGTGACGAGGCTCGGGACTTTTCGAGGTGGCTGCAGGTCGCCGGCAAGCCGGTGCGGGCGCACTGGCGCGCGCAGGACAGCGCCGTGGCGGGTGTCCCGATCCGGGCGGGCGAGGGGTATGCGGCGTCGGTTCGCGCGCACAGCGAGACGGTGCTGCGTGGGTTCTACGACTTCCACCGCGACGAAGGGACCGGTCCGGTGTTGAACCCGTTTCCGTTGGATCGCTCGCGTCGCGGCGGGCGGGCGCACGCGCACCACAACCCGATGGAGGCGCAGCGCAACGAGCGGACCGGACGCTACCGGCCGACGGTGCCGAGCAGGATCCCGCGCAGCATCCCGGATACGGAGTTCAACGAGATCTTCGCCCGGCTGCCCTCGCATAGAGACCGTGCGCTGGTCGCGTTCTACGTCTCCACCGGGGCACGCGCATCAGAGCTGCTCTCGGTCACCAACGGCGGGGCCGACCCAGGTCGTCAGCTGATCACCGTGGTGCGCAAGGGAACCGGACGGGTGCAGGAACTCCCGGCATCCAGTGACGCCTTCATCTGGCTGCGGCTCTATCAACTGGAGATGGACGGCGCGATCCCACGCGGGCGCCGCCAGCCGCTGTGGTGGACGCTGCGCCGCCCGGTGCGTCCGCTCACCTATCACGCCGTGCACCGGATGTTCGAGCGCGTCAACACCCGCGCGGGCACAACGGCGACGCTGCATTCGCTGCGACATACCGCGGCCTACCGGATGGCTGAGGATCCGCAGGTGCCGCTGACGGATGTTCAGCTGGTCTTGGGTCACGCCCAGTTGTCCACGACCCAGATCTATCTGACGCCCCGTAAGGAGGACGTGATCCGCCGGCTGCTGGCTCATCACGCCGAGCAGACCCAGCGAGCCGCGCAACGGGTGCTCGCGGCTCCAGCACCTGGATACCGGCCCGAGACCCTGCAGGTGCTGTTCGGTGCCGGGTCGTGAGCGCTGCCGTTGTCGATGTTGCCGCCGATGAGTCCGACCGGCTGACAACGCTGACTCCGTCCGCGCGCGCACCGGCGCACGGCGCCTTCCCGCCGCGCGCCGTGCCAAGTTCGTGGCCGGCCACCAGCGGCGGGCACGATGACGTTCTGGAACTGCTGAGCTCGGTGCCATACACGCGCCGCACGGGCAGCAAGAACCGACGGGCTGTCAGCGTGAGGCTGTTGTTGGCGTGGCTGGCCGAGCAGCCCGGGCAGACGTGGCAGGATCGCTGGCTGGCCAGCGGGGCCGACGCGGCCGGCGCGAAGTGGCGTCAGGTTCCGGCGCGCTGGCTACGCGAGCACGACCAGCCTGGACCCGGGCGACACGACGCGCTGGTGGCGGCACTGCCGGTCGCGATCAGCGCCGACATCGTGCGGCCCTCGCTGGCGTGGCTGATCGATGGCGGTGCAGCCCGCGGCGGTCTGCTGCTCCGCGCTCTGGCGGCCTCTCGTGATCCCGACGGATTCGCCCGGCTGCGTGCGCACTGCCACGCCGACGGCGGCGTGTCGGTTGTGGACGGCAAACAGATGCTCTATCGCTGCGCCCTGATCCTCGCGGCCAAGGGCGGCCCGCTCGCTCAGATCACCGTCGGTGACCTGGTGGAACTGTTCGCGGCCGAGGACACGGTGCGGGCCAGCCCACCGGGCGCCCGGGGCAAGCTCTACCGGATCCTGCACGAGCTGGAGATCCTCGGTCCCGAGGCGCCCACCACGCTGCGGGTGCTGGGCACGGCCGGGCAGTGCACGCCGGAGGAGTTGATCGACCGCTACCGGTTGTCTTGCCGCCCGATCCGTGACCTGCTGGTCGACTACCTGCGCGAGCGTCAGCCGGCGCTGGACTACACCAGCGTGGACTCGCTCGCCTACTACCTGGGAATGCGGTTCTGGGCCGACATCGAGGCCCACCACCCGCAGATCACCAGCCTGGACCTGCCGCGTGAGGTCGCCGAGGATTGGAAGCGGCGATTGCGGACCATCACGAAATCCACGCTCAGCGCGTCCGGGGAGAAGGTGAAACACACCGTTGAGCGGATCAACTACCGCGAGTGCCTGACCCCAGTGCGGGCGTTCTATCTGGACCTGGCGCAGTGGGCCGTCGAGGACCCGGCCCGGTGGGGGCCGTGGGTCGTGCCGTGCCCGGTCGGCGCGGAAGAGGTCAACCGGAAGAAGGCGAAACGGCATCGCAAGGCACGCATGGACGCGCGCACCCGTGACCGGCTGCCCGTGCTCCCGGCACTGCTGCGCAGCCTGGATGAACGCCGCAAGAGCACCCAAGCGCTGCTGCACGCCGGGCGACGCGCGCAGCCAGGCCAGGCGTTCACCGACGCCGGCACAACGCTGACCCGCTCCGTGCTTGGCGAGCGCTCGACGAGTGATCGAGTGCTGGCCGACGACCCGGACACCGGCAAGCGTCGCGACCTGTCTCGCGAGGAAGATCACGCGTTCTGGTCCTGGGCGATCGTCGAGGTCCTACGTGCAACCGGCGTGCGAGTCGAGGAGTTGCTCGAACTCAGCCATCACAGCCTGGTGCAGTATCGGCTGCCCACGACCGGTGAACTGATCCCGCTACTGCAGATCGCGCCGTCCAAGACCGACACCGAACGCCTGCTCGTGGTCAGCCCCGATCTCGCCGACGTACTGTCCACGATCATCTGCCGGGTCCGCGATCAATCCGGAGCCGTCCCGCTGGTCGTCGCCTATGACGGACGCGAACGGATCTGGTCAGCCCCGACACCGTTGCTTTTCCAGCGCCGGATCGGCGCCGAGAACCGCCCGATCCCGACCGGCGGTGTCGGCCATCTGCTGTCCGAAGCGTTGGCCCACACCGGACTTCGCGACCCGGTCGACGGGCAACCGTTGCACTTCACGCCCCACGATTTCCGAAGAATCTTCATCACCGACGCGATCCTCAACGGCCTGCCCCCACACATCGCCCAGGTCATCGCCGGGCACCGCGACATCAACGTCACCCTCGGCTACAAGGCCATCTACCCCGAAGAAGCCATCCAGGCCCACCGCGCGTTCCTGGCCCGCCGCCGAGCCCTGCGACCCAGCGAGGAATACCGGCTACCCACCGACGAGGAATGGGAAGAGTTCCTCGGACACTTCGAGCGACGCAAGGTCTCCACCGGGCCCTACCTGTCAGGCTGTGATGAGACACCCCGGAGCCCCGGGTCGACCCCCCGCGTAGGGCGCGACAGGAGACAATCTCGTGAGCAGCAACAAGACAGCCATCCCCTCCGGTGATGGTGATCATCCGGCGGCCGGTTCG
>WHSZ01000100.1 GCA_009379845.1 Pseudonocardiaceae bacterium | reverse complement strand
TCACCGGCCGCTGCCGCCGATGGTGATCAGGGTTTCCTCGGTCATCTCTTCGATGGCGTACCGGGGACCTTCGACGCCCGTACCGCTCGCTTTCACCCCACCGAACGGCATCAGGTCCACCCGGCTGCTCGAAGTCTCGTTGATGTGCACGGTGCCCACCCGCAGCCGCTGCGCCGCGGCGAGCGCCCGATCGAGATTCGCGGTGAAAACTCCGGCTGCGAGGCCGTACGGCGTGTTGTTGGCTTCCGCGACGGCATCGGCGAAGTCCTCGAACGGGCGCAGCACCACGACCGGTCCGAAGATCTCGTTGGTCATCACGTCGGTGTCCGCCGGCACGTCGGTCAGCACGGTCGGTTCGATCACCGAGCCCTGCCGCGCGCCGCCGCCGGCAAGCGAGGCACCACTCGCCACGGCGCCTCGCACCCACGCCTCGATCCGATCGGCCGACGCCGGGCTGATCACCGGACCGACGAACGCGCCCGGCGCGCGGGGATCGCCGACCGGGCGCCCGTCGAGCTTGCCGGTGATGAGCCCGCTCATCTCGGCGAGCACGGCCCGCTCGACGTAAAGGCGCTGAATCGACGTGCAGACCTGGCCGGCCTTCCGGAAGGCCGCGTTCACGCACAACTCGGCCGCCCGGTCCAGATCGGCGTCGGCGCACACGATGGTGCTGGCCAGGCTGCCGAGCTCGAGCTGGGTGCGCCTGGTGCCCACGGTCCGCGCGATGTGCTCGCCGACCCGGGTGCTGCCGGTGAACGCGTAGAGCGCGGGAACCGGGTGCTCCAGCAGCCGCTGCCCGACGTCGGCACCGCCGGGTAGCAGGGCGAGCAGCCCGTCCGGCACCCCCGCCTCGAGCAGCGTCTGGACTAGCAGCTCGGCGGTCAACGGGGTTTCCGGCGCCGGTTTCAGCACCACGCCGTTGCCCGCGGCCAGCGCCGGGCCGACCTTGTGGCAAACCGTGTTGAGCGGCGCGTTGAACGGGGTGATCGCGCATACCACGCCGAGCGGCTTGCGGAGCGTGAAGCCCAACCGGCCCGCGCCGCCGGGCGCGCCATCCATCGGCACCATCCGGCCGGTGAGCCGCTTCGCCTCCTCGGCGCACAGCCGCAGGGTTTCGATGGTCCGGCCGACCTCACGGTCCGCGTCGGTCATCGTGAAACCGGTGTCCGTGATCATGGTGTCCACAAACCGTTCCCGCCGCCCCGCGACGAGTTCGGCCGCCGTGCCGAGGATCTCCGCCCGTTGCCAACCGCTCAGCGAGCAGGCCTCCTGGGCCCGCGCCACGGCGTTGATCGCGCTATCCACCTGTTCACGGTCCGGCACCTGGATATCCGCGATCGGTTCCAGGGTGAACTTGTCGGTCAACGGATACGTCGTGGCGCCGTCCCGCCACGCGCCGTCGAAAAACATCCGTGTCATCAGACGTGCCATCAGAACTGTGCTTCGTACTGGGCGGGGTCGATCACGGCCTCGACCACCAGTGGGCGATCGAGCGCGTTGATGCCGTCCACCGCATTTTCCAGCTCGGCGACCGATGCCACGCGCACCCCGTCGCAGTCCATCGATTCGGCAAGGCGCACCAGATCCATCGACTCGATGCGGGTCGCGGTGCTCGGGTAGCCCGCGGCGGACTGCTTCAGCTCGATGCGGTTCAGGCTCTGGTCCACGAACACCACCACCGCCACCGGCGCCTTCGCACCGGCAGCCAGCCGCAGCTCGGTGGCCGCCATGGCGAAGCCGCCGTCCCCGACCAGCGCGGCAACCGGCCGGTCGGGGAGCGCGAGCTTCGCGCCAATCGCCGCCGGCACCCCGAACCCCATCGAGGACAGGCCGTTGGTCATCAGCACGCCACGGTTACGGGTGGTGGTCCAGCCCTGCCCGACGAGCAGCTTGTGCGATCCGACGTCACAGCTGACGATCGCGTCGCCGGCCATCGCGGCCCGCACGGTGTCCAGCACGTCGGTGGGGTTCAGCGCGCCCGCCACCCGACCCGCGTAGTACGCGGTCCGCAGACCCTCCCGGTGGGCCGCCACGGTTCGCTCGTCCCAGCGCGGCCGGCCGTGCCATTCCGCGGCGAGCCAGCCAAGGGTCGCCGGGATGTCGCCGACCAGCTCGACGTCCGCGCGGTAAATCTGGTCGGTGTTCGGCACGGTGTCGATGTGCAGCACCGGGGTTCGCAACGACCACGGCTTGATCAGCTCGACCGCGTCGAATCCGACCGCCAAGATCAGGTCGCTGCCGGCGAGGAAGTTCCACATCACGGCGTTGCAGGCCATATCGAGCACGCCGGCGAAGTACGGGTGGTCCTCGGGGATCACTCCCTTGGCCATCGGCGCGACCACCACCGGGGCCCCGACGGTCTCGGCGAGCTCGGTGAGGGCACCGGTTGCCTGCGAACGCACCGCGCTGATCCCGGCCAGGATCACGGGGTGCTTGGCGTCCGTTACCCGCCGCACCGGATCCTCGCCGGCCGTCCGGTGCACCCGCAGGCTCGTCCCGCTGGTGTTCAACGGCGGGACGACAACGTCCTCCTCGGGCGCGGGTGCCTTGAACACGTCGCCGCCGACGGTCAGGTGCACCGCGCCGGGCCGATCCGCGACGGCGGTACGGATCGCCTTGCGCATCGTGATGTCCACCGCCGCCGCCTCCATCCGGCCGGCCCATTTGGTGACCGGGGTGAACAGCAGATTGTGGTCGACGACCTGGTGGGTGAAGAACTGCTCGCGCGCGGCCTCGATCTGGCCGGAGACAGCGAGCATCGGCACCCGGTCCCATTGCGCGGCCGCGACACCGTTGACCAGCGCGGTCGATCCCGGCCCGAGCGTGGAGATGGTCACGCCGAGACCACCGGTGGCCTGGGCGTAACCCTCGGCAAGGAACGCCGATGTGCCCTCTCGCCGACCGAGGATCACCTCGATGCCGCCGCGGCGGATCGCCTCGAGGAACTCGATGATCGGATCGCCGGGATAGGTGAACACATGCGACACGCCCACCGCGGAGAGGTAGTCCGCCATCGCGGTCGCGACGGTGCGGGTTCCGGTCACAGGCGATCACCTTCTGGACAGACATCAAGAGGTGTTTTCGGACCGTAGCAGAAGGGTATACTGCTGTACACAGTCGAATGCCAGCCGGCGCCGGGAGCCGCCCGGGGCATGTCCTCGCCATGTATCCTGCTGCATACGAACCGTCTGTCGACATAGCCGCGCAGGTCTTGGCTGGTGAGGGAACGACGTGGAAGGCACATCCCCCGAGCAGGAAGCAGTCACCGACTCGGGACCCGTGACCCCAACCGCGCTCGACCCCTACGAGCAGCTCAAGGAAGCGATCTACCTTGGCGACCTGCAGCCCGGCCAGCATCTGGTGGAAACCTCGCTCGCACAGTCCTTCCGGGTGAGCCGCACGCCGATCCGGGAGGCCCTCACTCGCCTTGAGCAGGACGGGCTGGTGGTGCGCAGCAGGATGGGGCTGACCGTCCGGGAACGCAGCCCCGGCGAGATCCTGGACATCTACGAGGTGCGGATCCTGCTGGAAGGCGCCGCCGGCCGCACGGCCGCGGAACGCCGGAACAACAACGACATCTTCGAGCTGCGTAAGGCCCACCGCCGCTACCTGGCTGCCGGGGACAAGGACCAGCGCGTCAGGGTCGCGGCGAATCGCGCCTTCCACCAAGTCGTCTGGAACGCCGCGCACCAGCCGGCGCTGGCCGATCTGCTGTACCGCATCGAACTGCAACTCGGCCGCTTTCCGGTCACCACACTGTCTTATCCGGGACGCTGGGAAACCAGTATCGAGCAGCACGAGGCGCTTGTCGCCGCGATCGAGGCACGAGAAGGGGAGAAGGCGGCGGAGATCGCGAGCCAGCATTTCGCGGACGCCAGGGATATTCGCCTTGTCATCTGGGAGAACGAGATCTAGGTGTCGCCGGGGCCGATGCGGAGCTTCCGGACGTCGGTGATCTCGCGGACCGACCGGATTCGCCGCTGCAGTTCGACAGCCGAGCCGGCACCAACCACACCATCCACAAGGGACAGAAACTTGGTGTCGAGCTGTTCAGGGGTGAGGGGATTCTCCGGATCGCCACGTCGATCCGGAACCGTTGCCCGGTGGTGCTTTCCGGCCGGATCCACGATCACCACGCGGGCGCCCCGCCGGGCCGGGAACGCCTCGGTGAACTCGTGGCCGTCGTGCAACCGCACCGCCGCCATGAGCTTGCGGATTTCCGGGGCTTCCAGAGTGGCCTCGTGGAAGGCTTCGGTCCCAGGGTGGCCTTCGCGCAGCGCGTAGGCCACCACGAACGGGATGCTGAATTTGGCCTCGAAGGGCGTGCTCGGCCCGGGATTGCCTGCCACGGTCAGTGCGGCGGCGTAGCTTTCCACCTCGATCGTCGCCACGTCGTGCGGCCCGATGCCTCGCTCGCGCAACTCCAGCGCCGCGTCGATCGCGGCGAATGTGTGCCCACAGCACGAGTAGGGCTTCACCGTTGTGGACTGAATCAAGTAGTCGGGACCGAACGCGGCGTCGATGACGTGCCAGGAAGGGGAGTCGGACATGGCCACCCCCATACCGATCTCGCCGTCCAGAACGTCGAGCGTGCCGGTGAACCCGGCGGCCGCGGACAATCCGGCGATCACGCCGGCCTGCGCCGCGTGCCCGCTGTGCAACGGTTTGCCCATCGAATCCGCGCGGAACGTCTGCTGCAACCCGGCAGCCATGGTGGCGGCGAGCGCGAGGGCGTGCGCGAAAGGCTCGGTGTCCAGCGACAGTATCTCGGCGACCGCGGCCGCGGCGGAAAGGCTGCCGGCGGTGCCCGTGGTGTGCCAGTAGGCATAGTGGGCGGGGCCGAGGGTTCGCGCCACCCGGTTCCCGATCTCGAATCCGATCGTGATGCCACGCAGCAGCCGTTCCCCGCTGGCGCCTTCCTTGTCGGCGACGGCGAGCGCGGCGGCGACGGTCGGCGCGCCGGGGTGATAGAGGCCGGGGGCGTAGATGTCGTCCAATTCGAGGGCATGCGCGGCGGTGCCATTGATCAGCGCGGCCACGGTCGGCTCGGCACCGCCGGTCGCGCCGACGAGCTGGCTGACGCCGCCGTGGCCGGCGAGTGCCTGGCGCAGCTTCTCCGCCGGGGCCGTCCGGCTGCCCCCGATCGTGACCGCGCACCAGTCGAGGAACACGGCCGTCGCGGCATCGGCGGTGGGCGGCGGCAACGATGCGCCGCGGGCCCGCACCGCATGGCGGGCCAGCAGGCGAGTCGTGGGAACCGTAGTCATGGCATGCTGCAGTATACAGTCACCGGCCCACCCTGGAGGAACGCGTGACGCTCCAGCATGCTTCACGGCGCCTCGCCTGCCACCCGCACCAGGGCGTCGACGGCCACCACGCCGTGCCCTTCGGGCAGCACAACCACTGGGTTCGCCTCCGCTTCGATGACGCACGGCGACTCAAGTAGGGCCGCCCGCGACATCGCGGCCACCGCCTCGGCGAGCGCATCGAGATCGCCGCGTTCCGCGCCCCGGTAGCCGGAAAGTGCCCGCAGGGACACTACCTCGGCGATCATGTCCCGCGCGGTGGCGAGATCAACCGGCGCGGTCCGCACGCTACGATCCCGGACGATCTCGGCGAGCATGCCGCCGGCCGCCAGGATCACGATAGGACCGGCTGCCGGGTCATGCCGGTAGCCGACCAGGACCTCGCCCAATCCCCGCGCCATCCGCTGGACGAGAACGTCGCGCAGCTCGATTTCCGGCAGGTGTTGCCGCACCGAGGAACGGATACCCGAGATGGCGTCCCGAAGTTCCCGAACATCGGAGACGTTCATCACCACACCGTCCACATCGGACTTGTGTGCCAGCTTGTCGGACAGTGCCTTCACAACGGCAGGGCCGGGAACCGGAAGTGCGGGGGGATCCTCGTGCGCCGGCAGAACCGCGTACGGCGCGTACGGCACGCCCAGCCGTTCGAGCACGCGGTACGAAACGGCCTCATCCAGCACCCGAGAGCCGGAAGTGACCGGCGCCGGGCCGGCCGGCGCCGCGGCGGGCAGGCGCCGCGCGAATGCCGCGATGACCGCGTCGGCACACGCCTCCGGGGTGCGGAAGGCCGAAACCCCGGCCTCCCGCAACAGACGTAGAGCATCCGGTGCCTCCGGCACGATGAACGCGGCCAACGGCTTGTCGGGGCGCACGCTGTCGGCGATCGGGCGCACCGCGAGCTCCGGGTGAAACCGGGCGGATGAGCCGGCGACCGCGACCACCGCGTCGAACTCCGGCGCGGAAAGCAAGACGTCCAATGTGGACCTCATTACCTGGTACCGGGTGCCGGCCAGGGTGAGATCCACCAGCCTGCCGTGCTCGGCGGATACCCCCAGCTCGGCCAGCCGGCTCCGGGTTCGCTCGCCGGGACCGTGCACCTCGGCGCCCAGCACGGCAAGCCGATCCACCACCATGGCGCCACCACCGCCGGTCGTGGTCACCACGGCCACCCGTGGCGCGCGGTTCGGTCGCTCGGTAAGCACGACGCTGCGCGCGAGCTGCTGGCCCTCCAGCAACGCCTCGAAGGTGTCCACCCGCCCGATTCCCAGGTCGGTGAGCAAGGCGGTGGCTACCGCGTCGTCGCCGGCAAGCGCGCCGGTATGCGATACGGACAGCTCGGCACCCGCCTTGGAGCGGCCGAGCTTGTAGGCGAGGACCGGCTTGCCACGCGCCGCCGCGGCCGTCGCGAACTCCCGCAGCCGGTCGGACCCGGACAACGACTCGAGGAAGAGCGCGTAGCTACCCACCTGCGGGTCATCCACAGTGGACATACAGATTTCCCCGAGGCTCAGGTCCACCTCTCCGCCGGTGGACACCAGCCCCGCGAAGCCGACACCCATCGCCTTCCCGCGCGAGACAAGGGCTCCGATCACACTGCCGGAATGCGAGGCGACGAAGACGGAGCCGACCGGCAGATCGGATTCCGCGAAGGCCGCATTGGCTGTCAGCGCCAGCCTTCCCGGCACATTGACCACTCCCAAGCTGCTCGGCCCGACCAGCCGGATGCCGGCGTCATGGACGATCCGCTCGAGTTCGGTACGCCGTGCCGTACCACCCGGATCGGCGTCCACAAAACCGTCCGCCATGATCGTGGCCACCCGAACCCCGCGCTCGGCGCAGGCGCGAACCGCGTGCACCGCGGTATCGGCGTCGGTGAGGATGTAGGCGTGGTCGGGTACCTCCGGAAGTGCATCGATCGACGGCCACGCCCGCTCCCCAAGAACCTCGGAGCGAGTGGGATTGATCGGGTAGATGCGGCCTTCCCAGCCCGCTCGGCGTAAGAACCGCAGCGGGCGGGAGCTGGTCTTGTCCGGATCACCGGACGCGCCGATCAGCGCCACGCTGTCCGGCGCGAGGATAGCCCTGCGAAGCGAGTCATGGGTCATGCCTTGGCCCCGCGCTGGCTGAACCGGCGGTCGAAGATCGACTCGGCGATCCGGTTCTTCAGGATCTCCGTCGAGCCGCCCGCGATCATCCAGCCACGGGTGCGGCGGAAGCAGTACTCTACAAGGGATTCCTGGCTGAACCCGGTGCCGCCCATCGCCTGGACCGCCATGTTCGCCGCGTCGAACCCCGCCTGGTTGGCGGCGAACTTCGCCACCGAGGTGTCGAAGGCCGACGGCAGATCACGATCGGCTTCCGAGGCCGCACGCCACAGCAGCAGTTGCGCGGACTCGAGTTTCACGGCGGTTTCCGCGAACATCCATTGTAGTCCTTGGAATTCGCACAGCGGCCGGCCGAATTGCTCCCGTACCGTGGCGTGTTCCCTGGCCTGTTCGAAGGCGTAGCGGCCGAGCGCGATCGACCGTGCCGCGTTGCCGATCCGCTCGAAGTTGAACCCGGCGATCTGCTTCCGGAAACCGCCGGCACCGAGCAACACGTTCTCCGCCGGGATGTAGCAATCCTCGAAGTAGAGCTGGCACCAGGTCTCGCCGTTCATGAACGCCGTGGGCTGACCGATCGTCAGCCCCTCGGTACCCCGCTCGATCAGCACCGAGCCGATCCCGCCCACCCCGGGGCCGAATCGAACGTAGACAAGGAAAACGCTTGCCTCGGCGCTGTGCGTTGAGAAGATCTTGGTGCCGTTGATCACAAAACCATCGTCCCGCGGGGTCGCGGTCGTGCTGAGGTCGGTGACCGAGGACCCCGCCTCCGGCTCGGTCATGCCGAGGCCGATGACCGCCTCGCCGGCCAGTATCCGGGGCAGGAACCGCTCGCGTTGCTCATCCGAGGCGTATTCCGCGAACGTACGGACCGCGCCGAAGTTACCGGCCTGCACCACATCCGCGCTGCGCGGGCAACCGGTCGCCACCGCCTGGATGGCGATCACGGCGTCCAGCAACGACCCGCCCTGCCCACCGGCACTCTCCGGGATGGTCAGGCCGATCAGTCCCTGCCTGGCCAGCTGCTGAGCCACCTCCCACGGGTACTCCGGAGCATGGGCTCGTGCCATGGCGCCGGGCGCGAGCTTGTCCCGCGCGAAGGCCTCAACCGAGTCGCGCAACGCGACCTGGTCCTCAGCGAGGCGAAAATCCATGGTGTCCTCCGGGTTCAGCTCGGATCGTTCAGCACGCGTACCGGCGATCCGGCGATCCATCCCGCGATGTCCTCGACCACGTCGCCGTAGAACACCCGGTAGCCATCCAGCGTCACGTAGCCGAGGTGCGGGGTCAGTACCGTATTCGGCGCATGGAGTAGCGGATGGTCCGCGGGCAACGGTTCGGTGTCGAACACGTCCACGGCTGCTCCCGCGATCGTGCCGGCGCGCAACGCGTCGACAAGGGCAGCGGTGTCCACAATGGATGCACGGGAAGTGTTGACCAGAAACGACTCCGGACGCATCATCGCAAGCTCGCCTGCGCCGATCAGGCCACGATTGCGATCACCAGGCACCAGATGGATGGACACGATATCCGCCGTGCGGAGCAACTCTTCCTTGCTGACCAGCCGCGCGCCGCATTCCTCGGCCCGCTGCTTGGTCAGATTGGTGCTCCAGGCGATGGGGCGCATATCGAAGGCGTCGGCGATACGCGCCACTTTACCGCCGATGCTGCCGAGACCGAGCAGCCCGAGGTACTTGCCCGCGAGGCAGGAGCCGATTCCACGCTGCCAGCCACCGTCCCGCAGCGATTGCTGCTCGGCTGGGATGTTGCGCAGTAGCGCGAGAATCAGGGCCCAGGTGTGCTCAATGGTGGACGCCTTCGTGCCCCGCGTGCCGCACACCGCGATACCGAGGACGGCGGCGGCGTCCATATCGATCGAGGCGTTCCGCGTCGACGTGGTGACCAGCAGCCTCAGCTTCGGCAGGCGTTCGAGCAACGCGGCAGGAAGCGGCGTTCGCTCCCGCATCGCGACCACCACGTCGGCGTCCGCGAGCACCCGCGCCAGCTCGTCCTGATCGTCGATATGGCGCGGCAGGGTTTCGATATCGGCATCGAGGACAGACCAGTCGGCACAACGCAACGCGACGCTCTGGTAGTCGTCGAGGACGGTGATCTTCATGGAATTCACTCGTCGTTCTTGCTTTTCTCGTTGATCTTCTTCACCTCGGGCATCTGCTTCTTCAGCCAGTCGGTGTACTCCTTCGGGCCCATGAAGTCGGGCTGCAGAGACAGCTTCGCGAGCTCTTCCTTGTGCTTCGGGCCGTCGATGATTTCCTTCAGTGCGGTGGCAAGCTTGTCGACGCGTTCCTGGGGTACGCCCGCGGGCAGCGCGTAGCCACGCATACCCGATTCCTGGATGTCGATGCCCTGCTCCTTGAAGGTGGGAGCGTCCGGCAACAGCGGGCTTCGCTCATCGTCCGCCATACCGAGGGCTCGGCCCTTCCCCGCCTTGATGACCTCCAACCCGTCACCGATGGACGCGAAATAGACGTCCACGTGGCCGCCGAGAAATGCCGCCTTGGCGTCGGCCTGGCCCTCGTTGAAGTGCACGGGCGCGAAGTCCGCGCCGGTGGCCTGCTCGAGTTTGATCATGGAGAAATGCCCGCCACCGCTCAAACCCGAGGTGGCTCCCTTGAGTTTGAGCGGGTTCTTCTTGGCGTGACTGACCAGGTCCTTGGCGGTCTTGAACTGGCTGTCCGGGCGCACGATCGTGACTCGCGGATCGTTCACGTGGTTGGCGAGCGGCTGGAAATCGTCCAGGGTGTAGGTCGCGCCCTTGGACTTGTCGACCATCGTCGTGATGATCGTCGGATAGTTCAATGTTCCCAAGGTCAACCCATCGGGCTTGGCGGTCGCGAGCTCCGTGTACGCCCGCTGGCCGCCCGCTCCTTCCTGGTTCTCCACCTGGATCTGGACGTCGAGCTTCTTTTCCAGCTGCTTGGCAAGTGATCGCGCCATGGTGTCCGTGGTGCCTCCGGCGCCGTAGCCAACGATCAGTTTCATCGTTTCGCCAGACGGCCAGTCGGCGTCGGCGGCGGAGTCCTGGCCCTGTTGAGCGCAGGCCGTTCCAGCGAGCGCGACCATCAGGCCGATGGCGATCATGCGCGGGGACTTCTTCATTCTCTTCTTCCTTACCGGTTGGGGAATCACACCTCGGCGTCTTCCCGCACCTGCTCGGCGAACGAGCCTGGCTTCGACTTGGCGCGGCGAAGGAATCGGACGAGCGGGGTGAGCAGGATGACTACCGCGATGACGATCAACGCCAGCGATATGGGCCTGGTGAAAAAGATCGAGAAATCGCCGACCGACATATCGAGTGACTCGCGCAGGGATCGTTCCATGAACGGGCCAAGGATAAGGGTGAGTACCAGCGGCGCCAGCGGAATATCCAGACGCCGGAAGAACAGCCCGACGATCCCGAATATGAACATGACGAGGACGTCGACGGTGCTGTTGTTGATGCTGTACGAACCGACGACGAGGAACACCAGAATGATCACCATCAGCAGTGGCCGCGGGACCTTCAGGAACATCGTCCAGATGCGAATCAGTGGAAGGTTGAGTACCAGGCAGACCAGGTTGCCGATGAAGAGGCTGGCGATCACCGCCCACGCGACGTGCGGATCGGTCTGGAACAGCGTCGGTCCCGGAGTCAGCCCGTTCATCAGGAAGGCACCCATCAGCACGGCGACCGTCGGCGAGCCGGGGATGCCGAGAGTGAAAAGGGGGATCAGCGCGGAATTGGCGTGCGCGTTGTTCGCGGACTCCGGGCTCGCCACGCCCTCGATGGCACCACTGCCCAACCTGTCCCGGTTGCGGGCGAACTTGCGCTCGGCACCGTAGGCGAGCAGTGAGCTGGCCGATCCGGTCATCCCGGGGATGAGGCCGAGGACGAAGCCGATGACGCTACCGCGGCCGATGGCGCCGCGGCTGTCCCGGAAGTCCTGTCCCCTTGGCAGCAGCCGCCCCACCTTCGCCGTGGGAGTACCGGTGCGCCGTTCCAGGAGACCGGCGAGTATCTCGCCGAGACCGAACAATCCGACCAGCACGGCCACGAACTCGATGCCGTCGAAGAAGTGCACCACGCCGAAGGTGAACCTGGGTTGGCCCTCCACCGGGTCGATCCCGACCATGGCGAGCAGCAGCCCCAGCCCGGCGGAGATGAGCGCCCGGGTCATGGATTTTCCTGCCAGCCCGACCAGTAGCGACATCCCCAGCACCATCAGGCCGAAGAACTCCGGAGGCCCGATCTTCAGGCCCAGCGAGGAAAGCGGCCCGGCCGCGAGCGCGAGGCCGATCGTAGCGATGGTGCCCCCGATGAACGAGCCGATCGCGGCCGTACCGAGCGCGACACCCGACCTGCCCTGCTTGGTCATCTGGTAACCGTCGATGCAGGTGATTGCCGACGCGGCTTCGCCTGGCGTGTTGATCAGGACGCTGGTGATGGTGCCGCCGTACTGCGAGCCGTAGAAGATGGCCGCCAGCATGATGATCGCGCCGGCCGGATCCAGGCCCATGGTCAGCGGGATCAGGATCGCGGTGCCGGCGACCGGGCCGACCCCTGGCAGCACTCCGATGAGTGTCCCAAGTAGACACCCAGCGAGCACCAGCAGGAGGTTTTCCGGCGTCAGAACCGCGGTGAAGCCGCCGAGTAGCTGCGCGAAGTCCATGGGTTCCTACAGACCGAGTTGGGCAAGGAAGCCGAGCGATGCGGTGGGCAAGTACACCTGCAGGACGTTCGCGAACAGGGCGTAGACGCCGATTCCCGCGACTGCCGCGAAAACCAGCGCCTCCAGCCACCTGCGTTTACTCACCACCAGCAGGACGTAGAGCACGAACAGGAACATGGTGAGCTGGTAGCCGAGAACGTTCAGCAGCAACACGACGCCGAGCAGCCCGGCCAGCACCAGCAACACCTGGCGGCGGCTGCCGGCCGGCGGCTTCTCCGTGACGATCGGGCCGGCCCGGTAGCTCTGCACCGCCCAGGCCGCCGCCATGGCGGTGAGCAGCACGCCCATCCACAGCGGGAAGAACCCGGGGCCCGGCCCCCGAGCCCAGTAGCCGAGCTGCAGCGCACCCACGATGGCGGCCACACCGATCGCGAGAACGACGGCGGCCCCGGCGAGATGCGCCCGCCTGCCGTCGGCCGCCGGAGGCGGAGTGTCCGAGCGTCCGGGCACCGCGGGGGGCACACGGGAACCCCCGGCGCTGTCCGGAACGGTGCCCATCGTCGATGAACCTCCCGCGGCGACCGCAGCGCACTCGGACCGGGTCGTCCGCACCACTGGCGCGCCATGTACGACTGTGTACAGCTGGATGCCGCAGTATTTACATGGTATGAGTCACAAGTCAAGAGGTCCCGGTCACGCTCGACCCCGTGCGTCGAACACCTCCGGGTTGACCTGCCGATCCAGCTGGACGGCCGCTCCGCGCAGCACGGCGAGGAGGTTCTCCGCGGCGGCGGCCGCTACCGCCGATGCGGATGCCGTGGTGGAACCGCCGATGTGCGGGGTGATGAACACGTTCTCCAGCTCGAGCAGTGGATCGTCCGGCCGGATCGGTTCGATCGCGGTGGTGTCCAGACCGGCCGCCCGCAGCTTGCCGCTTCGCAGCGCGTCCACCAGCGCCGGCTCGTGGATAACCGGTCCCCTCGAGGTGTTGACGATGATCGAGCCGTCCGGAAGCAGGTCGATCTGCTCCCTGCCGATCAGGCCACGGGTGCCGTCGGTAAGCGGCACGTGCAGGCTGAGCACGTTGGCCATCCGCAACACATCGGTCAGTTCGCCGCACACCCGCACGCCAGGGGGCGCGTCGTCCTCGGCGATCGCGGGGTCGAATACGGCCACCGCCATGCCGAGGGCTCGCGCCGCCGTCGCGACCCGGCGGCCGACCTGCCCGAGCCCCACCAACCCGAGGGTCTGCCCGCCGAGCTGGTAGCCATCCTGCACCCGACGCCACCGGCCGTGTTTCACGTGGTCGTGCAGCCAGGGGATGCGGCGTGCCGCGGTGATCATCAGGCCGAGGGTGAGCTCGGCGACCGACTGGGAGTTCGCGCCCGGCGTGTTGGTGACCGGAATGCACAGCGCGGTGGCCGCGTCGACGTCGATGTTGTTCACGCCAACGCCGTGCTTGGAGATCACCTTCAGGCTGGGGCAGGAGCGCAGCGCGTCGGCGTCCAGCTCGATGGTGCGGCTGATGACCGCGTCGATCTCGCAGGTGCCGAGCAGCTTGTCGACCTCGGCTTTGTCCTTGGTCTCGGTCAGAAAGACGACGTCACATCCCGCGTCCCGCAGCATGCTCGGGCCGGGTTCGGCGAGATCGGTCCAGGTGACCAGCACGGTGTACGTGGCGTCTTCGGTCGGCATGCCATGACCCCTACTTGAGTACCGGTGTATACAACGGTCATCGTGGCATGGTCGGCCGGAAAGGAGAGCGAATCCAGCGTCCTGATCGATCGAGTCGGGCAGATGCAGCCGAGCCGGTGGCGGACGAAGGTCCGAGGTCGCGTGAGGTCGCGTGACCGGTCAGCGGTCGCCGTGCTCCGGCACGATCCGGTACGGGTGGTAGCGGTGCATGGTGGTGCGTTCCAGCCCCGGGCCAGGCTTCCTCCAGCCGCCGCAGGGCTGGGTTCGCGGCCATTCGTTGCGGTGTATCGCTGACCAGTGCTTGGTGCGCCTGCTCGGATGTCCACTGTGCGAAGTTCAGCACGCGGCTGCCGTCGATGCTGACGTGCATGTGCGCCGCGATCATCCCGGGTAGCGGAGCGGCGTCGCCGGTGGCGGCGAACATCGCGTCCACCCAAGCGCGCGTGCGCCGCGGGTCGGGGTCGTCGAACTCGCGCCGGACCGCCACGACACAGCCAGGGGCTTGCGCGTCGTCGGTGAAATACCGGCCGCGATACA
Organism: Pseudonocardiaceae bacterium; assembly: GCA_009379845.1. Taxonomy (GTDB): domain Bacteria; phylum Actinomycetota; class Actinomycetes; order Mycobacteriales; family Pseudonocardiaceae; genus Tamaricihabitans. The sequence goes on along the minus strand of WHSZ01000100.1, from coordinate 2,763 downwards.
CCTGGTAGCCAACCACCCCGTGCCGCTGGAACGGCGGCGCGGCGTCCTCGACGGCCCGCGTCCACGCCGCCTTGCCGGTGGATACGAACCGGCGGACGGCGTTCTCGTCGGTCGACTGGATGTAGTGCAGCACCGTCCGGCCGTCGGTGCTGCAGGCACGCATGCGACAGCAGCCCGTCCGGCCACCTCACCCGGTTCCACGCATCGATTGCCGCGTCGGCGACTTCCCGTTGCTGCCCCGAGATGTCGGCGCTCCACTCCGCGACCGCGGCCAAACCCACGTCAGGGCGGGCGACGTCGGGCACGGTGCGACCGGTCCTTACCAACGTTGGCCTCCTTGAACAAGAACTGCCAGTCACTGGCATTATATAGCCACTGGCGATTAGTCGGTAGTGGCGTTCGCCTGCGGTAGGCTTTTGGACATGCCGACGTCACCCGCGCCGCTGGCCGAGCGGTCATTGCCGCTGCGGGAGCGCAAGAAGCTCCGCGCCCGGCGAGAACTGGTTGAGACCGCATTGCGGTTGTTCCTGGATCGCGGCTTCGACGAGACCACGCTCAATGACCTCACTGAGGCCGCCGATGTCTCTCTGCGCACGTTCTTCCGGATGTTTCCGTCCAAGGAAGCCGTCGCCCTGGCCGCGGAATCCGAGCTGTGGGACGCCTACCTGGAACAGTTCGCCCGATACGACATCGACGGCACCGTGCTCGACGCGCTCCGGGACACACTGGTCACCACCATCGCCAACATGGGCGAAGACTGGACCCGCCGGTTCCTTGCCACGCGTGGCTTGGTCGCCAGGACCCCCGCGCTGCGCGACCACAGCGACCTCACGTCCATCACCGTGCAACGACGGCTCGTGGAGATCCTGGAAACCAAACTCGACACCGACAGCCGCACCGACGTCCGGCTCCGACAGCTCGGCGAGATCGCCCTCGCGTCCTGGCGCTGCGCCGCCAAGAACTGGATTCGCGACAACCCCGGCCCCCGCGGCGGAAAAGCAAAGGTCGCCCGGCTCGCCCGCGAAGTACGGGAAGCCTTCGACGCGATCCCCGCCTGCATCACGCTCAGACCCTGACCGCCCACCCGCGGTGGAGTGCGCCCGGTGCGCCCGGCTCGGCCGCGCGCCGGGTGGGTGAGGGCGTGGGTGTGCTGGGCCGGCTGGCGTCGGCTGGCCAGCCCAGCACTCGTCGTGTGCCGGTTCTATTCGCGCTCGGCGCTGCTGAGCTGGTCGGAGTGCCCGGCTTCCAGGCGCGGCCACTGGGCGGTGGGCCGTCCGTTGGTCCGGTGCGAGTCAGCGATCTTCGGCCAGCCGGCGGGCGAGTCTTCCCATGCCTCGTGCCGTCCGTACCGGGTCCGGTCCAGCAGGCTGTAGGTGTTGTCCATCGCCTCGACACCGCGGCCGGTGGTCCAGTACGTCTCGAACACCCGATCGCCCTGCCGCACGTAGCAGGCCAGCATGAACGGTCCCGGCCGGCCATCAGGGCGTCGCGGGAGTCGTGCACCGAGTACCAGGGCACGTCCCAGCCCATGAAGTCGCGGTACTTGACGGTCTCCTCGTACGGGCCCTGGCAGAGCGTGGCGTAGGTGGTGTCGTTGGCGTGCAGGTAGGCCAGCTCGCGGACCTGTGAGTTGAAGAACGTGCAGCCCTCGCACTGGTCCGCGGCGGGGTGGCCGGCGTGCCACATCTGGTAGTAGGCGATCAGTTGCTGGCGGCCCTCGAACACGTCCAGCAGCGGCACTGGTCCGTTCGGGCCGACCACTGGGATCGTGGCGTCCACCTCCACGATCGGCAGCCGCCGGCGGGCCGCGGCGATCGCGTCACCCTCGCGCGTGTGTGTCTTCTCCCGGACCCGCAGCGCGTCCAGTTCTGCCTGGTAGGTGGGGCGGTCGACGACGCTGGAGGCCGGCGGGATCTGTTCGGTGTTCACGTGACTTTCCCTTCATTGAGGTGGCTTTTGCTCACCGACGAAGGGCTCCGCGCGGGATCGACATCGGCCGGGCGAAAAAGTTCTCAGAGCTCGCCGAGGCGCATGGTCAGGTAGCGGCGCTCGGCCTCGGTCGGCGCCAGCTTCAGGGCCTCCTGGTACGCCTCCTTGGCCTCGGCGGCCCGTTCGGCCCGGCGGAGCAGGTCGGCCCGGGTCGCGGGCAGCAGGTGGTACCCCTCGAGCTGGTGGGACGCCGTGAGCTCGTCAACGAGGGCCAGGCCGGCCGGGATGTCGTCGGCCATCGCGACCGCCACAGCGCGGTTGAGTTCCACGACCGGGGACGGCGCGAGCCGGGCCAGCTCGGCGTACAGGGTCGCGATCTGCGGCCAGTCCGTGCTGGCCGTGTCGGGCGCGGTGGCGTGGCAGGCGGCGATCGCGGCCTGCAGCTGGTACGGCCCGGTGCGGTGAAATTCCAGCGCCTCGTCCAACGTCGCCACCCCCTCGGCGATCAGCGCTCGGTCCCACCGCGACCGGTCCTGGTTCTCCAGCGTGACCAGCACGCCGTCAGCGGTACGCGTCGCGCGCCGTGCCTCGTGCAGCAGCATCAGCGCGAGCAGTCAGCCTGGCTCGGGTTCGTTCGGCATCAGCCGGACCAGGACCCGGGCCAGGCGGATGGCCTCGGCCGTCAGCGCCCGGCGTTCGTGCTCCCCCTCCTCGTCGTAGCCCTCGTTGAAGATCAGATAGAGCACCGCGAGGACGGCGGCCAGTCGCCGCGGGAGGAGCTCCGCGGCTGGTACCCGGTACGGGATCCCGGCTTCCTGGATCTTGCGCTTGGCC
>WHSZ01000081.1 GCA_009379845.1 Pseudonocardiaceae bacterium | reverse complement strand
GTGCCCGGCGCGGCGGCCCGTCCGGGGCCTCGCGCTGGCCATCCGGGGGGCGGCCGGCCGGCGACCTGCCCTCGCGTGGCTGCCCGTCGCGCGGCTGGCCGTTTCGCGACCGACCATCCCTTCGCTGCCCGTCCCTTCGCTGCCCGTCCCTTCGCTGCCCGTCCCTTCGCTGCCCGTCCCTTCGCTGCCCCTCGCTGGCTTGCCCGTCCCGCGACCAGTCATCGCGTGGCTGCCCGTCTCGCCGGCCGTGGCGCGGTTGGCCGTCGCGCGGTTGGCCGTCGCGTGGCTGGACGTCCGGGGGCCGCCCGTTTCCCCGGCGGCCGGGCCGTGGCTGGCCACCCCGTTGTTCACGCGACGGCGCGGCCCGATCACCGTTTCGCCTCGCCGGTTGCCGGGACGTGCTGGCGGCTACCGGCGCCAGCACGTCGGTGCGCTCCACATCGGAGTCCGGCTCCGGCTCGCGCGCCTTCTCGGAACGTCCAGCGCCCCCGGACTGCCCAGCGACGTCGGACAGCCCAGCGCCGTCGGAACGCCGGACACCGCGCCGGGATAGCCGCCTGCCAAGGTTGTGGCTCGGCCGCTCCACTAACCGGTACGCCACCTCGACGGCGGCCGCGGTGGCGGCCAGCCCGATCAGCACGGTCAGCCACACCGGCACCAGGTCGTAAACCGCGAACATGGCCGGGAATCCCACCGCGCCGTGCAACAGGTAGATGGAATAGGTGCGTTCGGACAGCACCGTCCAGCTGCGCCGCTCCCGCAACCGCTCCTCGGCGAACAGCCCGAGCAGGAACAGCACGGCCGCCACGGCGAACGGGAACGGGCGCGGTAGGTAATCCGGATCGATCCGCAACGCGCCCGCCCACACGAACAGGCCCCAGCCCACGCCCAGGTATCCCCCGGCCAGCCACACCGGGATCTTGCGCTCCCACACCGCCCACAGCACCTGGCCGAGGATCGGCATCACCAGATACGCGACGTTCACCGCGAAGGCCCGGTAACTCGCGCCGAACTGCCCGTGGGTGGCCAGCACCAGCACCACCAGCTCAAGCTCGATGGCGATCGCCAGCCACACGTTCCGTCGCAGCACCGGCAGCAACGCCACGATCAGCAGGTAGAACAGCACCTCGATGGCCAACGTCCAGGCCACGCCGACGAACGCCACCAGCGGCTTGAGCACGAAGTTGGCCAGTGACACGTTGCTGAGCAGCACGCCAACGTTGACCTCGGTGACCTCGCCGGTGGTCAGCGGCCGGGACCCCAGCGCGAACAGCACGGCACTGATCAGCACCACGAAAATCAGCAGCGGGTACACCCGGAACAGCCGGTTGACCGCGAACCGGCCCGACCCCAGGCGTAACGCGATCGGCGTGACCACGAACCCGCTTGCCAGGAAGAAGAACGGGATCGCGACGGCACCGACACCCTGGTCGGTGAGCTTCATCGGGGAGACGAACACGTTGTTGATCGCGTCCGTCAGCCAGAGGTTCTCGCCCTTGTTCTGGCGCAGGAAGAGCTGGTCGAAGTGGGTGTAGACGACGAGCAGCGCGCCGATCGCCCTGCCGATGTCGACGAACGCGATCCGGCGCTTGGCAGCGGCCTCACCAACGGCCTCACCAACGGCCTCACCAGCGACCTCGCCAGCGGTCTTGCCTGCGGCGTCCTCCGGCGCGGGCCCGGATCCGTTGCCGCCGGCCGCCTGACCGCTCGCGGGGGCGTGGCTGGGCGTGGTGGCCGGTTCCGGACGTGCCGAACCGCGGGTCCGCCCTGCTGCGACGGCCCGGCGATTACCCCCGGTATGGCCGGCCAGCGTCACCGACCCCCTTCCCGACGGTCGCGGCGCCATGTCCGTGTCGATCCGGAAGCGTAACCCGGACGCAGCGTCCATCGGCATGGCCGCGACCGCCCCGGCTGGTTCAACCTATCGGCTACACCGGGCGGCCGGAAACCGGTTCCGGGCGCAACCACAGCGTGCTGAACTCGCCGCGGGCCCGCTGCGCCATGGCGATCAACGCGCCGTCCTCGTGCTCGCCCTGGTCCGGGCCGTCCCCGGTGACCGGGACCGGCCGATAGCCCAGCTCCCGGTAACCGCGCAGCACCTGCGCCGGGTCGTCGCCGAGCGCGGCGATGTAACCGGGCGAGAATTCGCAGATCACCTGCGGCCGGTCGCGGCCGAGCACCCCGGTCAGCCCGGCGATCGCCCGGTGATCCCTGCCCTGCAGATCGGTCTTGATCAGGCTCACCCGGTGATCACGCACCTCGGGCACCCCGTCCAGCCGCGCCGCGCACACCGTGACGCCCTGCCCGGCGTCCGTGCACACCCGATAGTCGCCGCTGTTGTCCGGTTCCTGCTGCAGGAGGCGCACGCTGGTTTCGCTGTCCCACGCGGCCAACCGCAGCACGGTGATCTTGTCGGCCGCTCGCGGCGGCAGGTTCGCCGCGATGTTGCGTTCCAGCAGCAGCGCGGTGTCCGGGTTCGCCTCCACGGCGACGATCCCGGCTACGTCCGGGCAATCCCGCACCAGCCGCAGCGTGTGGTACCCGGCGTGCGCGCCGATGTCCACGAACACGCCGTCGCCAGCCAGCGTGGTCATCAGCTCCGCCTCGTCGTTCTCCCAGGACCGGTGCTGCAGCAGCCACGGCAGGAACACCCCGTCGCGGGGCACCAGCAGCGCGCCCGCGTCGCACAGTGCTACCTCGGCGCCGGCGGGTACCGGCGCGTGTCGCTGCGCGGCCACGCGGTAAGTCGTCAGCGCGAGCCGTTCCAGGTTGTCGTCGGTCGCGTCCGCACGGCGGTCGCGCTCCAGGAACATGTCGAACGTCTGCTCCCGGCCCACGTTGGCCTGGTGGCGCAGCTCGTCCAGGCGGTCCGCGAGATGAGCGACCGCCGAGTCGGTGCCGCTGGCGAGTTCACGCAGGGCGCGTTCGGTCTCCGGCTCCTTGGCGCGCAGCCCGCCGATCGCGCTTTCCAGATCGTCCAGCCGGCCGTTGCGTTCCAGCGACTCGATCCTGCGCTCCAGCAGTTCGATCCGCTCTCGCAACCGCAACGCGGTGCTCTCCGCGCCGTCAGCCAAGGCGGCGAGCACGGCGCGCTGGTGCGCGTCGTAGTGGTCGAGGCCGCGCAGCATCATCTTGCGCAACGCGGGGGCGAGCGGGTTCCGGGACGGCGCGCCGGGCTCCGGTCGCTGGTGCAAGGTTTCCTTGGCGATCCGCAACGGATCGAGCGGCTCGGGCACCGGCGGATCCGGCTCCGGCTCCGCCCCGGTGGCGTCACCCTCCGGCTCCCACTGGGCGGCGTCACGCTCAGCGCTTTCCGGCTGGCCGGTCTCTGGAGGGCCGGTCCCTGGATGGCCGGTCCCTGGATGGCCGGTCCCTGGATGGCCGGTCCCTGGATGGCCGGTCCCTGGATGGGCGGTCTCTGGATGGGAGCCGTCCAGGTCGGCGTCGTTCCGCTCCCCCGACGCGCCCCGCTGTTGCCACACTTGGTATGCCTCCCGTAGCCGTTCGGCGAGCCACGCCGAGGCGGCCGGCATCGATCGCTCACTCAGGATGTATTCCCGCGCGGCCCAGCCGCGCCGTGCCGCCTCATCGGGGTCGTCGGCCACCTGGCGCATGGCGCGGGCGGCGGTGTCCAGATCCGGCTCGGCCCAGATCGCGTCCGCTTGGTACGGGTAGCAGCCGTGCCCCACCTCGACCATCCGGTAGGGAACCGGCCAGGCCGTGCGCTCGTCGAGGAACTCCGCGGTTCCCGAGTAGTCAGTGGCGATCACCGGCATGCCCCGCGCCATCGCCTCGGCCACCGTCAACCCGAATCCCTCGCTGCGATGCAGCGACACGTAGCAGTGGCTCTCCGCATAGAGCCGCCGAAGTTCGGCGACGTCCACGTAGCGGTCGATCAGCTCGATCCGCGGGTCGCCGTCGATCATCAACCGCAGGCGTTCCGCGGCGTGCGGGTTCAGCTCGCTGTTGATCGACTTGAGCACCAGGCGGGCGTCGTCCCGGTCGGCGAACGCGCGGCGGAACGCTTCCACTAGCCCCCACGGGTTCTTGCGCTCCCCGACGCTGTTGAAGTCGAAGGCGAACAGGAACTGGATCGGCTCCCCCGCCCGCCGCCGTGCCGCCGTCCGACCGGGATCGCGGACCGGGACCGGGATGGTGCGCACCGGAACCGGGCTGTGCCGGGCGATCGCGTCGCGGCAGAACTCGCTGACCGTCCACACCTCGTCGACGGCATCGAATGCCGGGTGCAGCCACTGCGGGAAATCCTCCAGCTCCCACGCCCACAGGCCGATGCGGTACCGATTCCGGCCGGCCTCCGGGTGGTTGTCGAGCACCACGGTGGTCTGGTCGGCGTTCACGCACAGCAAGCTGATCGAAAACCTCGGCGTGCCAACGGTGTGCGGGGAGTCCAGTCCCGTCCGGTTGTTCAGCGCGCGATCCTCCACGATGGACGTCAACGGGACGCCCGCGTCCGCGATGGCGTCGTGCACTGTCCTGCCCATCTCACCGAGGCCGAGTTCGGCGGTGAGGTAGCCGACGATGTTCACCCCGAACTCACCGTCCGGTTCGGACAGTTCGGCCGGCTCGTCCGGGCACGCCCACCGGGGCAGCGCGACCTCGTGCGGGCCGGATTCCCGGCACCAGCGGCGAAATCCGGCGGCGTCGGCACCGGCAGGATCGGGGAACGCGGCACGCAGATCCGCCCGGCTACCCCAGATCGCCAGGGCGAGCCGGCTGATGCCGGCGGCGGCGTGTGCCGGAGTCAATGCCGACGACAGCCAGCTGATCAGCTCGGCACCGCCGTCCGGCCCGAACCCGTGCGCAGGTGGCTTCTCCTTGGGACGTCCGTGGTTCCCGGGATCCTCGCGTTCGAAGTCGATCCACGCGGTGCGAAACAGCCTGCGGATCAGCGGCGTCAGCCTCGTCCCGTCCGGCAGCGTCCCGAAGCCGTACCCGTTCTCGTCGTCGGTGCGCTGGTAACCCGCGTCGCGCAACGCGGCACCGTAGGCGTCGCACAACGCGCGTAGCTCCGGGTGTTCGGACAGCAGGGTGCGGGGCGAGCGGGCGCAGTGGTACGTCAGCAGCCACGGCTTGTCTGGCCGGTAGCCGCTGAAGTGGAAGAACCGCAACGAGTGCCCGCCCGCGGTGCGGTTGTCCCTGGCGTCGCGGCCGATCGGCCGCTCGTGCGTGTTCCAGTACGCGACGTTGAAACCGGGGTCGCGCAGCACGTGGTGCCGGTAAAGCGACGGCACCTGATCGACCCAGCGCTGGTCGGTGAACAGCTGCTCGTCCGGGGCGATCACCGCGTCCAGCCGCAGCCGGTGGGCCCAGAAATCCAGGAACTCCTCGGAACCCGGCCCGACAGCGAGGAAGCCGAGGTTGAACATGCCGGTGCCCATGATCACCGCCTCGCCCGGCTCCTTGCCGTCCCTCGGTAGCGGGCGCAGGAAGTGCGGCGTCAGCACCACCTGATGGGCGCGGGCCAGCTCCTCCACCTCGGGCATCGGGGCGAACACCTGGATGTCCGGATCGAGGTAGATTGCCACCTCGTGCTCGGTGCGCAGCGAACGCAGCAGGTACGGTTTCACCGCGGTGGCGAGCTCCATCACGGTGTACGCGGTGGCCATCCGCAGGTACTCGTCCTCATCTATGCCGAACGCGTCCGGGCCGACGATCCGGCACCGCTCATCGGGGAAACCATCCGGTTGCTCACCGCGACCGGCGTCGATCACGGCCACCACGAACAGGTGACCGGGGTTGTGTTCCAGATAGGACCGTGCGAGCACGCGTGCCGCGGGCAGGTAGTTGCGTGCGACCACGGTGCACGCGACAGGCGAGGCCAACCCTGGCACCCCCTTCGCTAGTTCCGGAACAGCAGAGACTTCCGGTGCCGAGGGGGACAATATAGGTTGGCTACTGTCGGTGAGCGCGGGTGTGGGCGGGAGGGGTCGTCGGCGTGCCGAAGTGGACCACGGACCCGTCGGAGAAATCCGGCTTCGAAGACATGCTGCGCGAACTGGCGCCTCAGGTGCTCGGCGCGCTGGTGCGGCGCTACGGGCACTTCGACGCCAGCGAGGACGCGGTGCAGGAAGCGTTGCTCGCCGCCGCCGTGCAGTGGCCGACCGACCAGTTCACCGCACCCGCAGCCGATCTCGGGCCCGCCCCGGACCGCGACGACACGCTCATCCTGCTGTTCCTGTGCTGCCACCCGGCGCTCACCCCGGCGTCCCAGATCGCCCTCACCCTGCGCGCCGTCGGCGGCCTGACCACCGAGGAGATCGCCCGCGCCTTCCTGGTGCCCGAGGCGACCATGGCGCAACGCATCAGCCGCGCCAAACAGCGCATCAAGGCATCCGGGATCGGGTTCCAGATGCCGCCGGACGCGGAGCGCGCGGACCGGCTCGGCGCGGTGCTGCACGTGCTCTACCTGATCTTCAACGAGGGATACACCAGCACCTCCGGCCCGAGCCTGCAGCGCGCCGAGCTCTCCGGTGAAGCCATCCGGCTCACCCGCGCGGTCAACCAGCTGCTGCCGGACGACGGCGAGGTGGCCGGGCTGCTCGCGCTCATGTTGCTCACCGACGCCCGGCGCCCGGCGCGCACCGGCCAGGACGGCGAGCTGATCCCGCTTGCCGAGCAGGACCGCGACCGGTGGAACCGGGAATTCATCGCGGAGGGCATCGCGCTGATCACCGACACGCTGACGACGGCAACGCTCGGCCCGTACCAGCTGCAGGCGGCGATCGCCGCGGTGCACGACGAGGCGGCCCGTTCCGAGGACACCGACTGGCCGCAGATCCTGGCGCTGTACAAGCTGCTGCTCGGCGTATCCGACAATCCCACGGTCACGCTGAACCACGCGGTCGCCGCCGCCATGGTGCACGGCCCGCTGACCGGTCTGGAGCTGCTCGAGCCGCTGGACGCGGACGGCAGGCTGGCCGAACATCACCGCCTCGCCGCGGTCCGCGGCCACCTGCTCGAGATGGCAGGCGATCCCGACGCGGCCCGCGCCCACTACCAGGCGGCGGCGCGCCGGACCAGCAGCATTCCGGAACGGCGCTACCTCGAAGGCAAGGCCGCCCGGCTGGCACCGGAAGATCCGTAGCGACCGGCCAGGCACTCTGCCAAGATGCAGTCATGACGAAGGCCGCGTCTGCCGCGGCGAAAGACCTGGCCGCAGCCGGGGTGCGCGGGGTGCAGATCGCCTGGGCGGACAACAACGGCATTCCGCGTTCCCGCATCGTGCCGGTCGGCGGACTCGCCGACGCGGCCATCCGGGGTGTGGGGGTCACCTCGCTGTTCGCCGTGTTCGACACGCACGACGTCATCACCTACGACCAGGACGTGCTGCCCACCCCGTCCGGCGACGTGCGGCTGATCCCGGTGCTCGAGCGGTTGCGCCGGCTCGCCGGTCAGCGCGCTCTGGCTTGGGCTCCCGGCCGGCAGGTCGCGGCGGACGGATCGCGCTGGCCGTACTGCCAGCGAAGCGTGCTGGAACGCCAGGTGTCCGCCGCCGCGGACAAAGGATTCGAGCTGCTCGCCGGTTACGAGCTGGAGTTCGCGGTGGCCCCGCTCGGCAGCACGGACATCGCGTCCGCGCCGGGGCACAGCGGGCCCGCGTACAGCCCGCACGCGCTGGTGCGGCTGGACGATTTCATCGCCGCCCTGCTGCACGAGTTCGACGCCAACGGGTTGAGCGTCGGCCAGCTGCACGCCGAGTACGGGCTGGCACAGGTCGAGCTGACGCTGGCCGCGAGCGATCCGCTGGCCGCCGCGGACGACCAGCTGCTCGCCAGGCAGACGATTCATGCCGCGGCCCACTCGCACGGCCTTCAGGTCAGCTTCGCGCCGCTCGTCACGCCGGACGCCGCCGGCAACGGCTGGCATCTGCACACGTCGATCTGGCGCGACGGCCGTAACCTGCTCGGCGGCGACGGCACCCCTGGTCCGGAGGGTGCGGCCTACCTGGCCGGCCTGCTGCGCGAGTTGCCAGCGCTGACCGCGATCACCGCGCCGAGCGTGCCGTCCACCCTGCGGTTGCGGCCCGGCTACTTCGCCAGCGCCTACGGATTCTGGGGAGTGGAGAACCGGGAGGCGCCGCTGCGCTACGTGCCCGGTTCGGCGCTGGTTGGCGCGGATCACGCCAACGTCGAGCTGAAACCGTCCGACGCGTCGGCGAACCCGTATCTCGCGCTGGCCGCCGTGCTCGCCGCGGGCGTTGCCGGCATTGAGGAGGAGCTGGTGCCGCCGAACCCGATCAGTGCCGACCCCGGCACCTGGACGCCCGCCGAGCGGGAAAGCCGCGGCGTGCGGCGGCTGCCGGTGTCCACCGCGGAGCAGGACGCCGCGTTGATGGCCTCGCCGACGGTGCCGGATGTGCTTGGCGAGGAGTTGCTCGGCGCGTTCCGGGCGGTGCGCGGCTCGGACGCCACGTGGGCAGCCGATCGGCCCATCGAGGAGATCGTGCGGGCGCATCTCTGGCGCTACTGAGCCGGTCTGCCGGCCGCCCGCCGTCGGACTACCCAGCGGCCGCGACATCCTCGAGCGCGCTCAGGTAGGCCGCCACGGCCGGCCGTGCGGCGGCGCCTCGGCGCACGGCCGCATATACGTGCCGTCGGACGTCGCGGCCCGAGGTGGGGACGACGGCCACCCCGCCGGGCACTGACGTTAACGCGGTACGCGGGGCGAACGCGACGCCCATGCCGGCTTCGACCATCGCCAGGATCGCCGTCCAGTCGCTTGCCCGGTGCCTGATTCTCGGGTGGAAGCCAACCGACGCGCACGCCCTGCGCAGCAACTGGTCACACGCGTCACCATCGATGGTGCTGACCCAGTCCTGGCCATCCAGCAGAGCGAGATCAACGGTCTGCCCGGTGGCCAGCTCGTGACCGGTCGGAAGTGCGAGGACGACGTCTTCGGTGCCGAGCGGAACACGCGTGTAGCGGGGGTCGTCGGCCGACGGTGCGCCGTCGGCGTCGACGTCGACCAGGATGTCGAGATCGCCGCTGGCCAGCTCGTCAAGCCCGTCGGCGGTGGTGACTTCGCGGATGTTCACCCGCAGCCGTGGGTGCCGCTCGCGGACCGCCCGCACGGCCGGTATCAGCAGCGAGGAGATCGTCGACGGGAACGAGCCAACCGTGATCTCACCGAGTTCGCCGTCCACCGCGGCCTGGACGTCACCCTGCGCGCGCTCGAGCTGCGCGAAGAGCTGGTAGGCGTGGTCGACGAGAACGCGGCCCGCGTCGGTGAGCCGGAGGCGGCGGCCGTCGGCCTCGGTCAGCGGGGCGCCCGCCTCGCGCGCGAGCGTCGCGAGTTGCTGTGACGCGGCTGACGTGGAGATGTGCAGTGCGCCCGCGGCGGCATGCACGGTGCCGCGTTCGTGCAGGGCGACGAGCAGCCTGAGCCGGGCAGGGTCAATCATACAGCTCAGCTTATCAATACCGGCCACAATATCCGCCTTGTCTTGATGGTCAGGCGAGGTGAGCATGGCCCTATGAGAGTTCTCGCGTTGAGTTCCAGCCCCCGCAAGGACGGCAACTCCCGGCTACTCGCCGAGGCCGTGCTCGCCGGCGCGACGAGCCGCGGGCACGACGTGGAGATCGTCGACCTCTGCGAGGTGATCACCGCGCCGTTGCGCGACTGCCGCACCTGCCGGCTCGCGGACGGCCGCTGCTCCATCGATGACGGCTACGAAACGCTCCTGCGGGACAAGGTCACCGCCGCCGACGCGGTTGTCCTCGCCACACCGCTCTACTGGTACGGCATCGCGGGCCAGCTGAAGATCTTCATCGACCGGATCTTCTGCTACATCAAGGCCGAGGCCCCGCGATCGGGCGAGACCATGCGGCTGCTGATGAACAAACGGCTGGCCGTCGTCATCAGCGCGGAGGAGAGCTATCCGGGAGCGAGCCTCGGTGTCGTCGCCCAGCTGCAGGAACTCGCCCGATATCTCAGGCACGACTTCGTCGGTGTCGTGCGCGGTGTCGCCAACTCGCGCGGCGAGATCAGGCGAGACCCGGCCGGGCCGCTGGATCAGGCCTACGACCTCGGCGCCCGCCTCTTCGACGACGCCGTCACCGACTACCGGATGGACACGGCCCGCAGCGGCGTTGTCTGGCCCTGCCGTCCGGAACGCGCGGTCAAGCCGTGATGGCACCGCCTAGAGCCATGCCGCGCCCGTCCCGTCCTGTGTCCTGGAGGATCCGTGTCGCCACCCAACCAGCACTTCACCCTTGACGAGTTCCAGCGGCGCCAGTCCGCGGTCCGCGAGGCGCTCGCCGCCCGCGGTCTCGATGGCCTTCTGCTGTTCAAGATCGAGGACATGTACTGGCTGACCGGTCTCGACACCGACGGATTTTGCGTCTTCCACGCCATGTTCCTCGGCACGGACGCGGGCCTGACGCACATCAGTCGCACCGCGGACGTCGCCAATGTCCGCTATTCCTCGATCTGCGAGGACATCCATCTCTGGATCGACACCGAGGGCGCCCCCAAGTCGGCGGCCGTCAAGGACACTCTCGCCAGCCACAACATGGCGGGCAAACGGATCGGGATCCAGCTCGACACCATGGGCCTGACGCCACGGCTGCACGAGGAGTTGAAGGCCGAACTCGACGGCTGGTGCGAGCTGGTCGACGCCTCCGACGTGGTACGGACCTTGCGTCTGGTCAAGAGTCCGGCCGAGCTCGACTACATCCGCCGGGCAGGAGGCATCGTAAACACCTGCCGGGACGTCGCCATCGCCGAGGCCCGCCCCGGCGCCTTTGAAGGCGACATCATGGGCAAGCTCTGGCACACCACGTTCGCCGAAGACGGCGACCCACCGGCGCACCGCTCCCCCATCGGCAACGGCGCGTCAGCGCTCAACACGCGCTACACCACCCGCCGGAAATACGTCGGCGAGAACGACCAGATCACCTTCGAACTCGGCGCGGGATACCGGCACTATCACGCCACGGACATGTTCGTCGTGCTCACCGGGCCACGCGTCGACCCGCGGCACCTCCGCATGCACGACGCCTGCCGCGATGCCCTCTTCGCCGTCCAGAACACCCTCCGAGCGGGTAACACGGTCGGCGATCTGTACGAAGCGCACGGCGCCACCCTCGCCAAGCACGGCTACGAGCACGCACTGCTCGCCGCATGCGGCTACACCATGGGTGCCACCTGGCCACCCACCTGGATGGAACAGCCCATGATCTACGCCGATAATCCCCTCGTCCTGGAACCGAACATGACCTTCTTCACGCACATGGTCCTCGTGGACCACGACACCGGCTTGACCATGTCGCTCGGCGAGCAGGCCATCGTCACGGCCGGCGAACCGGAGATCGTGACGACCGTCCCGCACGAGCCGATCATCGTAGGTGCCGCTGACCTGTGAGCCTGGTCAGGCCATCTGGAACGCCTTGGCGATCAGCTCGAAGGATCGCAGCCGCGCCGGCTCGTCGTAGATGTTCGCGGTGATCATCAGCTCGTCCACCCCGGTGCGCTCCACCAGCTCGCTGAGCTGCTCGCGCACCGCCTCCGGAGTGCCGTACACCGCGTTCACCATCCACTTAGCGATAAACGATTCCTCGGCCTCGGTGTACGGGTACTCGTCGGCCTCCCGCACGCTCGGCACCCGGCCGGGCGTGCCCCTGCGTAGCCGCAGCATGTTCAACGCCACGGTGCGGGACAGCCGGTAGGCGTCGTCGTCGGTGTCCGCGGCGACGGCATGCACCCCGATCGACGCGTACGGCCGCGCGAGCACCGCGGAGGGCCGGAACGACTCGCGATACAGGGCCAGCGCCGGCATGGTGTTCTGCGCGCTGAAATGGTGCGCGAACGAGAACGGGCGGCCCAGTATGCCGGCCAGTTGGGCGCTGAAACCGCTCGAGCCGAGCAGCCACACCGCGGGGACGCCGGCCGAGGGCACCGCGTGCACGTCCGCGTACGGATGGTCGATCGGGAACTCGTCATCAAGGAACGCGATCAACTCGCCGAGCTGCTCGGGGAAGTCGTCCGCACCTGGCGGGCCATCGCTGCGGCGCAGCGCCCGCGCGGTGCCCTGGTCGGTGCCCGGCGCGCGGCCGACGCCCAGATCGATCCGGCCGGGATGCAACGCTTCCAGCATGCCGAACTGCTCGGCCACCACCAGCGGCGCGTGATTCGGCAGCATCACCCCGCCCGAGCCGAGCCGGAGCGTGCTGGTGTGCGCGGCCAGGTGCGCGATCAGCACCGCGGGAGACGAGCTGGCGATCCCGGGCATGCCGTGATGTTCCGCCACCCAGTACCGGTGATATCCGGCGCGCTCGCAAGCCTGAGCCAGCTTCGTGCTGGTGCGCAGCGCGTCGGTGGGCGTGATGTCCGCCCCGATCGGCGCCAGGTCCAGTACCGACAACGGCACCGACGCCGCGCCACGACGCGTCCCGTGAATGCTGTCCGGATCAGTTCCCACGTCGTCGGCAACCAACCGGCCGCGCGTAATGTTCCAACGTGGCGGCGAGGCCGCGGTCACCCTTGCCAAGGTCGACAATCCGTGAAACTACCGAAATTCCCGGCGACAACGCGTATTTCGCCCCGGCAAGTCCGAAAAGAACCGTGAATACCCGAGATTCCGGGGCATCCCCCCGGACAACGTGGCCGCTTGTTGTTAGCGTCTGCACAGGCACCCCGAATCCCCGGCCGAATGGTGAGCGATGCTGACTTGGTTGTTCGTGGCGCTTGGCGTCTCGATCGGATCGGCGTTGCTCCCGCTGATCAGCGTCGAATTGTTCCTCATCGGCCTGGTGTCCCAGCGGCCCGATATTCCGTGGCTGGCACTGGGGCTGGTGGTCGCGCTCGGGCAGCTCGCCGGCAAGATGCCGTACTACTACGCCGGGCGCGGCTCGCTGCGCCTGCCCGGTTTCCTGCACCGCAAGCGCGACCGCCCGCTGTCCGCACGGCGGATCCGCTGGCAACTTCGTTTCAAACGCGTTCGGATGTGGTTCGAGGGCGTCAGGGAACGCTGTCACCGCCACCCCGGCTGGATGACCGGAACCATGGGGGTCAGCTCGATCGTCGGCCTGCCGCCGTTCATGGCGACAACGGTGCTCGCCGGGTTCGTCGGCATGCCGCTCGGCAGGTTCCTGACCACCGGATTCGTGGGGCGAACCGTCCGGTTCTGCGTGATCGCCGCGTTCCCGGGGCTACTGGCCGGCTGGCTGCACTAGCTCCCGCCCGGAAGCACCAGCCTCCTCACGCGCGGCGTCGTTCGCGCACCGGGCCGTTCGCGTACCGGTCCGTCAGTTGTCGGCGAGCTGGTGTGCGTGCCGCATGGCCTCGCGGGCCCGGCGCCGGTCGCCGGCGATGTCGTAGCTGTGCGCCAGCCGGAACCAGGCTCGCCAGTCGTCCGGCGCGGTCCGCACCTCGGCGCGGCGCTGCTCGAACCACTCGTCCGCGGCGTCCCGGTCGATCCGCCCCGATGGCCTGCGCGGCAACTCCGAGGTGTCCGGCAAGCCACCCTCCGCGTCCAGCCGTTTCGCCAGCCGCTCGGTGCGCATCCCGAACCGAAGCGTCTGCACCACGATCCACACCCCCAGGATCGGCAGCAGCAGCACCCCGATCCCGAGCAGCACAGCAGCCACGCCGCCGTCCCGCAGCAACGCGACCGCCCTGCCGCCGAGCAGCACGACATACACCAGCAGAACGGCGGTGAGCCCCAGCGCGACCCGTTTCGCGTTCACAGCGGCTCACCCGGGTGCACGGAGACTCCTGGGCCGCACAGGGCCGCTCACTGGTCGAGGAACTTGTCCAGGCCCACGGTCAACCCCGGCCGCGCCAGGATCTGGCGTACGGCCAGCAGCACACCGGGCATGAACGAATCACGGTGCAGCGAGTCGTGCCGCAGCGTCAGCGTCTCCCCCTCGGAGCCGAACAGCACCTCCTGGTGCGCCACCAGCCCGGACAGCCGCACGGAATGCACCCGCACGTCGTCGACCGTCGCGCCACGCGCCCCCTCCACCTCCGAGGTGGTGGCATCCGGCGCGGTACCGAGCCCGGCGCCCGCGCGTGCCTGCGCGATCAGCCGAGCGGTATGCGCCGCCGTGCCCGACGGGGCATCCGCCTTGCGCGGGTGGTGCAGCTCCACGACCTCGACCGACTCGTAGAACTTCGCGGCCAGCTCGGAGAACCGCATCAGCAGCACCGCACCCAGCGCGAAGTTCGGCGCCACCAGCACACCGATCTCCGGCTTGTGCGCCAGCCATTCCGTTACGGTCGCCAGCTTCGCGTTGTCGAACCCGCTGGTGCCCACCACCGCGTTGATCCCGTGATCGATGCAGAACCGCAGGTTGTCCAGCACCACGTCGGGATGGGTGAAATCGACGACGACCTCCGCGCCGGCGTCCACCAGATCGAACATCCAATCGTTCACGTCGACCATGGCGACGACTTCCATGTCCTCGGAGGCCTCCACCGCCCGGCACACCGTGGCGCCCATCCGGCCGCGCGCCCCGAGCACCCCAACCCGGATCGGATCGTCCTCGGACCGAGCGGCGGCAGCACCAGCTGACGTCATGCGATCACCGTTCCAGCACCTTGGTGGTGCCGGGGCGCTGCCGATGCCCCGGCACGATCACTGCGCGGACGACTCCTGGGTGTCGGTCTCCGCGGTGTCCTCATCGTTCACCACGACCAGGCTGATCTTGCCGCGCTGGTCGATGTCGGCGATCTCCACGCGTAGCTTGTCGCCGACGTTCACCACGTCCTCGACCTTGCCGATGCGCTTGCCGTTACCCAGCTTGGAGATGTGCACCAGGCCGTCCTTGCCCGGCAGCAGCGAGACGAACGCACCGAACGCCGCGGTCTTCACCACGGTGCCGAGGAACCGCTCGCCGACCTTGGGCAGCTGCGGGTTCGCGATCGCGTTGATCTTGTCGATCGCCGCCTCCGCGGCCGGACCGTCCTCGGCACCGACGTAGATCGTGCCGTCGTCCTCGATGGACACGTCCGCGCCGGTCTCCTCGGTGATCGAGTTGATCATCTTCCCCTTCGGGCCGATCACCTCGCCGATCTTGTCGACCGGGATCTTCACGCTGGTCACCCTCGGTGCGTACGGGCTCATCTCGTCCGGGCCGTCGATCGCCTCGGAGATCACGTCCAGGATGGTCAGCCGGGCGTCCTTCGCCTGGGACAGCGCCTGGGCGAGCACGTCGGACGGGATGCCGTCCAGCTTGGTGTCCAGCTGCAGCGCCGTCACCACGTCCTTGGTGCCGGCGACCTTGAAGTCCATGTCACCGAAGGCATCCTCGGCCCCGAGGATGTCGGTCAGCGCGACATAATGACGTTTGGTCTCCCCGGCAGCGTTCTCCAACTCGTCGGACACCAGGCCCATCGCGATACCCGCGACCGGCGCCTTCAATGGCACGCCGGCGTTGAGCAGGCCCATGGTGGACGCGCACACCGATCCCATCGAGGTGGAGCCGTTCGAGCCGAGTGCCTCGGAAACCTGCCGGATCGCGTAGGGGAAGTCCTCCCGCTTCGGCAGCACCGGCACCAGCGCCCGCTCGGCCAGCATGCCGTGCCCGATCTCGCGACGCTTCGGCGTGCCGACCCTGCCGGTCTCGCCGGTGGAGAACGGCGGGAAGTTGTAGTGGTGCATGTAGCGCTTGGTCGTCTCCGGGGACAGCGTGTCCAGCGACTGTTCCAGGCGCAGCATGTTCAGTGTGGTCACACCCAGGATCTGGGTTTCGCCGCGCTCGAACAGTGCCGAGCCGTGTGCCCTCGGCACCACGCCTACCTCGGCGGACAGCGAGCGGATGTCGGCGAGTCCACGACCGTCTATCCGGACCTTGTCCCGCAGGATCCGCTGCCGGATCAGCTTCTTGGTCAGCGCCCGGAACGCGGCGCCGATCTCCTTGTCCCTGCCCTCGAAGGCCTCACCCTCGCCGACCCCGATCTGCTCGAGGACCTCGGCCTTGACCTCGTCGGTCGCGTTGTCCCTTTCGTGCTTGCCGGCCACCGCGAGCGCGGAGGTCAGCTTGTCGGTGGCGATCGACGCCACCGCGTCGTAGACGTCCTGCTGGTAGGCGGGGAACAACGGGTACTGACCGGTCGGCTTGGCCGCCTGGTCGGCGAGCTGCTGCTGCGCGTCGCAGAGCGTCCGGATGAACGGCTTCGCCGCGTCCAAGCCCTCAGCGACGACCTGCTCGGTCGGCGCCTTCGCGCCACCGGCCATCAGATCCAGGGTGTTCTCGGTGCCCTCGGCCTCGACCATCATGATCGCGACGTCCTCGGGGCCGGAACCGACAATGCGGCCGGCGACGACCATGTTGAACGTCGCGTTCTCCAGCTGGGACCAGGTCGGGAAGGCCACCCACTGGTCCTCGATCAGGGCCACGCGCACGCCCCCGACCGGGCCCGAGAACGGGAGTCCGGCGATCTGGGTGGAGGCCGACGCCGCGTTGATCGCCAGCACGTCGTACGGGTCATCCGGGTGCAGGCTCTGCACGTTGATGACGACCTGGATCTCGTTGCGCAGGCCGTCGGCGAACGACGGGCGCAGCGGCCGGTCGATCAGCCGGCAGGTCAGTACCGCCTCGGTGGACGGGCGGCCTTCCCGGCGGAAGAACGAACCGGGGATCTTGCCGATCGAGTACATCCGCTCCTCGACGTCCACCGTCAGTGGGAAGAAATCGAGGTTCTCCTTGGGGTGCTGCGACGCGGTTGTCGCGGACAGCAGCATGGTCTCGTCGTCCAGGTATGCGACGACACTGCCGGCCGCCAGCTTGGCCAGCCGGCCGGTTTCGAACCGCACGGTGCGCGAGCCGAACTTGCCGTTATCGATTACGGCGCTCGTCTCGTGCACGCCTGAGTCCGTCATGAAAATCTCCTCGTCTCACGGGCGCAGCACGCAGGCAGCGAGACGCGATAAAGCGTAAATCGCCGGGGACGAGGGCCGGCCATCGATCGAAGTTCTCGGGACTCCTTGGCCCGACAACCACTACCGAGGACCGGCGAACAATCGTCCCAATACGGCGTACTTGCCCTCTTCTTCTTGTCTTTTATGGCTAGGGGGAACCCCACCTGCCGGCGAGGCTCCCTCTACACCGATTGTCTCATCGACGCAGGCCGAGTCGCTGGATCAACGCTCGGTATCGCTCGACGTCCAGCTTCTTCACGTAGTTGAGCAGCCGGCGGCGACGCCCGACCAGCAGCAGCAAACCACGCCGCGAGTGGTGATCCTGCTTGTGCACCTTCAGGTGCTCGGTCAGGCCGCTGATCCGCTTGGTCAGCAACGCGACCTGAGCCTCGGGGGAGCCCGTGTCCGACTCGTGCAAGCCGTACTCGGACAGGACCGTCTTCTTTTCTTCGGTGGACAGTGCCACTCGTACTCTCCTTCAGGTGTGCCGTGCCAGCCCCGCGCGGTGGTGCCACGAGGCGCAGTCGGTACCGGCCGCCACGGACCGCAGCCGTACCCATCGGCCAGGTTATCAGGTGGCGATATTTTGGCTGCGCACGACTGGGGTCCGGAATCAATTCACGCTGCGCAGCTCGGCACGGCTGAGCACCTGGTAGCTGTGCCCTTCCGGCCCCGGCTGGCTACGGATCAGCGCCACGTCCGCCGGCCGCCAGCTCGGACCGCGGTAACCGGCGAGGGCCTCGGCCACGCTCGCCGCCACCCGCGCGATCCCCGGCGCTCGCTTCCAGCGCGCGATCGTCAGGTGCGGCCGGAACGGGCGACGCTTCCCCGCGTGGCTGGCGCCGGCCGCCTCGGCCACGCTCAGCAACTGGCCGGTGGCGTGTTCGTCGGCGGGCGAGGCCCGCACCCACAACACGCCGGGAAAACTCCCGACACCCGCGAGGCGTAGCTCCGGCGCCGCCAGCCCGCTGACCCTCGCGTGCAGCCAGGGAATCCGTTGCTCCGGGTCGTCGGCGTCGCCGAAGAACCCGAGCGTGATGTGCCATTGCTCACGGGTGCTCCAGCGCAGCGTGCTTGCCTCGGAGCCGACGCCGGCCAGCGCACCGGCGAGATCGTCAAGCGCTTCCGCCGGCGGGATCAGTGCGGTGAACAGCCTGGCCACTTAGAAATTCTCGTCGGCTCTTCGGACCAGGTCGGCCAGTGCAGGAAACTCGTCGTCCAGCAGCCTGGCCGCCTTGTCCAGATCACCGTCCTCCTCGGCGGCTTCCCTGATCACGGTCAAGGCCGCGGCCTCGTCCGCGCCCGGCCCGATCCCCACCGGAACGCTGTCCCTGCTCACCGTGGGACGGGACTGCCGCACGTCGTCGAGGGCTTCCTGCAGGGCGCCCCGCTCGCCGGAGACCACTTCCGGGGTGAGCACCTTGCGCTCCAGCATGATCAGCCTGGCGAGCACCGCGGGGTTGCCGATCTTCGCCCGGCGCCCGCTCATCACCTGACTCAACATCGGAGCACTGATCCCCAGCACGTCGGCCAGGTTCGCCTGGGAGACATCGAATGCCACGACGAGCCGCCGCACCCGATCGCCCAGCGGCTCCCCATACCACTCCTTCTGCAGCGCAAGGTTTCGCTGGACGATCTTCTGCTCCTCCACGTTGACCTCTCCCCTGGATCCGCGCTCGGCGACGATGTAGGAGGCATCTTGCCAGGCGGAACCCGACAGACGTGCGAAAATCACCGCTCCGTTCGCATTTGCACTCGTCCGCGTCGTCCGGCCGGCTAGCCGGACACCGCCGTCACCACTCCGAGCTCACCAATTCCCGGGTGCGCTGGACGTCGTCATCCATCCGCTCGACAAGCTCCGCACTGGATGAGAACCGCTCCATATCGCGCAACCGGGCGACGAAGTCCAGTGCCACGTGCTGACCGTAGAAATCCTCGTCCACATCGAGCACATACGCCTCGACCCGGCGTTCCCGCCCGGAGAATGTCGGGTTGCTGCCGACCGACACGGCCGCGGCGAGCGGCTCGCCGTGCGCCGCGGACAGCGGGGTGAACTGGCAGGCGTACACACCGTCCGCGGGAATCGCGGCGTAGCGGGGCAAGCTGAGGTTCGCGGTCGGGTAGCCGAGCTCGTGCCCGCGCCCGTCGCCGCGCACCACGATGCCCTCCACCCGATGCGGGCGGCCGAGCGCGGCCTGCGCGGCGGCCACGTCCCCGGCGTCGATACACGATCGGATGTAGGTGGAGGAGAACGTGATCGTGGCGTCGTCACCGTTCGGTTCGGCCGGCCCCGGGTCGTCCCTCGGCACCCTGGCGTTGACCAGTTCGGCGTCCTCGGTGACGAACCCGAACCGCTGGCCGAGCCGCTGCAGCAGGTCGACGTTGCCATGCGCGCCGGCGCCGAAGGTGAAGTTCTCGCCGACCACCACGGTGTCCACGTGCAGGTGCTCGACCAGGATCTCGTGCACGAACTCGTCCGCCGGCAGCCGGGAGAGTTCGAGGGTGAACGGCAGCACGCAGAACACGTCCACACCGAGCTGCTCGACTAGCTCGGCCTTCCGGCGCAGGGTGGTCAGCTGTGCTGGGTGGCTGCCCGGCCGTACCACCTCGGCCGGATGGGGGTCGAAGGTCAGCACCACGCACGGCAGCCCCCGGTTGCGGGCGAGCTCCACGGCACGGTTGATCAGCGCCCGGTGACCGCGGTGCACGCCATCGAACACGCCGATGGTGACCACGCACCGGCCCCAGCTTCCGGGTAGCTGCTCCAGTCCTCGCCAGCGTTCCACGGCGCCAGCCTACGGCTGGCCCTCGTGAGTCTTTTTCGGGGTTATAGCACCCAAACGGTGCCTTTGGCTCGATCCTGTCCAGCAGATCTCGGCACTCACGAGGGCTCATGAGGGGGCGAGCACCACGACGAGCTTGGCGACGCCCTCCGCGTCGCGCGCGAGTGCCAGCGCCCTGCCGTCCGGGCCGAACACCCCGTAGATGCCGGGAATACCGGCAGCCGGCAGCCGCTGGCCGTGGCTCACCGCCGTCGCCTCCGCGGTGGACACGTCCCGGCGGGTGAACGCCGCGGCCACCGCGGAATCCAGATCGAACGTCAGGCCCGGCTGCTCGGCCAGCTGATCAAGGGTGCGCGCGGCGGCCAGCTCGAACGGACCGACCCTCGTCCGGCGCAGCGCCACGAGATGACCGCCCACGCCGAGCCGCTGCCCGAGATCGCGCGCCAGCGCGCGGACGTAGGTCCCCGACGAGCACTCGATCAGCACGTCCAGCTCGATGGTCCCGGCCTCGCGCCGCTCGTCGAGCAGGTCGAAGCGCTCCACCCGCACCGGCCTGGCCGGCAGGTCCACCGGCTCGCCCTCCCGCACCAGGGCGTACGCGCGCTTGCCGGCTACTTTGACCGCGCTCACCGCGCTGGGCACCTGCTCGATCTCGCCGGTCAGCGCGGCGATCTCACGCGCGATCGTGCCGGAATCTACCGCGGCCACTTGCTCGGCCGACGCGGTGAGGATCGCCTCGCCCTGCACGTCGTCGGTGCTGGTGGCCGCGCCCAACCGGATGGTGCCCAGGTACGCCTTGCTGTCCAGCGCGAGGTGGCCGAGCAGCTTGGTAGCGCGCTCGATGCCGAGCACCAGAACGCCGGTGGCCATCGGGTCCAGGGTGCCGGCGTGCCCGACCTTCCTGGTGCCCATGATCCGCCGCACCTTGGCCACCACGTCGTGCGAGGTCATCCCGCCGGGTTTGTCCACGACCTGCAGGCCCGGCGGCGGGGCTGGGTGCGCGGAACGTCGGGACACGGCCGACCATCCTGCCAGCCGGCGGGCCGGCAGAGGCCACTGTCCCGCGCCCGCGCCGGACGGCGAGAGGCCCTACGCGGAGATCGCGGTGGGCTCCTCGGCCGGCACGTGCCGGTCCCAGCGCCGCCTGCGCAGCTGGACGGGGACCTGCTCGCCGCGCGCCTGAGCGGCGAACACGGCCGCCCTAGCGCGCCGCCACCACAACGCCACCCGCCAGCTGCCCACCAGCAGCAGGAGAACCACCGACAGCAGCGCGATCCGGAAGCTGTTCTGCTGGCCGAGTCCGTCGGACAGCTCCAGTAGCACGCCGATGGTCAGCGCGGTGATCGTGGTGGCGGTGAAGCCACCGGCGTTGACCACTCCGGTCGCCACGCCCACCCGGCGCATCGGGTTGTAGTCGCGGGCCAGCGCGAACCCGATCATGGAAGCCGGGCCGCCGAGGGAGAGGAACGCGAAGCAACACACCAGCACCCACACCGGGAGTACGGCCGGGAAGCTCAGCAGCAGCCCCCACACCACCAGCGCGCCGGTCAGGTACCCGGAAACCAGCGGCATCCGCAGCTCCGGCCACCGGCCGATCATGGTACCGACCAGGGGACCGCCCACCATCGCGCCGAACACGAACACCATCAGCAGGCCACTCGCCGCCTGCACGGACATGCCCTGGGAGCGCACCAGGTACGGCACACCCCACGCCAGTGTCAGCACGTTCTGCCCGAACATCGTGGTGAAGTGCACCCAGAAGCCTAGCCTGGTGCCCGGAACACGCCACGCCTGCGCGATCTGGCGCAGCACCGAGCGCACCGAGATCGATTCACCGCGATGCGTCTCCCCGTTCGGCGTATCCCGTACCCGCAACGCCACGACCAGCGCGTAGCCGGTGGTGCCGAGGCTCGCGGCCAGGAAAACCGGAAGCCACCCCGGACCGGCGAGCAACGCGGACAGCGGCGCGGTGGCCACCAGGTTGCCGAGGAACCCGAGCGCGCCGGTGAGCGACATGAACACCGGGTAGCGCCGTGCGGAGAAGTGCGCGGCGATCAGCCGCAGCACGCTGACGAAGGTGAGCGCGTCACCGAGCCCGAGGACGCCGCGGGCGAGCAAGCCGAGCGGGTAGGAATGCGCCACCGCGAACAGGAATTGGCCGATACCGAGGAACAGCGCCGCGGCGAAGAGCACCTTGCGCGGGCCGAACCGATCGACCAGCACACCGGTGGGGATCTGCATCGCCGCGTAGACGCCGACCTGCAGCACGGCGAAGGTGCCGAGAGCGGCCGCTCCCACTCCGAAGCGTTCCTGGGCCTCCAGCCCGGCTACGCCGAAGGACGCGCGATGGAACACGGCGAGGAAGTAGACGAATGCGGCGATCAACCATACGGCCACGGCACGGCGGTCGGCGTGCTCGCCCGACAACACGTCACTCCTCCACGACCCGGCAACCCTTCCGGTTGGTTCATCGCCCGGAGGTCACGATGTGATTCCCAGATCCGGCGTGCGATCGACCACATCCGGTCGTCACGAGACGTTGGCCCCTTGCGTGAACGGGCCCGCATGTGGGTGGCGCGTGCCGCGAAAATGGCGGCACAGCGCGTTGGCTAGCCGAACGGGAGGCAGCTGACGCTGCCGACCGTCACCTGGCCGCTGGCCGGCCCGCCTTCCGGGAACAACTCGATCCGCATCACGTTCACGGTCAGGTTCCCGTTCGGCGGATCGGGCGTCGCCGACTCGTTCACGATCACCTTGGCCATCGGCGGATCGCCCCGGTGCCTGCCGGGCACCAGCACCGTGTGGTTCGGCTTGATCTGGTCAGGGACGTCGATGCCGGTGACGCCGCTGACGTTCATCTGCCCGTTGCTGCCGCTGCCCGTGGTGGAGCAGCTGGACGAGTAGGTGCGGATCCCGATACGCGGCCCGCCGTACTCGGTCAGCAGGTCCAGGGTGAAGCGGCGGCCGGTGGTCTGCGCGCTGACGGTGTCGTTCGAGTTGGCCGTACAGCTGGTCTGCGCGCTGCCGTACTGCGCGAGCTCGCCGACCTCCACGCCACGCGTCTCGTTGTCCGCCCTACCGGTCACCCGGCACGGCGCGATCGCCGGTTCGGTGACCGGCTGGCCGTCCACGGTGGCGTCCACGCTGCCGATCGACGCGTTCGCGTTGGGGTCGGTCGGCGCCGAGGATGATCCCGCCTCCGCCACGGGGCCGGCCAGCAGCAGCCCGGCCAGCACCATCGCGCCCGTACCCAACGTCCGCTTCGCCCGCATCGACCGCTCCCTTCGTTCGGCTCAGCCGTGAGCATCGGTCACCATGCGGCTCCGGCTGAACCGGCACGGGCGCACGCCACCCGGTCGAGTGCCCACCCGTCGCGTACCCACAATGCTTTTATGACGGTGTCATTTTCGCGTTATGCATCCATAATGCGGGTTGGGGCCAATCCTGCGACCGGGCTGTCATCCCACGCGGGTACGGTCTCGTCGTGCCCGACACCGACACTTCCCCCACTTCCACCGCGCCGGAGGAAGCCCGCGACTCGGGCACCACGATCGCGGGCGTGCGCGAGTTGCTCGCCACGGCGGTGGCGGCGGTCGGCGGCGCCGAACGCACCGGCCAGGTGGAAATGGCCGAGGCGGTGCGCCGTGCCATCGACACCGGCGAGCACCTCGCCGTGCAGGCCGGAACCGGTACCGGGAAGTCGCTGGCCTACCTGGTCCCGGCCTTGCGCCACGCCGTTGAGCGGGAAGCGACCGTGGTGGTCTCCACGGCGACCATCGCGTTGCAGCGCCAGCTGGTCGACCGGGATCTGCCACGGCTGGCCGAGGCGCTCGCCGAGCCGCTCGGGCGCACGCCGACGTTCGCGATCCTCAAGGGCCGGCGCAACTACCTCTGCCTGCACCGGTTGGACACCGGAGCACCGGACGAGCCGGAGGACGGCGCGCTGCTCGATCAGTTCGCGGTCTCCGCGCTCGGCCGGCAGGTGAAGCGGCTGCACGAATGGGCCGGCCAGACCGGCACCGGCGACCGCGACGAGCTGGTGCCGGGTGTCACCGAGCGGGCCTGGCGGGAGGTGTCCGTGTCGGCGAAGGAATGCCTCGGCGCCGCCCGCTGCCCTTCCGGCACGGATTGCTTCGCCGAGCTGGCGCGCGCCGAGGCTGGCCGCTCGGACATCATCGTGACGAATCACGCGCTGCTGGCCATCGACGCGTTGCAGGGCTACCAGGTGCTGCCCGAACACGACCTGGTGATCATCGACGAGGCACACGACCTGGTGGATCGGGTGACCTCCGCGGCAACCGACGAGCTGACGGCCACGATGATCACCGCGGCCGCCCGGCGCTGCGGCCGGCTGATCGATCAGGAGATCGCCGACCGGCTCGCCGAATCCGCCGACGGGCTGACCCTGGTGCTCGACGAGCTCCCGGCCGGCCGGATGGACAACCTGCCCCAGCAGCTGGACGGCGCGCTGCGGAGTAGCCGGGACGCGGCCCACGCCTGCATCACCGCGGTGGGCCCGGAACGGCGGCAGGACGCGGAGAACGCCACGCAACGCAAGCTGGCGCTGGCGCTGCTCGAGGAGGTGCACGACACCTCGGCCCGGCTGCTGGACGCCTTCGACGCCGACGCGGCCCAGCAGCACGACGTCGTGTGGCGATCCGCCGACTCGGAGACCAGCCAGCGGCCAGCCACGCTCCGGGTGGCGCCGCTGACGGTGGCCGGGCTGCTGCGAGAGCGGGTGTTCGGCCAGCGGACCACGGTGCTCACCTCGGCAACCCTGGCGCTCGGCGGCACCTTCGACACGCTGGCGAGGCAGTGGGGCCTGCCGCCGAGCTCGACCCAGCGCGGTACCGCGGGCAGACCCGAAGGCGTCGCCACCGACAAGCTGGCACCCTCTGATGAGGACGGTCCACGATGGACAGGGCTGGACGTCGGATCGCCGTTCGAACACGCGCGCAGCGCGATTCTGTACGTGGCAAAGCATTTGCCCGTTCCGGGCAGGGACGGATTGCAGGAGTCCTACCTGGACGAGCTTGAGTCCCTTGTGGACGCGGCCGGCGGTCGGACCCTCGGGCTGTTCTCATCGATGCGCGCGGCGAAGCAGGCGACCGAGGCCCTGCGAGCCCGAATCGATCACCCGATCCTGTGCCAGGGCGATGATTCGACCGGCCTGCTTGTTCGCCAGTTCGCCGAGAAGGATCGCAGCTGCCTGTTCGGCACGTTGTCGCTGTGGCAGGGCGTGGATGTACCCGGTTCGTCCCTGCAACTCGTCGTGGTCGACCGGATACCGTTCCCCCGGCCGGACGATCCACTGGCCTCGGCGCGCCAGCGTGCGGTGGAAGCGCGCGGCGGCAACGGTTTTCTCACCGTCGCCGCCACCCATGCCGCGCTACTGCTCGCGCAGGGTACCGGTAGGCTGTTGCGGTCCACAGAGGACCGTGGCGTGGTCGCGGTGCTGGACCCGCGACTGGAGACGGCGCGGTACGCCGGTTTCCTTCGCGCCTCGCTTCCGCCGTTCTGGGCGACGACCGACCCGGAGACGGTTCGTGGTGCTCTGAGACGATTAAACGCCGCTGCGACGTCCCAGCAGTGATCAGTACCGGCGACCAAAGTGGAGGTTGCGTGTCGGAACGTGGACGGCGAACCGAAATCATTGTCGACGAGACGGGTGTTCGCCGGGAACTTGCCGACGGATCCCAGGAATCGATCTCCTGGGACAACCTGCAGCGGGTCGGCATCAGGACAATTCCGGACGGCCCGTGGGACGAGGACATCTTCTTCCTGCTCGAGGGCATGGACGGCAGCGGCTGTGCGGTACCGAGCGGGCATCCCTCCGCCAATGCACTGATGTCGAAACTGCAGGTACTCCCTGGCTTCGACAACGAGGTGTTCGTGGAAGCCATGACCACCACCGACGACGGGCTGTTCATCTGCTGGCAGCGCGGCGGCTGACGCACCCGAACGCGCGCTCCTAGCGTCTGAAGTTCGTTGAAGAATTGTGGGGTTGTCGGATGGCGGGTAGGGGTCGGCCGGCGGCCGAGGTGGTGTTGTCCGATGAGGAGCGCGAGACGTTGCAACGGTGGGCGCGGCGTGCGGGGAACTCACCGACAACCGTCTCGACCGATCCCCCCTCTAATTGGGCGCCTGCTGTCGGCTTGGCTGGGTGAACGTGTTGTGGTGCTCGAGCAGGATGTGTTGTGGTTGGCCGGATTGCGTGATCCGACCGATGCGCATCGCCAGTTCCGCTCGGCGTGGCTTCGGCTGGTTTCGATGCTCAACCAGAGTGGGCGCCCGGCTGCGGCATGGGGAGAACGCGGGTGACTGGCCGGGCCGGTGAGTCTTTGGTCGCGTTATGCGGCGGGGGTGTTGATGGGGTTGCGTCTGGGTTTTCGTTCGGGGTCGATGACGGTTGGTG
>WHSZ01000035.1 GCA_009379845.1 Pseudonocardiaceae bacterium | reverse complement strand
TCGTCGAGCAGCAGCAGCTCCGGGTCGTGCACCAGTGCCTGCGCCAGCTTCACCCGCTGCTTCATGCCGGTGGAGTAGCCGCCGATCTGGCGGTAGCGCTCCTCGTACAGGCCGACGTGGCGAAGCGTCTCGGAGGCACGTTCCCGCGCGGTGGCCGGCGGCAGGCCGGATACCCTCGCGAGGTGCGTGACGAACTCCGCCGCCGAGACGTCCGGCGGAAGGCAGTCGTGCTCCGGCATGTAGCCAACCCTCGCCCGAACCTGACCGCCGTCCGCGAGTGGATCCAGACCCAGTACACGGACCGTGCCGCCGGTCGGTTCCAGCAGGCCGAGCGCGAGTTTGATCAGCGTGCTCTTGCCCGCGCCGTTCGCACCGACCAGCCCGACGATGCCCGCTTCGATGCGCACGGTGAGCCCGGCAAGCGCGGTGACCTTGGCGCCATAGGTTTTCTCGAGGGATTCGCTCTCGATGAGGATCACGGCTCAGACGCTAAGGCCGCCCTCACCCGTCGGGCATCCGGTGCCACCCCTGAGATTCTTGCCCCCGCGGCCCTTAGGGGCGAGGGAATAATTGAGCGTGCAACTACATTGACTGGGTGAACGGTCGCCGAACCACGGTGGCCCGGTACGAGGAGGCCCGCCATGCCCGCGGTCACCGCCGACACGTTGCTGCTGCCACGGCTGCCCGAGCTACCCGAATCGCTCACGTCCTGGCGCGACGTGCGCCGTATCGTGCAGGGACGCATGTCCCTGGAGGGCGAGGGTTTCCAAGTTCGCCGGCCGTTCCCCGGAACCGATCTGTCGCTGGCCGACCCGTTCCTGCTGCTCGATCACATGGGCGCGGTCGAGTACGGGCCGGGCGAAGCCAAGGGTGCGCCGTGGCACCCGCATCGCGGCTTCGAAACCGTGACCTACATGATCGATGGGGCATTCGAGCACACCGACTCCACCGGTGGTGGCGGGCTGATCACGGATGGCGCGACGCAGTGGATGACCGCGGGTGCCGGCGTGCTGCACAGCGAGCTGCCACCGCAGGAGATGGTCGCCAAGGGCGGGCTGTTCCACGGGGTGCAGCTGTGGGTGAACCTGCCGCGCGCGCAGAAGTGGACTCCGCCGCGTTACCAGGACATCGGCGCGCGGGACGCCGTCCTTCTGTCCAGTGTAGACGGTGGAGCACTGCTCCGGCTGATCGCCGGTGAGCTGGAAGGGCACAGCGGTCCCGGGGTCACTCGCACGCCGATCAGCTACCTGCACGCCACGGTCAGCCCCGGCGCCCGCCTCGCGATACCGTGGCCCGAGCGTTTCAACGCGCTGGTTTACGTACTCTCCGGCGAGGGCACGGTCGGGCCGGAGCGCCGGGGAATCGAGGAGGGCCAGCTGGCCGTGTTCGGGGCCGGCGAGGCGCTGACCATGCGCGCTGCCGACGTGCAGCCGCAAGCGTCCGCGCACGGCTGGGAGATCCTGGTGTTCGGCGGGCAGCCGATCAACGAGCCGATCGCCAGGTACGGCCCGTTCGTGATGAACACCCGCGCGGAGATCATCCAGGCCGTTGAGGACTTCCAGGCTGGCCGCCTGGCCACCACTTCCGCCGAGCACCTCGCGCACCACACCGAGGCGGACGGGAACCTGCGCTGAGCACCTTCCCGCAATATGGATGCATATTGCGGGACGAGTGGGCGCGCATGTGGGTGACCCGCTATCCCAAGATGCCGGCATCTTGGGATAGCGGCGCTCAGAGGTCGTCGTCGGGGGGTGGCTGGCCGTTGGCTGTGGCGGTGACGGCTTCCCTGGTGGTCTGCTCCTCGCTCTTTCCGTAGCGCCAGTATCCGGTGAACGAGATCAGCTTCTTGTCGATGCCGCGTTCGTTCACCAGGTGCCGGCGTAGCGCCTTCACCATCCCCGCCTCGCCGGACAGCCACAGGTAGGGCGCCCCGCCGGGAAACTGGGCCCGTTGAACGGCGCGCAGCAACCGGTCGCTGCGCCCGGCCTCGACACCCTCGCGCCGCACCCAGTTGATCTCCACGTCGCCCGCGGTTTCGAACCGTTGCCGGTCACGATCGTCCCCGATCTCCACGTACACCAAGGCTTTCATCCCCTTCGGCAGCGCCTCGGTGATCGCGCCGATCGCCGGCAGCGCGGTCTCGTCGCCGGCGAGCAGTTGCCAGCCGCAGTCCGAGGGCGGCTGGTAGCTGCCGCCGGGACCCAGCATGCCGACGTGCTGCCCCGGCGTGGCGTTCGACGCGAACCGGCTGGCCGGGCCGTGCTCGCCGTGCAGTACGAAGTCCACGTCGATCTCACGCCTGGCCGGGCGGTGATAGCGAACCGTGTACGTGCGCATCGGCGGGCGAACGTCGTCCGGCATGGCGAGATACGCCTGGTACCAGGACATCACGTCGTCCCCGGACAGCTCCGGAACCTTCGGGCTCACCTGATGGTCGAGCGGGAAGAACAGCTTGACGGACTGGTCCGGCGTGACGTCGGTGAAGCCGTCCAGCTCGTCGGATCCGAAGGTGATCCGGGTCAGGTGCGGGCTGAGCCTGCGCACCGCGCTAACCCGCAGCAGGCGATAGGCCAGGGGGCGCTGCCGGGGCGCGCTCTCGGTCTCGGTGCTCATGGTGCGGGCGTCCTCCCTCGCGTCCGTATCATTTAGGTAAGCCTAACCATAACGTAAAGCTGACGCGAGAGGGTGCCCGAACACGCTCCGGCGCGACCGGTCAGCCGATCGCACCCGCGATGTCGCCCCGCTCGCGGATGGACGAGATCGACTTCTCGTGTTCGCATGGACGCGGTCAGTGCCAGCGGCCGGGGTGGAGGGTCGATGCGTTTCCGAACCGTGCTGACCGTGCTCATCACGACCCCCG
This sequence comes from Pseudonocardiaceae bacterium, assembly GCA_009379845.1. GTDB lineage: Bacteria > Actinomycetota > Actinomycetes > Mycobacteriales > Pseudonocardiaceae > Tamaricihabitans. The sequence goes on along the minus strand of WHSZ01000035.1, from coordinate 54,776 downwards.
CCCTCGCAGCCGGGCTCGCCCCCGTGGCCGCGACACCAGCGGCCGCGACATCAACAGCCGCGACGCCCGGCCCCGCGTTCTCGACATACGCCGCGCTCGGCGACTCGTTCACCGCCGGACCGCTGGTTCCGGTGACCCGCCCCGATCCGGCCGGCTGCGGGCGATCCACCGGCAACTACCCATCGCGTCTGGCGCACCGGCTCGGGGTGCGCTCATTCACGGACATCAGCTGTTCCGGGGCGAGTACCCGCAATATGAGGGCCAGCCAGGACGTGCTGCTCGGGCCGAATCCCGCGCAGTTCACCGCGTTGCGTCCGGAAACCGATCTGGTGACGGTGAGCATCGGCGGTAACGACTACGACGTGTTCCGCACCGTGACGGATACCTGTGTCGCGGTGGCCGACGACGATCCGTCCGGCTCGCCGTGTGCCGACCATTTCACCTCCGGCGGCGTCGACACGATCGGCCAGTTGCTGCCGGCGATCCAGCACAACGTGCGGGTGATGCTCGGGGAACTCAAGCGCAGAGTCCCGCGTGCCACCGTTCTGCTGATCGGGTACCCGCGGTTGGTGCCACCGGAGGGCACCTGCGAGGACGTCCCGTTCGCCGCAGGCGACTACCCATGGGTGGATTCCTTCGAGCGCGCGGTCAACGATGTGCTGGCCGCCGCGGCCGAGCAGGCCGGTGCATCCTATGTGGACACGTACCGGCCGTCGCTTGGGCACGACGCGTGTGCCCCGAGAGACCGGCAGTGGATCAACGGGAAGCGGACCAGGCCGCTCGAGGCCGCGCCGTACCACCCGACCCCGCGAGGCATGCGAGCCGTGGCCGCGATCATCGCAGAGCGGCTGGGTCAGCCGATCGCTTGACGGTATGCCTCCACCGTCGCCCTGGCACACCGCCGCCAGGTGAAGCTGGCCGCGTGCGCGCGGTGCGCGGCCAGCTCGCTCGCCGAAGACGTGTCCTCTAGGACGTTGTGCAGCGCGTCGACCAGCGCGCCCACCTCGCCATACGGCACCAGGTTGGCGCATCCGCCGGAGATCTCCCGCAGCGCGGGGATGTCCGAGCAGACCACCGGCACGTCGCACGCCATTGCCTCAAGCACGGGCAGGCCGAAGCCCTCGTCCCTGGACGGCAGCACCAGCGCCGACGCGCCGGCGACCACGCTTCGGAGGTCCACATCGGACAGATAGCCGGTACTGATACTCCGCTCGGTGGTCGCGAACGAACCCGGCCCCGCGAACACCAGCGGTGGCAGCTTCGGATCCGCCTCGTGCGCCCTGCGCAGCCAGTCGAGGCCCTTCCTCGGCCCGGCGGCACCGACGAACAGCAGGTACTCCTCGGGTAGCCGCAACCGGCGACGCAGCGGCGGAGCGGTCCCGCGAGCGGTGAACCACGCCGGGTCCACCCCAAGCGGGGTAACCACGACCTTGTCGCGTGGCACGGCCAAGCGCTCGGCGACCGCGTCCGCGACACCGTACGTTGGCGTGCAAATCGTGTCCGCCCTGCGCGCGCACCGGCGAACGAGCTCGGGCAGTTCGCGGTCGCTCGGCGGCAGCTCTTCGGGGGCGTCGAGGAACGCCAGGTCGTGGATGGTCAGCACCCCGGCCGCGCGCAGCCGCCCAGGCAGCACGAAGTTGGTGCCGTGCACCACATCGGTAGGACCTGCGAACAGTTCGACCGGCGGGAACGGCGAGCGCAGCCAGCATTTGCGAAGCAATCGGGCGGATACCGGCATGCCGCGGGCCCGCGCGCCGTGCGGCAACACCTTGCGCAGCGCCCGCCAGCCCCGCAGGGTAAAAGCCACCGAGCGCATGTCCACATCGGACAGCGAAGCGAGCTCTTCGGAAAGCGATGCGGTGTAGCGGCCGACCCCGGTACGGCTGCCGAGCAGTGGCGTGCCGTCCAGCAATACCTTGATGCGCTTGTCAGCCATTCCCACGCTCGCGCCGCTTGACCATCTGACCAGCCAGCCTGCGGACCCGGCCACCGGCCCGCCTCGCCAACTCGCCCGGACCGCCGTCCGAGAGGTACTCCCGCATCAAAGCCAGATCCCGCCGAAGCAATTCGGTGCCCCGCAACGGCTTGCTCACGGTGAGCGGCTCAGCCCCGGCGAGCCGGTCGGCAGCTGGCCGGGCGTCCCGGCAGAACTCCAGCAGCGGGGCCAGCGCATTCTGCCAGGTGAACCGCTGCGCGACAACGGACATCCGTTCCCGGCAGGACCGCGCGAACTCCGTGTCGTAGAGCGCCTTCTCAAGCGCGTCCGCCAGCGCATCCGGATCCTCAGCCGGCACAACCACGCCGAGTTGCTCGGCCCGCACCACATCGGCGAAGGCATCGCCGTCCGTCGTCACGATCGGCAGCCCGGACCACAGGTAGTCAAGAACCCTGGTACGGAACGCGAATGTGGTCTCCACGTGTTCGAAGTGGGTGGTAACCCCGCAATCGGCGTCCATCAGCCAGTTCTGCCGTTCCGCATAGGGCACCCAGTTCTCGTTGAAGAACACGTGCTTGTCCGTGAGGCCGAGTGAATCGGCGAGCTCGCGGGTGCGCTCGCCGGTGTCCATTGTGGCCACTTCCGGGTTCGGATGCCGCATTCCGAGGAACACCAGCCGGACATCCGGGCGGCGCTCGCGCAACGTGCTGATCGCCCGCACCAGGGTGAGCGGGTCGAACCAGCTGTACACCCCGCCCGCCCACAGCACGATGTGGTCGCCGTCCGCGATGCCGGGAATGCTGCCGCGAATACCCGGCCCGGTGCGGCTCGGCGGTTCGGCCGGCAGCCCGAACGGCGCCACCGCGAGCAGCGACCGCATGGAGGGATCCGCGTCGTAGAGTCGCGGCGTGATGCGGCCGAGTGCGGCAAGGTGGCCGAGCCAGAAATGCCGCTGCCGAGCCGAAGCACACAGGAAGAAGTCACCGCGCTCCAGTTGCGCGTCGATCACCTTGGTGACCCCGATCAGATCCGCGAGGCGCCGATCGTCGGCCTCGCCACGACCCTGCTCGAGCAACTCGAGATGCATCGGGTCGTACAGGTCGCACACCACGATCTTGTTCGAGTGCTCCTTCTTCAGTGCCGGGGCCATTTCCAGTACGTGGCCTTGCAGCAGCACGATGTCGGCCCACTCGATGGGCTCGTCCAGCTCGGCGCGTTTAGCCGCGCTCACCGGGAAACTCGCGGGCGGCGGCGCGCAGGACGGGTTCACCGTGACCAGCCGAACCTCGTGCTCGGCGGAGAGCACATCGGCGATGTTCCACGCGCGGATCGCCGGACCGGCCATCCGCTGGGTCAGCGCGTCACCGGTGATCACCAGGATCCGCCGCCGCTTGCCGAACACGTCCGCGATCCCGAACGCCTCCACCAGAATGTCATGTGCCTCGAGGTAGCGCGGTAGTGGGTAGGCGGGCTCCAAGGCGTTGCGCATCAACGGAAGCAGGTCCGTGTCGGTACGCGAGCGGTTCGCCTGCACGACCTCCCGGTCGGCGCCCAGCGCGGGCAACTGCTGCACGAACTGGTCGACGGCGAGTACCCCGGCGAGCGCGGAGCGTGGCACCGCGACCGGTTGGGTCTGCGCCGGCCCGCCGGTATGTTCCAGATCCAGCTGGTGCGGATCGAGTTCTCCCCGCGCGGTCGCCCGGCGCACCGTCAGGGACAGCGCGGCCGGCAGCACCTTGTCCAAGGTTTCCTTTGACAGGTTCTTGTACAGCGTGGCGAGCCCGTTGCGTTCCAGTAGGTAGGTTTCCCTGCCGGCGTCCGCGGAGTCCACTTCGGACACCGTGGCGTGGTGCCGGTGGTAGGCGATCGAGTCGGGCACATAACGCACCCGCCAGCCGCGCAGGTTGAGCCGCCAGCCGAGGTCCACGTCCTCGTAGAACATGAAGAACCGCTCGTCGAACCCGCCCAGCTCGGTGAACGCGCCCGCGCGGACGAACAGCGCCGAGCCGCTGCCGAACAGCACGTCCTTCCGCCGGTCATGTTCGGTATCCGGGAGCTCGTCCAGCGGGATCTCGGCGTGCCGCTTGTAGCCCATGCCGAACCAGGTCAGGCCACCGTCCACGAAATCGACGCTGTCCCCATGCCAGTTCACCACCTTGCTAGCTACCGAAGCCACCGACGGCTCGGCGTGCAGCACGTCGACGGCCGCGCGCACCCAGCTCCGATGTGGCCGCGCGTCGTTGTTCAGCAACGCCAGCACGCTGCCCCTCGCCTGCTCGGCCGCGAGGTTGCAGCCGCCGGCGAAACCGCGGTTCTCCGCCGAGGTGATCAGCCGGATGTCGCCATCCGGCAACGCCGCCTTGATCCATTCCACGCTGTCGTCGTTGGACGCGTTGTCCACACAGAGGATCTCGAGTAGCTCCGGCGGATAATCCAGCTCCGCCCGCAGCGCCCGCAAGCACGCGATGGTGTCGGCGGGCCGGCGGTAGTTCACCACGATCACCGAGACCAGCGGTAACGCGTCGACCTGCGTCAAGAGGCTCCCCTTCCTGCGCGCGCGGTTGCACCACTGTAGCCGGAAGCTCGTGAGTCTTTTTAGGTGCTATAACCCTTGAAAAGACTCACGACCCCGGCTTGCCCCTGACAAGCAGGGCTCGCTGCTCAATGGCGCCAAGTATGACCCGATGACAAGCAGGGCTCGCTGCTCAATGGCTTGCCCCTGACAAGCAGGGCTCGCTGACTCACGACCCTGCCCAGGTGCGCCAGACGTCGGTGCGGCGCAGCACGGCGTGCCGGCTGACGCGAGCTCGGGCGCGCAGCGTGCCTGGCAAGCGGAGCGCCACCTCGGCGAGCACCCGCAGCCGTAGCCGGACCGTGAAGTTCGGCGCGGCAGGGGCGCGGCGCACCGGGAGCAGCGCCGTGATCGCTGCGAAGCGGGCAAGCTGGCCGAGGGCTACCCGCGCCGGGGCGCAGCGCAGCAACATCAGCAGCCGGTTGCGCTCGTTCCAGCGGTGAAACGACGCCGAACCGAGCTCGGCGCTCGCCCCGTGCAGGTGCCGCACGGTGGCGTGGACCGCGAGCACCCGCCAACCGGCCAGCCGCAACCGCCAGGACAGCTCGGTGTCCTCGTAGTAGCAGAAGAAATCGCCCGCGACACCACCGATCTCGGCGAGCACGTCGTTGCGCAGCAGCGCCGCACCCCCGCAGAAGCCGAACGGCTCGCGGGGCTTACCAGTGAGATCGGCACCGTGCCCGTCGCCGGTGAGACGCACACCGACCGATTGCGCGGTGCCGTCCTGGTGCGTCAACCGGGAACCGGCCGCGGCAGCGGCCTGATCGGTGAGCAGCGCATCTTCCAGCCGTGCCAGCCAATCCGGCTCCGGCTCGGTGTCGTCGTTGAGCCACGCCACGAACCGCGTGTCCACTCGGGGCAGTGCGGCGGCCAGCGCACCCGCGTACCCGGTGTTGCGGGCCAGCCGAAGCACCTCGGGGCGCGCGGGATGTTCGGCCAGTAGCAACGCGGTTCCGTCCTGTGACGCGTTGTCCACCACGAGGGTCCGATGTGGACGTGTCTGCGCGGCCAACGCGTCCAGGCAGGCGGCGATATGCGCGTGGCCGCGCCAGGTGACAACCACGACGGTGCTGCGAACCACGTCCACCGGGCAGAACCTACCCGCATTGGGCGATCGGGCTCATGGCACGCTGTCCGTTGTGCCGGAGCTGGTGGTGGTCGCCGAGCAACTTCTCGCCGACGTCCCCGGCGGCACCGGGCGCTACACCCGTGAGCTACTTGCCGCGCTGGTCAGCGATGCACCGGAGGGGTGGTCGGTGCGCAGCGTGGTGGCGCGACACGCGGATGTCGAACGCGCCAAGGTGCCCGGGGTTGCCGGGCCGCGCGTGCTGCCGGTGCCACGCAGGCTGCTGGCAGCCGGATGGCAGCGGGGGGTGCGCTACTGGCCGGGCGGCGACAGCGTGCACGCGCCGACCCCGCTGGCCCCACCGCCGCGGGCCGGGCGCGGTGTGGTTGTCACCGTGCACGACACCGTGCCGTGGACCCACCCGGAAACGCTGACCGCGCACGGCGCCGCGTGGCACCGGCAGATGATCGCGCGGGCGACCGCGCGGGCAGGCGCGGTCGTGGTCCCGACCGAGACCGTCGCGGTTGAGCTGTCCGAACACGCGCCGGGGCCGGCGCCGGTGCGGGTGATCGGACACGGCGTGCCCTCCGTGCTGACCGGTGCGCTGGATGCCGGTGAGCAGCGGCGCATCGCGCGGCGGCTCGAGCTGCCGGATCGTTATGTGCTCGCGGTCGGCACCGTTGAACCCCGCAAGGGCCTTGACGTGCTGCTCGCCGCGCTCGCCATGCCGGAAGCCCCCGAGTTGCCGCTGGTGGTTGTCGGGCCGCGGGGTTGGGGTGAGGTGGAGCTCGCCGCGCTCGCCGGGAAACACGGGCTGCCTGCCGAGCGGCTACACGTGCTCGGTGCGCTGCCCGACCGTGAGCTGGCCGTGGTGCTGCGCGGCGCGAGCATGCTGGCAGCGCCAAGCCTGGCCGAGGGGTTCGGCCTTCCGGTACTCGAGGCGATGGCACTCGGCGTGCCCGTTGTGCACTCGGATGCTCCCGCACTGGTGGAAGTGGCCGGCGGCCATGGTGTCGAGGTGCCGGCCGGCGACCCCGCTACGCTTGCCGCCGGCTTGCGCAGTGTGCTGGAAGCCCCGGAACGCACCGCGGAACGGGTACGCGCCGGCCGGCACAGGGCGGCCGATTTCACCTGGCGCGCAGCGGCCGAATCGGTATGGCAGCTGCACAGCGAGCTGTACCAGGCCAGTGTGAACAGCGGAATACCACGGGGGTGAGTTCGATCGTTTCGGGTGAACGTCACCGCGCGCGGTCGTACCCTGCTTGGGTGCCGTTAGCCGACCCCAAGGTGCTGATCGACGCCACCGCCGTCCCCGCGGATCGGGGCGGCGTCGGCCGGTATGTGGATTCGCTGGTGGCCGCGCTGGATGAGGACGGGGCACGGCTGAACGTGGTCTGCCAGCCGCGGGACGGGCAGTTGTACGCCAGGCTCGCTCCGCACGCCGAGATCCTGCCCACGCCGGAAACGGTCGCGACCAGGACGGCACGGCTGACCTGGGAGCAGATCACGCTGCCCAGGCTGGTACGGCAGATCGGCGCGGACGTGGTGCACTCGCCGCACTACACCATGCCGGTTGCCAACCCGGCGGCGTCCGTTGTGACGCTGCACGACGCGACGTTCTTCACCGACGCGGTGCTGCATTCCTCGGTCAAGGCCCGGTTCTTCCGAGGGTGGACCCGCACCGCGCTGGCCAGGGCGCAGGTTTGCGTAGTGCCAAGCGTTGCCACCGCCGAGGAGATGACCAGGGTGGCCGGCGCCCGCCCGCATGTGCTCGAGGTGGTGCGGCACGGTGTGGACGCTGGCCGGTTCCATCCGCCCACCCCCGAGGAGGTGCGCGCCGCCGGCGAGTTCGTCGGCATCGGCAGCTCGCCATACGTCGCGTTCCTCGGGGCGCTCGAGCCGAGGAAGAACGTGCCCGCGCTGATCCGCGGCTTCGCGCACGCGTGCGCCGGCCGGGCCAATCCGCCCGCGCTGGTGCTCGCCGGGCAGCCGGGCTGGGACAGCCAGGTGGAGCGGGCGCTGGACGCGGTGTCCCACCGGCTGCGCGTTATCCGGGCCGGCTACCTGCCGTTCGAGCATCTCGCCGGATTCCTCGGCGGTGCGGAGCTGGTGGCCTACCCGAGCCTCGGGGAAGGTTTCGGGTTGCCGGTGCTCGAGGCCATGGCATGCGGGGCGTGCGTGCTGACCACCAGCCGGCTCGCCCTGCCCGAGGTGGGCGGGGACGCCGTGGCGTACTGCGGGGTCGGCGCGGGGGACGTGGCCGAAGCGCTGTCCGAGCTGCTCGACGACGCGACCCACCGGGCCGAGCTGGCGACCGCGGCGCTACGACGTGCCAAGGAATTCTCCTGGTCGGCGAGCGCGGAGGGACATCGCGCGGTTTACGAACGCGCCACCGTCATCCACCGCCGAGGTCGGTGATCCACGGGTGCCGGGTAGGGCTCCCCGGATGGGAAGCCAGCCCGCCACCATGTAGTACTGCGGCATGGTCGATGTGTCACAGCACGGCTGGTTGCCGCTTGCCCTGATGTGCGTGGTGTTCACCGTGCTGGCCGCGGTGGTGGTCCGGCTGACCGGAATGCTCGAGGCGCGCAGGGTGTACACCGCCGGGTTGCGGGCGGTCGGGCAGCTCGCCGCGGTGTCCGCGGTGATCGCCGTGGTGCTGACCTCGGTGCCGCTGTCCTTCGGTTTCCTACTGATCATGGCCGTTGTCGCGACGGCGACGAGCGCCGCGCGGGCGGCTGTCGGGCGGCGCGGGGCGTGGCTGGCCTTCGCGATCTGCGCGGGCACCGTTCCCTCGCTCGCGCTGATGCTCGGTAGCGGGGCGGTGCCGCTGGCCGGCGCATCGCTCGTCCCGGTCGGCGGCATCTTGATCGGCGGCGCGATGACGGCGACCACGCTGGCGGTGCGCCGCACGCTGGCCGCGCTCGCCGACCGGTACGGCGAATTCGAGGCCGCGCTCGCGCTCGGGCTCACCGAGCCGGACGCGGTGCGCGAGCTGGTGCGCCGCCCGGCGGCCGACGCGTTGCTGCCCGCGCTCGACCAGACCAGAACGGTGGGGCTGGTGACGCTGCCAGGCGCGTTCGTCGGCATGCTGCTCGGCGGGGCGCCGGCCTGGCAGGCCGGGGTGGTGCAGATGGTGGTGTTGCTCGCGCTGCTGATGGTTGAAGCCATGGCGATCGCGGTGGTGATCGAGCTCGTCGCACGCGGGCTGGTGCGGCGTGAGCGTGGTGACCTCGCGGACGTCGGTGGCAGGTAGCGATCGGTAGCCGGGCACAATGGCCGATCGTGGGTGAGCCAACGCAGTACGGCGACGAGCTGGCCGTGGTGATTGTGACGTACCGCAACGGCGAGACGCTCGAGGCGTGCCTCGACTCGCTGGCGAAGGCAACCACGCGCCCGCTACGCGTGGTGCTTTCCGACAACGACCCGGCGGACGGCGCGCCGGAGGTGGCCGCGCGGCGCGAGGGCGTGACGCTGTTGCGCAACGCGGAGAACCTCGGCTACGGCGCCGGTGCCAATCGCGGCGTGGCCGAACTGGGCTCGGACGTCGGCTGGGTCGTGGTGGCCAACGCCGATCTGGAGTGGGCGCCCGGCTCACTCGACGAGTTGCTCGCCGCGACCGAGCGGTGGCCACGGGGCGGCGCGTTCGGCCCGCTGATCACCGAGCCGAACGGTGCGACGTACCCGTCCGCGCGGCTGCTGCCCTCGCTCGGCAGGGGGATCGGGCACGCGGTGTTCGGCAAGGTGTGGTCGGGCAACCCGTGGACCACGGCGTACCGGCAGTCCGACAACGCGGTCGTCGAGCGGCCCGCCGGCTGGCTGTCCGGCTCGTGCCTGCTGCTGCGGCGTGCCGCGTTCGATTCGGTTGACGGCTTCGATCCGCGCTACTTCATGTACTTCGAGGACGTGGATCTCGGTGACCGGCTCGGCAAGGCCGGCTGGCTCAACGTGTACGTGCCGTCCGCCAGTGTGATGCACATCGGCGGGGTATCCACCGCGAAGGCGCCGGCCCGGATGCTGGCCGAGCACCACCACAGCGCGTATCGCTACCTGGCTGACCGGCACCGCGGGTGGCGGTGGAAGCCGATGCTGGCAGCCATCAAGGCCGGGCTGGCGCTTCGTCTGAAGCTCGCGGCTCGCGGCCAGTCGTGAGTGCGCGGGGACGGGTTAGCCGTCCAGCCGGCGGGTGACGTTGGAGCGGCCGTCCAGCCGTTGGGCTACGTTCGGCCGGGTGCCTTCGGCGCGCGTGACCGTGGGAACCAGCCCGTCCTGCTCCTCGACGGTTGGCCCTTGCCGTGGCTCCGGGGTGGCCGATGCGGTGGGGGACGGCAACTCCGCGGTGTGCGTCTTGGCGGCAAGCGGATGTTCCTGCCGCTCGGTGACGGTCGCGTCCCGCCACGGATGCGGCTGGGTGCTGCCCTCGCCGTCCCGGAGGATCACCGTGGGATCCGGATCTTCGCGGGCGTCCGCCTGCCTGACAACCGCACGCGGGATCTGCATGGTGTTCGCCGCGTCCATGGGAGAGACCGCGTCTTCCGGAGTGACGACGTAACCGCCGCGCGCACGGGCCCGAGCGAGCGTGGCATCTGCCCTTTCACGGGGGTCCATCCCCGGCCTCCCCTGTCTCGCCCGATGCCGGCTGGGGCAACCGACCGTTGCTCGTCGACCTCGTCCGCATCCAACAGACCGCCTGCGGTGATCGTCTATTGATCATCGCACGAACCCCGCCGGGTCCGCTGCCACACCATGGTGGATATCTGTCAGAGTATTCCCTCCAGGGCCTCGACGTCAGCGGAAAGGAAGAATCGGCATGTCGCAACCGCCGGCAGCGCAGTTCGCCGACCGGCACACTCCCGTCAAGGGGGTCGACGCGGTGGTACTGGTCGGTGGCAAGGGCACCAGACTGCGACCGCTGACGCTGTCCGCGCCCAAACCGATGTTGCCGGCCGCCGGTGTGCCGTTCCTGTCCCACCTGTTCTCCCGCATCCGCGCGGCCGGCATCGAGCACGTGGTGCTCGGCACGTCGTACCGGTCCGAGGTGTTCTCTGACCATTTCGGGGATGGCGCGCGATTCGGCCTGGAGATCGAATACGTGGTAGAGGACGAACCGCTGGACACCGGCGGCGCCATCCGCAACGTCACGGACCGGCTGCGCGGCGACCACGCGATCGTGTTCAACGGCGACATCCTCTCCGGCGTGGACCTCGGTGCGCTCACCGAGACGCACAGCTACTCGGGGGCGGACGTGACGCTGCATCTGGTAAAGGTCGCCGATCCGCGCGCCTTCGGGTGCGTACCGACCGACGCCGACGGCCGGGTGACCGCGTTTCTCGAGAAGAGCGACGACCCGCCAACCGATCAGATCAACGCGGGCTGCTACGTCTTCCGCCGTTCGGTGATCGACTCGATCCCCGCCGGACGGCCGGTGTCCGTCGAGCGGGAGACCTTCCCAGGGTTGCTGCGGGACGGCGCGCACGTGCACGCGCACGTGGACTCCTCCTACTGGCTGGATCTCGGCACCCCGGCAGCCTTCGTGCGGGGGTCGGCCGATCTGGTCCGCGGCGTCGCGCCCACCGACGCGCTGCCAGGCGAGCAGGGCGATTCGCTTGTGGGGGAGAACACCACGATCGCCGATGGCGTGGCGCTCAGCGGTGGGACCGCGGTCGGTGCGGGCTGTTCGGTCGGTACCCGCAGCCGGCTGGAAGGCGCGGTGCTGTTCGCAGGGGCGGTGCTCGGCGAGGATGTGGTGGTGGAACGCTCGGTGATCGGTGCGGGCGCGGAGATCGGGGACGGCGCGATCGTGCGGGACGCGGTGATCGGCGACCGAGCGGTCGTCGGGGCCGGGTGCGAGTTGCTGGAAGGCGTGCGGGTCTGGCCGGACGTGCGATTGCCCGCCGGCGGCGTACGGTTCTCCACCGATGCGTGAGCTGCGCCGCGAGTGGCGGCCGCCGTTCCCACTCGACCTGGCGGCTGTGCTGGCGCCGTTGCGGCGAGGGCGCGGCGATCCGGCTTTCCAGATCGACGACACGGGCATGGTGTGGCTTGCCGGGAACACCAAGGGCGGCGCCGGCACGCTCGCGCTACGGCGCGTGGCCGGCGCGGTGAGCGCCTCCGCGTGGGGCGACGGCGCGGAGTCCTTTGTGGACGGCTTGCCGGCACTGCTCGGCGCCGCCGACGACGATTCGGCGTTTCAGGCACACCATCCCGCGGTCGCGAACGCCCGGCGGCGGATGCCGGGACTGCGGCTCGGCGCCACCGGGCGGGTGTGGGACGTGCTGGTGCCGGCCGTTCTCGAGCAGAAGGTGACCGGGTACGAGGCGCGCCGATCGTGGCGTGAGCTCTGCCGGCGATACGGCGTGCCCGCGCCGGGGCCGGTGCCGAACGGGCTCAGGGTGCCGCCGACACCGCACGCGCTGCTCGGGGTCACCGACTGGCAGTGGCACCGCGCGGGCGTGGACGGGGCACGCAGGCGCACGCTGATCGCCTCGGCGCGGGTGGCGCATCGCCTTGAGCTTGCCAGCGCGCTCGGGGGTGCGGCCGGCAGGGACCTGCTGCGCAAGGTGCCCGGCATCGGTGTGTGGACCGCTGCCGAAGTGGCCCAGCGTGCGTGGGGCGACGCGGATGCGGTGAGCGTCGGCGATTTCCACATCCCGAGCGTCGTGGGGCATGCGCTGCTCGGCAGGTCGCTCGACGACGACGGGATGCTCGAGGTGCTGGCACCCTACGCGCCGCAGCGACAGCGGGCGGTGCGCTATGTCGAAGCCAGTGGGTTCAGCCGGCCGCGGTTCGGCCCTCGGTATCCCGTTCGCGATTACCGCTCGATGTGACGGCCGCAGCCCACCGTAGTCGGCGGCGCACGGGTTATCGCCTGGTTGCGCGCTGGAATTCGATGCCACGGCACTGAGACCGTTGTTCCGGTTCGCCAAGCGAGCGCGGAAGGCAGGTCCGAGATGGCTAGTCCGAGCCGGTTCGAGTCGATCACTCGATTCTGCGGCAACGCCGATCGCGGTTGTCCCGAGCTGTTCGTCGACCACTGTGCGCCGCCCGATCGGACGGTGGTGATCATCGACGACTTCGGGCAGCGCATTCAGTTGAGCCTCGCCCAGCTGAATGATCTCGTCTCGGACGTCAAGGGCGGGGCGCTGGATCGGCTGGTCGATGCCGAACGCCGGTAGCCAGTGCTGATCGAATGGTTGGGCACCGTGCTGCTGCTCGCGGTGGCAGGCCACTGCGTGGCTCGGCTTGTCGCCGGCAGCGGTGCCGCCCCGCGGGACCATTGTGCGCAGGACCGGGCATGCGACGCGCTGCACGTGCTGATGAGCGTGGGAATGGCCGCGATGTTCTCCCCGGTCGGTGGCCCGATCCCGCGTGCCGGCTGGGAAGCGGTGTTCTGCCTCGCCGTGGGGTGGTCGCTGGTGGCGACGGTGCGGGAGCGAGAGTGGCGCCGGCGGCTGGCGTGGGCGCGGCACACGGCGGCCGGCGTCGCGATGGTTTACATGCTGGTGGCCGCCGCGCTACCGATGTCGGGCACGGACGCCGGGCACACCGCGGGCGGGCACGGTGGCGCGCCGGCGCTGCCGGTGCTGAGCTGGTTGCTGGCCGGCTATTTCGCGGGCTACGCGCTGTGGTCGATGCTGGCCGTGGCTGGTGCGCGGCCGGCCGCGCCGGCACTGGCGGTGCCCGCGCCGGCGGTGCCGATGCTGGCACCCCGGATGGTGTCGCTGTGCGAGCTGGTGATGGCAGGCGGGATGGCCTACATGCTGCTCGCGCACCCGTGAGCGGCCCGAGCGTGAGCTCGGCGGTCCCGAGTTAAGTCAGCTCCGTTGAGTCAGCTCCGCAGTGCCGCCTCGACGATCCGCAGCGCCTCCTCGGTGTCGAGGCCGAGCCTGCCGACGGTGTCGGCGTACTGCCCCGCGGCGCGTTGCGCCTTCTGCCGGCTCTTCGACCCCGCCGCGCTGACGAAGGTGCCGGCGCGCCCGCGAGTCTCCACCAGACCTGCCTCTTCCAGTTCGCGGTAGGTCCGGGCCACGGTGTTCGCGGCGAGCCCGATTTCCGCGGCAAGCGTCCGCACCGGCGGCAGCCGGGTGCCAGCGGCGAGTTCCGCGTCGTTGATCTGCCTGGCGAGCTGGCCGCGCAGCTGCTCGTACGGCGGCGTGGCGGATTCCGGGTCGATCTCCAGACGCATGCCGCTCATCCCCTCGTCGCCAGCGACCGCACCCGCTCGAGCGCCAGCTCGACCTGCCGCGCCACGGTGTCCACGTCCGAGGGTAGGCCGTCGACCGGCCACCACCGCAGATCGGTGGATTCGTCGCTGCGAACCGGTAGCGCGCCCGCCGGGGCCCGGATCAGGAAGCGCACGTCGAAATGCCTGGTGGGAACCCCGAGCGAGCAGATGATCGGATGCACGTCAAGGTGCAGCGGTTTCTCGTCGATCGTCAGATCGTCCATTCCGGACTCCTCGCGCGCTTCCCTCAGCGCCGCGCCGGCGAGCGTCATGTCCTCGGGCTCGCAGTGGCCACCGAGCTGAATCCACCGGCCAACGCGCGGATGCAGCGTCAGCAGCGCCTGGCTACCCGTCGAATCCAGCACCAGTGCGGAGGCGGTGATGTGCCCGGCGGCGCAGGAGCGCGCGCAGGAGTCCTCCCTGGCCGCGACGAAACCAAGGAACGCGTGGCGAAGCGATTCCTGCTCGGGGCGCTCCGGCCGCCATCCGTCCAAAGTGGACCATATGTCGGCGTGCAGTGTCACAGTTCGACCCATCCGTCGTCGAGCTCGCGGGGTGAGCGCGGGGTGAGCGAACCTTCGGCGGGGTGGCCGACCGCGACCGCACCGAGCGGTTCCCAGGACTCCGGAACGTCAAGCACCGAGCAGACCACATCGGGACAGAAGAGGCTCGAGGACACCCAGCAGGACCCCAGCTGCTCGGCGGCGAGCGCGACGAGCAGGCCCTGCACGGCCGCGCCGCCCGCGATGGTGAACATCGTCCGCTCGGCCGCGCGGCGCCGGGTGTCCGGGTAGTCGTGGGCCCCGTCCCGCACCAGAAACGGCACGATCAGCTCGGTCGCTTCGTGTAGCAGGGCGCCCCGCTGCACCCGTCGCTCGACACGTTCGGCATCGAAGCCGTCGCCGCGCAGGTCGTCCCGCCAGGCCTGCTCCATCTCCTCGAGCAACCGCTTGCGCAGCGCGCGATCGCGCAGCCAGACGAACCGGACGGGGCGGGTGTGGTGCGGTGCGGGGGCGGTGAGCGCGGCCCCGACGGCGCGACGCATCGCGTCCGGATCGACGTCGGTGTCCGCGAAATGCCGGATCGAGCGGCGCAGCAGCACCGCCTCGGAACGGCCCTTCGCAACGGCTTCCGCCGTGCCGAGCGAGAACAGGTCCTCGTCAAGCGGCCGGACCAGATCCCGCGCGCTCGAGCCGTCGTCCACGATGAACATGCCACGCACCACCGCGACCGGCGACCCGCTCAACTTGCCTTTCACCAGATCGGCGGCGGCTGCCAGCTCGTCGGCGACCGCGATCTCGGTGACCTGCAGCTCGTTTCCGTGCTGGTCCACATCGCCCTCGTAGCTGTGCAGCACGCGCAGGCCTGAGGACCCAATGGTGGCGTCGGTCTGCCCGATCCGCCAGGCCCTGCCCATCGTGTCGGTGATCAACACGGCGACCTCGACGCCGAGCCGTTCGCGCAGCCCTGCCCGTAACGCGACCGCGGAGGCGTCCGGATCAGCTGGCAGCAGCGCCACCTCGTCAGAGGCGACATTCGACGCGTCCACCCCGGATGCCGCCTGCACGATGCCGAGCTGATTCTGGGTGATCTCGGTTCGGTTGATCCGCGCGACGGTGCGCACCGACTCCTCGGCGATCAGCCAGCGCCTGGCCGCGTCCCGCTTGTCAGGATCGTCCGGGACCCTGATAAGCCGACCCTCTATTTTGGACACTATCTTGCTGGTGACGACCAGCACGTCCCCGGAGCGCAGCCACGGTGCCGCCGAGGCGATCGCACCGGCCAGATCGTCGCCGGGACGGAACTCGGGTAACCCGCGGATCGGGAAGATCTCAAGCGCGCCGTGGCTAGCGTGATCAGTCAAGTTCCACCCCGGCAAGATCGAGCGCGGCCCGTGCCATCTCGGCTGTCGCCGCCACATCGGACATCAGCAGCGGCAGCGACCGCACGGCGACATCGGGGACGTCGGCCGGATCGCCGGTGTGCACCAGCCAGCCGTCCAGAATGCCGTCCTGGGAGCACTGCCGGGAACCGTAGTGCGCGCCGACCGCATCGGCGCTGGTGCGCACGCCGATCGCGGTCAAACAGGCGTCCGCCATGCCGCGCAACGGTTTGCCGCCGATGATCGGGGAGATGCCGACCACCCCGCCCTCGGTCTTGCGCAGCGCGCCGCGGATGCCCGGAACGGCGAGCACGGTCCCGATGCTCACCACCGGGTTGGATGGCGCGAGCAGGACGGCGTCCGCTTCGGTGATCGCTTCGACCACACCCTGCCCCGGCTCGGCGTCGTCCGCCCCGACGGGCACGATGGAATGCGCGGGCAACTCCGCCTTGTACCGCACCCACCACTCCTGGAAGTGCAGCGCACGGCGCCCCTCACCGTCCGGATCGTCCACCACGACATGGCTTTCCACCCGGTCGTCGGTCATCGGCAGCAGCGGCACGCCCGGTTGCCAGCGGTGACACAGCGCTTCGGTCACGGCGGAGAGCGGGTAGTCGGCGCGCAGCATCCGGCTACGCACCAGGTGGGTGGCGATGTCCCGGTCGCCGAGACCGAACCAGGTGGGTTCGGCGCCGTAGGCCGCGAGCTGTTCGGAGACGGTCCAGGTTTCGTTCGCCTGCCCCCACCCGCGCTCGGTGTCGATCCCGCCGCCCAGCGTGTACATGCAGGTATCCAGATCGGGGCAGATGCGCAAGCCGTGCAGCCACACGTCGTCCCCGGTGTTCACGACCGCGGTAATCCGGTGTTTCGACTCGCCGGGGCCGACCGGGGGCAGGCCGAGTGCGGCCTTCAGCCCGAGGAGGAAGCGGGCGCCGCCAACCCCGCCAACGATGACAACGACCTTCACATCGCCGATCCTCGCATGCCGCACGGACAGTGCGTCCCGCAAGTACTGCCAAGATGTGCGGACGGCATTCGTGCTGGCCGTTCCCCGCCGGTGCGGCCGGCGGGTCACCGCCAGAACATAAACTCGCTCAGCCCCACCTGGTAGAGGAACTCGTCGCCACCGATGAGCGTGAACACCGATTCGGAGACCGTGAAGAACAGCTCGCCGATCGGCCGGATACCGATGATCAGCGCGAACAGGATCAACGGCGCCCACGGCCGCGCCTTGGCGCCGAACCGGCGCGCCTCGTGGGACAGGTGCGGCTCGATGGCGCCCCAGCCGTCAAGGCCGGGCACCGGCAAGATATTCAACACGAACGCGAGCACCTGCAGCAGCGCCAGGTAGGACAGCCCGGCCGCCAGACCGCCCGCCATCGGGACGAACGCGACGGACGCGATCAGCAGCGCGCCGAGCGCCAGGTTGGAAAACGGCCCGGCGAGCGAAACCATGGATTCCACCCGGCGGGAGCGCAGCGCGTGGTGATTGATCCAGACCGCGCCACCCGGCAACGGGATGCCGCCGACGGCGAGCAGCAGCAGCGGCAGCACCAGGCTCAGAACCGGATCCGTGTAGCGCCGAGGGTCGAGCGTGAGGTATCCCTTTAGCGCCACCTCGCGGTCTCCGCCTCGGTAGGCGAAAATCGCGTGGCCGAACTCGTGCAGGCACAGCGATACGCCCCACCCGCCGAGTACCAACAGCACAATGCCACCGATCAGCAGTGGGTCGGACTCCGTGGTAAGAACGGTGTTCACATCGCCGAACGCGGCGAGTACGCCGCCCGCGACGGCCACGCCGAGGATGCCGAGAAACAGCGGACTTGGGCGAATTGCTGATCGTCGCACCCGCACAGTGTGGCTGCTCCGCCTCGGCCGGGTGTCACGACCCCGGAAGTTCGGGGTCCCCCGTCCGCGTGTACCGCGCTTGACCGCAGCGACTTACGCAGGTGTAATCACAGTGGTGTCATTCGCCGCGCAGGGGGCGGTGGGTGGTGTCCGCCAACCGGGGAGTGCAGAAGGCGAGGAGGCGGACGTGCGAAACAGTTGGCAGGGGTCCGTGGAGCCCCAGAGGAGTGACGTCGGAAAAGTGGTTGAGTGGGGGGAGCACCCTGGCGCTGAGCTGGAGCTCCTTACTGACCTGTTCGACACTCCTGAGGAGCAGGAGTGGCAGGAGCGCGCGCTCTGTGCGCAAACCGATCCTGAAGCGTTCTTCCCGGAAAAGGGTGGATCGACACGCGAGGCGAAGCGAATTTGTCAGGGCTGCGAGGTCCGCAGCGAGTGCCTCGAGTACGCGCTGGCCCATGACGAGCGCTTCGGCATCTGGGGTGGTTTGTCCGAACGGGAACGCCGCAAGCTCAAGAAACGAGCGGTTTGAGGTCTCCAGTTCGGCGGTTCGAGGGCTCGCAATAAGGTGTGCGGGTGATCCGGGCTACAGCCGGTCATCCGACATAAGCAGCGCGCAGGCCCGCGCTGTGCCAACACCCGCGAACCCAGGAGGGGTCGTTGCCCCGAACCGCTCCGTCCGAAGTCCGGTCCGCCCGCTCCGCGCCGGGCGGAACCGCACCCGTACTCGCCGTGCTGGTGTGCCACAACGGCGCGCCCTGGCTGGGTGCGACGCTGTCCGCGCTGCGGAACTCCACGGTACGTCCACGCCACGTTCTCGCCGTCGACAACGGGTCGACCGACCACAGCTGCGAGCTTCTCGCCGATGCCGCGGATCGCGGTGCGCTCTCCGGGGTCATCACGTTGGAGAGCGGCACCGGGTTCGCCGAAGCCGTCGCGATCGCGGTCGACGAGGCCACCGAGCGCTGGGGCGACTCGAGCAGCTGGATCTGGGTGCTGCACGACGATTCCGCGCCGGAACCACATTGCCTCGCGACGCTGTTGAACGCCGTCGACGTCGCGCCATCCGCCGGCGTGCTCGGGCCGCTCGCCCTCGACTGGAGGGATCGGCGCCTGGTGGTCGAGGCCGGGCTTTCCACCGACGCATCCGGCCACCGGCAGACCGGGATCGGCTCGCACGCGGTGGATTGGGGTCGGCAGGCCGGCACCGAACACACTCGATCGGGTAACGGTTCCGCTCCCGACGAGTCCGCCGCGCACCAAGAACCCGCCGCGCCCGCGGCCGGTGCGGCCGGCGAACCCGGCGCGGACGGCGAACCCGGTGTCTCCGAATCCAGTACGGCCGAATCCGGCCCCGTCGAACGCGGTGCCGTCGAGCCCAGGGCTTTCGAGCGCAGGGCCGTTGAACCCAGGGCGTTCGAACCCAGGGCTTTCGAACAGAGCACCGAGGTGCTCGCGGTGAGCAGTGCCGGCATGCTGCTTCGCCGCCAGCTGTGGCGCGAACTCGGCGGGTTCGACCGCACTTTCCCACTGTTCGGGGAAGACATCGACTTCGGCTGGCGGGCGAACCAGGCCGGCAGCCTGGTGCTCGCCGTTCCCACCGCCCGGATCCGGCACGCGCGCGCCGCGAGCAGCGGCCGCCGAGCCTCGGGCGCGCTGCGGGGGGCCAGGTCACGTGCCGCCCAGCGCGCGCACGGCTTGCGCACCTTCCTGATCAACTGCTCGACGTTCTCCTTCCTCTACGGGGTACCGAGGCTGCTGCTGCTCTGCCTGCTGCGTGCGCTCGGCTTCGGGTTGCTGCGCAGGGGTAACGCGGCCGGCGCCGAGCTGTTCGCGCTGCGCTACCTCGTCAGCGGTCGGGCGGGGTTGCGAGCGGCCCGTAAGGCCCGCAGGGCCGCCGACCGGCCCGGCAGCGTGAGCGGGTTGTTCACCAGCCGGTTCACCCGGCTGCGTAACGGATTGCGTGGCGGCGTGGGGCACCTGGTTCGCCGCAACCTGGAGGGCGGCGCCGCGCTCGGCCGGTTGCCGGAGTTCGCCGGCTCGTCGGCGGTGTGGACGTTGCCGGAAGCCGAGCAGAGCGCCGTGCGCCGTACGGTCGGCCCTGCGGCCCTGCCGGCCGGCACGGTCGGTCGGCCCCGCGCGCGCCGCTCAGCGGGGCTTCGCCTGCCGAGCCGGACGGTCGCCGTGCCGGTTCCGGTCGGGCCGGAAGGCGGCGCCACCCCGGATGGCCGGGACACCTCCGATGGCCACGCGCCGGGTCCGGACGACGACGGCGATGGCGACGGTGCGTCGCGGCCGTCCCCCGCGCGCAGCGACGGCAGCAGGCGCCCGCAGTCCGATCTGGTGTTCGTGGAACTCGGGGCGCGCCGGGTACTGGCCGCCACCCTTTTCGCGCCGCCGGTGTTGCTGGTGCTCGGGCTCACCGCGATCGCACTGGTCGCCAACGCCGGGCGGCTCGGTCCGGACCTGGCAGGCGGGCGGGTGCTCCCGGTCGGCGAGCTGGGCGAGGTGTGGTCGCAGTACCTGTCCGCCTGGCACCCGGTGGCCGGTGGCACCTCCGCGCAGGCTCCCGCCGCGCTGGCGGTTCTCGGCGTGCTCGGCGCGGTGTTCGCGCCGGTCGGCGGGCCAGCCACCGCGCTGGCCGTGCTGCTGATCGGGTCCGTTCCGCTCGCCGGGCTTTCCGCGTACCTGGCGAGCCGGAGGCTGCTAGCCAACCGGTGGATCCGGGCGCTGGCCGCCGCGGGTTACGCGTTGCTGCCGCCGGCCACCGCCGCGGTCGCGCAGGGCAGGCCCGACGTGGTGGTGCCGCACATCCTGCTGCCGCTGGTGCTGGCCGGCCTCGCCGCGGTGCTGATGCCGAACAGCGGGCGCAGGTGGCTTTCCAACGCCGTGCTCTGTTCCGTTGGCGTGGCGTTGATCGGCGCGTTCTCCCCGCTGCTGCACCTGCTGGTGCTGGTGGCCGTGCTGCTGGGCTTCGTGCTGGTGCCCTCGGCGATCGAGCACGGTGGGCGGCGGATCGGCGGGCTGTTCATCGTCGTGCTGCTGCCGATCGCGCTGCTGCTGCCGTGGCCCGCGGCGTTGATCAGCGAACCCGCGCTTGTGCTGCACGGGATCGGCGCGGGCCGGCCGGACGCACCGGCGTCCGTGTTCGAACTGCTCAGCCTGCATCCGGGCGGGGCGGGCGCCTGGTCGGGACTTGGGTTGCTCGTGGTGCTCGCCGCGGTTGCCGCGCTGGTGCTGCGGCCGGTGCGGGTGGCGTGGCCGGGTTTGGGGCTGGTGGTGCTCGGCGGGATCGCGCTCGCGGTGCAGCGGATGGTGCCGCTCGAGCCGCTGACCGGAGGAGTGCCGCGGGCCGGCTGGGCCGGCACGAGCCTGCTCGTGATCGGTACCGGTCTGTTGTGGACGGTCGTGGCGTGCTGCCGGCAGGGCGTGCCGGCTGGGCTTCCCCGCCCGGTGGTGCTGCGTGGCGCAGCGGTCGCCGGGGTCCTGGGGCTGGTCGCGATGGCCGCGAGCGCGGTGATCGCCGGCGGCGACGGGCCGCTGCGCACCGGCGGCGGGTTCACCATGGCTTCGTCGCTGAAAGCCGAGCTCGCCTCGTCCGGTCGGTCGGTGCTGGTGCTGCCAAGGGACGGCGAGCCGGTACGGCAGGTCGGTGGCCGGCTACCCGCGTTCGGCGACGACGACGTGGCACCGGCCGGGGCCTCCGCCGACCGGCTGCGCGACTGGGACAGCGCGCTGCGCTCCGGTTCGGAATCCGCGGCTCGATCCGCGGTGTCGTTCGCCGCGGCCTCAGGCGTGCTGTTCGCGGTGCTCCCGGACACCGCGTCCGCCGAGCGGCTGCGGGGGCTGGCCGGCGACCTCGTCGCGCCCGCTCCGTCCACAACGGATGGCAGGGGCGTGGTGCGGCTGCAGCCGGCTAGCGGGAACGCGGTGCTGATCTCGCCGGAGCTCGCCCGCGGGGCGGTGCGGGGAGGGATCCCGCCGACGCAGCCGGACGGTGTCGGCGTCGCGCCGGTGAACGCCGCACCGCCGGACGTCGCGGTCCGTACCTCGGACGGCGCAGGCGGCCGGCTGCTGGTGCTCGCCGCGGAGGAGGAGCCGGGCTGGCAGGCCACCGTGAACGGCGAGCAGGCACCGATCGTGCAGGCGTGGGGTCACCAGGTCGCGGTGGAGGTGCCGACCCGCGCGGCGGAGGTCCGTGTGGAGCTGCCGTCCGCACTGCGCAGCGTGTCCTTGCTGGTGCAAGGGGCCGCCGTGCTGTTCACCCTGCTGACCGTGGTCCCGAGTAGCCGGCGCAGGTGAGCCCGCGCTACTCGTCGATGACGTCCGGATCGAGCCCGAGGTAGGTGGCCACCTGCTCGACGAGTACCTCGTGCACCAGTTCGGTGAGGTCCACGCTGTCCTTGGCGCGCGCTTCGAGCGGCCGGCGGTAGAGCACGATGCGGGCACGGGTCGGGATACCGGTGCGATCCACCCCCGCTGGGACCAGCTTGGCCAGCGGCACGTCGCCGTCCCGCAGCACGCCGTCCGGGCTCGAAGGGTCCGTCAGCGGCGGCTGGGTGCGCACCGGCTGCACGTCCGGCACGTCGTCAACGGCGACGTCCAGGGTGCTCAACTGATCACGCCAGCGCAGCTCGATCGGCTCGAGCGCGTCCAGTACCAGGGCGTCGAAGCGTTCGGCGCGGCTCGCCGCGGCGGGCAGTGATGCCGGGTACAGCGGGCCGCGGGGACCCCGCCCGTGTCGCTCACGCCGCGGCCACTGCTTGCGTCGCGTCTTGCGCACACACCACCTCGACAGCCTCGGACTCTTCACGAGTGAGGGTACGCCCGGCGAGGCGCCAGCGTGCCTGCCACGCCCACCGCTCGGAACGCGCTATCGTCTGCGATGTGCGGAGCGTGCGGAAGTGTTCTCGAGCCGGCTGCCAGAACTCGGCGGTCGCGACGCTGACCTACGCCTACGCCGATTCCACCGCGGTCGTAGGCCCGCTCGCCACGTCGTGTGAACCCCACAGTTACGACCTGTGCGCCGAACACGCCGGGCGGCTGACCGTGCCCAAGGGGTGGGAGGTCGTGCGCTACGAGGGCGAATTCGGCCAGCAGGACCCGTCCAATGACGACCTCACGGCCCTGGCCGAAGCGGTGCGGGAGGCCGGCAGCCCGAGCCGGCCGATCGAGCAGCCGGAGCCCGAAAGCGGCTCGGGTCGCCGCGGGCATCTGCGCGTACTGCCCACTCCGACGGACTAGCCGGCCGGAAGCACGCGTCCGTTGGCGACGGTTGCCGGGCAGTGGGCCATCAACCAGTAGGCTCTGTGCCGTTCCGCCCGACATGATTCGCCAGGGAGTAGCGCGCGTGCCCGACCTATCCAGCATCGTCAAGGCCTATGACATCCGTGGTGTGGTTGGCGAGCAACTCACCACCGAACTCGTCCGGGACTTCGGTGCCGCCTTCGCCAGGCTGGTCAGGGCGGAGTCCTCGGCCGTGGTCGTCGGCCACGACATGCGCGACTCCTCGCCCGGTCTGGCCGCGGCGTTCGCCGAGGGCGTACGGGCACAGGGCGTCGATGTGGTCAGCGTCGGGCTTGCCAGCACCGACATGCTGTACTTCGCGTCCGGCAAGCTGGAACTGCCGGGCGCCATGTTCACCGCGAGCCACAATCCGGCCCAGTACAACGGGATCAAGCTGTGCCGGGCCGGTGCCGCGCCGGTCGGCGAGGACAGCGGTCTCGCCACGATCGCCGAGGAGGTGGACCGTGGCGTACCGGCGTACGACGGTGCGCAGGGCGCGCTGAGCGAACGGGACATGCTTTCCGAGTACGCGGCGCATCTGCGCGGGATGGTCCCCGAGCTGCCGGCGATCCGCCGGCTGAAGGTCGTGGTGGACGCCGGCAACGGGATGGGAGGGCACACCGTGCCCTCGGTCTTCGATGGCCTGCGGATCGAGGTCGTGCCGATGTACTTCGAGCTGGACGGCAGCTTTCCGAACCACGAGGCGAACCCGCTGGACCCGAAGAACATCGTTGACCTGCAAGCAAAGGTGCGGGATGAGGTTGCGGACGCCGGGCTGGCTTTCGACGGTGACGCCGACCGGTGCTTCGTGATCGACGAGCGCGGCGAGCCGGTCGCGCCGAGCGCCATCACCGCCTTGGTCGCGGTGCGCGAGCTCGACAAGGCGCGCGCCAACGGGGAGGGCGGTGGCACGGTGATCCACAACTTGATCACGTCCAAGGCTGTTCCGGAGATCGTCGCCGAACACGGCGGCACGCCGAAGCGCACCAGGGTAGGGCACTCGTTCATCAAGCAGACCATGGCCGAGACCGGCGCGATCTTTGGTGGTGAGCACTCCGCGCACTACTACTTCCGGGACTTCTGGCGGGCGGACACCGGCATGCTGGCCGCGCTGCACGTGCTGGCCGCGCTGGGTGGTCAGGACAAGCCGCTTTCCGAGCTCACCGCCGAGTACAACCGGTACGCCGCGTCCGGGGAGATCAACTCCACGGTGCGTGACCAGGCAGGCAGGATGCGGGCCGTCAAGGACTCCTTCGCCGGCAGGGCAGGGGCCAGCGTGGACGAGCTCGACGGGCTCACCGTCGAGCTCGCCGACGGTTCGTGGTTCAACCTGCGGCCGTCGAACACCGAGCCGCTGTTGCGACTGAACGTGGAGGCGTCCGACGAGCCGAGCGTTTCCGCGCTCGCCGACGAGGTACTCGCCATCGTGCGCGGCTGAACCGGGTGCGGACACCCGCGCGGAACCACCGGGCCGACGCGTCGTTGGATTCGATGCCATATTGGGGATATGCCCCGTGCGAGCGAGCCAGAATGAGGAGGAACCGTGGCCGTCCAGCTCGATGAGCAGCTGCTGGAAATCCTGGCCTGCCCAAGCACCGACCATGCCCCGCTGACCGTCGGCCGGCCGGGCGACCCCGAAGCCGACGCGTTGACCTGCACGTCCTGCGGAAGGATCTTCCCGGTACAGGACGGTATCCCGGTGTTGCTGCTGGACGAGGCCGAACTCGACGCGCATCTCGAAGAACGGCCATGACCGTGTTCGACGACGCGGTGCTCGACGATCCGTCCGGCCTGACCGAGGCGGACACCGAAGGTTTGTTGCTCTCCGCCGCGCGTGCTGGTGCGCAGGTGCGATCCACCAGTGAGGCCGCGGCCGCCCGCGGGTTGGACGACGCGCTCGGCAGCCAGCCGCGGGCGCTGGTGCTGCTCGCCCGTCCCGGCGTGGCGCCGGCCATCCACCGGTTGCTCGCGGCGCTGGCCGGGCCGAGCTGCCCGGTGCCGGTGATCCGCACGGACGCGACGCCCAGCTGGATCGGTCCGCTGGATGTGGTACTCGCGCACGCCGACGACCCTGCCGACCCGGAACTAGCCGCCTCGATCGACCGGGCTGGCCGCTACGGCGCGACGGTGGTGCTCACCGCGCCGGACGAGGGGCCGGTCGCCGCCGCGGCCGCGGGCAACGCGTTGCTGGTGCCACCCGTTGTCGACGTGCCGGCGGGGCTGGCTGCCGCACGGGTGCTGACAGCCGGGTTGCTCGCGCTGCGCGCACTCGGCCTGCTGGACCCGGACGTGGACGCGCTCGCGGACGAGCTGGACCGTGAGGCGGAGCGCGACCATCTGGTGCACGAATCGTTCGTGAACCCGGCGAAGTCCCTCGCGCTACGGGTCGCGGATCGCACCCCGTTGCTGTGGGGACTCGACCCGGTGGCCACCGCGGCCGCCGGGCACGCCGCACAGGTGCTCGGTGAGTTCGCCGGCACGGTCTGTGACGTGGCCGACTACCAGCAGGCCCGTGCCAGGACGGCCCTGCACAGGGCCGCCGTGCGGGGCGGTTCGGAGGCGGATCTGTTCGCGGATCCGGAGCTGGACGGACCGGTCGGCGGCCGGCGGGTGATGCTGCTCGCGGTACGTCCCGGCCACACAGCCGATGCGATGCGCCGGCTGGCCGAGAACGCCGTGCCGAACGCGGATGTGCTCGCGCCGTCCGCGGAGGTGGCCGAGGAGCTGGCAGGCGACGAGGCCACCTGCGCGGCCGTGCTGGCCCTGCGGTTCGAGCTGGCCGCGCTGTACCTAGGTCTCGCCACCGGCAACGTCGGCGCCGCGCTCCGGTCCGGCCAGCGCTGAGCGGGGAGGGATTTCACCGACGTGGAGTTGCTGCATGGCGCCGTGCGGCCTTACGCATGGGGGTCCCGCACCACCATCTCCGAGCTGCTCGGCAAGCCGGTGCCCGCGCCGCATCCGGAGGCCGAGTTGTGGATGGGCGCGCATCCCGGTGACCCCTCGACGGTCGTGACGCCGGAGGGCGCCGAGCGTTCCCTGCTGGACCTCCTCGCCGCCGATCCGCAGCGGCAGCTCGGTCCGGACTGCGCGCGACGCTGGGACAACCGGTTGCCGTTCCTGCTGAAGATCCTGGCCGCGGATGAGCCGCTGAGCATGCAGGCGCACCCGTCGGCCCGGCAGGCGGCCGAGGGGTACGCGCGGGAGGAAGCGGCCGGTATCCCGCGGGACGCGAAGAATCGCAACTACCCCGATCCGACGGCGAAACCCGAACTGGTTTGCGCGCTGACCGAATTCCACGCGCTGGCGGGATTCCGCGACCCGCATCGCACCGTGGAATTGTTGCGCGCGGTCGAGACCCCTGGGCTCGCACCGCATATCGCGTTGCTGGCCGCGCAGCCGGACCCGGACGGTATGCGAGCGTTGTTCACCACGTGGATCACGTTGCCGCAGCCGGCACTCGACGATCTGCTCCCGCGGTTGTTCGACGCCTGCGTCGATCACGTCAAGGAACACGGTGAGTTCAGCCTGGAGTGCCGGACCGTTCTGGAGCTCGGCGAGTTGCATCCCGGCGACGCGGGTGTGCTCGCCGCGCTGCTGTTGAACCGGTTGGTACTCGGCCCTGGTGAAGCGATCCACCTCCCGGCCGGCAACCTGCACACCTACCTTCGGGGTACCGCCGTGGAGATCCTGGCGAATTCGGACAACATTCTGCGTGGCGGGCTCACCCCGAAGCATGTGGACGTGCCCGAACTGTTGCGGGTGCTGGATTTCCGTTGCGGCGATATGCCCGTTTTGTATGGCGATCGGTGCGATACCGGGATGCGGGTGTACCGCACCGAGACACCGGAGTTCGAATTGTCCCGGATGTGGTGGGACGCCGGGCGTACCAGCGAGGTGCCACTACCGTCGGGTGTGCCGCAAATCCTGCTGTGCACCGAAGGTTCGCTGCTGGTGTGCGCGGAGGATCGCGAGCTGGTGTTGCGGCGCGGGCAGTCGGTGTGGCTCGCGGCCAGTGACCCACGCGTGGTGCTGCATCCGCTTGGCGGTGGTGACACTCAGGTTTTCCGTGCCACGGCGGGGCCGTGAGTGCCCCGCGGTGAGCGGGGAGCTCACGGATGACTAAGCTACCCGCGCTCGTCGGTCTAAGACGTGTTGGGGAAGGCGCTTGATTGACCCACCGAGCGACTGACCACCGGTAGGCGACTACCGGAAGCACGGTTTCCCAACACTCATCACGCGTAGGGAGCTGAAGTGGCCGCAGGTGGCGGAACCAAGTCGATTCTGGCGGCGCTGGTGGCGAACGCGGGTATCGCGTTCGCCAAATTCATCGGTTTCTTGATCACCGGTTCGTCGTCCATGCTCGCCGAGTCGGTGCACTCGGTGGCCGATACCTCGAACCAGGGTCTGCTACTGCTCGGAAAGAGGACCTCGCTACGCCGCGCGACCAGCGAGCATCCGTTCGGTTTCGGCCGCGATCGGTATTTCTACTCGTTCGTCGTGGCGCTGATGCTCTTCTCGCTCGGCGCGGTATTCGCGCTGTACGAGGGAATTCACAAGCTCGAGGAACCGGAGGCGCTGCGCACCCCGATGGTGGCGGTGACCATTCTGGTTGTCGCGATCGTGCTCGAGACGTTCAGCTTCCGCACCGCGATCATGGAATCGAAGGTGATCAAGGGCGACGCGACATGGTGGCAGTTCGTTCGGCAATCCAAGCAGCCCGAGCTGCCCGTGGTGCTGCTCGAGGACGCGGGTGCGCTGTTCGGCCTGGTGTTCGCGCTGATCGGCGTCGGCCTATCGGTGCTGACCGGCGACCCGGTGTGGGACGCCATCGGCACCATCATGATCGGCATCCTGCTCGGCATCATCGCGATCATCCTGATCATCGAGATGAAGAGCCTGCTGATCGGTGAGGGAGCGGGGCCACGGGTGCTCGACACGATCCACTCCGAGCTGGCTGCCGGAAAGGTGGAGCGGGTGATCCACATCCGCACCCAGTACATCGGCCCGGACGAGCTGCTGGTGGCGGCGAAGATCGCGCTGCGTCCCGGTCTGGAGGCCTCGGATGTCGCGCAGGCCATCGACGACGCCGAACTCCGGGTGCGCGGCAAGGTGCCGGAAGCCCGGCTCATCTACCTCGAGCCCGACCTGGACCGCACACCCCGCTAGCCCTGCGGTGGATAGCCGCCAATCAGGGAGCTACGGTGTCGTGCGCGCGGCCGGCGTTACCCGGGGCCGGTCGCGATCTGGCGCAGGGAGGATTGACGTTGCCAGGAACGGGTTTGTGGCGCACGAAGTCGGTCGAGCAGTCCATCGCGGACACCGATGAACCCGACACCAAGCTCCGGAGGAACCTCACCACGTGGGACCTCACGGTGTTCGGCGTCGCGGTGGTCATCGGTGCCGGTATCTTCACGCTCACCGCGCGTACCGCGGGCGATTTCGCCGGCCCTTCGGTGTCGCTGGCGTTCGTGCTCGCGGCGGTCGCGTGTGGACTGGCCGCGCTGTGCTACGCCGAGTTCGCGTCCACCGTTCCGGTCGCGGGCAGCGCCTACACGTTCTCCTACGCGACATTCGGGGAATTTCTGGCCTGGATCATCGGCTGGGACCTGATCCTGGAGTTCTCGGTCGCCGCGGCCGCGGTATCCAAGGGCTGGTCGGTTTACCTGCAGGAGGCGCTGACGCCCATCGTCGGTGCTGGGGTCACCACGTCCACCGAGGTCGGCGGGCTCACCGTCGATTGGGGCGCGCTGCTGCTGGTGACCGTGCTGAGCATCCTGCTGATCCTCGGCACCAAGCTGTCCTCGAGGGTCAGCCTGGTGATCACCGCGATCAAGGTCGCGGTCATCCTTTTCGTGGTCGGGCTCGGTATCAGCTACATCAACGCGGACAACTACTCGCCTTACATCCCGCCTGCGCAGGGCAGCGCGGAGGGTGGCGGCACCGGCCTCGAGCAGTCCCTCTTCTCGCTGCTCGCCGGCGGCGAGACCAGCTCGTTCGGCTGGTTCGGCCTGCTGGCCGGCGCGTCGCTGGTGTTCTTCGCGTTCATCGGGTTCGACATCGTGGCCACCACCGCTGAGGAAACCCGCGACCCGCAACGCTCGGTGCCACGCGGCATCTTCGGCTCGCTCGCGATCGTCACGGTGCTCTACGTCGCGGTCGCCGTGGTGGTGGTCGGCATGGTCGACTACCGGCAACTCGCCACCGGGCCCGGCGACGAGAAGACGTTGGCGACCGCTTTCGCGTTGCACGGCGCGGACTGGGCGGCCAACATCATCTCGATCGGCGCGCTCGCCGGGCTGACAACCGTGGTGATGGTGCTGCTGCTCGGCCAGGTTCGGGTGCTGTTCGCGATGTCAAGGGACGGGCTGCTGCCGAGGCAGCTGGCGCACACCAGCCGGCGTGGCACGCCCGCGCGGATCAACGTGCTGATCGGGATCGCGGTGGCGTTCGGCGCGACGTTCTTCCCCGCGGACAAACTGGAGGAGATGGTGAACATCGGCACGCTGTTTGCCTTCATCCTGGTTTCCGCGGGCGTGCTGGTGCTGCGCAAGCGCCGGCCCGATCTGCCGCGCGCGTTCCGGGTTCCGCTGGTGCCGCTGATCCCGATCCTGGCGATCGTGGCGTGCCTGTGGCTGATGCTGAACCTCACGGCGTTGACCTGGGTGCGGTTCCTCGGCTGGATGGTTCTCGGTGTGCTGGTCTACTTCCTCTACAGCAGGCGGAATTCGCTGCTCGGCAAGCGGCAGCGGGAGGAAGCGACCACCGTGGACGTCTGAGACGCCTCGGTGAGCACCCTCTGCGTGGACGTCGGCTCCACCT
The DNA here is from genome assembly GCA_009379845.1 of Pseudonocardiaceae bacterium. Taxonomy (GTDB): domain Bacteria; phylum Actinomycetota; class Actinomycetes; order Mycobacteriales; family Pseudonocardiaceae; genus Tamaricihabitans. The sequence continues at coordinate 25,146 of WHSZ01000035.1, read as the reverse complement.
GGACGAAGGCCGCGCTGGTCTCGGCTGCCGGCGAGTTCGTTGCCGGCACACAGCATCCGACGACCCGGCCGGATGTGCTGGACGGCGTGCGCGCGGTGACCGAGCGGCTGGACGCGGGCGAGATGGAGGTGCTGGCGTGCTCGTCCGCGGGCGGCGGGCTGCGCCTCGCCGTCGTCGGCCAGGAACGCTTGATCAGCGCCGAGGCCGGTTACCGGGTGGCGCTCTCCGCCGGCGCCAAGGTGGTGCACGTGGCGGCCGGCAAGCTGGACGGCGCCGGTATCCGTGCGTTGCGGGCAGCCGCGCCGGATGTCGTGCTGCTCACCGGCGGGACCGACGGCGGTGACGAGAAAGTGTTGCTGCACAACGCGAGGCGGCTTGCGGCCAACCGGATCCGGCCGCCGATCGTGCTGGCGGGCAACGCCTCGGCCAAGGCCTTGGCGCTGGCGGAGCTGCGCGGAACCGGCCGCACCGTGCTGGCGTGCCCGAACGTGCTTCCCGATGTCGGCGAGCTGGCGCCGGAACCGGCGCGGCAGGCGATCCGCGAGGTGTTCCTGCGGCACGTGATCGGCGGCAAGGGTTTGTCACGGGGCTCCCGGTTTCGCCGCATGGTGCGCGCCGTGACCCCTGATGCGGTGCTGGCAGGAGTGGCCGCGCTGGCTTCGGCGCGTGCGGACGCGGCCAGCTCCGTGCTGGTGGTGGATGTCGGCGGTGCCACCACCGACGTGTACTCGGCGGTGTCCGGAGCGGACGATCAGCCGCGCCGCAGCGTCGTCCTGCCGCCTGATCGGCGCACCGTGGAAGGTGATATCGGGATGCGGCTCTCGGCGCAGGGCCTGGTCGCCGAGGCCGAAGCGGAAGGGTTGCTCGCCGCCGGCGAGACCGAGAAGCTGGCCACCGCTGCCGCCTTCCGAGCGTCGCATGTGGACACCGTCGTCACGGACGCCGCCGAGCAGCGGCTTGCCGAACTCGCCGCGGTGCTGGCGATTCGCCGGCATCTCCGGCTTACCGGCGGGCTCGGGCCGCGCGGCGCAGGCCTCCTGGTGGCCTCCGGCGGGGTGTTCCGGCATGCGAGCAGTGCGCGGCTCGCAGGGCTCACGGCCGCGCTTCGACGCGATCCGGTGCTGCGTCCGGTGTTGCGCGAGGCGCAGATCGTCGTCGACCGGCGCTACGTGCTCGCGCCTGCCGGGCTGCTCGCGGAAGCCGGGCGCACCGAAGCCGCGAACCGGTTGCTCGGCACCCTGTAGGTCCTCAGCGCGGGGCGCCCTTGAGCGAGGCGCCGAACAGCTGCGTCTGCTCGGCCCCGTCCGCCCTATCCGGCTCGGCTGGCCGCAGTCCCGCCGCCATGGCGACAGCGTCGTCCCACGCCGGGTCCGAGCTGTAATCGGTGTGCGCCCGCACCCCGGCCGACCACCGGCGGCCTGGCACCGGGTTGGGCTGGGGGTCGGGCAGCCAGTGATCGCCGCCGAGCATCAGTGCCCCGTTCGCACCGCGAGTCGCGGCCGGCAGCGGCCCGATGACACCGTCCGACCGGTAGCCGGAGCCGAGCAGCTTGTCCCCAACGACCTGCCGTTGCCAGGTGGTCACCGCGCCACCGAACGGATCCGTGCCCCGGCACAGCGCGTGCCAGCGCCCGCCGAGCTGCCCGTAGAGCGTGGCGAGCGAGGACGGTGGAACGACGGCGGGAAAGGCTCGCATGTACGCCCACTGCAGCGGAACCCCCGCGGTGACAACGCCGATGCGTTCGCGATCCTCCTCGGGCACCGAGCGCATCAGCCTGGCCGCGGCCACCACGGCCAGCACGCCACCGAGGCTGTCGCCGGCCAGCACCACGCGGGTGTTCGGTTCGCGCAGGTGCTCGCGGGCACGCGCGGCGAGCTCCGGCACCACCTTGAGCGCGTAACACGGTGGCACGGTGGGATGCGCCTGCCGCGGCCAGAAGCTCACCAGGTCGGCCAGGATGCGCAGATGTGGTGCGCGTTGCGGGTCGGTCGCCGCCACGTACACCGAGCGCAGCAGGCCGGCGGCGAGCAGGCCGAGCACCCCGACCCCGAACATGGCGAGCGGGTTCGTCCAGCCGGGCGAAGGTAGCTCGCCGAACCGCATCACCAGCACCAGCCCGAGGCCGATACTCAGCCCGACGGCGACCGCGAACACCATCTGGTGCAGGTGGCGGCGTTCCCACCGGGCGCGGCCCCACGCGCACGCGGCGGTGGTCACGTCGTCCGGTGCCCGCGCGTGCAGCAGCCGCACCTCATCGATGCCTCGCCCGGTGCGCTGGACGTGCCACCGGAGCAGCGCGGTCAGCCCGGCGAGCACCCCGCCGATCAGTACGCCGAGCACCGCGCCGGAGCCCCAGAGCAGCGTGATCGAGTGGTACCCGTCGGGCAGCCCGATCGCTGCGCTGCCGATGAGCTGGCGCAGCGAGATGGCCAGCCCCGCGCCGAAGCCGCCGCCGAGCAGGCCGGCGAGCGCGAGCACCGGGGCGGCCGCCCAGCCACCCGCCCAGGCGCGCAGGTGGCGGGGCAGCCCCGCCCACGTCGGGCGGGCGAACAGCGCGGACGGGATCAGCAGCACGGCGAACAGCACGCTCGTGCCGAGCAGCAGCGCCGCGATGACTTCGACGGATGTGTTGCTGCCCGGCTCCGTCTCGCCGAGTGGATCCGGCAGCGCGACCGTGCTCAGCGCCAGCAACACGCCGAGCCCGACGAGCACGAACCGGGTCGGCTTGCCGAGGGCACGTCGTAGCCAACGCCCCGCCCCTTCCGAACGCGCGCCGGCCGGGTCGTCAAGCGAAAGCGTGCCGAGCGCGGTCAGCCCGAGCAGCGCGAGCGCGCCCGACCAGACCACCCTGGCCTCGACGGGATCCGGCACCCGCAGCGGTCCGCCAACGGTGAGCAGCGCGACGGTGGCCAGCGCGGCCGTGGTGTGCAGGGCACGCAGCGCGGGCGTGTCCGGGTCCGCGACGAGGTTGTCCCCCGGCAACGTGGCAGGCGGACCGGACGGCTTGTGCTCGCTACCGCGTGGCGCATGCACCGTCCAGTTCACGTTGGCGACGTGCTGCAGGAAGGCGATGACCAGCAGCAAAGGCAGCAACCCCAACGCGGTGCGGGCCGGATCGGTTTCCCGCACCCAATCCGGGATCGCGGAAAGGCAGCGGGACCGCGGCGCGAGGCATTGCACGGCGAACAGGTTCACGCTGACCACCGCGACCTGCGCCACGAACAGCATGGTCAGCAGCAGTGCGGCCACCCGGAGCAGGGCACGATTGATCGCCCCGAAAGCCGCGGCCACGCGGTTTCCTGGCGGCACCGGCGGGAGCATCCAGTGCGCGATGTTGGCCAGCGAGAAGGGGAACAGCAACGCCCAGGCGGCCTTGCGCACCCCGCCGGTTGTCATCCCGCTCCACAGGTAGCCCTCGAGCGTGCGCGGCATCGGGCGGCCCTCGGCCTGCAGCATCGGTCCGGGAGCCGGCCGGCGCAACCGATCGGCAGGGCGCACTATCTTGCCGACGCCGTCCCCCGCGACTTCCACCGCGGCGACCGAGTCCAGCAGCGACTCCCCGCTGGTGCGCCGGACGCCCGGCACCCGCAATTCGACGACCCGGGTATCCGGTCCGGGTAGCAGCACTCGCTTAGCTCCTCACTTCGGGCCCGTGATGACCCGCCAACGGTAGTGTCGACACCTTCCGCCGCCGTGGAGGATGGCATCCAACGCCACCCGAGTCGGTTAACCGCGCGGCGCCAAGTCCGGCAGGCGGGGTCCGTAGGCTGCCCGGCGTGGGACGTTTGGTGGTCATCGAGGGGCTGGACGGGGCGGGCAAGAACACGCTCACCCGATCGTTGACGGAGACGCTCGAGGAACGCGGCGCGTCGGTCGCGCGGATCGCGTTTCCCCGGTACGGCCACAGCGTGCACGCCGATCTGGTGCGGGACGCCCTGCACGGCCGGCTGGGCGAGCTCCCCGACTCGGTGTACGCGATGGCGCTGCTGTTCGCACTCGACCGGCGGGACGCCGCGGGGGAGATCCGTGCCGCGGCAGCCGAGCACGATGTGCTGCTGCTCGATCGCTACGTCGCCTCGAACGCCGCGTACTGCGCGGCACGGCTGCACCAGCACGCGGACGGCCCGTTCGTGGCTTGGCTGCGTGAGCTGGAGATCGACCGTTTCGGGCTGCCGAGGCCCGACCTGCACGTGCTCCTTCGGGTGCCGAGGGAGCTCGCGGCGCGGCGTGCCAGGCAGCGGGAGGAGGCCGATGCCGACCGCGCGCTGGACAGCTACGAGTCGAACGACGACCTGCAGGCCCGCTGCGCCGAGGTCTACGACGAGCTGGCCGCCGCGAACTGGCTCGCGCCGTGGTGGGTGCTGGACGGTGTGGATACCCCCGACCTGGTGAAGCTCGCCGAAGATGTACTCCGGCGATAGGTAAAGCGAACCTAAAATCTCGCGCTCTGTAATCTTGTACCGGCCGGGTGCTGTGCAATCGAGTAGTCAACAGTGCAACGATGTGCGGCATGAAGGCGCGTGTGCTGGTGGTGGACGACGATCCCGCCCTCGCTGAGATGTTGACGATCGTACTTCGCGGAGAGGGCTTCGAGACCGCCGTGGTAGCCGACGGAACACGAGCGCTGCCCGCGATGCGCGAACTGAAGCCTGACCTGGTGCTGCTCGACCTGATGCTGCCGGGGATGAACGGCATCGACGTGTGCAAGGCGATCCGGGCCGAGTCCGGTGTGCCGGTCGTGATGCTCACCGCGAAGAGCGACACCGTGGACATCGTGCTCGGGTTGGAGTCCGGCGCGGACGACTATGTCGTCAAGCCGTTCAAGCCGAAGGAACTGGTCGCCAGGGTTCGCGCCCGGCTGCGGCGCACCGAGTCCGAGCCGGCCGAGTCGCTGACCATCGGTGATCTGGCCATCGACGTGCCCGGACACGAGGTCACCAGGGACGGCAACCCGATCGCGCTCACCCCGCTTGAGTTCGACCTGCTCGTCGCGCTTGCCCGCAAACCCCGGCAGGTGTTCACCCGCGAGGTGCTGCTCGAGCAGGTGTGGGGCTACCGGCATGCGGCGGACACCAGGCTGGTGAACGTGCACGTGCAGCGGCTGCGGTCCAAGGTGGAACGGGATCCGGAGCACCCGGAGGTGGTGTTGACGGTACGCGGGGTCGGGTACAAGGCGGGGCCGCCGTGATCATCGACCGGCCGAGGCACTGCGGGGCGGAATGACCGAGGTACTCGCCCGGTTTGGCCGCTTCGTGGTTCGCGTGGCCGGGCGGGTGTCCGCGTTCGCCCGGCGGCACTGGGCCGCCATCGGCTTGCTGTGGCGACGCTCCGTCCAGTTCCGCGTCACCGTCTCCACGCTCGCGCTGTCCTCCGCGGTGGTGTTCGTGCTGGGCATGCTGCTGCAGAACCAGATCACCGAGCGGTTGCTCGACGCGAAGAAGAAGGCCGCGATCGCGCAGACGCGGGCGGCCGTTGACACCGCGGAGCGCGAGCTGATCGGGATGGACCCCGGCTCGGACGCGATCAAGACCAGGCTGCGCAGCACCCTCAACAAGATCACCAGCAGCTCGTCGCAGGAAGGCGACACCGCGGTGTCCTCGGCCGGCGCGTTCGAGCCGGTGCTCGCCGACGCCGGGCCCAACGTGCCGCAGGCCGAGAAGTCCTGGCAGGGCCCGTTCGCGGACGTCTCCAGTGACCTGCACCGGTTCGTCTCCTCCGGCCAGGTGGCCACCCAGATGCACACCGTCGGGCCGGAGAACGCGCGCGAGACGTACCTGATCGTGGGTGCCCCGGTGAACAGCACGGTGCGCCCGTTGCAGCTGTACCTGCTGTTCCCGCTGGCCGCCGAGCAGAGCACCGTGATGGTCGTGCAAAGCACGCTGGTCGTGGGCGGGCTAGCGTTGCTGTTGCTGCTCGGCGGGATCACCAACCTGGTGACCAGGCAGGTGGTGCGGCCGGTGCGCAGGGCGGCCGCGGCCGCGCAGCGGTTCGCCGACGGTGATCTGGACGAGCGGCTGCGGGTGGTCGGCGAGGACGATGTCGCGCGGCTCGGGCAGTCGTACAACGAGATGGCCGAAAGCATCCAGCGGCAGATCCGCCAGCTCGAGGAGTTCGGCCAGCTGCAACGCCGGTTCACCTCGGACGTCTCGCATGAGCTTCGCACCCCGCTGACCACCGTTCGGATGGCCGCCGACGTGTTGCACGCCTCACGCGAGCAGTTCCCCGGCGGGCTTGCTCGATCCACCGAGCTGCTGGTCGACGAGCTGGACCGGTTCGAGGCCCTGCTCGGCGACCTGCTGGAGATCAGCAGGTTGGATGCGGGCGTTGAGGAGCTCTCCGCGGAATCCGCCGACCTGCGGCCGATCGCCGAGCGGGCCGCGGAGCAGGTCAGCGTGATCGCCGGAACGGCCGGCAGCGAGATCCAGCTGGAGCTGCCGGACGTCGACGTCAACGCGGAAGTCGATACCCGGCGGGTGGAGCGCATCATGCGCAACCTGCTCGGCAACGCGGTCGATCACGGCGAGGGCCAGCCGGTGCGGCTGCGGATGGTCTACGACGAGCACGCCGTGGCGGTGACCGTCCGGGACTACGGGGTCGGGCTACGGCAAGGCGAGGCGGAGCTGGTGTTCAACCGGTTCTGGCGTGCCGACCCGTCCCGCAACCGGCACACCGGTGGCACCGGACTGGGGCTGGCGATCAGCGCGGAAGACGCCCGGCTGCACGGCGGCAGGCTCGAGGCGTGGGGAGCGCCGGGGCGCGGGGCATGCTTCCGGTTGACCCTGCCGAGGCGAGTCGGGGAGGAAGTCGAGCACAGCCCGCTCGAGCTGCCGCCGGATGGCGAAGGGACACCCGTTGTCGCGGAGGGCCCCACCTCGGCGCCGGGCCCGCAGCTGCTCGGCGCACCGAGCGAGGTGCCGCCCGAGCTCCCGGACACCTCGAATGGCGACGCCCCGGCCGGAGACCAGCCAGCCGGGCAGGACACCATGGCCGAGGACTCCTCGGAACACGACGGCCCACGGGAGGAGGTCTGGTGACGGCGCGGCGAACCGACCCGCCCGGCCCGAGCCGGCCGACTCGATCGCGCCGGTTCCTTGTGGTGGCCGCCTGCTGGGTGCTGTTCGTCGGGGTAGGTTGCGCCACCGTTCCCGAGGAGTCGTTGCCGCAACCCGTTACCGGCGGCGAGCCGGGCCAGGGATCGTCCGATGTGGACCCGCCGCAGCAGAACGCCTCGCCGCGGGACGTGGTCCGCGGATTCGTCGACTCGAGTGGTGCCACAGTGAACAACCACGCCGCCGCCAGGGTGTACCTCGACTCCGGGTCGCAGAGCACCTGGAAGTCGGACGACGGCCCGGTGATCATCGAGGACACGTTCAGCACGGTGCCCGCGCCGGAGGCCGCTCAACCGAAGGATCCGAACGAGCGGATCATCATGCTGCGCGGGCGCAACGTCGGCAGGCTGGCCGCGGACGGCTCGTTCTCGCCCTCGATCGGCCCGTACGAGCAGCCGATGAAGTTGCGGCGTCAGCGGAACGGCCAGTGGCGCATCGTGCGGCCACCGGACGGCACCGTGACCACGTTCAGCAAGTTCAATGCGAACTACTTCGGCGTGCGGCTCTACTTCTTCGATCCGGACATCAACGTGCTGGTGCCGGACCTGCGATACGTCTCGGCCAGCAGGCGGGCCGACCTGCCGAGGCGGGTGATCGACCTGCTGCTGGACGGTCCTTCCGACATGCTCTCCGGCGCGGTCACCAGCATGCTCGACGACAACGCGGCGACCAGTACGAACGTCACGGACACCGCGGACGGGGCGCTGGCCGTGCCGCTCACCGGTCTCGGTGAGCTGAACGAGCCGACCAAGAAGCTGCTCGCCGCGCAGGTGGTGCTGTCCCTGCAAACGGTAACCACCAGCCGTATCCGGTTGCTCTCCGACGGCGCGCCGCTGATCGAGGGGCAGCCCGATTGGCGCACCGGTGATGTGCCGTCGCTGTCCAGCGCGGCCGCGCCGGCCCCCAACCTGCCCGGCCTGATGACCGATGACGGGCAGGTGCTGTCGATGAGCACCGGTTCGCCGGTACCCGGACCGGCCGGCACGGGTGCTTACCAGGTGGAAAGCGCCGCACAGTCGATCGACGGTGGCCGGCTCGCCGTGGTGCAGCGGTCCGGATCCGGGCCCCGGCTGCGAATCGGCGAGCTTGGCGACAGCCTGCAGCAGGTGGACCTGCCTGCCAGGTCGATGACCAGGCCGACCTGGCGGCCGGCGCTGAGCTCCGGCGAGAAGAGCACCGAAGTGTGGACCGTCGTCAACGGCCGGCAGGTGGTCCGGGTTGGCGAGCAAGCGAACGGCACGTGGGCCAGCTCGCTGGTGAACGCCACCGACCTGAACGCGTTCGGCCCGATCACCGAGCTACGGCTGTCCAGGGACGGCACCAGGGTCGCGGTGGTGGCCGGCGGGAAACTCGTGGTGGCCGGCGTGGTGCGCGACGACCAAGGCGGGGTCACGCTGCGCGCCCCGAGGCAGCTGCAACCGGACAAGCTCAAGCAGGTGGTCGGGGTGGACTGGCTGCGTCAGGACACGTTGGTGGCGGCTACCAGCCTGAGCAGCCTGCCGGTGGTGAAGCTGCCGGTCGACGGGTTGCGGCTGGATGCCTTCGACGCGTCCAACCTCACGCTGCCGGTGGAGGGCGTGACCGCCGCGCCCGGTCGTCACGTGGTCGCGGTCGATCACGGTGGCATGTCGATGGCTTCCGACGTCGGTGAGGTGTGGCGGCCGCATCCGCAAACCCGGGGCGCCGATGCGCGGCCGTTCTTCCCAGGCTGAGCGGCGGTCCCGTGTTGCCCGGCGGTCCCGGTTGAGCGGTTCTGGTTGCTCGGTCCCGCTGAGCGGCGGTCCCGCTGATCGGTGGTACCGAGTACGAACGTGCCGTTGGGTCGCCGGTGCAGCGTGGACTGTCGGTGCCGGCGCGCAGGCTGAACCGCGTGACCAGAGTGCAGAACCCAGTGCTGAACCCCCTGCTGAGCTCGCTGCTGAACGTGCTGTTGCCGCCGAGCTGCGCCGGCTGCGGAAGGCCGGGCGCGGCGTGCTGTGTGTCCTGCGCGCACACCATGCGCCGCCCGCGGCCGGTGCGCTGCGAGCGGCTGGCCGTACCCTGCTACGCGCTCGCCGGCTACCAGGGCGTCCCCCGCCGCATGGTGCTCGCCTACAAGGAACGCGGCCGCCGCGATCTCGGCGAGGAGCTGGGGCGGCTACTCGCCACGGCGTTGCCTCGGCTGCCGGGCACCCGCCCGGATGTCGCGGGGTGGGCGCTGGTGCCGGCCCCCTCCCGGCGGGCGGCATCGCGGGTACGGGGCGGTCCGCACATGACCCGGATCGCCAGGTATTGCGCGGCGGAGCTCGCCGCGCACGGCCGGCTGGCCGGCCTCGCCCCGGCGCTGCGGTTGGACGCCGCCGCCAGGGACGCGGTTGGCCTTGACCACGCCGCCCGTGCGGCGAATCTGTCCGGACGGCTGCGGCTGGTTCCCGGGGAGTGCCCAGCCCCTGGTACCCGCGTTGTGCTGCTCGACGACGTGCTCACCACCGGCGCGACCGCGGCGGCGTGCGTCAGGGTGCTCGGCGAGGCCGGCGTGCCGGTTGACGCGGTGCTGGCGATCACCGCCGCACACCCGGTGCCGTGAGCATTACGGTGAAATCGAGTTGAAGCCCGAACCCGCCGAGGGAACTCGATTCGGCCCGTCCCACGTTGTCCGGACATGAGCTCGCCCGTCAGAGGGAAACCCGGCGAGAATTGCCGGGTCGTACCGTCTCCGAGAGCGACGGGTGTGCCGGCGTCAGGAAGACGTACCGGCGAAGCCGGGCTGGGCCAACGGGATGACCTTTCACTCTTTCGTGTGGAAAACCGAACCCAAACGCACACGGAAAGCGCCATCCCCTGGTCGCGGACAGTGACAATCGCGCGCGGCGATACTTCCCCCAGCTCGGGGGCTGTTGTGTACGGCCAAGCGCCGCTAACGTGCTGCGCTATCAGCGGTCCCGGCACACGGGAGGGAGGCGAAAAGCCCATGCACCTGGCGCCGAGGGAACGCTGATCGAGTCGCAGGCGAGCAATCCCTCGCCAAACGCTTTCAGCTCACGGGATTCGTCCCGAACACGCCTCGGCGTCGTGTCGATCGACAACAACGAGCTCGCATCAAGCGAGGGAGGTCGTGTATGGACATCGTGGTTAAGGGCCGAAACGTTGAAGTGCCCGAGCATTACCGGACGCACGTAAGCGAGAAGGTGTCTCGGCTGGAGCGCTACGACCGAAAAGTCATCCGGTTCGAGGTCGAGTTGTTCCACGAACCCAACCGCAGGCAATCCAAGAGCTGCCAGCGGGTCGAGATCACCGGTAAAGGTAAAGGCACACCGATTCGCGCGGAGGCTTGCGCCGGCGACTTCTACGCCGCGCTCGATGCCGCGGTCAACAAACTCGAGAACCGCCTGCGCCGCATGCACGACCGCCGCAAGGTGCACCACGGCAGGCGCAACCCCGAGTCGGTCGCCGAAGCCACCTCGGTCACCACACCGCCACCCTCCAGCCCGATCAACGGGGTCAGCGGACCGTCCAACGGTCGTGCCCCTGCCGCTCCAACGGCGGTGCTGTCGGCCCCGGCCGAACACGAGATCACAACCGAGCAGGACGCGCCGTCCGTACCTGAGCAGCAGCGCTGGGACGACGGCGTACGGGAACACCTCCCAGGGCGAATCGTGCGGGAAAAGGAGCACACCGCCACACCGATGAGCGTTGACCAAGCTCTCTACGAGATGGAGCTGGTCGGTCACGACTTCTACCTTTTCTCCGACGTCGACAGCGGGCGCCCGAGCGTGGTGTACCGCCGCAAGGGCTTCGACTACGGCGTGATCCGCCTGGTCTGAGGCATATCGGCAGTGATGGCCGATTCAACGAAGAGATTTTGGCTAAGCACACCGGCGCTTGACGGCCCGCACGTATCCTCGCGTGCGGGCCGCGTCATGTCCCCGGCCTGTGCACTCGCGGGTCGGGGTTGCCTACGATGAACGGTAAGGCGCTGCGCGGATGCGCACCGCACCCGAATAGCTAGTGAGGTCGACGTCGATGGTGTTGTCCCGGCTGCTGCGCGCGGGCGAGGGAAAGATGCTCAAGCGGCTGCGTCACATCGCCGCGCACATCAACACGCTCGAAGATGAGTTCGTAGGCTTCACCGACGCGGAGCTGCGCGGGAAAACCGACGAGTTCCGGAAGCGCTACGCGGACGGGGAGTCACTCGACGACATCCTGCCGGAGGCGTTCGCGGCCGGCAGGGAAGCCGCCAAGCGCACCCTTGGCCAGCGGCATTTCGACGTCCAGGTGATGGGTGGCGCCGCGCTGCATCTCGGCCAGGTCGCCGAGATGAAGACCGGTGAGGGCAAGACGCTGACCTCCGTGCTGCCGGCCTACCTCAACGCGATCTCCGGCAAGGGCGTGCACCTCGTCACGACGAACGACTACCTGGCCAAACGTGACTCCGAGTGGATGGGCCGCGTGCACCGCTTCCTCGGGCTCGAGGTCGGCGTGGTGCTCGCCGAGATGCCGCCCGAGCAGCGGCGCGAGGCCTACCACGCGGACATCACCTACGGCACCAACAACGAGTTCGGTTTCGACTACCTGCGCGACAACATGGCGTGGAGCCTGGACGACTGCGTGCAGCGTGGCCACAACTTCGCGATCGTCGACGAGGTCGACTCCATCCTGATCGACGAGGCCCGCACGCCGTTGATCATTTCCGGGCCCGCCGACCAGTCCTCGCGCTGGTACACCGAGTTCGCCCGGATGGCGCCGATGATGAAGCGGGACACCCACTACGAGGTGGACGAGCGCAAGCGCACCATCGGCGTTACCGAGCTGGGCGTGAGCCTGATCGAGGACCAGCTGGGAATCGAGAACCTCTACGAGGCCGCGAACACGCCGCTGGTCGGGTACCTGAACAACGCGATCAAGGCCAAGGAGCTCTACACCAACGACAAGGACTACATCGTCCGCAACGGCGAGGTCCTGATCGTCGACGAGTTCACCGGCCGGGTGCTCGCCGGCCGCCGCTACAACGAGGGCATGCACCAGGCGATCGAGGCCAAGGAAGCCGTGGAGATCAAGGCCGAGAACCAGACGCTGGCCACGATCACGCTGCAGAACTTCTTCCGGCTCTACGAGAAGCTCGCCGGGATGACCGGTACCGCGGAGACCGAGGCCGCGGAGTTCCACCAAACCTACAAGCTGGGCGTCACGCCGATCCCGACTAACGAGCCGATGGTCCGCGAGGACCAGGCGGATCTGATCTACAAGAGCGAGGAATCGAAGTTCGCCGCGGTCGCCGAGGACATCGCGGAGCGGCACCAGAAGGGCCAGCCGGTGCTGGTCGGTACCACCAGCGTCGAGCGTTCCGAGTACCTGTCCAAGCTGCTGGTGAAACTGAACATTCCGCACGAGGTGCTGAACGCCAAGCACCACCATCGGGAAGCGTCGATCATCGCGCGGGCCGGCCGGAAGGGCGCGGTCACGGTGGCCACCAACATGGCCGGTCGAGGCACCGACGTAGTGCTCGGCGGTAACCCGGACTTCATCGCCGACGAGGTGCTGCGGGAGAAGGGGCTCGACCCGGTCGAGACGCCGGAGGAGTACGAGGCCGCCTGGCCGGAGACCCTCGAGCGGGTCACCGCGGAATCCAAGGCGGAGGGCAAGGAGGTCGTCGACGCCGGCGGGCTTTATGTGCTTGGCACCGAGCGGCACGAGTCCCGGCGCATCGACAACCAGCTGCGTGGCCGGTCCGGCCGGCAGGGCGACCCCGGCGAATCCCGGTTCTACCTCTCGCTCGGCGACGAGCTGATGCGGCGGTTCAACGCCGCCATGGTGGAGCGCGTGATGACCACCATGAAGGTCCCGGAGGACGTGCCTATCGAGGCCAAGATGGTCTCCAAGGCGATCAAGAGCGCGCAGACGCAGGTCGAGCAGCAGAACTTCGAGATCCGCAAGAACGTGCTCAAGTACGACGAGGTGATGAACCAGCAGCGCAAGGTCATCTACGCGGAGCGCCGCCGGGTGCTGGAAGGCGAGGACCTGCGCGAGCACGTCGACAAGATGATCGACGATGTGTGCGGCGCCTACGTCAGGGCGGCCACCGCGGAGGGCTACGCCGAGGACTGGGACCACGAGAAGCTGTGGACCGCGCTGCGCACCCTGTACCCGGTGTCGATCACCTGGGAGGCGCTCGTCGAGGACGAGGAGGACGTCACCGCGGAGACGTTGCTCGAGGCCGTGATCGCGGACGCGAGGGATGCCTACGCCAAGCGGGACGCCGAGATCGACTCCCAGGTCGGCGAGGGCGCGATGCGGGAGCTGGAGCGCAGGGTGGTGCTCTCCGTGCTGGACCGCAAGTGGCGCGAGCACCTCTACGAGATGGACTACCTCAAGGAGGGCATCGGGCTGCGTGCGATGGCGCAGCGCGACCCGCTGATCGAGTATCAGCGGGAAGGCTACGACATGTTCAACGCCATGCTTGAGAGCCTCAAGGAAGAGACCGTCGGCTTCCTGTTCAACCTGCAGGTGGAAAGCGAGGAGCAGACACCCCCTGCCACGGAGGCCACCCAGGTGCCGGTCGGCGCGGTCGCCGGTTCGGACGGGGCGAGCGCGAACGGGCAGCCGAGTGGCGGCCGGCACGCGCGCGTTGACGACGAGCCGCCCGCGTCCAAGGAAACCGCCGTACCGACCGCGCTGCGCGGCAAGGGGCTGGAGCGCCAGCACGATCAGCGCGGCCTGACGTTCAGCGGCCCCGCGGAGGACGGCGGCGTGGATTCCCGCGGCGGCGACCCGGACGGCGACGGCGGCGGTGGCCAGCAGGGCGGCGGCAGCCGCAGGGAGCGCAGGGCGGCCGCGCGGGAACAGGCCAAGAAGAACAAGAAGGGCGCGAAGCGCTAGAGCACTTCGAACACCGTGCAGTGCCACCGCCCTGCCGTGCGTTCCAATCGCACGGCCAGCGCGGTGCACCTGCGCGGCTCGTGGGCGTGGCCGGCGTACTCGTGGACCGGGACGGCGGCCTCCAGCACGTCGTCGCTCACCCAGCAGCAGCGCACCGTGCCGGCCCGGTACCGGAGATTGCGCTCGGCTGCCTTGCGGGCCCGCAGCCGGGTCCGCTCGTACGCCTCCACGGGGATCGTGCCGAGCAGCTGGCTGGCCGGCCGCCGCCGGTGCAGGGTTTCCAAGTACGTGGTGAGCAGTACCCGCAGGACGGCCGGTACGTCGTCGTGCCCGGTCCGCCTGGCCGGCCGCACGGTCCGGTGTTCGGTGCCTCTCGGCCATGGCACGTTGGCCTGCCGCCCGCGCGCGGGCGCCAGCGCGGGTTCGCACGGTGTCAGCGGTCGCAGCAGCACGCTCCTGTGCGGGACGCCGTCGAGTGAGCTTGTCATGATCTTTCCCCCCAAGGACACGGGCACGCCCGATTGGCCGCGCCCGTTCACATGGAGCGGGAAACCGGCCGAAACAGTGCGAAACTCACCAGTTGCGGGGTCGTTCCGCGGTATCGCGCGTGTCGCGGCGCGAAATCGGGTATGCACGCCTCGCGCGTAACCGCGGCGGATCGAAAGGCGAGGGAGCACGATGTTCGACGTCACCGATCTGACCAAGGTGAGCCCCACGCTGGACAGCAGGGCGGTGACGTTCGAGAACCCGACCGGCGAGCGGGGCGCGGGCGGCACCGCGGCCGGCGGGCGCAAGGGCGCGCCCAGCCGCACGCTGGCCGCCTGCGACCGGGTCACCCTCGCCGACCTGCGCGGACCGGGCACGCTCAGGCACTTCTGGCTGACGATCCCGCCGGGCCCGCCGGAGCGGATGCGCGCCTGCTACCTCGAGGTGTTCTACGACGATCTGGACGCACCCAGCGTTTCGGTGCCGTGCCTGGACTTCTTCGGCGCGCCGCACGGCCGGCCGGTACCGCTGTCCAGCGCGCTGACGGCGATCCAGGAGGGCCGCGGGTTCAACAGCTACATCCCGATGGCATTCGGCGATCGGGTGCGCGTGGAGTTCGTGAACGGCGGGGATCAGCCGGTGCGGCTGTACTACCAGATCGATTACACGCTCGGCGGCGCGGACGACGACGCCGGGCGGCTGCACGTGAGTTTCCGCCGGCAGAACCCGACCAGGCTGCGGGAGGATTTCGTGATCGCCGACGGGCTGCGTGGGCCCGGCCGGTTCCTCGGCTGCGTCGTCGGGGTGCGCTGTATCGACCCCGGGCTGTGGTACGGCGAAGGCGAAGTGAAGGTGTACCGGGACGGGGACACCGACTGGCCGACGATCTGCGGAACCGGACTCGAGGACTATGTGGGCACCGCGTGGGGGATGGGCGAGCACGCCGCGCCCTATGGCGGCGCACCGCTCGACGTGCGCCCACCGGGCGCCGGGGTCATGTCGGTGCCCGACTTCGTGGGGTTCTACCGGTGGCACGTGCTCGACCCGATCATGTTCGAAACCGAGCTACGGGTGACGATCCAGCAGATCGGCAGCGAGGTGTTCCTGCGCGGCGAGGACGGCAAGCTCGCCAAGGCGGCGGCGAACGGGCGGATGACCAGCCGCGCGGCGTTGCGGCGCTTCGACGACGGGCCACTGCTGGCGCTCGGCCTGTTCGAGCGGGTGGACGACTACTGCGCGGCGGCGTTCACGGTGTGCGCGCAGCCGCAACCGGTGCCCCGGCTGGACCTGGACGCGGCCGTCGCCGACATCGGCAGGCGGAACTACGAGCAGCCCTCCGAGCTCGAGACCCTGTTGCCGTGAAGGACACCTTACGGGCAACCAGCGCCCGGAATGGGCCCCTCGGTCAGCCCCGCAACCGGTCAGCCCTGCAGCCCGCGGCGCACCAGCTCGAAGCACAGCACGGCCGCCGCGCTTGCCACGTTCAGCGATTCCACCTCGCCGGGCATCGGGATGGACACCCAGCCGGTCACCAGCTCGCGCACGTCCGGTGACACCCCGCCGGTCTCCCCGCCGAGCACGTACGCGGCCCGCCGCGGCAGTTCCCCTTCGAACAGCCCACGCCCGCCGCTCGCGCCGAGCGCCAGGATCGGGTAGCCGGCCTCGCGCAGCAGCCCGGCCGCCTCGGCGGCGGTCCCGCACCGCAGCATCGGCGCACGGAACGCCACCCCTGCGGAGGCCTTGACCACCAGCGGGTCCAGCGTGGCCACGCCACGTCGCGGTACCACGATGCCGTCGATGCCGGCCGCGGTCGCGGTACGCAGGATCATCCCGACATTGGCTGGCGTGGTGATCCCGTCCAGCAGCAGCACGCTGCGTGGCGCGGCCTTGGCGTCCAGTGCGGTGGCCAGCGGGTGCATCCGCGGCGCCACCACGTCCGCGAGCACCCCCTGATCCTGCTTGCCATTGCCGGCGAGCACCTTGACCCGGTGCGCGGTGACCCGGCTTACCCGCGCCCCTGATCGCCGCGCGGCGTCGATGATCTCCCGTACGCCCTGCCCTCGCGCGGTGTCCGCGACCAGCACCTTGTCCACGGTCAGCGTGGGATCGGCCAGTGCCTCCAGCACCGGTTTGCGTCCGTAGACGGTCAGAAAGCGGTCCTTCGGCGAGGGGGTTGCAGGCACGTTCAGCAGCATGGCACGTACGCTCATCCGGCGGACCGCGTGTGCCAAGGTCCGGAGGACCCCATGTGTCAGTATCGCGGTATGCCCGAACGCCTCTCCGCGCTGGACGCCTCGTTTCTGTACCTGGAAGACGAGACCACGCCCATGCACGTCGGTGGCGTCGCGGTGTTCTCCCGGCCGCGGTCGGGCTTCGACTACGAGCAGTTGCTCGGCATGTTCGAGCACCGGCTGGCGTTCCTGCCCAGATACCGGCAGCGGGTGGTGTCCGTACCGGGTGGCCTTGCGAGGCCGGTGTGGGTGGACGACTCGGATTTCGACCTGAGCTACCACGTGCGCCGCTCGGCGTTGCCGGCGCCCGGCAGTGACGAGCAGTTGTTCGACCTGGTGGGCAGGTTGATGTCCCGGCCGCTGGACACCGGCCGGCCGCTGTGGGAGACCTACATCGTTGAGGGGCTCCAGAGCGATCGGGTGGCGCTGGTGACCAAGACCCACCAGGCGGTGGTGGACGGGATCAGCACCATCGAGATCGGCCAGCTCATCCTGGATACCGCCCCGGAGATCCGGGAGCAGGTCGACGACACCTGGATTCCGCGCCGCGAACCGACCCGTACCCAGCTGATGCTCGACGCGGTGACCGAGGCGGTGCGGCAGCCGAGCGAGCTGGTTGAGAACGTGCGGTCGGCCGCGATGGACGCGGCGTCCAGCGCCGGCAAGGTGGTCGGCATGGCCGGCGAGGTGGTCTCCATGCTGCGCGCCGCCGCCTCGCAGCCGTCCGGGCCGCTGAACGTCAAGGTGTCGAGAGCGCGCCGGTTCGCGGTGGCGCGTACCCGTCTTGACGACTTCCGCGCCGTGCGGGCCAGCTACGGCGGAACGGTAAACGACGCGGTGCTCGCCGCGGTCAGTGGCGCGCTGCGGGAATGGCTGCTGTCCCGAGGCGTCACGGTCTCCGCGTCCGAAACGGTGCGCGCGCTGGTGCCGATGGCGGTGCGGGACGCGGACACCGGCACGTTCTCAGCCGGTCTTGTCGGCAACGAGGTGGCCGCCTACCTGGTGGACCTCCCGGTCGGCGAGCCCAACCCGGTGTTGCGGCTGCAGCACATCAGCCACGCGATGGCCGAACATCTGGATTCCGGGCGGTCGGTCGCGGCGAGCGCGCTGTCCACGGTGAGCGGTTTCGCCCCCGCCACCCTGCATTCGCTCGGCGCGCGAGCAGCGGGAACGTTCTCCAACCGGATCTTCAACCTCGTCGTCACCAACTCGCCAGGGCCGCAGGTTCCGCTGTACGCGGGGCAAGCGAGGATGATCGAGATGTTCCCGGTGATTCCGCTCGCCCGAAACCAGGCGCTTGCCGTCGGGGTGACCTCGTACGACGGAGGTGTCTACTTCGGATTCAACGCCGATCGCGACGCGGTGTCTGATGTGGACTCGCTGGCTAGAATGGCGGAGGAATCCGTGGACGAATTGAGGGATACCGCGTCGTGAGAGTCTACATTCCGGCGACGATCGCGATGCTCAGCGAACTCGTGGAAGCGGGCGAGCTACATGCGCGCAGCGGCACCGGGTTCGCGTTGACCCCAGCGCTGCGCGAGTCGTACGCGACCGGATCGTCCGAGGAGCTCGAGTACGCCGCGCTGCTCGAGGCCGCGCGGGCGTCGCTGCGGTTGATCTCGGCCGAGGTCGACGGTTACGACCGGCGGGTGGTGATCAGCGCCGAGGTGTCCGAGGTGACACCGCGGCCCGATTTGGACAACGCCGTTGTCCGGCTAGCCGGACCGGTCCCGATAACCGCGATCGCCGCGGTGCACGTGGACAGCGAGGACGCCGAGGCGGCCGTGCGGGCGGCGGCGAAGGCGGTGGACGCCGCCGATCTCGGCGACCCCGACGCGGAGTTCACGCTCGGCGACGCGGAGGACCACGAACTCGCCTGGTACGCCCCGCAGGAGCTGCCTTTCCTGCTGGAACTGATGTAACGGCGCTCGCTCCCGGCCAGGACAGCGGGTCAACACCGGGCCCTGGTCGTGACAAGATGGGTGGTGTCGCACGCCGCAAGGCGGTGCGCGCCATGACCTCACGAGAAGCCCGAGGAGGCGAGCCGCATGGACGCCGTCACATCCGTCCCGATCCCGGCAAACGAGCCCGTCCACGGGTATGCGCCCGGCAGCGCCGAACGCGAATCGCTGCAACGGAAGATCGCCGAGCTCGAGAGCGACAAACACGAGCTCACCATGACCATCGCCGGCAAGCGGAAGATGGCAGGTGGCGAACAGTTCGACGTCGTGCAGCCGCACGACCACGGGCATGTGCTGGGGGTATCGGCCAACGCCACACCGGAAGACGTGGCGGCGGCGGTGCGGGCCGCCAAGGACGCCGCACCGGCCTGGCGGGATCTGCCGTTCGACGAGCGCGCCGCGGTGTTCCTGCGTGCCGCCGATCTGCTCGCCGGCCCGTGGCGGGACGCGGTCAACGCCGCGACGATTCTCGGCCAGTCGAAATCCGTTCAGCAGGCCGAAATCGACGCCGCCTGCGAGTTGATCGACTTCCTGCGGTTCAACGTGCACTACGCGCGGCGCATCCTCGCCGAGCAACCGAATTCGGTGCGCGGTGTGTGGAATCGCATGGAGTACCGCCCGTTGGACGGGTTCGTCACCGCGATCACGCCGTTCAACTTCACCGCGATCGCCGGCAATCTACCCACCGCGCCCGCCATCGCGGGCAACACGGTGATCTGGAAGCCCACCCCGACCCAGCAGCTTGCCGCGCACGTCACCATGCAGGCGCTCGAGGCGGCCGGGTTGCCGCCAGGTGTGATCAACATGGTGACCGGCGACGGTAAGGCGGTCAGCCAGGTCGCACTGTCCGATCCGGACTTCGGCGGGCTGCACTTCACCGGATCGACGGCCACGTTCCGCTTGCTGTGGAGGACCATTGGCGAGAACCTGGAGAGCTACCGGAGTTACCCACGGATCGTGGGGGAGACCGGCGGCAAGGATTTCGTCGTCGTGCACTCCTCGGCACGCCGCGAGCCGCTGGCCACCGCGCTGGTCCGCGGTGCCTTCGAGTACCAGGGGCAGAAGTGTTCAGCCGCCTCCCGGGCCTACATCGCCCGCTCGGTGTGGGAAGGCGGCCTGCGGGATGAGCTTGCCGAGACCACCCGCACGGTTTCCTACGGGGACGTGACGGACTTCAGCCACTTCGGTGGTGCGGTGATCGACGCGCGGGCGTTCGCGAAGCATCGCACCCTACTGTCCAGTGTGGACGGTGATCCGGAACTCGAATTGCTTGTCGGCGGCGACTGCGACGATTCGGTCGGCTACTTCGTGCAGCCGACCGTGCTGGTCAGCGACAACCCGCGGCACGAGGTGTTCAGCACGGAGTACTTCGGCCCGATTCTCGCGGTGCACGTCTACGACGACGCGCGCTACGACGAGATCCTCCGGACCGTGGACGAGAGCGCGCCGTACGGGCTGACCGGTGCGGTGTTCGCGGACGATCGGGCCGCGGTGCGGCAGGCGCAGCACGCGCTGCGGTTCGCGGCCGGCAACTTCTACGTCAACGACAAGCCGACCGGATCGATCGTTGGGCAGCAGCCGTTCGGCGGTGCGCGGGCGTCCGGCACGAATGACAAGGCGGGCTCCATGTTCAACATGGTGCGCTGGTTCAGCCCGCGGTCGGTCAAGGAGACGTTCGACGCGCCTACCGACCACAACTACCCGCACATGGGCTGACCGCACGGCGTGGGAGCGGCTCACGACCGCTCCCACGCCGTAGGCGGTTTCGGTGTGTCAGTTCGGCATGTTGAACTCGCCGACCTGGCTCGTGGGCGGTGCTTCCACGGCCACCTTGGCTCCCCAGTCGGTGTACCGCATGGACATCTGGGCCTTGCCCTGCGGGGCTTGCTGACCGGCCTGCTTGGCCGCCTGCGCGATCATCGCCGTCATGTCCATCTCGACCTTGACGGGCAGGTTGTCCTGGTTCATCCAGAGCTGCATCGGGAGGGAATCCACGCCGGCCTTGCGCATCTGCTCGAGCGATTGCTTCGACATCCCGGCCGGCGCCTGACCGGCCAGCTTGGCGAGGTCGAGCTTGATCCAGTAGTGCGTGGTCTTCGCACCGGCCAGCTGGGTCTCTTCGCTCTTGGTGATGGTGCCGGACTTCTCGATCTGCTCGAGCATCTTGCTCGGGTCGTTCTGCTCGGCCATCTGACCCATGTCGCCGAGCATCTTCGACATCGGGTCGTTGCCGCCGGGGGTGATCTTCATCCACGGCTTGGCCGGGTTCGCGCCCGGTGTGCCCTGCGGCATCTTGATGTATATCGTCTGGTCGACGAAGCGCATCTCCATTTGCTGACCGGCGGCATCCATGGTCATCGCGATGGCGCTGTCCGCGCCCGCGTAGCGGCCTTCGCCCTTGCCGGTCATCTTCTGGCCCATCATGTCGGCCTCGAAGGTGAACTTGGACGACTTGCTCTTCGACGTCTCCGTCTTGGCCGCCTGGGCCAAGTTCTGCGCGTTGTCGAAGACAGGGCTCGCGGTGCCGGTGGTGGTCTCACCACATCCCCCGAGCGCAAGCGCGAGCACGAAGCCCGCCGCCGCGATGGCAGTTTTGCGCATTTTGAGATCTCCTGAAACTAAGGTTGTACGTTTCTTGTGCCGTGCCCGTGGCGCGTTGCCAGAGTTTCACGTTCCGCGACCCTTCGCGAGCGATTCCGCCAAGAATGCGCGCTTCGAGGGCCGCTCGTGTGCGTTCGGTAACCGCCGCATGGCTTCGTGGTGCCCGTTAGACCGTGCGTGGCCCGGTAGAACCACCGATCCGCGGCCCATTCGTGCCCTGGGCTCAACGCCGGGGGAAGGGCCGCGGTGCGACCACTAGTTGGTGGGCTGGGGTTGCCGCGGCAGCTCAGGCGCCTTGCCGATCTGATCCCGCGGTGGGGCGCTGATCCGCACCGGCTCGCCCCAATTGGTGAAGTCAACGGAAGCCGAGATCTTCTGGCCCTGCATCGGGATGTCCATGCCGTAGCGCACCGGCAGGTTGTCGGAGTTCACCCAGATGTCCTGCGGTAGCTCCGCCAGGCCCTGCTGTACGGACTGCTCCATCGCCTTGCGGGAGTTCGGATCCGGATGCGACTTCGCCAGTTTCCGCACGTCCACCACGATGTGATACCGCCTGACCTGCTCGCCGTTCAGTTTCGCCGGTTCGGTATCGGTGATCTTCGCGGAATCGCGCGCGCTGTCCAGGAACTTCGAGATGTCCGTGCTCTCCCGCATCGACGAGATCATCTCGCCGAAGACCTGGGACATCTGGTCCTTGCCCCGCGGGTCGATCCGCACCCACGGCTTGCCCGGCTCGGGTGCCTGCTCTTCCGGCAACTTCAAGTACAGCGACTCGTCGACCACGGTCATCTCCAGCTCGCCGTCCGGGACGCGCATCGTCATGTTCATCGCGACCGCGTCGGCGTCCTGCCGGATGCTGCCGTTTCCGGTGATCGAGCCCTGCTGGCCGGCCCGCATGTCCAGCTTGATCTTGGCTGACTTGTGCCGGTGCTGGGCCTTCGAGATCGCCTTCGAGAACTCGCCGACATCCTTGATCGGCTGCGCGCCACCTTGCTGACCCGCACCGGCCGCGTCGCCCTTCGAGTCCGAAGTGGACGAGTCGCCGCTGCACGCCACCAGTGCCGCAAGGGAAAGCGCCAGGGCACAGGCGAGCACGCCGATCTTGCGCATAACGCAGTTCTCCTTGCCACCGGCGACGTACGCGGCCACGCTACCAGCGACGACATCTCAAGGACCGTGCTCGTCAAGGCCCGCGCGCGAGCTGAGCAACCGGCGCAGCGAGGCGAGCCGGCCTTCTCGCGCGTCACCGTCCGCCACGACCTGATCCAGCGCGCAGTCCCGATCCGCGGGTGCTCCCAGGTGCCCGCAGCCGGGCGGGCATTCCTCGGCAGGCTCGGTGAACTCGCTGAACGCTGAGACGATGTCGTTCGGCGTGACGTGCGCCAGTCCGAACGATCGAATGCCCGGCGTGTCGACCACCCAGCCGCCGCCAGGCAACGGCAGCGCGAGCGCGGCCACCGACGTGTGCCGGCCCTTGCCGACCGCGCTGACCTCTCCGGTAGCCAGCGCCGCGTCCGGGACCAGCCAGTTGACCAAAGTGGACTTGCCGACGCCGGAATGCCCGACGAGCGCGGTGATCGTGCCGGTCAGCCGTTCCCTGAGGTCGTTGGCCTCCCGGTCGTAGCGGGTCACCACGACGGGCAGTTCCAGCTCGGCGTAACGCTCGAGCAACTGGTCCGGCTCGGCGAGATCGGCCTTCGTCAGGCACAGCACCGGTTCCAGACCGCCGGCGTAGGCGGCGACCAGGCAGCGGTCGACGAATCCGGTGCGTGGCGGCGGGTCGGCGAGCGCGGTCACGATCAGCAGCTGCTCGGCGTTCGCCACTACCACCCGTTCGTACGGATCGTCGTCGTCGGCGGTGCGTCGCAGCACGCTGCCTCTCGGGTCCACGCGCACGATCCGAGCCAGGGTGTCCGGCCGGCCGCTGGTGTCCCCGACCAGGCCGACGCGATCCCCGACGACCACCGGCGTGCGCCCGAGCTCACGGGCGCGCATGGCGACCACGTCGTGGTCGTGCCGGTCATTGATCGCGCAGGTCCAGCGACCCCGGTCCACCGCGGTAACCATCGCCGAGGTGGCGTCGGTGTGTTCGGGCCGGCGCTTGCTGCGGGGACGCGACCCTTTGCCCGGCCGGACCCGCACGTCGCTCTCGTCGAGCCTGCGCCAATCCCTACGGCTCACCGCACGTTCCCTCCAGAACCTCGCTGCACGGGTCCATCGTCCCGCATCCGAGCCCGGATTCCGCTCGCCAGTGTCGGACCGGCGTGCCACGATGCGTATATAGAGGGAGGTGGTCGCCGTGTGCGGGCGCTATGCCGCGACAAAGAATCCGGCGAAGCTGATCGAGGAGTTCGACGCGGTGGACGCGACCGAGGGCCAGGCGCCCGGTCCGAACCACAACGTCGCGCCGACCAAACCCGTGATGACCGTCGTGCAACGGCATCCACGGGACGACGACGGCGAACCCGACCCGGAACAGACCGTGCGCAGCCTCCGGGTGATGCGCTGGGGCCTGGTGCCGTTCTGGGCAAAGGACCCGTCGAGCGGCTCCCGCATGATCAACGTACGGGCGGAGAGCGCGGCGTCCAAACCCGCGTTCCGCGCGGCACTGGCAAAACGGCGCTGCCTGATCCCCGCTGATGGGTGGTACGAATGGCGGCGCGATCCGGAAGGCAAGCAGCCGTTCTTCATGACCGGCTCGGACGGCGCGATCGTCGCTTTCGCTGGCCTGTGGGAGACGTGGCGGGACAAGAACGCCGAGGAGGACGCCCCGCCGCTGGTGACCTGCTCGGTGATCACCACCGATGCGGTCGGCCAGCTCACCGAGATCCACAACCGGATGCCGCTGCTGATGCCGCAGGACGCCTGGGCGAGCTGGTTGGACCCGGACTCCTCCGACGTCGGGCACTTGCTCGCGCCGCCGCCCCTTGAACTGGTGGATCGACTCGAACTGCGGCCTGTCTCCAGTGCGGTGAACAACGTGCGCAACAACGGCCCCGAGCTGCTGGAACGCGTCACCCCCTCGGTCGATCTCGCTGCCACCGAGCAGGACACGCCGACGTTGTTCGACGCCGGCGCTGACCCCGCGAAGCGATGACCACGACGGAGATCGAGACTCCGCACGGGGAGGCCCGTGCGGAGTTGCACTGTGCCCCGGAGGGCAGGGCCGCGCTGCTGCTCGGGCACGGTGCCGGTGGCGGGATCGTCGCCCCGGACCTGGTCGCCGCGGCACGCGGCGCGCACCAGGCCGGCGTGCACGTAGCACTCGTCGAGCAGCCGTATCGGGTGGCCGGCAGGCGGGCGCCCGCACCGGCGCGGCAGTTGGACGCCAGCTGGCTCGCCGTCGCCGAGACACTCGGCAGGGACTGGTTCGACGGGTTGCCGTTGGTGTTCGGCGGGCGTTCATCCGGCGCGCGGGTTGCCTGCCGAACCGCCGCGGACGGTCAGGCGGTCGGGGTGTTGTGCCTGGCGTTCCCGCTGCACCCGCCCGGCAAGCCGGACAAGAGCAGGCAGCCGGAGCTGGACGAGGTTGGTGTGCCCACGCTCGTGGTGCAGGGCGAGGCCGACCCGTTCGGCCGCCCGGAACCGGCCAGGCTGCGGGAGGTCGTGTATCTGCCGGGCACCCATGCCCTCGACAAGGAACCGGACAGCATTTCGCGCGCCGTGTCAGAATGGCTGGATAAAGAACTGCGTCCACTCGAGCGGGTTTGAATACCTGGTTTAATAGCGCGGTCGGTTGCGAGTGTTGTTTTTTGCGGCAGGAGAATGGCGCGGTGCGATTCGCGGCTGCTGTGCGGTGGTGTGGGGTGCGCGGATTTTATGGTGTCGCTTCTCGGGATTCCAGGACGCCTTTCGGCGTCGCTGTCGCGACGGACCGCCTCCGGGCGGTTCGTCCTGGATTCC
>WHSZ01000130.1 GCA_009379845.1 Pseudonocardiaceae bacterium | reverse complement strand
CAGATCGACTGGGAAGTCGAACTCGGCGTCGTGATCGGCACCCCCGTCCGCCGCGCCTCACCCCAGCAAGCCGACGCCGCCATCGCCGGCTACACCGTCATCAACGATGTATCCATGCGCGACTGGCAACGCCGCACCGCCCAATGGCTCCAAGGCAAAGCCTTCGAAGCCAGCACCCCCGTCGGACCGACCCTCGTCACCGGCGACACCCTCAACAACGCCGCGGACCTGGAACTGCGCTGCGAAGTCGACGGGCATGTCATGCAACGCTCCCGCACCTCCGACCTGCTGTTCACCCCCGCTGACATCGTCGCCTACATCAGCCAAATCACCACCCTGCTGCCCGGAGACCTCATCGCCACCGGCACCCCCGGCGGCGTCGGAGCCGCCCGCGACCCCCAAACATTCCTCCAACCCCACCAAGTCCTCCGCACCACCATCGAAGGCATCGGCGAATGCCTCAACACCTGCGTCGCGGAGAAACCGTGAGCCCGGCGCACCCGGAATCGCTCGCCTGGGTGCGCGCCGGCGAGAAGAAGCTGGATGCGGCACTCGACGCGCTGCCCGAGACGGCGGTGCACCAGCCATCCGCGTTGCCCGATTGGACGCGGGGGCATGTGCTTTCCCATCTTGCCCGCAACGCCGACGCGCTGATCAACCTGCTGACCTGGGCACGGACCGGGCAGCGCTCCCCGATGTACGCCTCACCCGAGCAGCGAAACGCGGACATCGACGCCGGTGCGCCGAGGGAACTGGCCGAGCAGCGAACCGACGTGCGAGCGAGCGCGGAGCGATTCCTGCTGGCCGCGGACGAACTGACCGAGCAGCAATGGCTCGTGACCGTCCAAAGTGCACAGGGCAGGGAGATCCCCGCGGCCGACATCCCGTGGCTGCGGGCCAGGGAGGTGTGGATTCACCTCGTCGACCTGGATGCCGGGATCGGCGCGGACGCGTGGCCGGACGATTTCGCGCTGGCGCTGGTACACGACGTGGCCGGCTGGATGAGCGGGAAACTGGAGGCCGGCACCGTGCTCGAACCCGCGGGGCACCCGGCTGTGCGGCTCGGGCCGGACAGCGCTGAGCCGGCAGGCACAGTGTCCGGCACCGCGAACGACCTCGCCGCCTGGCTTACCGGCCGTAGCGACGGCGCTCGGCTGCACGGCTCGCTGCCAACGCTCCCCCGCTGGCTGTAGCGCGCCCCCGGAATGGGGAATCTGTAGCGCCGCACGGGCGATTAACGCCGCCGGAGGCGGGTATCCGCGAACGGGGCACTTCGCGGTACCCGCTCGAAACCGGAGGCGCGGTGGACTTAGCTACCGAACAGGATTCGTTGCTCCGCACCGTCGCTCGAGTGGCGAACACGCTGCGGAGCAACGACATTCGCTTCGCGATCGGGGGTGGCTGTGCGGTATACGCACGCGGTGGGCCGGCGTCCGAGCACGATGTCGACGTCTTTGTGAAGGAGGAGGACATCGCGGCGGCTCGTACCGCGCTGGTCGCCGCCGGCATGCGCGCCGCCGATCCACCGGAGGACTGGCTGACCAAGGTCTACGACGACCACCGGCTGGTTGACTTGATCTACCGGCCGAATCAGCGACCGGTGACCGACGCGATCCTGGACGAGGCTGAAGAGCTGCGCGTCGGACCGACGTCGGCGCCGATCATCACGGCCACCGACATCCTCGTTGACAAGCTGCTGGTATTCGGGCCACACCGCTGCGACTTCACCCCACTGCTACCGGTCGTCCGGGCACTTCGGGAGCAGGTGGACTGGTCGACGGTCGCGGCGGAAACGGTGAATTCGCCGTATGCCAGGGCGTTCCTGCTCCTGGTCGAGGAGCTGGACCTGGTCGCCGACACAGGATCGCACGCTGCCGGAAGGAGCGGCTGATGAACGAATCCGAGCAGAGCCGCGCGCCGGGACACCACGCGGCGCGGCTGCGCAGGGTGCTCGCCGAGGATTCGCGTACCGCGGAGCTCGGTGTTCAGATCACCGTAGAGGGTGCGGCCGTGCACCTGGCGGGGCCGGTGGCTTCCGGGCGGCACAAGGATGAGCTGGATCGCGTATTGCGGGAGGCCGCGCCGGAAATGCGGGTATACAACGACGTGTGGGTCGTGGAAGCCGATGAGCCGGGCAGCGGGGAGGAGCTGCGATGATCCGGATCGCCGCGGTCGGCGACGTGCACCTCGACGAGAACGCGCGGGGGCGGTTACGGCCGGCGCTTGAGCGGGTGGGCCGGCATGCGGACGTACTGCTGCTCTCCGGGGACCTCACCAGGCACGGCACGGTGGGCGAGATGCGGGTGGTCGCCGAGGAATTCAGCGGTTTGCCCGTTCCGGTGGTGGCCGTGCTCGGAAATCACGACCACCACAGCGATGCGGTGCCCGAGGTGACCGACGTGCTGCACGACCACGACATCGAGGTGCTGGAGGGCGACAGCGTGGTGCTGCCGATCGGCCCGCACCGGCTCGGCATCGCCGGGGTGAAGGGCTTCGGTGGCGGGTTCGCCGGGAAGTGCGCCAGCGCGTTCGGTGAGCCGGAGATCAAGGCGTTCGTCAGGCACACCGTGGATGTCGCCGATCGACTGCGGAAGGCGCTGGACGCGCTGGACGCCGACGCACGGGTGGCGCTGATGCACTACGCGCCGATTCCCGAGACGCTGCAAGGAGAACCGCCGGAGATCTACCCGTTTCTCGGTTCCTATCTGCTCAGCGAGGCCATCGACGCCACCGACGTCGATCTCGCCGTGCACGGCCATGCGCACTACGGCGCCGAGCAGGGTATGACACCGGCCGGCGTGCCGGTGCGCAACGTGGCGCAGCCGGTAATCCGCACGGCCTTCGCCGTCTACTCCATCGAGCCGTGACACTTGCATGTGGATGAACCGTCGTGCCCGTTGCGGTAGCTGACGGCCCGGTGCTCACGGGCGCGGTGGGTCCGGGCCGGGCGGCGTCGGCGGTTGCGGTTCCGGGCCGGGGCCGGGCGGCGTCGGCGGTTGCGGTTCGGGGCCGGGGCCGGGTGGCGTCGGCGGCTGCGGCTCAGGGCCCGGTGGGATCGGATCCGGATCCGGCGTCGGCGGGATCGGATCGGGTTCAGGTGGGACGGGATGCTGCATGTCACCCGGTTACCCGTGGTGCCGCGCGGACATGCGCGGCGGTCAGCAGGTTTCCCGTTGCCCGGAAAGCGGCCGGGCGATTGACTCCAGTGCTCGGCGTTCCGCTGCCAGGCCGAGCCACACTTCGGTGAGCCCGCCCAGGATCATCATGGTGGCACCGATGTAGTACCCGATCGCCACGTTCGCCAGCACCTCGGTTTCCACCAGTCGACCGAAAAAGCGCCGGCCCAACGATGCCGCCCAGTCCGGTGCCCACCGCGTAGAACACGGCGATGGCTAGCGCCCGAACCTCCATCGGCAATATCTCGGACACGGTCAGGTAAGCCGAACTGGCTCCTGCCGAGGCGAGGAAGAACACCACCGACCATGCGATGGTCAGCGTCGTCGCGGTGAACAGCCCGTTCTGGAACAGCAGGCCGGTGCCCACCAGTAGCTGACCCGACCCGAGGTAGCCGGTGGCCTGCCCGGCATGGCTGCCTCGGCTGGTGGGTACTCGGCTGGCAGGCTTCTGGACGGCGCTTTCCGAGGAGGCTATCGATGACGCATCCGCCCAATCCCCTTCATGTGCAGAAGTTCCTGGCCGACGTCGACTACCCCAAGACCAAAGACGAGCTGGTGCGCACCGCGGAGGACAGCGGCGCGGACGACGAGACGCGCCGCGCGCTGCGCATCCTGCCGGATCGCACCTACGACGGGCCTGCGGCGGTGAGCGCCGAGGTGAGCCGGGGAAGCTAACGAGCTGCGCCGGATAGTTGGGTGTGGAGGGTGTTGCGTCTGGGTTGTCGTTTGGGGTCGAGGATTTCGGGTGGCAGGAATTCGGGGTGTCCGTCGGGGGCCATCCGGATGTGCCAGTGGCTGTTGTGGATCAGGGCGTGGTGGGCTCGGCATAACAGGCACATGTTCCGCAACGTG
>WHSZ01000006.1 GCA_009379845.1 Pseudonocardiaceae bacterium | reverse complement strand
ACAGAAACAACATCACACAACTCCCACAACACACACTCACCCACCGACCAACCCACCATCTCCACACGACGCCCCCGACCAGCCACCACACCCACCCCAGAATCCACAACAGACCCTTCTTGCGCGTCGGCTTCCGCTGCGGAATCGAATCTGATGTCTCTGGCACGCGCCACAACTGTTCCGTCCTCAGTGCACAGATCGAGACTCAGCAGCACGCCTTCACCGGCCAGATCGCGTGTGTGGGCAACAGCCCATTCCGCGCGTTGCTCGGACAGGGCGAGCACGACCTCGTCGGCGGCCAACACGCGTGCCGTCTCCGGGATCGACTGGAGACAGACACGAGCCGCGTCCAGGCTCGTGTCCATGGCGCGCAGCTGGGCGAGGCCTGGGTGATCCTCGGCTCGCTGCCCGTCTTCGCGCGTGTTCAAGTCGATCAGCATGCGACCATGTCCATCGGTCAGCACACCTGCCACGGCCTCGGCCGGCTCGGCACATTGGGTCCGCATGGACGCAACGTCAACCGGCTCCGTTGCGGGGAGTGTGAGAACGGCCGCAGTTCCCGCGCTGAAAACGATATCGCCGGTAGCCGAGTCCGAAGCGAACTCCGGGTGCCTGTCGGCATATATCGACCATTCAACCTCATCCTCTGCTTCGGGCGCGAGAGCCACGTACATGGTGCGGTCAGCCTTCTTCTCCGGAACCGCATACCAGGCCACGTCCCGCAGCCGTACCGGAAGGATCGCCCCGGCCGTGTCCGGTGATGACAAGAGCAAGGCGGCACGGGCCATCTCCAATTGACCGACCGGCGACGGCACCGTGGCGGGATCGTCGAAGGTCGACGTGAACCGCAGGCCACCCAAGTCGGAGGTGTTTTCGTGGACCAGCGGGTGCAGTCGAGCTGGCGCACTCGGGGCAGGCGCACCATTGTCGGTGATGATCGGTAGCCAGTAAGTCTCGTCAGCGAACGGGTAGGTGGGCAGGCTGATCCTTCCCGGGGCGTTCGACGTGTCCGCGTACAGGCTGTGCCAGTCGACGCCTCCACCCCTCACCCATGACCCGAGCAGGGCCTTCAGACTGCCCTCCGCCAGCCGGGAACCGATTCCGTCGTCGACATCGTCGAGCTGCGACGCTGGTTGCGCATTCGCACTCCGGGTGCAGCCGACGAGGATGTCCCCATCGGCCGCGGTCCCGTTCAAGTAGGCTGACAGCCGCTCAACAGTTTGGTCCAGGTCCGTCGAGAGAAAGCCCATCCTGTGCGGCATGGCCTCACGCCCGAGTTGCAATGTGTACGCGATCTTGGGTAGATCGTCTTCGGTATAGCGTCCGCCCCGCAGCGCCGCGAGCAGACGCTCAGCGGATTGGTCGAGTTGCTCCTCGGTCTTCGCGGACAGCACGATCGCGACCTCCCCGAACGCTGTCCGACTCACGTCGTCAAGGGTCGTTCCATCGGATGTCCGATACTCCTGAACGATAAGATGCCCGTTGGAGCCTCCCGCGCCGAATGAGGACAGCGCAGCCACTCGTGGGTGTTCATAGCTGTGCCCGCCGCTGTCGAGGACGGGCCGGGACCATTCGGTCACTTCCTGCTGCACCACGAACGGGGTACCGGCGAGGTCGATGTACGGGTTGAGTACCTCGGAGTGCAGCGACGGGACAAGCTTGCCGTGCCGCATCTGGAGGAGGATCTTAGTCAGCCCCGCGATCCCCGCTGCTGCCTCGGCATGGCCGATGTTGGACTTCACGGAGCCTATCGCACAGGACCCGCTGTCTGTCGGCTGATCGAACGCTTGACACAGTCCCCGAACCTCGATCGGGTCACCCAGGCTCGTGCCGGTACCGTGCGCTTCGATGTAGCCGATCGCTCGTTGATCGACGCCTGACCGCTCGACGGCCCTGCTGATCACGCTGCCCTGAGCGTTGGGGCTCGGGACTGTGAAGCCATTGGTGCTCCCACCATGATTGACCGCCGTACCCTTGATCACCCCGTAAATGTGGTCTCCGTCGCGCTCGGCCTGCTCCAGTGGTTTCAGCAGTACAGCACCGACCCCCTCGCTCGGCACGTAGCCATCACCGCCATCACCGAAAGCGGCGCACCGACCTTTGTCGGAGGCAAACTTTCCCTGGGAGATAAGCAAGTATTTGTTCGGGTGAAGGGACAGGTTGACCCCCCCGGCGATCGCAACGTCACAATTGCCGAGTCTCAGGCTGTCGCAGGCCAGACTCATCGCGGTCAGCGACGACGAGCACATGGTGTCGACCGCCAGCGATGGGCCGTGGAAGTTGAAGTGGAACGACACTCGATTGGCTATCGATGCGAAGTTCCCACTGATCGCCAACGGCGTGCCCGCAATCTGGCTCTCCAACCCGAACAGCTGGTAGTCCGCGGTGGTGGCGCCCACGAATACACCAGCCTGCCCGTTCACCCCGTTGCCAGCGTCGAGATCCCCGGGGGTGTAACCGGCGTCCTGAAGCGTCGCGTAGGTGCATTCGAGGAACAGTCGCTCCTGCGGATCCATGACCTCGGCGTCGCGAGGTGAAATGTTGAAGAACATGGAGTCAAATCGGTCCACTTCGTCCAGAAATCCACCCCACCGGCAGGAGATCCGCCCGTCTTCCGACGCTCCGTCATCGTGGTAGTAGGCGCGATAGTCCCAACGTTCCAGCGGAATCTCAGTGACGCTGTCCCGGCCCTGGAGCAGGTTCGCCCAGAAGGCGTCGAGGTCGGCCGCTTCCGGGTATCGACCGGCAAGTCCGATGATCGCGATGTCTGCAGGTTTCACCGAGTCGTTGCCGGGCACAACAGCCTCGCTCAGGAACCGAGCGCGGCCGTCGCGCCGCACCTTGGGGCTCGCTGCGACGTAAGCGCTATCCCTCGGCAATCCTGTGCTGGGTGGCGGGTGAGATGCGTCGCCGCGGTCGCCGTCGTCGCATGCGAACAGTCGCGCTACCGCGGCCGAGTAGGCCTCGAGGAAGTACTCGCTGAGCTCGGCCAGACTTTGGTACTCGAAGAACAACGTCTTCGGAAGCGTGCCGAAGGCGTGCTCGAGGTGCTCGGTCAGGCGCACCACGCTGATCGAGTCGAGACCGTACTGATCGAACGACGCGTACGCGTCGATCCAGTCGACAGGCAGCTTCAGCACGATAGCCATGGCGTTGGTGAGGTACTCGACCAGCTGCGGCCGCACCTCGTCCGCGGACGGCACGTTCATCAGGGAGGTGTCCGCGCCTGCCACGGTTCCGGTACCTGCCGCATCGGGCAGAGCAGCCAGCCGTTCGGTCAACGTCTGTTGGAACCGTCGCTCGTCGGAGAAGCTCAGGCACAGTGTCTGCGCGCCATCAGAGGCCAAGCTGCGGTAGAACGCATCGATCCCCGTTCGGCGAGGTATCGGCACGATTCCGCTCTGTTGTTCCATCCGGACGACTGCGTGCTCGTCCATGGCCATCCCGCCGTCCTGCCACAAACCCCAGTCGACGGCGATCGTGCGGCCATGTCGTATGCCCGCCATCACCTGCGCGTTCCGGTGGACGGCGAAACCGTCCATGAACGCGTTGCCGAGCGCGTAGTCCGACTGGCCGGCGTTGCCGATGCTACCGGCGGACGAAGCGAAGCAAGCGATGAAGTCCAGCGGCGTCTCGGCCGTGGCACGGTCGAGATTCACCAAGCCCGTAACCTTCGGTGCGAGCACCTCACGCACCTCGCGCGCGCCCTTGCGGACGATGTAGCCGTCCCGAAGCACCCCAGCACAGTGCAGGACGCCTCGCAGACTGCCTCCGGTCGCTGCGATATCGCCCACTGCCTCGGTTACCGCGTCGAGGTCGGTGACATCGAGCTGAACGTACTCCGCTCGCGCGCCGCGGCGACGAACGCTCTCAACGGCGGCATCGATCCGCTCGTTTGGCGCCGACCGTCCGGTGAGGACGACCCTGGCTCCGGGCATTCGTTCGGCGATCTCCCGCGCGAAGATCAGCCCTAGGCCGCCTGTCCCTCCAGTGATCAGATAGGTGCCGTCGGGTTGCCACGGCGGGGTCGACGCCGCCCGCTCCGGCAACGGCCGCCATGTCAGGAGGAATCTGCGACCATCGGTGTACCGAACATGCGCGGGCGCCGCCCTGCCCGCCTGTGCCTCGGCCTCGATTCTGGCGATGGTGTCTGCGGAGCCGGCAGGTGAATCCGTATCAATGAGCTGAGCCGTGATCTTCGGATTCTCCAGCCGTGCCGTTCGCAGCAGCCCGCCCAATCCGCGGTAAAGATCAAGCTCATCTCCCGCGACCACCACCTGCAACAGGACATCGTGCTTCGGCTTGCTCTGCAGGGTTTGCCGCACCTGTTCGAACAGCTGCTCCGCGAGAGTGGAGTAGCGGGCCGCGATGTCCGCACCTGAGCCGATCAACCCGTGAACGCGCACATTGTCGCCGAACGTACTTGGCGCCACGGCTGCGTCGGAGTCGCAGAACAGCACGTGCCGCTCCGGCCAGTGAGTCCGGCCCGGCCCCGTATCGACCCCTGCCTCTGCGGGCAGCGCGCTCTCCGACCACACTGCTTCCAACACCGGCGTAATCGTCGAGCCCGCCGGTTCCTGCGAGGGCAGGTCAACGACGAGCCCGGTGACCCGGAGGGATATGCGTCCGGACTCATCGCAGATGTCGATGTCAT
Organism: Pseudonocardiaceae bacterium; assembly: GCA_009379845.1. Classification (GTDB taxonomy): domain Bacteria; phylum Actinomycetota; class Actinomycetes; order Mycobacteriales; family Pseudonocardiaceae; genus Tamaricihabitans. Next base: position 123,819 of record WHSZ01000006.1, on the reverse strand, counting down.
ACTTGTCCGCCGCTCTTCTGCGGACGACGGACACGGCCGGTTCCTTGCATGGGTTGAAGATCTCCGCCCGTTCCAAGGAGGTAGGAACGTGAAGTTGCCCGTGCTCGTCCCAGAAGGCCGTCGTCGCCCGCAGTGCCGCGTCAATGATTCGTGGGTCGACGATCAGGCCAGACGATGAGTCGCACTTGGACTCCGATAGATCGGCAACCAGGACGTCGGTCCCGACATGGACGTCACCCACCGTTCGCGCGCAGGAATCGCGAAGCGCAGGCAGGTCGATCGCAGCGGGCTCGGGCTGGTCTACGAGAAGCGCGTAGCCCCGGCTATGGATTGTTGCTGCAGCCTCGTCGCCTGAGGTTATCTCGAAGCCGATCGCGCCGGTTCTCTCAGGGATCAGCGCGGTCCGTACTGGAGTTCCGCCATCGCATGCAGTAATCGGGTGGTACCAGTGTAAGTCCTGCAGCCGAACAATGTGCTCGTCAGCACGGGTGACCGCGGTGGCGCGTCGAACCGCCTCGTGAGCCATCTCGAGATGTGCGGAGGGTGACAGGATCGTATTGCCGTCGGTCCAAGCGACGACGAAGGGTTCCGCGTCGGTGAATACCGACGTGTATGCCTGCTCGGTGAGATTGGACGTGTTCTCGTGCACGAGCGGATGAAGCCGTGCTGGGCTCGTCGCGTTACCAGGGTCCGCCGCCGGAGCAATCCAGTACTCGTCCCGCGCGAAGGGGTAACTGGGAAAACTGATGTGGACGGGCGTCCCGTCGAACAGGTCGTGGAACGTCGGTTCGTAACCCTGGCAGTACAACCCCGCCAGCGCTTCCAGTAGCTCCTGCCACCGGTCGGTGTTCTGCCGCGCGCCCAGAGCGTTACTGGCGACTTCCTGCATCAAGCCATTCGGTGTGAAGTCGCGTGCCACCACTCCGCTGTGAATATTCGGCGCAGACTGGCCATCGGCGGCGAGCCGCAACTGTCGCGCGGCGTCGTCGTGGCCGTGCACGACCAGTGCGCATCGGTGGCTGAAGTGGTGCCGTGCGGTCATCAAAATATAGCTCACCGAGGTCAGCACGCCCGTGTCATCTTGCCGTTCCAGGAAGTACGCCAACTCCGTCATGAGACGGGCGAGTGCGTTTTGGTTTTTGGCGGATAGGGGTAGTAGGTAGGCGGGTTGGGTGGGTTGCCGGGCAACGGTGTGTTGCTCGGTTTCGACGGTGGTGCCGGCCTGAAGGATCACGTGGGCGTTGGTGCCGCTGAAACCGAACGAGCTCACCCCGCCACGACGTGGCCGCGACGAATCTTCCGGCCACGGCAACGGCTCGCGGTTCACGAAGAACGGACTACCGTCCCACCGGACATAATCACTGAGCTGATCACAATGAATGCTGGGCGGAATCACCTCATGCCGCATCGCCTGCACCAGCGCGATCACACTCACCAACCCCGACGCCGCCTGCGTATGCCCCACATTCGGCTTCGTCGACGTTAACGCGCAATACCCCACCCGATCCGTCGCGGCACCAAACGCATCCACAAGAGCATTGATCTCCACCGGATCGCCCAACCGAGTACCCGTACCATGCGCGACAACGTAACCAACCGACTCCGCCGCCACCCCGGACCGCTGATAAACATCGCCCAACAACTGCCGTTGCGCAGCACCACTCGGCGCAGTAATACCGTTCGTCTTACCGTCGTAGTTGACACCACTACCCAACACCGAACCGTAGACACGACACCCCTCCTGCGCGGCCACACGCTCCCGCTTCAGCACCAACGCCACAACAGCCTCACCAGGAACCATGCCATTCGCACGTTGATCAAACGCATAGCAGACACCGTCCGGCGACAACATTCCCGCTTCCGCCATCGCGTCATAACTACCCGGATCAGACAGAATGTTCGCTCCAGCCACAATCGCGGTATCACAATCACCAAAGCGCAAACTCAAACACGCCTCATGCAACGCCACCAACCCCGACGAACACGACGTATTAATCGACATACTCGGCCCAGACAAATCCAAGAAATACGCCAACCTAGCAGCAAGAACGGACGTATTATTGGACGTGATACTGCCATCCCGCCCCACGGAATAGCGGTAATCACCCTCCTCGGCACCAACGAAAATACCGACCTTGCCCTCGGCCAACCGGCCCGGTCCATACCCCGCATCCTCCAACGCCCGCCACATCTCCTGAAGCAACAAACGCTGCCGAGGATCCATCACCTCCGCCTCACGCGGAGAAACCTCAAAAAACAACGGATCGAACTCAGCAACACCAGGAATCGCACCCAACCAGCGATCCACACCCCGCCACTCCACCCCCCGCCCAACAGGAACCTCCCCCACCGTGCACCGACCCTCAGACAAAACCGACCAAAACTCATCCACCGACCACGCACCAGGAAACCGGCCACTCATCCCCACAACCGCAACCGGCTCCACACCACCATCCGCAACCCCAACCGAACCACCCCAACGACGAGCCGACACCCGCCGCGACCTCTCCCGCACACCCCCACGCCCAGAAACCACACCAGTACCCTCACGATAAAACGCACCAACCGTCTCCGCATACTCCTCAAGCAAATAACCCGAAAGACCATCCAACGTCGGATAACTAAAAAAAACATCCGGCGTCAACTCAACACCAAACCGCTCCCCCAAAACACCAGCAAACTCAACCAACCTAATCGAATCAAACCCAAGATCCTGAAAACTCGCCCCAACATCCAACCTCTCAACCGGAAGCTTCAAAACCACAGAAACAACATCACACAACTCCCACAACACACACTCACCCACCGACCAACCCACCATCTCCACACGACGCCCCCGACCAGCCACCACACCCACCCCAGAATCCACAACAGACCCTTCGATAGGATCATTCGTTGCCTCAGGCGCCGTGATTCTCAGTCCGCGGAATCTGACCAGGCTCATTCCCTCATGGTTCAGCAGATCGATGTCCAAGCTCGCCACGTCACCGGCCATATCCAGATCGAGCCGGACAGCAGCCAGGGTTGCTTCGCGGCTCGTGGCCGTAGTGAAGGTCACCTCGTCAGCGTGCAGGAATCGAATATCGCGCTGATCCCATCCGGAGTGCTCGCTCAGTGTCGCGAGGCAGTCGGTGAGCTGTGCGGGAAGCAGCACGCTGTCTGCGCCAGAATCCGCCGTGGCTACATGGTCACCGAGCTCGATCAGCCCTGCGCGATCGGATCCGAACGAGCAACGTCGCCAGATATCCAGGTCCAGCCGTTCCGATTCGGTGCCTGCCAGGATGGTGACGTAGCCGGTACTGCCGGTCTCGCCACCGTCGGAATACACAATCCACTCGTTACCTTCGTCATCGGCGGGTCGCATATGTGCATGCACCTGCCGACCCCGGTCAACGACGACCACCTCGTGCCATGTGACTTCCGTGAGCCGGACGACGTGGCCCGTACCGGTCTCGGACAGTAACGCCGCGGCGCGGATCATTTCGAGCTGGGCGGCCTCCGGCAGCACCTTGACGGCACCCAGCGCTTCGTGTGCCGCGTCGACCCCGTCGAACATGTCGGTTCCTCCTGCTGTTCCGTGCGGCCTGATCACCGTGCTGCCCCGGCCCGGCCCGCTGGGAGGTCCAGTTCGCTCAGGAACGACTCGTCGCCCGTGAGCCGCGTGCTGAACTTGCGGACATCTCCGTCGGAGAAGTGCTCGCGCACCAGCGGATGCGCCCGCGTGGCGAGCGCGGGGGCGATCGGGGGCCAGTACTCCTCGGTCTCGAACGGATAGGTCGGCAGGCTGACAAACCGCGGCGGGGTGTCCCACAGTTCCTCGAAGGCCGGGGCGTAGCCCTGGCAGTAGAATTCGGCCAGTGCGGCGAGGTTGTCCTGGTATGCGCCTCGGTCGTCGCGCAGCGTGTGCCCGGATCGGGCCAGATCGAAGACGGTCCGATAGATCGTGCTGTTGGGCGCGAAGTCACGGCTGACCGTCGCGCGATACAGCCGGGGCTGCTGCACACCGGCTGCCGCGCGGCGAAGCAGCTCCACGGCGTCATCCCGGTCCTGCACAACCAGCGCGCAGCGATGAAGGAAGTGGTGTCGCCCTGTCATCAGGGTACGGCTGACCGACGCCAGGAGATCCCCGTCGTCGCCGTGCGTCTCGAGGTGGTCGGCCAGGTCCGACAGCCTGTGCGTCAGCGCGGTTTCGGTTTTGGCGGAGACAACCAGCAGGTGCCCGGGCAGCGTCGGCTCGCCGGCGGGCAACTCCCGATCCTCCCGTTCCGTCGTGTTGGCCTCGAGCACGACATGAGCGTTGGTGCCGCTCATCCCGAAAGAGCTGACCGCCCCCCTGCGTCGCCGCTGGGGATCCGAGGGCCATAGTTGTGTCTCGCGGTTGACGAAGAACGGGCTGTTCTCCCAGTCGACGTAGTCGCTGAGCTGATCGCAGTTAATGCTCGGCGGGATGACCTCCTTGCGCATGGCGGTCGTCATGCAGATCAGGTTCACCAGGCCGGAGGCCGCCATGGTGTGCCCGATGTTCGGCTTGACCGAGGTCAGAGCGCAGAAGCCGGTCCGCTCGGTACGTGACCTGAACGCGTCGACCAGTGCGTTGATCTCGATGGGGTCGCCCAGCCGAGTTCCGGTCCCGTGCGTTACCACGTAGTCGATCGTGTCGGGCGCGATCCGGCGCCGGTCGTATATCGAGCCCAGCAACTGGGCCTGCGCATCCCCGTTCGGTGCGGTGATCCCGTTCGTCCTGCCGTCGTAGTTGATGCCAGTGCCGAGGACCGTCGCGTAGATCCGGTTGCCGTCGCGTTCCGCCGCGCCCTTCCTGCGCAGCACCAGCGCGACCACGGCCTCACCGGGCACTAAACCGTTGGCCCGCCGGTCGAACGCGTAGCACGTCCGGTCCGGCGACAGCATGGTCGCCTTCTCCATCTCGATGTAGTCATGGGCGGACGCCATGATGCTGGCACCCGAGACGATCGCGGCGTCGCAGTCCCCGTTCCGCAGGCTCAGGCAGGCCTCATGCAGCGCGACCAGGCCCGACGAACACGCGGTATTCACGGCGACGGCCGGACCGGTCAGATTCAGGACGTACGCAAGCCTGCCTGCGAGCACCGAGTTGCTGTTGTCGGTCATGCCCGCACGCTCGTCGACGAGGTAGCGATAGTCGCCCTCTTCGACACCGACGAAAATCCCGACTTTCTCGTCGCTGATCGCCCGCTCCGCGTACCCGGCGTTCTCGAGCGCGTTCCACATCTCCTGGAGGAGAAGCCGTTGTCGCGGATCCATCAGTTCGGCATCACGCGGGGAAATCCCGAAGAACATCGGGTCGAACTCGGCGATCCCCGGCACAGCCCCGAACCTGCGGGTGAGATCCTCCTGCTCGCCGGTGGACCACCATGGCCGACGTTCCTCGGGGACATCGTGGATGACGTGCCGGCCCTCCTCGAGGATCGACCAGAGCTCGTCGATGGACCTGGCACCCGGGAAGCGTCCGCTCATCCCGACGATAGCGGCGGATTCGGTCCCGGCCGCGCCGGAACGATTCCCGGTGCCCGGTTCGAACCGGTCGGAGTGATACCGGACCTCGGGTCGGGTCGGCGCCGGGGTGGCGACCGCGGGGTCGCGGGCCGGGCCCTCCCGGTACAAGGCACTGATCCGGTCGGCATGGGTGGTACGCAAGTGCTCACTGAGCCGACCGAGCGTGGGATGGTTGAAGAACACGTCCGGAGTGATCGTGAGTCCCACGCGCGTGCTCAACTCGGTGGCAAACCTGGCGATGTTGAGGGAGTCGAACCCGAAGTGCGCAAGGTTCTCGTCAACGTCCAGTTGGTCTGCGGGGATCTTGAGCACCTTGCCTGCAGCGTCACTCAGCTCCCACGCGAGGCATTCGTGCTCGGTCCATCCCCGCATCTCCGGACGTCTGCCCGCACCGGACTGATCCACGACGGCTTGCTCCACCGGGAGGGCAGCGTTGGCCGCACCACGCCTCTCCACCAGACGCAGCCCGCCAAGTCGAGCGAGGACCAGGCCGTCGGAGTCGGTCAGCTCGACGGTCACCGACCGCTCACCCGCCACCTCAGCGGCTCCGAGTGTGACGACCGCCCAGCAGGCAGGCGCGGCGCTCGCGGCGAAACATCCCTCGGCGATCGCCTTCACCGAGTCATCACCGACTGCCCTGCCGAGAAACGCGCGCACCGCGGCGAGACACGCGTCGAGCTGCCCCGGAACCAGAACCAGCCCCTCTGGTTCGATTTCGGGAACGCCATCGGCGGAACGCTCCAGCTCGATCAGCAGCCGCACCCGGCCGCGGGAGGATCCGGTGGCGTCAGTACGGGTACGGCCCGCTCCATCAAGCGCCTGGGTGCAGTTCGCCCGCAATTCAGGGAGGTTGATAGCGCTCCCCACGTCGACGTGGGCGGTTTCGGCGCTGCCGTCGGCTACCAGGTGCGGCCGGTCGACATTCTCGTCACCGGTGTAGAGCGCCCAGTCGATCACGCCATGGTCGTTCGCCCTGAGGTCGATCCGGATGGTCGCACCCGATTCATCCGCCGTGACCGGCTCGTAGCAGGTGACCTCGCACAACCGGACCGGCACGTCTCCGGAGCCGAGGGCGAGCACCACAGCGGCTCTGACGAGCTCGAGCTGCGCGCCGAGGCTCATGAGGCGGGAGCCCTCGGAACCGACGAACCAGCGCTCTTCGCCGTTGAAGGTCGCGGCGAAACGCTGGCAGTACACGTCGGACGTGTTCCGGTGCACCAGCGGGTGTGGCCACGGCTCATGCCCGCGTCCGGCACGGGCCACGGCACCGCGGGAAGACTTCAAGACCCAGTAGTCGGTGTGGTCGAACGAGTACGTGGGTAGGCTCACGCGTTCCGGCGCGCGCTGCCCCCACAGTGGAACGAAGGTCGCCGCGTCGTGGCCCTGACAGTAGGATTCGGCCAGCTCGCCCAGTAATCGCCGGTATTTCTCGGCGGATCGCTTCGCCTCGTGGCCGGACGCCGCCAGCTCGCGGAGCGTGCGAGCCCGCGCGTCGTCCGTCGAGAAGTCGCGTGGAACGGCGCCACGAAAAACGCCGTCCCGCTCGCCTCCCTCGGCCGCCTCGCGCAATGCCGAGATCGCCTCGGCGCGGTCCCGCACCACCACAGCGCAGCGCTGGGAAAAATGGTGCCGTCCCGCGACAAGGGTGTAGCTCACCGATGCCAGGACTCCCGGGCCGGTCGTGGAACACGACTCGAGCCAATCGGCAAGCGCCCGTAGCTGCCTGGCCAACGCCTCCCCAGTCTTGGCCGAGCAGACGAATAGGTGGCACGGCGGGTTAGGCTGCGTACCGAGCCGCTCGGATTCCTCCGCTAGCGTGCTGTGACCTTCGACAACGACGTGCGCGTTGGTGCCACTGAAACCGAACGCACTGACGCCGCCCCGGCGCGGCACGGCGGCGCCGCGCGGCCAGCGGCGCCGTTCCCTGTTGACATAGAACGGACTACGCTCCCACGACACGAAGTCACTGACCTGCTCACAGTCGATGCTGGGCGGGATCACGTCGTGCCGCATCCCGAGAATCAGCGCGATGACGCTGACCAGGCCGGAGGCTGCCAGACTGTGCCCGACGTTGGGCTTGGTCGAGGTCAGCGCGCAGAAGCCGGTCTTGTCTGTGTACCGTCGGAAAGCTTCGATCAGCGAGTTGATCTCCACTGGGTCGCCGAGCCTGGTCCCGGTACCGTGCGTGACGATGTGCCCCACACTCTCCGGGGAGATTCCAGCGCGCCGGTACACGCCGTCCAGCAGAGCCGCCTGTGCCTTCCCGTTCGGTGCCGTGATTCCGTTGGTTTTGCCGTCGTTGTTGACTCCACTGGCGAGAATGCTGCCGTAGCCGGAGTGTCCGTCACGCTCGGCCCGGTCGCGTCGCCGCAATACGACCGCAGCGACCGCCTCGCCGGGTACCAAGCCGCCCGCCCGCTGATCGAAGGCGCGGCACACCCCGTCCGGCGAGAGCAGCCCCGCACCGTCCAGGGCGTCGTACTCTCGTGGCGTGGCCATGACGTTGGCTCCCGCGACGATCACGGTGTCGCAGTCTCCGTTCCGGAGGCTCAGGCATGCCTCGTGCAGGGCAACGAGGGAGGACGAGCACGCAGTGTTGATCGCGAGGCAGGGGCCGGACAGGTTGAGGAAGTAGGACAGCCGCGCGGCGAGCACGGCGTTGTGGTTGGCCGTGATGCCCTCCTCCCCCGCGGCAAGCAGCCGGTAGTCGCCTTCCTCCACACCGACGAACACGCCGACCTTCTCGCCTGCGACCTGCTCAGGCCCGCAGGCCGCGTCTTCGAGTGCCTGCCACATGTGTTCAAGCAGGAGGCGTTGCCGTGGGTCCATGGTTGCGGCCTCGCTGGGGGCGATCTCGAAGAATCGCGGGTCGAACTCGGCAGCTCCGGGGATCCAGCCGAGGTGCCGCCCCTTACCGTCCGACCAGGATGGGTCCCGGTCAACGGGACCGGGAGCGATTGCCCGCTTGCTCTCGGCAAGGATCTCCCATAGCTCGTCCACGTTGTGGGCCTGCGGGAAGCGCCCGCTCATGCCGATGATCGCGATCTGTTCGGTGGACGCCGCGCCCAGTTCAGCGACCGCAGGATCCTCCCCCTCCTCGACACTGGCACGCCCTCCCGCGACGCTCGAGCGGTGCGGCGGCGGCTCGGTGGCGAACCGACTCCGGGTCGCGGGCCGGGTACGCCGCCTGGCGCCGAGCCCGGTGGATTCGGCATGCCGGTGGGATGCCGGTGCGTCCGAGCCCGAGTGATCCGACGATGCGGCAGCGTTGCCGTAACGGCTCGCTACCTGCTGTGGATAGCGCTCCAGCAGGAAGGCGCTGAGCTCAGCCAATGTGGTGTAGCTGAAGAACAAGTCGGGGGTGAACTCGACGCCAAGCTGCTCGGCGATGACCCCGGCGAACTCGACAAGGCTGATCGAATCGAATCCGAAGTGCTGGAAGCTTTCGTCGGGAGCGAGACGCCCGGACGGCAGCCGCAGGATCCGGCTGGCGATGTCCCGCAGCGCGTTGTCGAGGCGCTGGGCACTCGTGGTGCCCGCGGCGCCGTCGGCTGCCTCCTGTTGGCTATCCGCGTCGAGCCTCAGCATCGCGCGTATCCGGTCCGGCTGCCCGGCGAGCGCCAGGTACTGAGGCTCCTTCCGACCCAGCAATTCTCGGAAGAGCGCGGTGCCTTCCGTCGGCTCCAAGAGCCGCTGGCCGCTGGAACGAAGGTAGAACTGTTTCGCGGTGTCGTCCGAAAAGTCCATACCATCGCCGTTCCACAATGGCCAGTTGATGGCCAGTCGCCTCGGCCCGGAATGGTCTTGCTTGGCCAGCTGGCGTGCGTAACTCATCTGGAAGCGGTTGCCGAAGGCGTAGTCGCAACTGCCGAAGTCACCAAGCACGGCAGCGCTGGAGGAGAAGTAGCAAAGGAAGTCCGGCTGCCGACCGGCGAGGGCATTCTCCAGGTTGACAGTACCGGCGACCTTCGGCGCGACAACCCGGTTGAACGTGTCCGGATGTCGATCCGCGATACTGCCGTGCTGCTCGACGCCGGCCGCGTGCAGCACCCCATCGATCCTGCCGAAGCGATCCACAGCCGCGTCGACCGCCGTGGACAGTGCCGTCGCGTCGCAGACGTCAGCCTGGCAGTACAAGGTAGCGGTGGCGCCCGCCGCCTCCAACTCACCCAGGCGCCGCACGACGTCCTCATCCCTGGCCCCACGGGCCAACAACACAAGCTGGGCACGATACTCGCGGGCGAGCCAGGTTCCGAAGATCGTGCCGAGGCCGCCGGTCCCGCCAGTGATCAGGTATGTCCCGCCGGACCGCAACGGAGCCGCCGCGGTAGCCGACTCGTGTTCCACAGGCCGGATGCACTGGGTGTACCGGTGGCCGCCGGTGTAAAGCGCACTGGTGGGCTCGCGCTCCCCGATCTCGGTGGCAAGTAGCGCAGGCAACTCGTTGGCCGGGTGCGTTGCGGCGTCCACGCACAGTGTCGTGAGCCTACCTGCGGGCAGAACGATCCGGATCGAACGCTCGAAACCGATCCAGGACTCCGCCGCGCAGCGCTCCAGCGTGTCGCGGTAGGAGCATCCCAGCACGATCCGGTCCGGTGCGAGCTGCCGCCGCACAAGCGTTCGCAGCAGCGTGACCACGGCGTCCGGCTGCCACAATAGTCGCTGATCCTCGGTGCCCCAGAGCTGGGCGATCAGGCCGATCGAGCCGTACTCGTCCATGATGGTGCGCAGCAAAGTCTCACACTCGTCACCGATCTCGTAACTGTGCTCGCCGCGCCGGCGGAACTCGGCCCCGCGCGCGACCGTGATGACGATCAGCTCGGGGTAGTCGGCGGCAAGGCGCCGACGCATCGCATCCTGCCCGCGCGCATCGGACAGGAAGACAAGTGCGCACCCCCGTGGCGCGGCCCGCGGCACCGGTGCAGTCGGTGCCCGCTCCCAGTCCTCACGAAAGATGTGCAGATCTCGTGGAATCGTCACGATGTCCCCTCGCGACACGTAACCGTGTCTTTCGTCGTGCAGGCAAAACGCACCCCGGTCAGGCGCACCAGCAACGTCCCCGCGTCGTCACGCAGGTCGACGTCCAACCGAGCAGCGCCGTCCTGCCCCGAATCGTGTGGCCGCTCCGTGATGACGGCACGGGCGTCGCCTTCGCACCGGGCGAGGAACAGAGCCTCGTCGGCCGACGCCGGCTCGGCTCTCCCGTCGCCGCCTGCGGCGGCCAGCAGGGCATCGAGCAGAGCGGGGTGCGCTACGAACTCAGCCGTCGTTGGGCGCATCACCTCTGGCAACCGGACGTCGATGCCCCGCTGCTCCGTTGCACGCCCCGGATCACCAGGGACGGCGGGCTCGGCAAAATCAGCTGTGACGAGTTCGGCGCTGCCCTGGAAAAAGATCCGGACGTCGGCCGCCCCCGCGCCGATCCGCTGGTAGCAGTCGAACTCGACACCTTCCCGCTCCCCTACCATCAGCGATATCTCGACCGGACCGGCGCCTGGTTCGTGAACGTAGTTCTCGTACCACGTCAACTCACGCAGGCGGACTCCTGGATACTCCGCACCTTCGCCGTGTGCGAGAGCGACGGCAGCGCGCACCGCTTCCAGCCAGGTAGCCGCCGACAGGCAACGCTTGCCACGCACGATGTCGTCCCGCAGGAAGAACTCCTGACCCGTCCAATGCGAGCGGAATCGCTGCTCCCACAGGTCGGACACATTCTCCCGCACGAGTGGGTGCAGCCCCGCCGTACCGGCGGACGCACTCGCCGCGTTCCCTCCGGTTCCGCTGAACCAATGCCGTTCGCGCGCGAACGGATAACCCGGTAGCGGGACGAGTGCCGAGCGCTCGACGCCGCCGTCGACGAGCGTCCAGTCGATCGGCAGACCTTTGACCCACAGCTCGAGTACGTCGGAAAACTCACCCGAGTCAAGGCATTGCCGGACACGCTGCTGCACCTGCCGGTCATCGCGGAAGCGCATGTCGAGCTCACGAAACTGCTTGATGTTGCCGGTGTGCAGACCGTTGCAGGACCGCTCACCTGCGAGGTAACGGTCCAACGTGCCGCTGATCTCCGCCAGGCTGCTGGCTTCGAACGCCAGCCGTTCCGGTAGCTGCTCCCTGCTGGCACGCAGCGAACGCGCGAGCGAGGCAGGCTCGGGAGCGTGCGCGTCGATATGCGTGAGTAGGCGCTCCGCCAGTGCCTGCAGCGCGTGTTCGTCGTGTGCGGACAGCACGATCGGCTCGGTGCTGTGGACACGGCCTGACGTGTCCACGCCTGCCGGGTTCTTCGAGCTCGGATACTCTTCGACGAGCACGTGAGCGTTCGCGCCGCCGAAACCGAACGAACTGAGCCCGGCCCGCAGCGGAATGCTCGCACCCTCAGCGCCCACTTTCCGCTGCCATTGCTCCGAGCTCGATACGATGCGAAACGGGGTTTTCTCCAGCTCGATGAACGGGTTGAGCTTCGTGAAGTGCGGCAATCCGGGAAGCCGCTCGTGTCTCATACACAGCAACAACTTGATCAGACCGGCGATACCCGCCGCTGACTCGAGGTGTCCAATGTTGGCCTTCACCGAACCCAGCCCGCACGACGCGACTGGTACGTCAGGATCGAGCTCCTGGAACGCGTCAACGAGCCCTTGGACCTCGATCGGGTCGCCGAGCGCGGTGCCGGTGCCGTGGGCTTCTACGTAGCCGACCGTCTCCGGGCCGATGTCGGCGTCAACGTAGGCTGCGGTGATCAGGGCGGCCTGGGCGAGCGGGCTCGGGGCCCGCAACGAGTCGGTCTGGCCGTCGTGGTTGGTCGCGAATCCCCGGACCACCCCGAGGATCCGGTCGCCGTCGCGTTCGGCGGCAGCAAGGGGCTTCAACAACACGGCTCCGTAGCCTTCGCCGCGGACGTATCCATCAGCAGCCTCATCGAAGGTCTTACATTTCCCATCCGCCGCCTGCATGCCCGCCTTGGTGTTGCAGGCGAACGAGCGGCCAGAGAGCAACGTATTGACTCCGCCGACCACGGCCTCCGTGCACAGTCCGGACCGCAGGTCAGTCACCGCGGCGCCAAGGGCGACCAACGAACTGGAGCACGCGGTGTTGAACACCCGGCTGGGACCGTGCAGGTCGTACCACCGCGACACCCGGTTCGCCAGCAACGCAGGGTGCGTACCCGAATCCAGATAGGCGCCATAGGTTTCTACAAGCTCGGGATTCCGGTACATCAGCTCGGCGTAGTCGTTGCCGTGTGCCCCGACATAGACGCCGATCTCCCTGCCGCGCAGCTCGGACGGGGGGTAACCACTGTCCTCGAACAGGTGCCAGGTGAGTTCCATCAGCTTGCGCTGTTGCGGGTCCATTGCCTGCGCTTCGAGCGGGGATATGCTGAAAAATCCAGCGTCAAACTCGTCCACGCCGCCGCTGAACCCAGCCGACTCCGGGAGGTCCGCCAGGTCGCCGCCCCGTTGCACATGATCGGCGACGAGCAACGGACGAGCAGCACTGATCCTGCTTACGCAGTCCTCACCCGACTCGAGGTTCCGCCAGAATGAATTCGGGTCGCACGAGTCGCCGGGAAACCGACAGCTCATCCCGATCACGGCGATAGCACGCCCGTCGCCCGTTTCACGATCCGGGCGAGCTGGCGCTTGCGCGTTCCCGTTACGGCCATCGACGGCCACGTCGAGTTCGCCGACTCGCGCCGCGATGTGGTCGGCGAGCGCGGCGATCTCGTTTTTCTTGAACAGCAGAGCAGGAGTCAACCGGATGCCGAATACATCCTCAACCCGTTTCGCCACCTGGATGTACTGCACCGATGTGCAGCCAAGATCCCCGAGCGAAGCCGAATCGAGTATCTCGTTAGCTTCCATCGCCAGGATGGGCACGAGCACATCGCGGACAAGCTCACGGCGGGCATCTCGGCCAGGCACGCGATCGGCCTGACCTCGCACCCGCTGAAGCCTGAACTGCGCCGGCAACGTGCCGGCCAGATAGCGGTCGCGGCACGCATTGCGCTTGACCTTGCCGATACCGCTGCGCGGAACGGCGCCAGGTAGCGTGAAGACAATGTCATGCGGCGCGATGCCGTAATAGTCGGACATCACCGCTCGTACCCGCCGAACGAATCCGCGGCACGCGGTCTCGCCCACGTCCTTAGGCAGTTCCTGCACGAGAACCACTTGGTCACCGTGCACGTCGTCCGCCGAGAAGACAGCTGTGTTCAACGCGAACTCAGGTATTTGCTTACGTAGCGTCGTCTCCACGTCTGGAGGATGGAACTTCATCCCGTTGACGATCAGTAGCTCTTTCGACCGGCCTACGAGGTAAAGGTAGCCATCAGCCATAAAACCGAGGTCGCCGGTCCGGAAGAATCCACTTTCCCCAGTAGTACTGATCGTCGCGGAGAAAATCGCGAGGTTGAGTTCCGGTCTGCCGTAGTAGCCTTGGCAGGTTGCCGCCGACGAGAACCAGACCTCGCCGACATGCCATGGCGCGCACGGCTCACATGTCTCCGGGTCGACGATCTCAACCTTCGCAGGACCCCGGACCCGCCCGTTCCGGACCAATGAACGGGGCTTTCCGTCGGCACTAACGGGTGCGGCGACGTTGTGCCCCAGTTGCTCGACATCAACCTTGAGCACGGTCGGCGAAGCCTCCGAGCTCTCGGTCGCGAGACACCCGACCTCGGTGAGCCCGTAATGGGGGCGAACAGCATCCGAACGCAATCCCAGATCCGCGAATTTGTCGGTGAACGAACGAAGCGTCTGTTCCCTAATAGGCTCACCAGCGCAAAAGATGCTGATCACACTGGCGAGGGAAATGTCGAGCGAGTTGGGTTCGATCGAGTTCACGCACAATTCGAGTGCCGAGTTGGTGGCGCCGGTATGGGTACCGCCGTGCCGATCGATAAGCTCGAACCAGTACTCGGGGTGCTGGATGAACAAGTCCGATCCGATAAGCACCATTCCCGCTCCGGTAAGGAGCGGTGTGAGTACCGCGAGCGGGAGTCCGAAATTGTGGGTTATCGCGAGCCAGGACACCACCGTACTGCTCGAACCGATTTCCCACAGTCCGGAAGCGAACGCTGCCTGGAACACGAGCGTCCGATGATTGATCACGACGCCCTTGGGCTCGGACTCCGAACCCGACGTATACATCAGGATGGCCAGGTCTTCCCTGGCCACCGCGCGTGCCGCGACGACATCGTCATCACCTGCTTGCTCGGAGACCGTCAAGAACGTTGCCGCCACGGCCTCGTGCGTGTCGAGCCAGCGATGCGTCTCGTCATCAACAAGCAGGCACGAGGCCTCGCAGTCGGCGACCACCGCAGCGATCAGCTCGGCCTTGGCGTCCGATTGCGCCGAGCCATCCACGACGGTGGGCACCGCCACGACATTGGCATGGAAGCACGCCAAGAGCCCGACCACGAAATCCTCGATGCGAGGCAATAGCAGCACAACTCGTTCCTGGGGTTCGCAGTGCCGCTGCAAGCGACTTCCTAACGCACGAACACGTCGCACCAGGTCGTCGGGCCATAGCTCGGTGCAGTGTTCCCGCTCGTGATAAATGCGTAGCGGTTTGCTTCGCGGGTATCGCTCGCAAGCCTCGTAGAAGGTCAACGACGACGCGGCAATAGCCTCGACCTCGTCGAACGGGATCGTCATTCAGGGCCTCCCATCCATCTACGTCAGCCAGCGATACTCTGATCCGCGGCGCGGCTTGCCGAATCGCCCCGTTCCCACGGGTAGATTCCTTGCTCGACGAAGCGACCGATCCGTTCGAGGTTCCCGGGATCGGAAAAGATCCGGCGATTCGCGGCCACAGATTCCTCTCGTTGCCCACGAATCGATCCGGTCTGGTCACCCACAAAGCGCTTGTAAGCGGCGACCCCATCCTTCGGCAGCTTGCTCAGCCGACGAATGTGCTGGGAAACAACCACATCGCTGCGCTCGGAACAGACGTCCACGAGTCCCCAGTCAGCCGCGTCCTCCGCGGTGACCGGCTTTGTCATCAAGGTCATGTAGTGCGCACGTTGATGACCGACCCGACGACTGAGAAATGGCAGCACCATCGCCGGATACAGCCCGAACAGCAACTCGGTCAAACCGAAGCTGGCCGCCCGGTCGGCAATCACGATGTCACTGGCCGCGACGAACCCGACGCCGCCTGCCATGGTCGTGCCGCGGGCATGCGCGACAGTTACCAGCGGACCGGCCGCCATCCGCGTCCACAGATCATACAGCGAAGATGGATCGCGCTCCGTTGCCTGCCTGGCATCGGCCTCCGTGTGGTAACTGGAGAAGTCCGCACCGTGGCAGAAGACATCCGGAAGCCCCTCGACTACGAGAACCGTGCAGCAAAGCTCGCAGCGATCGAGCACTTCGTGGCATTCACGCACCATCGTCTCGGTTATCGTATTGTCGTAATCGGGACGGTGCAGCTGCATCCGGCACACCACGCCATCGAACGAAACCCGAATCGTCGCGTATTCTGTGCTCATCGTTTCAATCCGTTCCGATTTCTGCCAGCTTCCGGTCGAGCAGCGTCGCGGCGCCTTCGAGAATTCCCCGGTTTATTTCGCCGACATGACGGCTGCGCCAGTCTGCCATCTTGGTCTTCTCGACCCACCGATTGAACGCGCCAAGCGACGGACCGCAGTAGACCTGGAAATCAACTTTATTCTCTTCTGCGCCAGCTATCGCCTGCTGAGTCGCGCGGTCGAGGTACCATCGAAATACGAGAGCCATCTTCTGCTTCGGGTCTCGCTCGGCCTTCTCGACATCGCTGACGGATAATCCGGCCGATACCTCGGCGAAGACGTCGTCGAATGTCATCTTGAAGTACCGCTTCTGCAGCTGCTCCGCGTCCGCAGGTTGAAGCTCGTCGAGCGATCCGTGTCGCTTGTAGAGCTCGTAGAGTTTGTTCGCCCGGGCCTGGAAGAGCACACCCTTTTTGAGTACCTGAACTCGTGCTCCGTATTCGAACAGTTCGCCTGCCGGTGCGTAACCGGTGTCCTGGATATCGATGGTCTGCAGCAGGTCCTTCACCAGGTCGCTGGTCCCGGCCTGGACTGTGCACTGGTTGATCGAACCGGTCATGATGAAGTCCGCGCCCATCACGAAACATGCCGCCGCGGCGTCTGGCGTGCCTATGCCACCCCCGATGCCGACACGGACGCGGCCCGCGTAGCCGTGCTTGGCCATAGCGTCGTCGCGCAGCCGCAACATTCCGGGAAGGACGCTGAGCGACGGTCGCTGATCAGTATGGCCACCCGAGTCGGCCTCGCAACACAGGTCCTCAGCCATTGGCAGCTCACCAGACAGCTCAGCCTCGGTCCCCGTAATGTGCCCTTCAGCACGCAGTCTCTCGACGAGCTCGGCCGGAGGCGGACTGAGGAACTTCTCCGCGACCTCCGGTCGCGATATCTTCGCGATAATCCGGTTCCGCGCGAGTACCCGCCCGGACGGCTCCCTGCGCAAACCGGCCAGTCGGTACCGCACGAGCGCGGGCGTGATCGAAAGGTACGCTGCTGCTTCCACAACCCGAACTTCGTGACGCAGTAACAGATCGACAATATCGTCGTCACCGCCTGGCATACCGGGATTGTGCGTGATGTTCACGCCGAACGGCCTGCCCTGATCCAGTCGTCGCTTCAGCGAAGCGACATCCGCGTCCACCTGCCCCAACGTCCGCCCACTTGTGCCAAGGAATCCCAGCATGCCGGACTCGCTGACCGCGGCCACCAAGTCACTCGACGCGACGCCGTGATGCATCCCGCCCGTCACGCACGCATAGCGAATTCCGTGGTCGCGTTTGAAGCTGCCACTGCCCAGATCAGGGGCCGCGGTCAAGTCCCGGTTCGTCGCCGAATTGGTCACCGGTTCCGCAGCAGCGTCCCTTCGATCACCCGCAGCGTTCGCATCCGCCCGACCAATCGGGCTTTGCTGGCTTTGAATCTGCGACGCCGGAACCTCCGTCGTCCGCGTCTGCTCGTCGGAGGTCAACGGCTCGTCGACGATCAACGGCTCCGAGTCTTGCCGGATGTTGCGAGTCAGGCTTGTCAACACCCGGCCCGGCCCGACTTCGACAAGGTCGTCGTGCCCTTTCCCGAGCAAGTAGCGTATCGACTCACTCCATTTCACCGGTGATGTCAGTTGCGCGACGAGCGTGTCCCACACCTCTCCGGCGTGATAAAGCCGCGCCGTAACGTTCGCCACGACGGGAATGTCGGGATTCCGCAGGTCGAATTTCGAAAGGTACTCCGCGAACGCACCCTGAGCCTCCGTCATGTAGCGCGAGTGAAAGGCTCCGCTAACCGGAAGCATCACATACTGGCACGAACCATCCGCTTCAAAGACATCCTTCGCACGTTCGATATCCGAACGCAGACCGGAAAGAACGATCTGAGTCGGCGCATTCAGGTTGGCAACGTCCAGATCGTCGAACCCATCATCCGCCAGGATGTCACGGACTTCCTTCTCGGTCTTGTTGAGTACGGCGGCCATGCCCCCGCCGCGCGCCTTCGCCATCAGCTCGCCCCGCTTGCGCACGAGCTGCAGGCCGTCGGCGAAGTCGAAAACCCCCGCGGCCAGCAACGCGTTGTACTCTCCCAAGCTGTGCCCGGCAACGGCGTCGGGTCTGCCCTGTTCGGCGACCCGCTTGTAGTAATTGAACGCGTTGACCACGTACAGCGCCGGTTGTGTGTACTGCGTATTACGGAGCCGCTTGTCCGGATCGGCGAGACAGAGGTCGGCAATGGAGTAACCGAGGATTTTGTCAGCGGTTCTGGTAAGTTCCGCGAACTCGTCGAACAGGCCCTCCCCCATACCGGCGTGCTGTGAGCCCTGACCCGGGAATAGATACGCAACCATGACGTCAACCCTTTCTCCGGTCCGGTACGCACTCCGTCGTCGCTACTGCTCGCAGCAGTAATGCGGCGTTGACCCCGGCGAACCCGAACGCGTTACTCAACACGCAGCGCACCGTGGCATCCGTCTTGCGGGATGGTGCGAACCGCAGCTCCTCCGTGATCGGCTGGGTCAGGTTGATGTTCGGGTGTACGTATTCACCACGAATCTGCAAGACACATGCGATCGCTTCGAGCATCGCGGCCGAACCCAGGCAATGGCCGAGCAGGGATTTGGTCGCGTTCACCCACTGCCGCCGCGAACCCGACCGCAACACAGCGTCGATCGCGGCCGCCTCGGTCTCGTCGCCGAGCGGCGTTCCGGTCGCATGTGCGCTGACAAGATCGACTTCGTCGATATCGACCGCGCCTCGCCGCAGAACCTCTCGCATCACGTACTCCTCACCGTCACGCGAAGGCTGCGGCAGATGGCTGCCGTCCAGAGCACTGACCCCGTCGACGAGGAATGCCAGCACCTCCGCGCCACGCTCGACCGCACTTGCCGTCCGCTCCAGGACGATCGCGCCAGTCCCCTCGCTCAGCACCAGTCCCGCGTGCTCAGAATCGAAAGGACGGTTGCAGGTTCGCGGGTCGACGCTGTGCGCGTCCATCAGCGCACCGGCGTTGGCCAACGCCATACGTTCCACACCAGACAAGTCCTGTAAGCCAGCCACTACGACGCAAATGTCCGTAGCTCCCGAGCGAATCAATCGCATACCTTGGATGAGCCCGATATTGCCCGCGGCGGACGCGCCACCCACCGTGCTGCCCTCGCCCCGGACATCCAAGACCTCACTCAGCACGCCGAGCGCGTCGGTGTCCCAGAACTGCTGCGCATATCGCGGAGACACGTAGCACGGGTCCTTCCGGAACCTCTCGGACATGGCGAAAGACAGGGCTTGCGTGAAGTTGCTTCCGGCTACCACCAGACTTACCCGCCGGCGGTCCGCGATAGCGTCGACCTTCGCCTGTGCGCAGGCCTCGACGGCAGCCAGCACCGAGTAGCGGGCTGAACGGCTCGCACGCGGCAGTAATGTTCGAAGCCTGCTCAGTACCGAGTCGTCGATACTCTTAGCCACGCCTGCGTCGGCCCATATGGCGAGAACTGACTCCGGTTCCAGGGCCAACCTACCCCGGAAACCCAAGGCTGCGGGCAGATCGTCTTCCGGAGGCTCGTACGATATGCCACATTGGCCGGTCCGAAGTGCCTCATCGAACCCCTCGACGTCATGTGCGATCGGGCACTGCACCCCCATGCCGGTGATACCTACCGGTTCCGCGGTCATGCCGGCACGCTTTCGAGCGGGCTCAGCCGAGCGAGGTTCTTCATCTCGGCGTTGAACGGAGTAATAACGTTAAAGCAGTTCAGCCCGGACATGCTCGATCGCAGGATCGCGGCAAGTGACGACGAGGGTGAGAGGTCGACGTACCGGTAGCGCTGATATCCGGGTATCGACGCGACCGTCTCGGTGAAGTGGATCGGACCGCGGATCACCTGCTGACACGTTTCGCCCGATATCGATGTGAGCCGTGACATCGTCCGCGAGGAGTAGATCGGTGGGCACCCGTCCGGCACGTCCAGATGCATCCCCATATCGCGCATCTGCGTCGCCATAACATCGACCGCGCAGGAGTGGAACGCGAAGTTCACCGGCAGGACCTGGTAGGGGATCCCCTGCGCGGTCATCGCCCGCCTGGCCCGCGCAAGCGATGCAACGTCGGCACTGATGACGAAGTGCTCATTGTTGTTGACCGACGCTATGGCGATGTCGGAATTGGGCCTTACCGCCCGTCGGAACCGCTCGACGCTCGTCAGCACCGCGAGCATTCCGCCCGGCGACATCGCACGGATGATCTGATTCGAAAAGTCGCATACGAAGTCCAGCACTTCCCGAACGGCAAGACAACTAGCCACCGCGACCGCGGCTAACTCGCCCAGACTGCTGCCAACGATTAACGTCGGCCGAATACCGCGGGAGTCGAGCAACCGAGCTAGCGAGCACTCCACCATAACGATACCCAGATTCGTCAGCACCAGGTCGTCGCATCGGTCGGCAAAGTCACGATCCGGGTCGTACAGGTATTCCACAACCGACCGGCCACACTTGCCTGCTGCGAGCTGGTCCAGTTCGAGCATCGACGAACGAAAAACGGCATCCTGCTCCAACAGCGCGCTTGCCATCCCGAAGTACTGTGATCCCTGTCCTCCCAGCAGAAACACGAATCCGTCGTGTTCCCCCGAATCTTCACCGGACCTACTTCTATCGACCACTAGACCACCCACTCAGCGAGTTTCCGAAGACAACTACCTCGCCTGTTACTTAGGAATTCATAAGCACGCCGATCTTTCTTGGTTGATATCGGGCGAGGATTTTTATCCCCCCGTTGCTCCGCGGAGTTGCCGCACTAGCTACCACCCTTGGAGCTCTTTCCACATCCGTGATGGGTTTACAAGTGGATTTTCGCATAGCCACACGCTGACGCCTTGATTGATGCTGAGCACATTTCGATCTAGTGACACTGTCCGTAACTTCTGAATGTCGGCGAAGTATTTTCGCATAGGGGAAGCCGTGTGGCCGACGAACAACATTGTGTCCACGTTCTCACCGGGAGCGCCGAAGTACCAGTATCCTCCTTGAGGACTGTAGACGTCGGGCAACTCGTTCTCGGCATAGTATTCCAACGCGGACGCTTGCCATGCCATTTGTGTCAGCACAACGGAATCCGTACGCGCGGTAGGCGAAAGATCCTGGTACGACTGCACGACCGTATCTGCCAGCTCTGGCCATCCGATACTTCTGATCGAAACGAAGCTGAATTCGTTGACCGCGGATTTGGGAAACACCGGAAGCGACATTACGATCGCCAGTAAAGCGGAGAGGGCATACACCGGCCACGACGGCACCCAACGCCACCATCGGGCGGTTCCACCTCGCTCGATACGGACAGCCGAGGCAGCGAACGCAACGCCGTAGAATCCGTAAACATAGTAGTATTTGCCCCCGACAATCAGAAAGACTGCGGTAAGCAACACAATGGTCCAGCCGAGAAACCGGTACTGCGCCAACTCCGCAGAGCGGACCAGTTGCCAGACGCCGTGGCACACGAGGAACGCACCCACGAGCGCGCCTGCGAATAGTACGGATAACGGGACGAACGTGAGTCGGCCCCCGAGCAACTCGGCCTGGCCGCCCACGAACTCCTGCGCGCGCAGGTAGGGCCAGCCATGCGAGGCTTGCCAGATCAGGGTCGGCACCGTAACGGCTACCGCGATCGCGCCGGACGCCCATAACGCTGGCCTGCTCAGCAACTTCCGCGGCCCGGTAACCAGCACAGCGGCGGCCAGCGCGACCCAGAGAAACGCGATCAAGAACTTGGCCTGCAGGTCGATCGCCGTGACGATCCCGGCGACCAGCAGCAGCCGATCCTGACGCAGTCGAACCCAACGTACGACCAGCCAGATGACCAGTGTCCAGGCGAATTGGTCCACGGTAGCCGTGGCGAGCGTATGCCCTGATCCGAGGAACGCGGGCGAAATAGCGTACGCTCCGCAGGCAAGCACCTGAGCGCGTTTGCCTCCGCCGAACTCCCGAGCGATCAAGGCCGTGACCACTACCCCCAGAACGACCAAGATCATGCTCGGCATACGGAGCGCCACGAGAGACCCGGGGAATACAGTGTCAATCGCTTCGGCCAGCAACGGTAGTAGCCACGGTTGATCCGCATACCCTAACGACAGGTGGTACTTGCCCGCCGAGAGAAAGTACAGCTCGTCGCCAAAATATCCGTAATTCCAGCTGGTCGCCAGCAAGATCGCACCGACGACGCCAGCGATAGCGAACACCGGCTTGCGTGCCAACGGCGGCACGGTACGGGTGTCGGCGACCGATCCGAGGACGCTCACCTGCTCAGCCTCTCCATCGATGACATGGACCGCAACTGACGCACGGCGCCATCATTTAGCCACCATGCTTGGTTAGGTCCCAGGCATCGCACGGCCAGTTGCGACGGTTCCGGTTGAGCCGAAAGTTGCTCGGAGCTCAGCACTTCTGACCCGGGGGACGGGTCCTACACTCGACTCGGAGTCGGCAACCATCACTTCAGCAACGTACGTAAATCGATCATCGCGTGACAATGAGCCTGCGGTAGCACTAGAGATTCCACTAGTCATCCGTAACCACGCGGCACAAAAGCCAAAGGTCAACTAAATCGGGACATTGTCCGGGGTCAGCGAACTATGTCATTGTGCCATCATGCCCACGCCGAGAATGCTGCTGATGTTGAGTGAAAACTGGACACTAGCCTCCGGCCGGGACCTTCACTTGCTCGTACGCTGGGCACGCGAAGCGGAGGACGCTGGGTTCGATGGCGTTATGCTTGGGGAGCACGTGGCTCTGGGACATGACTCGGCTGCCGATGGGCTTATGCGTAACCCGCGCGAGAGCGCGCTGCCTGGAAACCAAGATCCGGCCACACCTTGGCCAAACTCGTTAGCGTTACTTAGCTCGATCGCTGCTGTCACACAACGTTTGCGGCTTGTGGCAGGTGCGGTTCTCGCTCCACTGCGGCACCCGTTGGTGCTAGCCAAGGAGCTGGCAACAGTCGACCTGCTCTCGCACGGAAGGCTCATCGTATTACCCACGGTAAGTTGGAGCCGTGCCGAATACGACGCCCTCGGCGTGCCGTTCGAACAGCGCGGGGAACTACTCGATGAGCACCTCGCCGCGTGGAAAGCGCTCTGGCTGGACTCGCCTACCGATTTCGTGGGAAACCACTACAGCTTCCGCGATATTTATCTGGAGCCGAAACCGTTCCGTCCCACCGGGCCCAAGCTGTGGTTCGGCGGGGCGAAGCTACATTCCAAGCTACGATCGCGTATCGTGAAGCACGGTGTGGGGTTTCACCCGCTCGAACTCCCGACCATGAATTCAATGCAAGATCTGCAAGACGACATGGCCAGAGCAGGCCGCGAGCTCGCTGATCTGGAATTGGTTGGTGGTACGCCCGCTCAGTTCCCCGACGACCACTCGGTGGCTGACCTCGACCGCGCGCTGGAATCCATTCCGTTCCAGATCGCCTATGGCTTCGGTACTTTCTGTATCAAACCATCGCAGTTCATCGACCACCCCGAAGAAGTCGGCACCTTCTGCAAAGAGGTCATGCGAAAGGTAAGAGCTCTGACTTCATGAGCGACGCCCGATCTCCCCGCGCGGCCTGACTGGGCTGGTCCTCACCCGGCCCGAGAATCTCACCGACACCCAGCGGCAATCGCATGACGATTTGACCACCGCGTGCCCAGAAATGATCGACCTGGCCGACGCGGTCCGCCGTTTCCCCGAACTGCTCAACCCCCATGAGGGCAACGAAAAACGGCTCCAAGACTGGATCATCTTCGGTAGGGGTTTGTCGTTGGGAGCACAGGCAGGAGCAGTTAATCTTCGCTTACTGTGTTCATCGGATGTGTGTTCAGGATGCGCCGTGACCGGTGAGTCCGTTGGCCAGCGGCGATCCAATGCTCCTCGCGCCGGTCAGGAACTGGCGCCCTGCTTGGCATGCCCGAACACCGGGCGCAGCAACGAGTCGATGTCCACATAGGAGCGGGTCACGACCCGCAACAACTAGGACTCGGTGCTGAATAGCCCCGCCGGATGCAGCCGGCAGCGGGTTGTTCAGCGCCGTCCCGACCTCATCCCGCGTGCTCCACCGCGTCGGAACCCCTGCCTGCCAGGGCGTCCTGTAGTTCCCGGGCCGCCTGGCCGGCGGCCTCGGCGAGGACGGGCGCCATCTGCTCGTCCACATCCTGAACGAACCCGGTCACCGAGATCGCCGCGCGACACTGCCCACCTGCCCCCAGCACCGGCACCGCCACATCGGCGATCAGCGGATCGAGGCCGCCCGTCGAGTAGGCGTAGCCCTTCTCCCGGATCCGCTCGAGGCGAGCAAGCAGTTCCGCGGCATCCAGCCCGGCCTTCGCCGCACGTTCCATGAGCGGCTCCACCTGCGCCGCGCCGCAGAACGCAAGCAGGACGAGCCCGCTTGCCGATCGCCACGGATCGAAGACCTCGCCACCGAAGCCGAGGAACCGCTGATACCTCGCGGATCGCACGGTCTCGATGATGCGACAGCCATCGTGTTCGAGGACCTCGACCCCGGCAATCCGGTCCGTCTCGCCGGAAAGGTCGTTGAGCATCGGACGGGCCAGGTCGCCGAGAGCGTGCCGTGCCGCGGGGTTCTGAGTCATCCGCAGCAGCGCCCAACCCAGGATGTAACGATCGTCGGAGTCGCGGACGACGAAGTTGCGCGCGATCAACTCGACGAGCGACCGGTAGGCAGTGGCCCGATGCAGGTTCGTGCGCTCGGCCAACTCGGACAGGCGTAACGGTCCATCCGCATCGGCGAGCGCAGTGAGCAGGTCGAGCGCCTTGGCGACCGCACTCCGATCGGTTCGAGCCACGTCTCGGGCCTCCTTCTTGCTGACCGACACCCTTCAGACGTAACGTTATACGAAACCTATGTTTCCGTCTACGTAACGGGTGGCTGATGCCTGGAATCGACCTCATTCTGCATTCCGGACGGGTTACGACCCTCGACGGCAGCTCTACGATCGCCCAGGCGGTCGCGGTCACCGGCGACCGGATCGCCGCTGTCGGGTCCGACAACGACATCCTTACCCTCGCCGGCCCCGCCACGCGGACCGTCGACCTCGCCGGCGGGTCGGTACTACCCGGGATCAACGACTCACACCTCCATCTCCAGTTCTTCGGCCTGTCCCGCCCGCCGTTTAACCTCGACGTCAGCGACCGCGCCGTGTCCAGCATCGCCGACATCCGGCGGTTGGTTTCGGAGCGAGCGGCCACGACGGAACCTGGTGGCTGGATCCAGGGTTGGGGGTGGACCGAGCGCACGCTCACCGACCTGCGCGGGCGATGCAACGGCCCCGCTCGAGGCGACCTCGACGACGTCAGCAATGGACATCCGGTTCTGTTGACCCACTTCTCTGGCCACGCGGGTTGGGCCAACTCGCGCGCTCTCGACCTAGCAGGCATCACGTCGAACACGCCGGACCCCGAAAGCGGCCGGATCGTGCGCGATCCCGACTCCGGCGAACCCGCCGGGGAGCTGCATGAGGCAGCTGTCGCCCTGGTTGCCGATCGGATACCGGAGCCGAGTCCCGCGGAGCGACAGGCGGCCACGCTGGCCGCGATGCGCGAGCTCAACGCGCTCGGGGTCACCGGCGTGACTGACCCGATCGTGACGCCACCGATGCTGCGTGACTACGTCGCGCTGCGCCTGGCCGGGACCATGACCACTCGGGTAACCGCCCTGCTCAACTGGACCTGGCCATCGGTCACCACATCCACCCAGGCGATCGAGGAGGCCATGCAGTACGTGGGGTCGTCGAGCGGTATCGGTGACGACTGGCTACGGGTCGGCGGCTGCAAGGTCTTCGCCGACGGCATCCCGATCCTCCGCTCGGCGTGGATGTCGCGGCCGTACGAGGATGGCTGCTGCGGCGGACTTGTCACCGAAGGCGCGGACGACGAAGCACGGATGGCGACCCTGGCTGCTGTAGTGGACACCCTGCACCGCCACCGGTTCCAGGTGCAGGTTCATTCCACCGGCGACCGAGCGTGTGACGCCGTGATCAATGCGTTCGCGGCGGCCATGGAAGCCGACCCGTGGCCGCGGGCACGCCATGTGCTCATCCATGCGAACTTGCCCAGCGAAAGCTCGATGCGGGCGATGGCGAAGCACGGGTTCGTCGCCAACACCAACGCCCTGATCAAGTGGCAGATCTCCGACAGCCTGCGCTGTGTCGTCGACGACGAGCGATGGCATCGGAACATGCCCATTCGCTCGCTGCTGGACGCGGGAGTCGTGGTTGCCGACAGCTCAGATGCTCCGGTGACTTACCCCGACTGGCGGCAGGCGATCGAGACGCTGGTCCTGCGCGAGACTCGGGGATCGAGGACGGTCAGTGGCGAGGACGAGCGAATCAGCCGGGACCAGGCCCTCCGAGCGTGGACTTGCGCGCCCGCCTACCAGGAGGGGCGTGAGCATGAGAAGGGATCCATCGAAGCGGGCAAACTCGCCGACCTCACCGTGCTTGCCGAGGACTTCTTCGCCGTCGACGACCAAGACATGCACTCCGTCACCCCGGTGATGACCGTCGTCGGCGGAAGCGTGGTACACGACGCAACGGGCGGCTTTGCGTAGCTTCACCGTGGCGCGAAGGTGCCATGGGGCGCTATATGGCACCCACGGCCACCTTCGGCTCCCCGCTGCCTGGCTGAACCGTCATCGTAATGCGGATGCGATTTCCCGAGCCGCGGTGATGAGTTTTCGGCGACGAACTACTGATCGTTGAGCCGGTTCGATCGCACTGCCGGTTCGTCCCAGAACGTCACAAAGCGAAGAGCCGCTGCGCGTTGCCGCCCATCACCGCCGCACGTTGCTCATCAGGGAGCTGGCTCACCAACTCGCGAATCTCGGCCATGTCACCGTTCTTGTGCGGGTAGTCGGTCCCGAACAGGACGTTCTCGTGCCCCATGGTCTCGACGGTCAGGCGCAGCGCTTCAGGTGCGTAGACGATCGAGTCCACATAGACCTGCTTGAGGTAGCTGCTCGGCAGCGCGTCGATTCGCTCGCGGCAACTCTCGAAGGAACGAAATCCGGCGTCAAGCCTGCCGATCAGGAACGGCAGATAGCCGCCTGCGTGCCCACCAATCACCTTCAGGTTGCGATAGCGGTCGAAGAAGCCATCCATGATCATGCGGGCAAGCGCCAAGGTGGTATCGAACGTGAACCCGACGCTCCACACGAGGTGGAACCGCGTCATATCCAGGTTCTCCACTCCGATCGGCGACGACGGGTGGAGGAGCACCGGCAGCTCCCGTTCGTCAATGGCCGCCCAGACATCCGCGAACACTGGATCGGTGAGCGACACGCCATCGATATTGGCCAGCACCATCACCCCGACCGCGCCGAGCTCGCATGCGCGATCAAGCTCGCGAATCGCCAGCGCAGGGTGCTGCCAAGGAATACTGGCGAAAAATCGGAGCCGATCAGGATGCTTGTCCTGTGCCGCGCGCATGTCATCGTTCATCAACTGAGCGGCTTTGTTGCTGACGTCCGCGCTGCCCCAGAAGACGTTCGGGCAGGTCAGGGACACGATCGAAAGGTCAACACCCGCCTCGTCCATCGCCGCGATTCGCGCGTCGTAGTCGAACATTCCGTCAGTCAAGGTCATGAACGCCGTGTCCGCTTTGAACACAGCGCGATCACCGCTGGGTACGTACCCGAGGTGGTAGTGACCGCTCTCGTTGGCCAGCAGCGAGACCCAAGCCTCGCTGAGCATGTGCGTGTGGATGTCAATGGCAACCATGCGTCTCCTATCTCAGCGGGCGCGGATGAGCTCGAAGACCCTGCTGCGCAGCTCGGTGAACCGGCGCTGCGCCTTTGTTTCGACCTGATCGCGTGGCCCCCGCAGGTCCACATCGATGATCTCGCGCACCTGGCAGGGGGAAGCGCCGAGCACGACGACCCGGTCGGCAAGGTACACCGCCTCGTCGATGTCGTGCGTGACCAGCACGACCGTGATTCCGAAACGCTCCCGCACGCTGAGCGCGAGGTCCTCGAGCTCAAACCGTGTCTGGGCGTCCACCGAGGCAAACGGTTCGTCCATCAGCAGCACCTCGGGCTGGTAAGCGAGCGCGCGCGCGATCGCGACACGCTGCTGCATGCCACCGGAGAGCTGCCACGGGTATTTGCCAGGGACATCCGTGAGCCCGACCGCGTCCAGCGCCTCCTCGGCCCGCTTGCGCATCTCGTGTTTGGACACGCCCTTGTTGACCAGCGGAAGAGTGACGTTCTTCGCCACGGTGAGCCAGGGCATGAGCGAGCGGGTGTACTCCTGGAACACCAGGGCCAGCTTCTCCGGCGGGCCATCGATCGGCGTGTCGTCCAGATAGGACGTCCCCGATGTCGGCGGCAGCAAGCCGGCGAGGCACTTCAGCAGCGTGGTCTTGCCCGCGCCCGACGGGCCGACTACGCAGACGAACTCACCGCTGCGCACGTCGAAACTCAGACCGTCCAGCACCGTCTTCGCCTCCACGCCGGCGCCATAGGTCTTGCGCAGCTCATCGACGACGAGACGCTGCTCGGTCCGCTCAGGAGTGTTCGGTTCGGCCACCACTTCCGTCATTGTTTCCCATCCCTATCGGGTCGTTGCCTGAGCCCGCATGCCGATGTGCCAGCGCAGCACGCGCCGCTCCGCGAGCGTGAAGAGGAGGTTGAACAGGTAGCCGAGGACGCCGAGCAACAACATCCCAGCCCACATGTCGGTGATCGCGAAGGTCTGCTGCGCCAGGATCGTCAGGTACCCGATCCCCTCGGTGGACGCGAGCATCTCGCTGGTGATCATGACGACGAATGCGATCTGCAGGCTGACCTGCAGGCCGCCGAGGATCTGTGGCGCCGCCGCGGGCAGGGTTACCTTGAACAGCCGGTCCCTGCCGGAGATCCGGTAGACCTTCGTCACCTCGCCCAGCAGCGGATCAGCTGCCCGCACCCCGTCGAGGGTGGCGATCAGGGTCGAGAACACCGCGCTAAACGCGATGATGACCATCTTCATGTCCGCGCCGAACCCGAGCACCAGGATGGCCAGCGGCACCAACGCCACCGGAGGGATCGAGCGCAGAAAATGCACCAGCGGCTCCACCGCGTGCCGCACTACCCGGACCTGGGCGACCACGACGCCCATCCCCACTCCGACAAGGCACGAAAAGGCGTACCCGACCAGCATGTTGCGCAGGCTTGGCACTACGTCGGTGAAGAACCGCTCGGAAAGCCACTGCTCGCCGAACCGCTGAACGATCTCCGCCAGCGGCGGATAGAACACCAGGTCTGCGCGGGCGGACGCGAACCACCACAGCACGACGATCAGCACTGGCAACCAGAACTCGATCGCTACTGAACGCAGGCGCCGGGTCAGTGCTGATGATTCCGACCTGCGAACAGACCTCATGCCACGACCTCCCTACGCACCGACGGATGCCAATGCAGCATCCACTTCTCGAACGCACCGAGCCCGGTGTTGAACGCGAGCCCGACGACACCCATCACGAACACCAGCGCATACATCTCCGCGTAGAGCCCGGCATTTTGTGCGACGAACAGGTCCCGCCCGATCCCCGGGGCGCCGCCGACCAGTTCCGATACCACCGCGATGACGAAGGCCGCGGCACCGGCGATCCGCACCCCGGTGACGATGAACGCCGCCGCGCCGGGCAACACGATCCGAACCGCGCGCTGGAACCGGCCGAACCCGAACGAACGCGCCGTGTCGATCAGCACAGGGTCCGCGTCGCGCACCCCGACGACCGTCTGGATCAGCACCGGCCACAGACACCCGTAGAACACCAGGAACATGCCCATCTCCGTGCTCGGTCCGAGCAGCAGCAGGACGAGAGGCATCACCACGATCGGCGGAATCGGCTTGAGTGCCTCGATGATCAGCCGGCAGCTCCGGTACACGAACTCCACGGACCCGAGCACGACGCCGAGTACCACGCCCGCGATGATGGCGAGGCCTAGTCCGACGAGCGCCGTCAGCACGGTCTCGGCCAGCGACGACCAGAACGACACCCTGGCGGCCAGCCCGGCAAGGCCGCCGGCGATGGCGCCCACGGTGGGAAACGGGCCGCCCGCCAAGGGGCCGCGAGCCAGCAGTTCCCATGCCAGTAGGCAGACAAGGACCGCTCCCGCGCCCACTATGACGGCGTTCGAGCCCACGGTGCGCGCGCTTCTCGCCGAGGATCGGCGTCTGGTGATGACGACCATGACTACTGCTGCACGACCAGCGGCTCGAGCGGCGGAGCCTGCTTGAGGTAGCCAAGCTTGACCATCACTTCGGCGGCCCGCTTCAGGTCAGCCACGGCGACAGTGTCCGGCCAGTACGGCGGGTCGCCCGCGCGCAACGTTTTCACGGGGATCTTGGTGGTCTCGCTGGCTTTGGCGTACGCCTCATCCAAGTTCTCGTTGGCGTAGCCGTTGGCCTTGTGCACCGCGCGTTGGAAACCGGCGACGAGTCCGGGGTTGGCATCGATGAAGGACGACGACGCCACCCACAGCCCTACTGCTCCTTCCTGGAAGGTACCGATGCCGGGATAGCTGATGACGCGGGCGTCTTCGGACCTCGCCTGCTCGATGAACGGGGTCACTTCACCGATCGCGTCGACGCGGCCGCTCTTCAATGCCGGGATCATGTCCTGGAAACTCAGGGCGATCCATTTCACCTTGCTGGGGTCCCCGCCTTCTTGCCGGATCGCGGACGCGATGGTGATCTCTAACTGCGTCTTCCGCGCGGGGACCGCGACCACCTTGCCCTCGAGGTCCCGCGTCGATGAGATCGAGCTGTTCTCGCTGACGAGGACGGCGGTGTCGTCGGCGGGGTCGGTCTTCTGACCACCCGCAACCCACTCCTGGTAGGCGTTCTCGGGGTATCCATCGGCGGCCGCGACCGCCTTGAGGTCAATCTTCTGGGACACCGCGGTCAGCATCGGCATAGACGGCGTGTATGCGAAGTCGACCTGACCCCCCTGCAATGCCGCCATCGCGGCAGGCGGGTTCGGGATCGACTGCACGGTGATCTCGAGGCCCTCATCGGCGAAGTAGCCCTTCTCGATACCGAGCTGCAATGCGGCGGTCGCGCTGATCGGCAGTGCACCCACGGTGACCTTCTGGACACCACCGGCGCCTTGCTCAACCTCATTCGCATCGGACTGGCTCGGCCCGCAAGCGGTCAGTGCGCCGATCGTCACCGCGGCGAGGAGCACTGCGAGGGCTTTGCGTGGTCGCATCGTTCTCCTCATTGTCTGTCGTGTCCCGATCTTCGGGCCTCGATGTGATCGCTTGTTACGTACAGCGTAACTATTGTTACTTAACACGAACAGTAAACCATGTGCTGAGCGTCACTGGAAGACCTTGGGCGTGTCGGATGGGTCTGGAACCAGACGGCTTTTGAGCCCATCCAGTAGACGGCGCCTATGGGCACAGCCGGCTTCGCGCGTGCGCGTGTGTCCGCTGGTTGTCCGGTTGACGCGCCGCATGTCCATGCCGTAGTTGTTCGCTGTGGAGCACCGCCAGCTCGAATACTTCCTCTCCGTTGTCGATCACGGCGGCTGCACTGCCGCCACTCAGACTTTGCACGTGGCACAACCATCGTTGTCCCACTCGATCAAGGTGCTCGAGCACGAACTCGGAGCCGACCTGTTCCATCGCCCGCCGCGCGGGGTACGTCTCACAGCCGCAGGCGAAGCGCTGATCGCATCGGCGCGACGAACCCTGCGTGAGATGGAAACCGCACGGGCGTCCGGTCGCGACGTGACCGCAAATCGGGTCGAATCAGAAGCGTGGTCCACAGCGAACCGACGGGAGCAAGCATGAAGCAGCAGGGCGTTGATCTCCGCCCCAAGGTCGTCACCCTCGGCACCGCCGGCGGACCGCGTTGGTGGCCCGGTCAGAACGCGGGCGAGCGTTCGGGCATCGCAACCGCCGTCGTCGTCGGTGATGCCACCTACTTGGTGGACGCCGGCCATGGCGTCGGGCGACAGCTCAACCTCGCCGGCCTGCCCATCAACTCGCTCCGCACCATCTTCATCACCCACCTGCACTCCGATCACGTCGTCGACCTGGGCAGCCTGGCCGTCTTCGGCATCTTCGCCCTCGCTGCGGACCAGCATCAGATCAAGATCATCGGGCCGGGTGATCGGGGGGAG
Organism: Pseudonocardiaceae bacterium; assembly: GCA_009379845.1. Lineage (GTDB taxonomy): Bacteria > Actinomycetota > Actinomycetes > Mycobacteriales > Pseudonocardiaceae > Tamaricihabitans. The sequence continues at coordinate 91,614 of WHSZ01000006.1, read as the reverse complement.
CTGCCTCCGGTCGGCAGGCACGCCGCCGTCGCGCCGGCGCCGGTCTTCCCGGAAAGTCCTACCCCAGGAACCCGGGCCATGTTCGGCCACCTCATGGCCGCCCACGCCACCGATCTGAACGACAGGATCCTCGATGCGTTGCGGCCCAATCCGCTGGACTACTTCATTCCCGAGGACATCCCGATTCTGGCGGGCGCCGGCTACCACCCGAACAGCAACCCGACACCGGCAGGCATGAGCCCCTTCGAGATCTACCGCGACGAGCTGGTAACGGTGACCGCCACTCTGGTGGAGCACCCGCCGGTCGCCCCGGCATTCGCGTTCCGCGTCGACACCGAGCACGGCTCGGTCACGATCTCCGGCGACACCGCGCCCTGCGACAACCTCGTCCGGCTCGCCACCGGCACCGACCTCCTGCTGCACGAAGCAATCGACTTCGACTGGGTGCACCGAACCTACGCCAAAGGCGGCCAGGCGGCCCGAGCGTCCATCGAGCACCACACGAAGTCGCACACCAGCCCGGCCGAGGCGATCGAAGTGGCCAATGCGGCCGGCGCCAAGGAACTGGCGCTGCATCACCTGGTACCCGGCACGGCTCCCCGGTCTGTGTGGGACTCGGCCGAAGCCCAGTTCAACGGCAGATTCCACGTCCCAGACGACCTGGCTGAGCTCCCCTTCGGCACCGTATCCGCCCGCGGAACAGCCGAGGGCCCCCCGAAAGGCGTGGTTTCCGCGCGATGAGGATCCCACCGGTACTTCCTTAAGCCTCCTGCCTCCGTGGCCGTCTCCGGCCGGGCGCGGACGTGGCGGCCTTAAGCTGGTTCGCGATCAACGCGCACCGGCGGGGCGTCCGGCGGTCGCCTGCCGACCGTGATGCCGCCGTCGACCACGAGCACGTGTCCGACCACATAGGACGCGGCGTCAGAGCACAGCCACACCGCGGCCTCGGCGATCTCCTCCGGACTCGCCGCCCTGCCGACCGGCTCCGCGGCGAGCGCCGCCCGTGCCCACTCCGGGTTGTCGGCCATCGACTTCTCGGTCATGCCCGTGACGGTGAAGACGGGCGCCACCGCGTTGACCCGGATCCCGTACGGAGCCTGCTCGATCGCCGCGACCTTGGTCAGGCCGACGACTCCTGCCTTCGAGGCCGCATACGCACCCAAGGTCGCGTTGCCGGTGATGCCCGCGACCGACGCGGTGTTGACGACCGCGCCGAAGCCCTGCCGCGACATCAGTTCCAGCTCCTGCCGCAGGCACAGGAACACGCTGGTCAGATTGACCGCGATGGTGGTGTCCCAGTCGGCCTTGTGCATGCCGGCAACCGGACCGGCGGTACCGGAGATGCCCGCGTTGTTGAGCGCGAAGTCCAACCGGTCATGCCGTTCGGCGATGCCGGTCACGAGCCCGCGTACCTGGTCTTCGTCGGCGACATCGACCCGCAGCGCCTCACCTGTTCCTCCTGCCTCGGCGATCCGCGCGACGGTCTCGTGCGCCCCATCGCGATTCAGATCGGCGGCTATGACCGTCGCACCACGTCGCGCGAACGCCAGCGCGCTCGCCCGCCCGATCCCGGATGCCGCGCCAGTCACCAGCGCGACCCGGCCTGCCATATCGTCCTCACTCATCCGCGCTTCCCTGATCCAGGCCTACTGCTTGCTTCCACCGTTGCGCAGCGCTCGCCTCATCTAAGCCCCGCTCGGCGGCCACCGCCTGCTCGGCATCACCGCCGACCAGCCTGCGCACCGGAAACGTGTGTTCGTCCGCGATCGCGTCGAGCACCGCGTCCGCTACCACCTGCGGGTCGCCGGCATCCGCGACGGCGGCTGCCACCGCTGAGTCCATGGCGTCCCGTAGCGGCGCGTAGGCAAGGTCACCGGTACCGTTCTCACGCTGCCGCCGGTTGTCGAGGATGCTGGTGGCGAAGAAGCCGGGATCGAGCTGGCGAACCCGGATCCCGAACGGCTCAGCTTCGAGCGCGAGCCCCTCGCTGGCGACGCCCATGGCGTGCTTGCTCGCGGCGTAGGCCCACGTCATCGGCCTGCCGGGCAAGCAGGCGTCCACCGAGCCGACGGTGACCACCACACCCCGACCGCGGGAACGCATACCAGGCAACGCCGCTCGCACAACCGACAGCGCCCCGAAGAAGTTGGTGTCGAACACCAGCCGTAGGTCGGCATCCGGGATGGTCTCCACCGCCCCGAACATGCCGATGCCGGCGTTGCTGACAACAACATCCGGCGCCGTGGCAGCCACCGCCGCGGCCACCGAGTCCGGGTCGGTGACGTCGAGTCGAACCACGCTCAGATCGAGCCCTGCCGCCGCATCCCGCAACGTGTCGGCACGTTCCGGTGAGCGTACCCCGGCGTGCACGCGGTAGCCGTCTCGCGCCAGCGTGACCGCGGTGCGCAGCCCGATGCCGCTGGAGCACCCGGTGACCAAAGCGGCGGGTTTCATGGCACCAGCTCCTTGACGCAATCGGCGAACACCCCGGTGTGCAGGTCCACATCGGACTCGCTGGTAGCCGGGCACATCAGCGCCATGTTGTGGAACGGGGTCAGCAACACACCCCGATTGAGGAGGTACAGGTGGATCGCCGCCTCCAGCCGCGGCACGCGGAACTGCTTGGCTTCCCCGCCGTTGTGCGGCGCGCGGGCGCTGAACAGGTACTCCACCCTCGCGCCGAGGCGGGTGACGTGCCATGGCAGACGATGGTCGGCGATGACCTGGGCGACACCGGTGTCGAACTGCTCGGCGAGTGCACCCATGTGCCGGTACGCGTCGTCGGTCATCACTTCGCCCAATGTGGTCCGCAGCGCCCGGAGCGTGAGCGCGTTGCCCACCAGCGTGCCGCCGAAGCCGCCGTGGCTGATCCGGTAGTCGTCCTTGGCCGTGTACCGCAGGAAGGCCTCAGCCACGTCGGTGGTCATGCCGTACACCGCGGCGGGAATCCCACCGGCGATCGACTTGCCGAGCACGAACAGGTCCGGATCGAGTCCGTGAGCGCGGGTGTAGCCGCCGGGACCGGTGGAGATGGTGTGGGTCTCGTCGATGATCAGCAGCGTGCCGGTGCGGCGAGTGAGGTCGCGAAGCGCGTCGTGGTAGCCGGCCTCGGCGGGCACCACCCCCACGTTGGTCATCACGGGCTCGGCCAGCACACACGCCACGTCTTCGTCTGCCAGTGCGCGCTCGAGCGCCGGGACATCGTTGAACTCGACGACCTTGGTGGTGCGGGCCCAGTCGACGGCGTTAGGGGCGACGCCCGGCTGCGGCATCATCCGGCCGTTCCGCAACGACACCTGGGTCTCGTCGACGGATCCGTGGTACTTGCCGTTGAACACCAGCACCTTCTCGCGGCCGGTGGCGATCCTGGCGATGCGGATCGCGAACCGGTTCGCGTCCGTCGCCGACGTCGCCAGCTGCCAGTACGGCAGCCCGAACCGTCGCGCCAGCTCCTCGCCGACGACGACCGCGTCCTCGGTGGGCAGCATCGTGGTGCTGCCACGCCGGACCTGCTCGGCCACCGCCTCGGCCACAACCGGGTTGGCGTGGCCGAACATGGCCCCGGTGTCTCCGAGACAGAAGTCGGCATAGGTGTTGCCGTCGACATCGGTCAGGGTCGCGCCCGAAGCCTCGGCCAGGCAGACCGGGTACGGCGTCGGCCAGTTCGCCATCCAGTGCAACGGGACACCGCGCGGCATAGTGGCGCGAGCACGCTCGTTGGTCCGCCCGGATCGGGGATGGGTCTGTTCGAAGCGGGCAATCTCGGCCTCGAGCAGCGCGTCGACCCGGCCCGGGGCGACGCCGTGCTCGGGGCTCACAGCGACCGCACCGCCTTCGTGACGCCCGCGACCAGGGCGTCCGCCTGTGCATCGGTGAGTACCAACGGCGGCGACATCACGATGGTCGGCCCGGAAGCGCGGACCAGGACCCCCGCGGCGCGGGCGGCCTCGGCGACTGGGGTCGCATCGTCGACAGTGAGCTCCACGCCGAAGGCCATGCCCTCGCCGCGCACCTCGAACACCACGTCGTCAGCTTCCAGCTCACGCAACCCAGCGAGGATTCGTGCGCCCAGCGTCCTCGCCCGGTCGAGCAGGCCTTCGGACTCGATCAGGTCGATGTTGGCCAGCGACACGGCGGCGCCGACGGGGTGACCGTTGTAGGTGAAGCCGTGCCGAAACGCGGTGCCGTCCAGCATGTTCTTCACGCCGTTTCCGATCAGCACGGCGCCCATCGGGACATAGCCACTGGACAAGCCCTTCGCGGTCACCGCGATGTCCGGCCCTATGCCGTAACGCTCACTGCCGAACCAGTATCCGAGCCTGCCGAAGGCCGTGACGATCTCGTCGACGACGAGCAGGATCCCGTGCTTGCGGAGTACCTGCTGCACGCGCTCCCAGTAGCCGGGAGGCGGCGGCACCATGCCGCCAACGCCGAGCAGCGGCTCGCCGACGAACGCCGCGATCCGTTCCGGGCCAACCTCGGCGATGGTCTGTTCGAGCTCGTCGACGAGCACGTCGGTGGCTTCCTGGGACTCGGTGGCGATGCGCTTGCCGTGTGGCTTGCTCAGGTGCACGAAGCCGGGGGTGAGGGGGCCGAATCCTTGATGGAACGCGGGCAGCCCGGTCGCGGCCAGCGAAGCGGAACCGACGCCGTGGTAGGCGCCCTGCCGAGACAGGATCACGGTGCGGTCCGGCTCACCCTGCGCGTGCCAGGCCAGCCGCGCCAGCTTGACCGCCGTTTCGATGCCTTCAGATCCGCCATTGGTGTAGAAGACCGTGTCCAACCCGGGCGACGAGATCTCGGTGAGCCGCCTGGCGAGCTTGATCGCGGGTGGGTTGGAGAAATGCCAGAACGATGCGTAGAACTCCAGCTTGCCCATCTGCTCTGCCGCCACAACGGCAAGTTCCGGACGGCCGTGCCCGACCGCGCACTGCCACAACCCGCAGGTCCCGTCGATGTACTCCGTGCCGTGGATATCGCGCAGCAGCGCGCCTTTGGCGCTATCCACGATGAACGGCTCTGGCGGCCGCCCGACGGTGGCGTGCGGGTGTAGCACGTGCGTCAGATCCAGCCTGCGCAGCTCCTCGGCACTGCTCGCTGTCTCGGTCATGCTCCCTCCAGGCCTATCCATATGCTCTTGACCTCGGTGTAGTCGTCGACGGCTTCGGCCCCCATCTCGCGGCCCCAGCCGCTGGTCTTCATGCCACCCCACGGCACGGCAGGGTCGATACCCGCGACCATGTTGATCCGCACGCATCCGACGTCGATCTGGTCGGCGAGCCGGTGGGCGGTGGCCAGATTCGTTGTCCACACCGATGCCGCCAAGCCGTACGGCGAGTCGTTGACTCTGCCCGCGACCTCTTCCAGATCGTCGAACGGCATCACCGTCAGCACCGGGCCGAAAATCTCCTCGCGAGCGATTCGCATGTCGTCGGCGGCGTCCGCGAACACGGTGGGCCGGTAGAAGCTGCCACGGGCCAGCGGGCCGTCGGGCCTGCCACCACCGGTCACCAGCGATGCCCCCTGCTGGAGCCCGCTACGGACATAGGAGTCCACTGTGGATAGATGAGCCTCGCCGACGAGCGGCCCCATCTCGGTGGCCGGGTCGAGGCCGGGCCCGAGCCTCACGTTCGCGGCAGCCTTCGCCAGCCGCTCGGTGAACTCGGCGTAGCGCGTCCGCGCGACGTAGAACCGCGATGAGGCGGCGCAGACCTGACCGGAGTTCTGCATCCCACTGCGCAGGTTCCCGGCAACGGCGGCCTCGAGATCGGCGTCGGCCGTCACCACGCTGGCCGCCTTGCCGCCAAGCTCGAGCGAGAGCCGCTTCAAGTTACCCGCGGACGCCCGCACGATGCTGCGCCCAACCTCGGTGGAGCCGGTGAAGGAGACCTTATCCACGCCGTCGTGCGCAACCAGCGCCTTGCCTGCCTCCGGGCCGCCCGTGACGACGTTGACAACCCCGGGCGGGAACCCCGCCTCCTGGCAGATGCGCGCCAGGCGCAACGCGGTGAGCGAGGTTTGCTCGGCCGGCTTGAGTACGACCGTGTTACCACACGCCACGGCGGGCGCGAGCTTCCATGCGGCGATGAGCAGCGGGAAGTTCCACGGGGTGATCAGGCCGCAGACGCCGACCGGCACCCGCTTGGTGTAGTTCAGCGCCGCCGGCCGGGAATGCGCGGGCACACGACCGTCCAGTTTGGTGCACCAGCCCGCGAAGTAGCGGAAGTGCTCGGCGGCGCCGGCAACGCTGACCGCCCGCGCCAAGGCAAGCGGCTGCCCCTGATCGCGCGACTCCAGTTCGGCGATCTCAGCGGCCTGCGCATCGATGAGCTCCGCGACCCGCCACAGCAGATGCGCGCGTTCGGCAGGCGAAACGCCCGTCCACCTTCGATCCGCCAGGGCTTCGGACGCGGCCGACACCGCCGCGTCGATGTCGTCGTACCCGCCGTCAGGCACGACGGCCAGCACCTCCCCCGTCGCCGGGTCACAGCTGTCGAATATCGCCCCGGACTTCCCCGGGCTCCAGGTGTCTCCGACAAGGAAACAGGCAGACTCCATCTCGCCTCCTGTTACTATGTACGCAACAAAAGTTGCATACATCGAGCATAGAGGACGAGGTTACCTAGGTAAAGACCTTCGGCTCGTAGTCGCCCTGTTGGCGAGCCGAAGGACCCCCTCGGTGCCGTATATGCATCCAATGGCACCTTGGTTCCAGCTGGAAACTATGCAACTGGGTTGTCCCGGTGGATTTGTGCGCGGTCGGCCGGCTGGATGTCTGGAAGGTCGAAATCGCGAGGGTCGACATCAACGTGGTCGATCAGACTCGGTCGGTGACGCGCTCGACAACGCGCTCGCGGGTCGATCGCTGAGACAGGAGATCAAGCCGAAACGGCGGTGGTGATGTGACTCAACACGCACAACCAACGGCCATCCCGTAGTACGAATACGTCCGTTGTCCACTCGTCCGCGTCGTATTGCTGTCCCCCGAAGTGCGCGGTGTTCGTTACACGCGCTGTGAGTACCGCCGTATCACCGTAGCGGCGAACCCTCGCCTCACTGACCCGATCCATCGCGGAATGGGTCAGCTCGCCGGACCTGACGTGGGACAGGAACTCCTCTTTGCTCGAGATGCCCGACTCGGCAACGATTACCCAGTCATCCGCCATGAAGCTACCGATCCGCTCAGCGTCGTTCGAAACGATCGCTCTCGACCACTCGTCCCCGATCGCTACGAGCTCTGTCTGGGCATCATCGCCGGTGCTCATCGTTCCCCTCCTGTCTCCTGCCGAATCCCTGCACCGGCGAGTTAATCACCTACGCGGCTGGTGGTGGTGGGGCCTCTTCGTCGGGGGTTCGACGAGTTTGCCGGCCTCGAAGCGGACGCCGGCGCGGGTGCTTATCGGATGCCGTAGATGATGTGGTCGTCGAAGTACTGCCAGAGGGTTCCGGTCTCGGTGAATCCGGCGACGTGGAGGGCTTCGGTGTGCAGGGTGGGGGTGGTTTCGAGGTTCTCTGGGGCGTCGGAGAAGCGGCGGTCTCGTTCGGCGATGAGGTCTACGAAGCCGTCGACAGCGCGGAACTGTTCCCACCAGCCGTCCCAGTTGGGAACCTCCTCGGCGAACGCGAGCTGCTGCTGGCGGGTGTCGTCGGCGGTGCTGACGGTGTGGAAGAAGGAGCCGGGAGCGCTGTGGGAGAGGTGGTCGGCGTTGAAGAACACGCCGCCTTGGCCGAGCACGGTCGCGAGTCGTTTGTAGAGTGCGATGAGCTTGCCGGTGGGCAGCCAGTGCAGGGCGGTGCTGGATACGATCGCGTCCGGTTTCTCGTCGCCGAGAGCGTCGGGCCAGGCTGGGTCGAGCAGGTTCGCCTCGATGATGGCGGAGCGGTCGCCGTAGTCGCGGAGGTTGTGGCGGGCCAGTTCCAGCATGGCTGGATCGTAGTCCAGGGTGAGGACCTTCGACCGGGGGAAGCGTTCGAGGATGAGCTTCGAGAACGAGCCGAGTCCGCCGCCGATGTCGAGCACGGTGCGCAGCTCGGGGCGGGCGTAGCCGAGCGCGTCGAGGATGATGCCGAACCGTTCCGCCCGGTGGTTGACGTAGGCGTCCTGTTGCCGTTCCCACGACTCGATGAGCGTGTCGAGCAGTTGCGGGGGCGTCGTGCTGGCGGTCACGGGTCGGACCCTTTCGTTGGGAGAAGGCAGGCATCTGGAGGCTGCTAGTATCCTACACATGAAGATGAAAACCGTTATCGCCCTTGGGTTGGCCGTCGTGATGCTCGTGTTGGCGGGTTGTGCAACGGATGGGACTTCGGGTGATGACGGGAAGGCTGCGGCGACCGGGGAAGGCGTGACGAGCTACCCCCTGACGTTGAAGAACTGCGGTACCAAAGTCACTTATGAGGCGGCGCCGCGGCGGGTGGTCACGCTGAACCAGACCGCGGCAGAGAACCTCATCCACCTCGGGGTGGGCGACAGGATCGTCGGGTCGGGCTACGAGATCGACAAGGTGCCGGAGGAGATCATCGCGCAGTACGACAAGATCCCGATCCTGTCCGCGCATGGTCAGCCGATCAAGCACGAGGCGCTCCTGGAGGCACAGCCCGACTTCGTTTATGGCTCCTTTGCCAGCTTCTTCACCGCGGCGGAGTCGGGAGAGCGTGAAGTCTTCCACGAGCTGGACGTGCCGACCTACCTCACGGAGTTCGACTGCACATATCACGAGGCGGTGTCGAATGCGAACTTCGAGCTTCTCTTCGAGGAATACCGCAACCTAGCAAAGATCTTCGACGTGCCCGCAGCCGGTGAGAAGCTGGTCGCGGAGCAACAAGCGGTGGTCGACAAAGGCCTGGCCGCAGCGAAGGGCATCGAAGGCACTCCGACGGTGATGTGGTTCTACTCCACTTATGCGGGCACTCCGTGGGCAGCAGGGCCAGGGGGACTGCCGCAGTACGTGTCTGAGCTCGTTGGGGTGAAGAACATCTTCGATGACGCTTCGACGAAGTGGGCAGAGGTGAGCTGGGACGAGGTCGCCGCTCGGAACCCGGATATCATCGTCCTGGCCGACCTCACCCGCGGCGAGCCCAACGACACCGCACAGGAGAAAATTGACCTCCTCAAGAGCGATCCGCTCACCAGCAAACTCGACGCCGTGACGAACGATCGATTCGTGATCATCCCCGGCCGCTACATGGATCCCAGCTACGGCAGCGTCCGCGCCGTTCCCGCGCTCGCCGAGGGTCTCGTTGCCCTCCAATGACCCGTCGAACGAGAGAATGACGACCGCACAGCCGACCACCACGAGGGAACGGCCGGCGAGACCTGTCAAGGGCCTCGGATCGGGTTCCAGACGCGCACGGCGCGCTTCATCAATAGCGCTGTTCGTCGCGGCCACAGGCGGGCTGCTCGTGACCATCGTCGCGGCGACCCTGTTCGGAACCGCGAACATCGGCCCGCTCGACGTCATCTCTACGATCCTGCACCATGTCGGTCTGGACGCGATCGCTCCCACCGAGCCTCTACCGAAACTGCTGGACGCCTTGATCTGGGAGTCACGCTTCCCGCGGGTGCTGCTCGCGGGCGCCGTCGGCATCGCACTGACCGTCTCTGGCACCGTCCTGCAGTCCGTCACACGGAACCCGCTGGCCGACCCCTACCTGCTGGGCGTCTCCTCCGGCGCATCCACCGGCGCTGTCGCCGTCCTTTTGCTGGGCATCGGCGGTGGCAGCCTTTCGCTGTCGAGTGGAGCATTCATCGGCGCCCTGGTCTCCTTTGGTGTGCTGCTGGCGCTGATCGGTGGCGGCCGCGTCTCCAACCCCGCTCGCGTCGTCCTCACCGGCGTGCTCGTGTCGCAGTTCTTCGCCGCGATCACCTCCGTCATCCTCATGGTCAACGGCGACGCGAACTCCACCCGAGGCTTCACCTACTGGCTCCTCGGCTCCCTCGCGGGAGCCCGCTGGGAACCCCTCATCCTCACCGGGAGCCTCATCCTGATCGGCGTTGTCGCGATCCAGTTCTTCGCCCCGGCGCTGGACGCGTTCACCTTCGGATGGGACTCCGCCGCCGCCCTCGGCATCAACGTCACCGCTGCCCGCGTCTGGCTGATGATCCTCACAGCCGTGATCACAGCCGCCGCCGTGGCCGCCTCCGGCGCGATCGGCTTCATCGGGCTACTCGTCCCGCATGCCGTGCGCATCCTGGCCGGGCCCGCGCATCGCGTCTTGCTGCCCCTGTCCGCGCTCGTGGGAGCCATCTTCCTGATCTGGGTCGACACATTCGCCCGTACCGCCTTCGCGCCGAACGAGCTGCCCGTAGGCGTCATCACCGCGCTGCTCGGCGCCCCCGCGTTCGCGTTGGTCCTACGGCGAGTGGGGTCCTGATGGGCCGCATCACCGCGACCGGGCTCTCCTGGTCGGTCAAGCGGAATCGTCTGCTCGACAACATCGACCTGGAGGCCCACGACGGCAAGATCGTCGGCCTACTCGGCCCCAACGGCTCGGGCAAGACCACGCTCCTGCGCCTGCTGGCGGGACTGCGCCGCCCAGACGCAGGGGCCGTCCACTACGACGACACCCCTCTGCGCGACTTCACCCGCCGCGTCCTCGCCCGCCGACTCGCGGTCGTCGAACAGGACGTCTCCTCCCACGACAACCTCACCGTTCGCCAAGTCGTCGAACTCGGGCGCACCCCCTTCCGCGGCCGCTTCGATCCACTCACCGACACCGACGAGCAGATCGTCGACGCCGCACTCGCACGAACCAACATCGCCGACAAACAACACCGCAGCTGGCACACCCTTTCTGGAGGGGAGAAACAGCGCGCCCAACTCGCCCGCGCCCTCGCCCAGCAGCCCCGCGAGATCCTCCTCGACGAGCCGACCAACCACCTCGACATCCGTCACCAACTCGAATTCCTCGAACTGCTGGGCACTCTCGGCATCACCTGCCTCATCGCCCTGCACGACCTCAACCTCGCCGCCCGCTACTGCGACCACCTCGTTATCCTCGACCACGGACAAGTCATCGCGGCCGGCAGCCCCGAGACCGTGCTCACCCCCGAGCTCATCAACACTGTTTATGGCGTCGACGTCCTCATCGACCACGAACCAACCACCGGAATCCTCCGCGTCACCTACCTGGCACCCGCATATGTCGCCGTCGACTGAACCAGGCGTGATCCGCCTAGCCACGCCACACCGGGATCTTCCCGACGATGTCCACGCTGCCCTTGCCCGGCTCGCGCGGGGCCAGCGGTCAGTTCCGTGGAGGAATACGTTCGGGACTGGCTGATCACGCTCACTCGGGAGCAGGACAGCCCCCGCGGAGGCCCTCGGACGCATCGAGACCGTGCTGGCCGCCTCCCCGTCGCCCGGGGCCGTGTTCGGCACGACCGATGCGGCGATAGCTGCGGTCGCCATCCACGGTCACATGTGCCCTCACCCCTCGATCTCAAATGAAAACCGTTATCATCCTCTCGTGGATGATAACGACCGGCAACACACCGCAGAACCACCAAGCCTGCGTCACACAGGGCCTCGGGACGACGTGTCCACCAGATGGCGGGGCGTCCTCGGATGAAACCGCAGCGCCCAGCTCCTGACGCCTCGAGTGCCGACTTCTGGGAACCGCTCTACCAGTCGGCCCCGCCGCCGACCGGGACCCGGCCGAACGCCCGGCTCACCGAACTGGTCCGCGACCTTCGCCTGATACCGGGCCACGCCTACGACCTGGGGTGCGGCCACGGAGGCGACGCGCTGTGGCTGGCTTCACTGGGGTGGCTGGTCACGGCCGTCGATGTCTCGGCCACCGCGGTGTCGCGCGTCGAGGCCGCAGCATCTGATCAGGGTATCGGCGACCGGGTACGGGCCGAGCAGCACGATCTGTCTCGTAGCGTGCCTACCGGCCCGTTCGACCTTGTCTATGCCTGCTACTTCCACAGCCCGGTGACAATCGATCGCACCGACGTGCTCCGCCGCAGCGCCCAGCAGGTCGCGCCTGGCGGCTACCTGATCATCATCGACCACGCATCCGTTGCCCCCTGGTCCTGGCGGCTCGACGATGAGGATCCAGTGTTCCCCGCACCGGAGGAGACCGCGAACGCGCTGACGCTCAGCACCACCTGGCGCACAGAGCGATGTGAACGCAGCGAGCTCACAGCCACCGGCCCCGACGGCACCACAGCCACCGTCGCCGACAACCTGATCGCACTCCACCGCCAAGACACCTGACCGGTCGCCGTTCGATCGGGGCGAAGTGCGATCACCGCTCGGACCTCTTCGTCCCACTCCGAGCTGGGTACGCCCGATGGCGTTGGCTGCGGGAGCGGCACTCCAGTGATCTCACAGGGAGCGGCCCAGTCGGCCGGTTCGCCAGACCTGTACGATAACGATTATCGTTTTCAACAGTATTGGAGATACCTGTGCGGGTCGCTTATGTTTTCACCAGTCCACGTGCATCCAGCTACAAGCTCGCGCGGATGATCCTGCCCCAGCTCGAGGCCGACACCCACGGAGCCGTGGTGGTTGGCATGTTCTTCTTCGACGACAACGTCTGGGCGCTGCGTTCCGGGGATCCGATCGGCGAACGCCTGGCCAAGCAGGCCGATCGACGCGGCATGTTGCTGATGATGTGCGATATGTGTTCGCTCGAACGCGGCCTCGCCGACGGCGAACCGCGCTGGTGCGACGCCTCGGGTACGGGCCGCACGCAACCCGCCGAGTGCGCGCCGATCGGCACGGTCGACGGCGTGCAGGTCGGCTGCTTTCCCGATCTGTACGCGGCTCTGGCCACCGATCCACCCGATCAGGTCGTCAGTCTCTAGCCGCCGGGCGATGCCGGTTGTTCTCAGCGTTCGGCGAGCAGGATCAGCCGACAGTCCCTTGCCGCGGCGCTCAACCATCGGGCTGGTACGGGACGGCGGGGCACGGGTGCCTCGGTCGGGTAGCTCGGCGTCGCTGAGTAGCTGTCCACGTTGGCGATGGTGCATTCGCTGCTGCGCGAAAGCCCGCGAACTCGGCGCTCGGCTCTTCCCGTCCGGGTCACACCACCGCGCTCGCCACCTGAAAGCCCTCCCAGATCGCTTCCTCCAGGGCGCGTGGTGCGAACGCGTCCCCGACCCGGGTCACGGTCGGCCCGCCGGCACTGATCGAGCGGTACAACTCGAGGGAGCCGCCGGCGTCCCCGCCGTAGCACAGCACGATCCCACCGATGCCGGTGCGCCGCACCGCGCGCCTGCTGAACACCTGTTCGAGACACACCGCGTCTCCGTCGATGCCGGTCAGCCGGTAACCGGTGGTGATCGCGACCCCGTGCCGGTCCAGCCGGGCCAACGCCCGGTTGCGGATGTACTGCTGCACCCCCTCCGCGACGGCGGAGGAGGCCGAGACGAGCTCCACCGGCAGCCCCCGCGCGGCGAGCACCTCGGCGACCTCGATGCCCGACCAGCGACGCTCCCAGTCGAGTACCAGCACCGGACCGAGCAGCGCGGCGCCGCCCGACAGCGCGGCACGGTCGGTGAGTACCGGGACGCCGCCCTCCAGTGGGACCGGCGGCAGGTACGCCTCGGCGCCGGTGGCCACCACGATCGCGTCGTAGCCCGTCGCGTCCGAGGAGCCCACGGTGAACCGTTCACCGAGCCGGACGTCCACCCCGAGCCGGGCGAGCTCCTCCCCCATCGCGATCGGCCAGTCCGGGAAGTGCCGCTTGTGCGGAACCTCCGCGACCTCGAGCAACTGCCCGCCGAGCCGGTTCCGTTGCTCCATCAGCCGAACCTGGTGACCTCGCCGCGCTGCCTCCAGTGCCGCGCTGATGCCGGCCGGCCCGCCCCCGATCACCAGCACCTCCTGCCCCCCGCCGCCGGAGGCACTACCGGGTCTGTCTTCACCGGAGGCATTGCTGGATCCGTTGCCGCCCAAGGCGGTGGTGCTGGCGTCGGTGCCAGCCAAGTGGGACAGTTCGCGCTCCCGGCCGGTCACCGGGTTGACCGTGCAGCGGATCGGCTGGTGTTGCTGGTACCGGCCGATGCATCCCTGGTTGCACGCGATGCACGGGATGACGGTTCCCGCGCCACCCAGGCCCGCGCCACCCAGGCCCTCGCCGCCCGAGCCCTCGCCACCCCGCAGCTTGCTCGGCAACCACGGGTCGGCGATCAGGGCGCGCGTCATGCCCACGACATCCGCCTGGCCCGCGCCAACGGCGCCGTCCGCCAGCTCGGCTGTGTTGACCCGGGAGGTGACCATCACGGGCATGCCGGTCAGCTCGCGCACCCGCGCCGCCCTGCCGAGTATCGCCTCGACGGGCTCCGAGGCCGGCGGCACGATGTACGACGAACCCGCCTGCGTCCGTGAGGACCCAACTACGACGCTCCAGTAGTCCACCATGTCCAGCGCGGCCAGGTCCGCGACGACCTCGAGCGACTCCTCCTCGGACAGCCCTTCGCCGTCCTCGGAGCCGATCGAGATTCGCATTCCGAGCGCCATCTTCCCGGCGGTGACCTCATACACCCGGCGGATCACCTCCCGGGCGAGCCGCATCCGACCGTCGAAGTCACCACCCCAACGATCCCGCCGCAGGTTGGACCGCGGCGACCAGAACTGCGCGAGCAGGTAGCCGTGCGAGCCACCGAGCTCCACCCCGTCGATATCGGCCCGTCTGAGGTTCTCCGCGGTGCCAGCGAACGAATCGATGATCTCCTCGATCTCCATGTCGTCGAGCTCGCGGGGCATCAGGTGGAACCGCTCGGTGGGCACCGCGGACGGACCGACCACCGGCGGCGCATAGCTCTCCGTGTACGCCTCGCTGCCGTTATGGAAGATCTGCGCGAACACCCGGGCTTCGGTCGGCCTGATCCGGCGCACCAGCTCCGCATGCCAGCTCGCTAGTTCCGGATGCGTGCCATCGATCGCCAGTGGCGTGTTGATGGCCGTGTGGTGCGCGGCGTGCGCTTCCAGCACGATCAGCCCGGCCCCACCCTCGGCACGTTCCCGGTGGTAGGCGATGAAATCCTCGGTCGGCAGGTGGTGAGCGGTCAGCGAGGTCTGGTGGCCACTGGACATGATCCGGTTCCGCAGCGCCACGGGTCCGATGGTGACCGGAGAGAACAGGTTCGGATACGGCGTTTCAGCCACCAGCACACCTACCTAGGACTGGGCGACGGGGACGTAGTACAGGAACACCAGCAAGCCGGCCAGCAGCACCGCGCACGGCACCGCCCCCAGCAGGTAGCGCGATGTCCGGCGCAGCTTGACGCGCGAGCGCTCGGCTTCCGGCACCTGGCGCAACGACCGGCGAAATGCGATGCCCGCCGGGTCAGGGCGCTCGGTGGCGCTGCCGACGAGCACGCCCAGCAGGCTGATCACGAAACTGAGCAGCACCGGATCGGCCCACACGGGCATGCTCAGGCCACCGAACTCGACAAGACCTTGCAGCGCGAACGCGACCACGAACCCGGACACCATGCCGAAGATCGCGCCGCGCCGGGTGACGCGGTCCGAGTAGATGGACAGCACCGCGATCGGGCCCCACGACGCGGCGAACAGGGTGGCCGCGAAGTAGCCGATGGTCAGCACGGCGGGCGGCGCGACGAAGGTGATGCCGAGTACCACCGCACCCGTGGCCAGCATGACGACGCGACTCGCCCGCACCCCGCCATCGGTCGCGGCGGCTGCGGTGCCACGGCGTAGCGCGGGAGCGATGTCGTGCACCACGCTGAAGCCGATCAGTGACAGGAAGGTCGACGCCGAGGACAGCGCCGCCGCGGCGATACCGACGATGACGAGCACGCCGATGCCGAGTGGCAGCACGTTCTCGGCGGCCCAGATGAACGCCGTCTCGGACGGGCTGACCGCGGGGTTGAACAGGTTAATCGCGGCACCACCGAGCATCAGGAACACGTAGAGCACCAGCATCGTCAGCATCGCGGTCAGCCCCGAGCGGATCGCCGTGTGCTCGTCCTTGGCCATCAGGTAGCGGCTGCTCTGCCACGGGCTGACCGCCACGATCGTCATCCAGACAATGCCGAGTGTGATCGCCCAGATGAGCGCCTCCGCCGCCGAGCCGAACTGGGCGGCATCACCCTCGAGCACGCCGTGCCAGGACAGCATGCCCGGCTTGGCGGGAAGGTCGGTGAGCCGCTGCGCAGCCGCCCCCGGACCGCCGGCCGACCAGATCAGGTACCCCATGCCGGCCACGCCCGCGGTGACGAATACGAAGAACATGACCGTGTCGGTGAGCAGCACGCCCGGCGAGCCGGAGAAGAACGTGAACGCCGTGTACACCAGCCAGATCAGCGGCAGTGCGACCTCGAATGGGATATCCAGGATTCCCGAGATCACCAGGCTGGCGCCCTGGGTGACCGCGATCAGGTAGGCGCCAATGCCGATCACGACCGTTACCCCGGCGACCGCCTGCAATCCCCGCGAGCCGAACCGCCGACCGAAGAACTCCGGCACGGTCAGCGCCTCGGACCGGCGCAGGTAACGCCCGAACAGCAGCACACCGAGCACATACCCCGACGCGTTCAGCGGGGTGAGTACGAGCATGAGGATCGGATACCCGTCGTAGGCGAAGCCGACCTCGCCCATGAACGCGACAGTGCTCAGAAAGGACGCGACGAGCGAACCGGTGACGAGAAGCGTCGGGGCACGCCGGCCGGCGACGAAATAGTCCGACTTCGTGCGTACCTTTCGGCCAGCGATAACTCCAATCGCGAGATACAGCAGAAAACTTGCCGAAACAGCGCCCGCGAAGATCATTTGTCACCTCCGTACGAGCGCCGGACGACGACGTAAGCGATTGTGGCGACAACCAGCGGGACCAGGGCGTAATACAGGACAACGCCGAGCGCTGCGGTCATGTGCCGGCTCTCTTCCTTGAGGGTGCATCTGACCATCGCTCAGGTGAGCATTAATACGACATTATTGGGAATTGAATGCGGTCGTCAATACTTTCTCGGGGCGTGGCTGTACGATTGAATTAACATGCGACTCAGCGGTCCGGCCGTGACGAGGGGAGCTGTCGGCAGGGTGAAGGTGGCAGGGACTGGACGAGCCGCGGACCGCAGCGGCGCCGAGCTGCAGGAGCACATCCTGCGTTGCGTGGTGAAGCTCGTCGGTGTCCGGGGCTTCGAGAAAGTCCGGCTGCGGGACGTCGCAGCGGAGGCCGGCGTGTCCGTCGGCAGCCTGCAGCACTACTTCGACACGCGCAGCACGCTGATGCAGCGGGCGTTCGCCTACCAGGGCGAGCGGGTTATCGCCGAGTTGGAGAGTGCCGCGCAGACCGGCGCCTCCCCGTGGCAACGCATCGAGGCGCTCGTCTCCTACGCCACCGTGACCGACGGGTTCCGCGACCGGTGCACCGTCTGGCTGGAATTCTCCGCGGCATCCGCTCGCGATCCGGGTCTGCGCAGCGTGATGGAACGCGTCTACGAGGGCTGGCGGGCCCCACTACGGGATGCCATCGAGCAGGGTGTCCAGCAAGGCGTGTTCAGCCCGGCGATGCCCACCGAGCAGGTGGTGGACATGATCCTCACCCTGATCGACGGCTTCGAGCTGGCGACCGCGGGCCGTATCCGCGGGTTCAACGGCAAGCGTGCGCACGACGTCGTGCTGGCCACTACCGCGTCGGTCGTGGGGCTGCCGGCGACGACCAGCACCGGCGCCTGACCCGCAGCGCCACACATTGCGCCGGTACTGGCCACCTACATCACGTAACGTGCGTCAGTACACGAATTCGCCGAGCACACGCGCAAGCGTTTCCTCATCGTGGAGTTTCGATCGGCAGGCGAACTCGCGCGATGGGACTCGTCTAAGACGCGGTGCGGTCACACTGACTGGGCCCCAAAGAGGAGCCGAGGAATCTCATCCGGGTGACGCAGATAGTGCTCGCCCAGAATTGTGAGGCAGGAATCGATCGCGTCGACGAGCTTCGCTGTACCGCCGAAGCTCGCGAGCTTCTCCGGCGGAAGGAACTTGATCAGTAGCGCGGATGTGCCGGGCGGAAGGCCAGCGAAGTGCACGGTCAGGACCCCGTGGTCTCGAAGCAACAGCATCGCGAAGCAGGCGGTTGCCTCGTAGGGAACGATCGGCGGCACCGTGATCCCGGCTCGGTCCATTCCTTCCTGAAGGATGTCCTCGGCGGTGAGCTTGCAGATAACAGGAGTTTCGACCACTCGCTCGCGCAGTCGCTTCTTCAGCTCTTCGGTGAACTCCATGGTGGTGCGAACCAGCTCGCGTACACGCTCAGGATCGTACTGCCGCAACGAATGCACCACCGCCGGATACAGCATCGGCCGCGCTTCGAGCGCCAGCTCGAAGATTCGACTTCGTATGCGGCCTACGAGTTCGCGTTCGCCTCCGATCAACCCCAGCCGCGGTCCGGTCGTGCCGTACTTGTCCAAGCCGGTGGCTCCGACATCGATACCGAGCTCGAGCAGACGAGGCTGGTCGAATACGGCAGGACCGATCCGGGCGCCGCCGGCGTCGTCGACAAGAATCCTGACATTCCTCTGCTGCGCGAGTTCCACGATCCGTGACAGGTCGTCCGTGGACAGGAGCTCGTACGTCACACTCAAGCGGGTGATGACGACGAGAGCGACGTTGTCGTTGGCCCGCAGTGCCGCCCGGAACTGTTCCAGTCCAGATGTGTCGATAAACTTCGCACCGGCCACGTCGGCTGCTCTGCTGACGGCCGGATGGCTGTGCCTTGCTGACACTCCGATGACTGTCTGCCCAGGCCGCACCATGACCAAAGTGGACGCGAGCAGGGCGCCGCTGAGCCGGTTGGTGACAGCAACGTCGTGATTCTCGGGCGAGCCACCGAAATGCGTCAGGGCAAGGCGGGTGAGTTCTTCCAGGCTGAAGGCCGGCGCCAGTTCGTCGTCCAGGAGGTCCCGGTCCTCTGTTTCGACATGTAACGACCGCTCCAGACCGGAGAGATTGTGGATCGAGCCGCGTCCATGTTCAGCAACCCTGTGTCTGATCAGTCGCCACGCCTCTTGCAGTTTTCGATAGTCGTCCGCTGTGTCCTTCAGGATTTCTCCGCGGGTGTACGGCAACAGCGGCGTACGAGGCTCGGCGACAACATCACTCGACAATGGTCCTCCTCCTGGTAGGCCAGGCGTCATGCCGACACTCGGCCGAAACGTGTAGCGGACAGGAACTCGATCGGATGTCCGGTGCGTCCGGTTATCGCGAGGTCAGCCACAATCTCGCCCACCACGCTCGAGAACTTGAACCCCCGGCCACCAAATCCGACGGCACACAGCACATGCTCGGAGGCCGGATGGTGGTCGATGATGAAATGACCATCAGGTGTGCTGGTGTACATGCAGGTCAGTGCCCACCGCGCTGCGCCGACCGCGGCTGGCAGATAGCGATCGAACGTATTCCGGATATCTCCCACCTCGGCCGCGTCGACGGTTCGGCGAATGGTCTCCGGCGTGCAGCTCTCACAATCGTTGTAGGCGCCGAGCTTGATGCCTTGGCCAGGGAACGCCGGGAACCCGTAGTAGTAGCCTTCACCGACCGAGAGTTGGTACACGGGACAGTTTTCCGCGGTGAAGTCCTCCGGTCGAAGCACGTCGAAGTGCGCGTTGACGATTCGCTCGGTCGTGAGTGGTAAGTGGAGATCCGCCAGCAGCTCGCCGGCCCATGGTCCGGTTGTCACGGCCAGACGGCCCGCGTGATAGGTCTCCCGGTCGGTCTTCAGCCGCACACCATCGCCGTTCGGTCGCCACTCCAGGACGGGTTCGCCGTACCGGAGGTCGGCGCCATGCCGGATGGCGACCTCCAGATGCGCGGCGATACACGCTTCCGGTGCGAGCACACCGGCTCTCGGGTCGAAGTAGGCAACCAGTTCGTCAGGGAGTGTGAACGCCGGGTACCGGTAATTGACCTCTTGAGCGGACAGCAGCTCGTGCCGCAGGTCGTGACGGCGTGCGCTGTCAAGTCGTCCTTGGACGTGAGCGCTGTCCCTGCGGCCAATCGCAAGCCCGCCATTAGCGACGAGGAGTTGCCTTCCGGTCTCTTCCGCGAGCTCTTCCCAAAGACCGTATGCGTGCTGTACCAGCGGAACGTACTCGTCTCCCTCAGGATGCGCCTCACGGATGATGCGGCTGAGACCGTGCGAGGAACCCAGAGCCGTGCCGGGGGTGTTGGCCTCCAAGGCCAGCACCCGAATACCCCGGCGTGCCAGGTGATACGTCGCGGCACTGCCCATCGCGCCTAGCCCGACAACGGCGACGTCGTAACTGGTTGACAAGATCAAACCTTTCCCTGCTGGGTCATGTACGAAGTCAGCCGTCCGCTGCTTGTTCGCCCGCTGGCTCTCGTGGGCTGCCGGGCACGTCGTACTTGCGGTTCCATCCGGTAAGGATTGAGACCAGGATGACGAGAAGGATCGCCCACGAGTAGGGATTCGCGAACGCGGAATAGATCGAGGGCAACGGAAGGTCATAGGACTCAGCCGCCGTTTGGAGAGTTGCGTACCACACGATCACCGCGTTGTGCCACGGCATCATGTAGAAGAGGCTGTTCGCCGAGCAATCCATAAGGTTCGCCCTCCGCGCCGGTGCGAGATTGAACCGTTGCCCTAAAGGCTTCACCAAGGTTGGTCCAACCAAGAACATGGATGCGGACAGCGTTGACAACGGAATCGTCGCGAGCATGGTGACCGAGGCGCTGGTAAGCTCCGCTTGCCGAACGGACTTCGCCGCGTGCCGCTCGGTTACGCGGAGCACCCTGTCCATGATTCCTGTCTCAATCAGGACCTGCGTGACCGCGAGGATGAGCAAGACGAAGACGATGGCGCCGGTAACTCCGTCGATACCGTCCTGGATCGCGCCGGTTGAGTCTCCCCTCTCTTCTGGGATACGGAACAAGTCTCCCGGCGACATCGTTCCACTGACGAGGGCGATTGCCGCGGCGCTCAAGCTTCCCCAAATGAGGGACTCGATTACGTGCCTGCCGAAGTACACGGACGACACGATCACGACTACGACTGCGCCAAGGATGAGCAGGCCGGTCGGATCGGAATCAGCCTCGAGTTCGGGCAGGTCTCTGACCTGATGACCGCCACCGAAGATCAGCAGAACGGGAAGCGACAACGCTGCCGCGCTTATGGCCAGTGGGAAGCGGGTCCGAACTACGTCACCCATCTTCGCGTCCTGGGTGTAAGCCGAGACGATTGTCGTGTCGGATACGGGAGCGAGATTGTCACCGAACGCGGCACCTGACAGGACGGCGGCGCCAAGCATCATCGGATCTGCGCCCAGAAAAACGCCGGCAGGATAGAGAACAGGAATCAACGAGACGACGGTGCCAACACTTGTGCCGGTAGCGACGGCGAAGATCATGGCGGCGACGAAGGCGAGTCCCGTGAACAGCGCCCCCTGCACACCGGTCTCCAGGCCGAACCACAGGAGGCCTTCGACCAACCCACCAGTCACCATCAGCTGACCGAACACGCCCGCGAATATGAACGCAGCGATGATCACAATTCCGCTTCGATTACCCAAACCACGAAGCACCGCAAGCGAATACTCGCCCTTGGTTCTGGCAATCAGCAGGCCGACAATGATGGCCAGCACGCCGCCGACCCAGAAGGCCTCCACCGCCGCCTTTTCTGCGATGGACAACCAGACCATGACAGCAACCATGATGGCTAGCGGGATCGCACCAGCCCATGCACCGCCGTACATCCGCAACTGGCGTTCTGGGGCGCCTTCCGGCTCGGCTGAAGTCATCCGGCCTTCCTTCCGCGTGTTTGTCCTACCGCTTGGTCATCTCGGCCGGGTTCGGCAGCTGTACCAGCTGCCGCCAAATCCGGTCAGCGGATGAGTTTGACTCCGCAGATTCACGTGGCCGGTACACGCGGATGTCGAGGCCGCGGCGCCACCGCTTCCCGCCGGCGTAGGCGAGCTCGTCCTTGACACCGCGGACGAGCAAGCCTGGCAACCATGCGACGCCCATACCCTCCCGCACCAGCTGCAGTAGGCCCGCTGAGATCTCGGTGACGATGCTGGTCTCGATGTGCGACTCGCGTGCGTACTTGCGCAGTACACTGTCGACCATCCGGCCAAAGAACGTTCCCGCGCCGTAGTCCAACAACGGAACCGGTCCGCGGGCAGTGCCCGGCAAACGAAACTTCGGCTTCCCCTCGACGCTGAGTGCATACGGCGCGAGGAGATCCGTTCCGACGATGACGTACTCGAACTCGTCCGGATCGAGCTCGAGTGGATGGCCCGGATCGATGTATGTCAACAACAGATCGCAGGCACCGGCGGCAAGCGTGTCGTAGGCGTCGAGCGTGTTCGACACGATCAGCCTGCAGGAATTCGCCGAGCCCTCCGATGCTCGGAGCCACCACTGCGGAAAGAAGGAGAACGCCAGCGGGTGCGAGGTGACTACTCGGACCGCGCCTGGAGGAACCTGGCGATGTCCGCGCGCCTCATCGCGCACCTCCTGCAGACCCTCCAGCAATTCCGCCGCCCGCCGTCGCAGCTGTTGCCCGGCGTGCGTCAGGGTTACCGGGTACGTCGACCGATCGACCAGCTCGGCGCCAACCCAGTGCTCGAGGCTTCTGATGCGGCGGCTAAAAGCGGGCTGGCTCAGGTGCTGCCGCGCGGCCGCCCGGGTGAAGCTGCCGTCGTCGGCGAGGGCGAGGAAACTTCGCAAGAGCTGCAGATCCATCGGGCGGTCCTTACTCGAAGACCGAGCGATAGCCGAAGAGCGCGGCAACTCCCCCGGTGTGCACGAACACCACGTTGTCGTCGGCGGCAAACCGACCTTCACCGACGAGGGTCAACAGCCCGGCCATAGCCTTACCCGAATAGACCGGATCCAACAGGATTCCCTCGGTACGTGCGACCAGTTCGATGGCGTCACGCATCTCCTTGGTGGGCACGCCGTAACCGCCGCCGACGAAACGATCGTCGACTTCGATGACGTCGCGGGGAAGGGCGTCGAAGATACCCAGATGCCGCAAGGTCGCCACTGCCAACTCATGTACGGTCGAGCGCTGCTCTTGCTCTGCCGCGCGCACGCTGATGCCGAGGACGGGGATATCGGTGCGGCTTCCCCACAGCCCTGCGACCAAGCCGCCCTGAGTGCCGGCGCTGCCGGTGGCGTGTACGACACAGTCGATGCGTGCCGGGGCGGTCGCCAGCTCCATCGCACACGCCACATAGCCGAGCGCACCCACCGGAATTGATCCACCACCTGGAATCACGTACGGCACCAACCCTTCCCGCCTCAGCTCAGCCGCACGCTGCTCCATCGCCTGCCGCATGTCACTGCCGGCAGGCAGCCGTGCGGTGACGACGGCACCGAGGATCCGGTCGAGCAACACGTTGCCCGACAGCTCGTACTCCTCGTCCCGCTCGACCCGCGACTCCAGAAAGATCTCGCATCTCATGCCGGCAATCGCCGCGGCGGCCGCCGTTTGCCGAACGTGGTTGGATTGTGTGGCGCCCTGAGTGATCAACACATCCGCACGATGAGCGACCGCGTCACCGACCAGGAACTCCAGCTTCCGCGTCTTGTTGCCACCCGTCGCAAGACCCGTACAGTCGTCCCGCTTCACCCACAGGTTCGGTGCCTTCCCATGCTCACGGAGGTGGGCGGTGAGCCGGTGCATCGGCTCCAAGGCGGTCGGAAAGTGACCGAGCGAACGACGGGGGAAACGAGCAAGATGCACCGGGTCCTCCTCGATCGGTGTAAAGTGCTCGAAGCATAGGGCTGACAAACAAAGCACCGCCAATACCGGATGTCGAACGCCCATGCGTCTCACGCATAACCTCTCGCTCGGTGACCACCCGGAGACGCGCGGGTACACGGTGCGGCCTCGCCGAGGTGCCCGACTAGCTGCGGTGAACTGCCGCTGGACCAATTCTCGGTCCGCTCCGCAGCCGCTCGATCAATGCGCTGCCGGACAGGGCCTGCCACCCATCACGCGGCGGCTGGGGCGATGCCGGCACCGATCAGTGTGGTGGCGTCCAGCTCAACGATTCCCGCGTCGCGCAGCCGCGACAGGTAGATCTCCCGCACCCGCCCCACGGTCTCCGGCGTGAGTTCGGTCAGGGCGCCGCGATATCCCGACCCGAGCACGACCAGCCACGCGACCTCCGGCGTCATGGTCAACCACCGATCGCGCACCGTCACGTCCACATCGGACAGTCCAAGTTCGGTCAACCACTCGGCGAACGTGCCGGCCTGGTTGATCCGGTCAAACAGATGCGGTTCGCGCTCGGCGGGCGGATCGGTTGCCGTGGCCTCAGCGACGGCCAGCCCGAGATGCCGGCCCGCGGCAGCCATCGCGTCCCCTCGCCAGATGGTGAACACCACACGCCCGCCCGGGCGCGCCATGCCAATCAGCCGCCGAGTACCCGCGGCCATGTCGGGAAAGAAGAAGATGCCAAGCGCGGACTGCACGACGTCATACCCGGCGCCCTGCCATGCCGTGACGTCTTCCTGACAGGCACGCAACTGCGGCAGCTCGCCGGCTAGTCGGCGCAGCTCACTGACCATCGACGCCGACACGTCAACGGCATCCACCACACCGTCGCGCCCGACCCGTCGCGCAGCGGGAATGGCCGATGCCCCGGTACCACAACACGCGTCGAGCACCCGTTGCCCCGGGCGCGGGTCTGCCACCTCCACCGTGTCCGCACCGATCGGACGCCACAAATACCTGCCCAACGCCGTAAAATCCGCCGCGGCCGCGTCGAACGCCCGACGCGTCTTCGCACTCTCCTGCTGAGCCATAAAGCAAACGATACCCGCAATCGACTCTGAAAACCGTTGTCGGTTTTTCAGTCGCGCGTCCTGGCTCGCACAACCATCGAAACACCACTCGAGCCGTGAAACCGTGAGGGGCCACTGTTGTCAGCGCGAAGGCTGCGGCGACCGCGCCGCGGCCGCGCACGTAGCTCACGATCGCCAGGCCACCACCCGGCCTGATAATTGACCGCAGCCGTTGCCAGTTCCGCAACTCCGAGTCACGATTCCGGCTCGGCGTGCCGGTCACTGGTGCCTTGTTCGTAGGCGGCTTGGAGCCACCGTGCGGTTTCGTCGTCGATGTCGGCGGGCTCGGTGAGGGTGATGTGGTGGGTGCACATGCCGGTGGTGGGGTGTAGCCGCGGCGTGGGGGTGACGTCCCGGAGGTTGAGGCCGAGCTCGACGCGGCTGGCCGATGGGGCTTGGATGAGGGCGAACTGTTTGGCTCGGCGCAGGCTGACGGAGGTCTTGTTGACCGTGACGGTGACGTCGTCGCCCAGGGCGCGGGCGATGGTGACGAGTTCGTCGTGGATCGGGCGCAGGGCTGCTTTGCGTCCGGCGTACTGGGCGTCGAGCAGGTCCTCGGCCGGTTTCGGACCGCCGGTGGCGCGCTGGCGGATGTGGTGGGTCAGCGCGTTGGCGTTGCCGTGGGTGAGGCCGTGTTCGCGTTTGAGGTAGGCGAGGATCTCGCCGTGCTTGGTCAGTCCGGTGTCGACGACCAGTCGGTACCAGTCATCGGTGTTGCGGCCGGTGGCGGCGGTGATGTTGCGCAGCTGGCTGGCTACCGCCGATGCGGGGTCGGTCATCGCCGGTCCCGCTCGATGTGGCGCTGGAGGGCCTGGAGCTGGCCGCTGTCGGCCTTGCGCATGAACCGGTGCAGCGCCGGTTCGGCCAGTCGCCACAGCCCGCGCGTGGCGCAGTCCACGGTCAGCGCCACGGTTGTCTGCTCGCCGGTGGGTTGCACGGTGTAGGTGTAGTCGGCGGTGACGCCACCCTGGGTTGAGGTGAGGGTGGTCGAGCGGCCAGGGTCGACCGCGGTGATCGTGCTGGTGCGGGTCTTGCCGCGGGTGTGGAAGGACACGGTGGTTCCCGGCACGGTGTCACCGTCGGCGCTGACGGTTTCGGCGTGGGCCATCCACGCGGCGGCGTCGTCCCAGTCGGTGAGCGTCTTCCAGACCTGGTCGACGGGACGGTCGATGGTCTGCTCTACGTGGAATACCTGCATGCGGTCAGCCTGCGTGCTGGATGGCTGCCCGTATTGGACGGATTTCACGTTGTGTCCGGAACGAATCCGGGCGCCGCCTCCTCTGGTCGGAAGCGGTCGCGCTGGGCGGCCTGGTACTGCGACGGCGTGACGCCGGTGTGCCGTTTGAAGTCGCGGATCAGGTGCGCCTGGTCGAACCAGCCGAGCTCGGCGGCCAGCCGCACCCACGCGATCTGGCCGTAGACGTCGATGTTCTCCAGCAGGGTGCGCACCCGCAGCGTGCGGGCCAGCGTGCGCGGGCTGACCCCGACGACCCGGGTGAACTCACGGTCGAGATGCCCGTGCGTCACCCCCAGCCGCTTGGCCAGCTCGCCGATGTTGCACGCCGGGTCGTCCTCCAACGCCCGCACGGCCCGCGCGCACCGGTCCACCCCGGGGGTGGGCGGGTCAAGCGTGGCGGCCAGGGTCTGGCCGACCAGATCCAGCATCGACGCCGGATCCGACATCGCCAGTAACCGCTCCCGCAGGTCTGCCGCCGCGGGCCACGCGGCCGTCAGGTCCACCACCCTGCCCCGCAGCGGCGCCGGGTCGACACCGAACACCACGCGGCAGCCCACCGGCGTGGTCACGATCCCCACGCAGTACGTCTCCGCCAACGGCTCGTTCACGATCGGCCGGTCGTGCGGCCCGATCAGGAACCCGGTGCCCGCCTCGAACATCGGGCCAGCGCCGTCGTCGGGCGTCTGTCTGATCGGCGCGCCGAGCACGATCCCGGCCACCGTCGACCCGGTCGGCGCGATCCGCTCCCGCCGGTACTCGATCCGCCCGCGGGCATAAAACACCGACTCGACGAACCGGCCAAGCACCCCGTCCGGCGACCGCGTCTGGAATACGAACTCCACCTCTCCATCATCACCGACACCGCGTCACCAGCCGACGAGCTGGCGCAGGGTGTTCTTGACGACCTTCCCGCTGGCGTTCACCGGCATGGCCGCGGGATCCATGAAGACGAACACCTTCGGGATCTTGTAACCGGCGATGAATGTGCGTAGGTAGTCGCGGAGTTCGGTGTCGGTCGCCGTTCGATCGGGGCGAAGTGCGATCACCGCTCGGACCTCTTCGTCCCACTCCGAGCTGGGTACGCCCAGGATGCCGCACTCCATAACCGCCGGGTGGGCGTAGAGGAGTTGCTCGATCTCGGAGGCGTAGACGTTCTCCCCACCGGTTTTGATCATGTCTTTGGCCCGGTCGCGGAAGTAGAAGTAGCCCTGCTCGTCGCGGCTGGCGAGATCGCCGGTGTACAGCCAGCCGTCGCGCAACGCCATTGCGGTCGCATCGGGAATCTTGTAGTAGCCGAGCATCACCGCCGAGCCCCGTACGGCGATCTCCCCGAGCTCGTCGGGCGCGACCGTCTCGCCGGATGCCGGGTCCGCGACGCGCGCTTCGACCATCGAGTACTCCTGCCCGATCGAGCCGTCTAGCTCGGGACGCATGATGTCGCGGTTCAGCAGCCGAGTGACCATCGGTCCGGCCTCGGTCAGCCCGTAGCGGAAGAACATCCGCACATTCGGTGTGAGCGCGCGAACGGCCTGTTTGTCGGGCATCCGCAGCAGCCCTCCGCCACTGTGCAGCTGACGCAGATGTTTCTGAAAACCCTCGGTCTCGAAGATGCCCGCCTGTAGCAGCCGACGGATCATATTCGGGATCATGAAGCTTGTCGTGATCCGCTCGCGCTCGACGAGCTCACCGACCCGCTGTTCGTCGAACCGATACAGCAGCACGTTCGTGCCGCCACTCATGTAATGCGGGGCGAACACACACAGCAACGCCGCGGAGTGAAACAGTGGGGTCAGGCTGAGCCCCACGTTCTCCTCCTCGTTCGCGATCCCGACATCTAGCCGTTCGTTGATCGAGTTCACCACCCCGGAGCGGTGGGCGAGCACCACGCCCTTGGAGAACCCAGTGGTGCCGCCGGTGAACAGCACACACATCGGATCGTCCAGGCCGACCTCGGGATCGACCACCCGGCCCGGCGTACTGGCGAGCGCCTCGAACTCGGGGCCCTGCCGGAAGATTCGCAACGAGACGTCGAGATCGCCGGTGGCGACCGCGGCATCGAGATCATCGGCGAACGCCGCCTCGACCAGGACCACGCCCGCTTCGGTCGAGGCGACCCCATGAACCAGTTCGGCGGTCGCCCACCGCCAGTTGTACATCACCGCGACCGCGCCGGCGGCGATGACACCGAGGAAGGCCTCCGCACAAAAGATCGAGTTCCCGGCCAGGATCCCGACGTGGTCACCGGTACGAACCCCGGCCGCCCGGAGCCCCTTGGCGATGCCCTGCGCCCGTGCGCTCAGCTCGCGATGCGTCAGTCGGCCGGCATCGTCGACCACCGCGGTACGGCCTGGGTAGCGGAGGGCATTGAGCCGCACGTAGTCGGCCAGAGTCCACATCATCGTCTCCTCTGCGCAAACCTGATCTCATCGACAGCGTAGGCGAACGGTTGTACGTTTGCTGAAGTGCCTTACTTGTTTTGGCAGCGAGTAGCCGTAGCATACGATCGCTCGTTCGCTTTTGCTAGACCACGAGGAGCACCGATGACCGACGTCCAAGACAGTCCCACGACGAGTGCCGAAAGCGTGCACGCCGAGCTTGCTCACCGGCTGAAGCAAGCCCGCCTCGGCGGTTCGGAGAAGAGCAGGGCCAAGGTGGTCGAGTCCGGCAAGCTGCTCGTTCGTCAGCGGTTGGAACTGCTGTTCGACGACGGCTGGTCGTTCGAGGACGGCCTGCTCGCCCGCTACGACGAAGGGCTTCCTGGTGACGCCGTGGTGACCTGCGTCGGCAAGGTCGATGGCCGGGAGGTCGCGGTGATCGCAAACGACTTCACCGTCAAGGCCGGCACCTGGGGCAAACGTACCTTCGAAAAGATCACCCGTACCCAGGAGATCGCCGATGAGTCCGGCATCCCGCTGGTGTACCTGTTCGATTCCGCGGGCGCCCGCATCGACGAGCAGTTCGAAAGCTACGCAGGCCGCCGTGCCTGGGGCAACATCTTCTACAACCAGGTTCAGATCTCCGGCCGAATCCCTCAGGTGTGCGCGCTGTTCGGACCGTCTCCGGCAGGCTCGGCCTACGTGCCAGCCCTGTGCGACTTCACGATCATGGTGCGCGGCCACGCGACCGCCTACCTCGGATCACCCCGGCTGGCCGAGATGGTGACCGGCGAGCAGGTGACGCTGGAGGAGATGGGGGGCGCGGACATGCACTGCCGCACCTCGGGGCTTGGCGACTGCCTGGTCGAGGACGACGAGGAAGCCATCGCGGCAATCCGGGTGTGGCTGTCGTACCTGCCGTCGAGCTACAACGAGAAGCCGCCGGTCGTCCCGGCGGCAGATCCCTCATCAAGCCGGACGGTGCAGGAGGTGGTGCCGGAGCGGGAATCGGAGGTCTACGACGTCCACGAACTGGTCGACGCGCTGGTCGACGAGGACTCGTTTCTGCCCTACAAGGACCTCTTCGCTCCCGAACTGGTCACCGGTTTCGCCCGGATCGAAGGGCACAGCGTGGGGTTGGTGGCCAACCAGCCGACCCACCGGGGCGGCGTGCTCTTCCCCGATTCCTCGGACAAGGCCGCTCGCTTCATCTGGACCTGCAATGCCTACAACATCCCGATCATCTTCCTAGTCGACATCGCCGGCTACATGATCGGCTCCGAGGTGGAGAAGCAGGGCATCATTCGGCACGGCGCCAAGATGCTGTTCGCAGTGGCCGAAAGCCGGGTCCCACGCATCGCGGTACTCGTGCGCAAGGCCTACGGCGGCGGCTACCTCGCCATGTCCGGGGCACCGATGAACCCGGACGCCGTCATCGCCCTGCCGACAGCCAAGCCGGCCCTGATGGGACCCGACGCAGCGGTCAACGGTGTCCACTACAACCGCATCCAGGCCATCGAGGATCCCGAAGAGCGCAAGCGGTTCGTGGCGGAGAAGTATGCCGAATACGCCGAGGGCATCGACGTCTTCAAGATCGCCAACGAGAATGCCGTCGAGGCGGTCGTCCCGGCCAATGACCTGCGCGCCGAGTTGCACCGGCGCCTCGATGTCTATCGCCGACGTTCCACCGCACCCGCGGCCCGTCGCCAAGCCGTTACCCCGGTCTGACGTCCCTCCCGATCAACCTGGCTGCCCTGAAGCCTCGCAACCGGTTCAACCGCTGCCGGCTTGAGGGCGAGGAATCAGACGGAGGCCGGGGCGGCCGGAAGCACAGCGTCCGCCGAGCTTATCCCGAGCTGGCGAAAGATCATCGTCGTGTAGGTCTCGACAATCGCGTCGAGCGACATTCCGCCGCGTGGTTTGTACCAGCTCGAGACGTGCGTGCCGATGGCGACGATCGCATAGGTCTGCAGTCGGACATCAACGACCTCGGCGAGACCCTGTTCCGACAGGGTCTCCAGGATCCCGCTGATGAGCTTCTCGTACTGGTCACGCTTCGACACGACCCGCTTACGCTGCTTGGTCGGCAGCGACCGCAACTCGGAGTTGCCGATGAACACCTCATGAGCGCGGGTGGCGTGGAACCGGATGTGTGTGTCGATGCAAGATCGCAGGCACGCGACCGGGTCGTCGTTGTGCGCGCGCAGCGCCTGCCGGAAGGCGGCCAGCAGGTCATCCATGATGCCCAGCATGATCGAGCCGAGCAGTTCGTCCTTGCTGTCGATGTGGTTGTACAGGCTGCCGACCCGGATCCCGACCTTGTCCGCGACCTCGCGCAGCGTCGTGGCCTCGTAGCCATGTTCGTAGAACAGCTCGATCGCAGCGTGGCGAATCGCGTCCGGCGTACGTACGCCGTTGGCCAGGCGTGGCATGCGTTTGCTCCGATCCTTGGACGGGACCTGCGGGGCTCGTGAACGTTGCTGACCAGGAGTTTACCCGATACCGAACGAGCAGCCGTTCGCCGCAACGCGGGCACTCGGCTAGGCGATGGACATGCCGCCGTCGACCGGGATCACGTGCCCGGTGACCCATTCGTCGTCGATCAAGCGCACTACCCACAGGGCGATCTCGGTCGGGTCGCCCGCCCTCCCCATCGGAATGCGTGCGGCACGGTCGGCGAGGAGCGCCGCCACGTCGGCAGGCTCAATCCCGGCAGAGGTGTAGATGGCGGTGTTGGTTGGCCCCGGGGCCAAGGCGTTGACCCGCACTCCATGCGGCGCCAGCTCGAGCGCCCAGCAACGGGTCAGCTGGGCCACCGCCGCCTTCGACGCCGCGTAGTGGGAATTGGATGCGGTGGCGCGCAATGCGACCGTGCTGGAGAGGTTGACCACCGCACCACGGGACGCGATGAGGTCGGGCATCAGGGCCTGAGTGACCAGGGTCGTGCCGAGGACGTTAACGTCGAACAACGCGCGGACCGCGCTGGTTTCCACCTCGGCGAGCGGACCGACGAGGAAGATGCCCGCCGAGTTGACCAGGCAGTCGACCCGGCCCCAAGCCGACCGCACCTGTTCGGTGGCCGCGCCGACCTGTTCGGGGTCGGTCACATCCACGGCGGCCGTTGACGCCGACGGATGTTGGGACAGCCATTCGAGTCCGTCCTGGCTGATGTCCCAGCCGGCCACCCGCATGCCCTGCGCGAGCAACCGTTCGGCGGTGGCGCGTCCCAGTCCCGAACCGGCCCCGGTCACAACCGCGACGCGCTCACCCATTGCCGCGTTCCTCGGTGCCGCGGCATCGGACCATGAAGCTGCTGCGGAAAGTCATGGCGATCACACCGCGCTGGTTGACCGTGCTGTACTCCAGGGTCCAGATCCCCTGGCCGGGTTTGCTCGCCGGTCGTGTCAGGACGACCTCGGCCTGCGGGTGGATGGTGTCGCCGATGTACACCGGGGCCTTCGCACGCACCGCATCGACGCCCAGCCAGGCCGTGACGTTGCCGAAGATGCCGGTTTGCGTGAGCAAGCCGAGCGAGAGCGACAGCGACAGCGGGCCGTGCACGATCCGGCCCGCGAATCCCGCCGCAGCGGCGTACGTCTCGTCCAGATGCAGCGACACCCAGTCTCCGGTGAGCCCGGCCCATTGGACGAGGTGAGCATCGGTAATGGTCACGCCGGGTCCGCGCAGCCAGTGACCGAGCTCGAGGTCCTCCCAGAATGTGTCGCCCTGGCCGGTCACCTTCGGCCGCGCCGTACCCGGCGCATCGTTGCCCTTAACGGTGATCGACTGGGTCACTAGTGCACCTTCTTCCGCGCGAGTCATGCGGAGACCTCTGCCGGGCGGCGCTTTATCATCGCGGCGCGGCGCAGGGTACAGACCACCTCGTCGCGCTGGTTGAACGCACGATGCTCGAGCCGGACGATCCCGGTGTCCGGGCGGCTGTTGGACTCCCGTTTCTCGAGGACCTCGCTCTCCACCCGGATTGTGTCACCGATCAGGACCGGTTTCGGGAACCGCACGTCCTCGAAACCGAGGTTGCCCAGCGTGGTGCCGAGGGTCAGGTCGCTCACGTGGATGCCGGCGACGAGCCCGAGCGTGAAGACCGAGTTCACGATGCGGGTTCCGAACACGGAATCCTTGGCGAACTCCTCGTCGAGGTGCAGCGGCTGCGAGTTCATCGTGAGGGTCGTGAAGAGGAGGTTGTCGGTCTCGGTGACGGTGCGGGTGACGGCGTGCCGGTGGATATCGCCGACGACGAACTCCTCGAAATACAAGCCAGCCATGATCAGTTCTCCTCGGGATGCTTGGCTGCGGCCAGGATGGATCGGGCACTCTGGACATGGGCGAAATCGATGTGTTCGCCGTCGAACATGACGGCGCCCTGCCCGTCGCGGGCTCCGTCCTCATAACTGGCGACGAGCCGGCGCAGCCGCTCGAGCTCGGCGTCGCTAGGTGTGTAAACCTCATTCACCATTGGGGCGTGTGACGGGTGAATGATCACCTGGCCGCCGAAGCCGAGAGCGCGGTTGGCCTCCGCGAACGCGCGCAGACCGTCAAGGTCGGCCACCTGCTGCCATAGCCCCAGCACGATGTGGTCGAGCCCCGCGGAACGGGCAGCCAGCACGACCTTACTGCGCAGGTACAGCGTCTCCATCCCGGCGGCGCTCCAGGTGAATCCGATCTCGCGCGAGATGTCCGCGTCCTTCGCCGCCGCCGCCATCAGGCTGACGACGCGCGGAGCGGACGCGATCGCGTCGACATTGGACAGTGACTGGGCGGTCTCCAACGACGGGATCAGGCCGACGCTACCGCGTTGCATGCCGTTTTCGAGTTCGGCGGCAGTAATGAGTGCGTCGTAGGCGACGATGTCGTCTCGCCGGTAGACCTTGGGCGCCAGAAGCGCTGTCAGCCCGGGACGTACCACGGCGGCGATGTCCTTGCCGAACAGATCGGTGTCGAGCGGGTTGACCCGAACCACGAGGCCGGTCGGCCCGTCGGCGAGCCGGTCGAGCGTTTCGGCCACCGCCGCGCGGCCCGCCTCCTTCTCCCCGGCCGGTACGGCGTCCTCGAGATCGAGGATAACGGCGTGCGCACCGGCCCGGACAGCCTTGTCGACCCAGTTCGGCTTGTGTCCGGGCACGAAAAGCAGGGAGCGAAACGGCTTCATGAGGACTCCTGGTCGGTGTAGCTGAAGACCGCGGTGGCGCCGCCATCGACGACGACGGTCTGGCCATTGATGCTCGCGGCGTCTCCCGATGCTAAGAACGCGCAGACACCCGCGACCTCGTCCGGCGCGGTGACCCGCTTGGTAGGGGTCTTGCGCAGGAACGACGCCATTGCGGATCGGTTGAGCATGGGGGTGTCCATCGCGCCAGGGCAGATCGCGTTGACGGTCACGCCCGTGCCCCAGAAGTCCAGGACCAACGCGCGGGTGAGGTTCACGAGCGCACCTTTCGACGTCGCGTACGCGGTGAACGGATGACCGTTCATGCCCGCGATGGAGGCGATGTTGATGAGGCGGCCGGTGCCGGACGCCACCAGGTCCGGGCCGAAGGCACGGGTCACCGTGTAGGCGCCGGTTACGTTCACGTCCAGCACCCTGCGGAAGGTGGCCGGGTCGGTGGTGTCCACCTGGCCTCGGTACAGGATCCCCGCGGCGTTGATGACGAGCCGCGGCAGCATGTCCACTGTGGCCAAGAACTCGCGCATGGCCTCGACCGCCGACTCATTGGTGATGTCGAGTCCGTACGCCGTTGCCGTCGCCCCGGTCTCGACCAGGGCGGCCGCCGTGCGTTCGGCGGCGGCATGTTCGATGTCGAGACAGACCACCGGATGCCCGTCCGCGGCGAACCGGTGAGCAATCGCGCTGCCGAGTCCCCCGCCGGCTCCGGTGATCAAGGCCGATCTCCGTTGCATTCCAGGCCACGTGGTCATGCGGCAGCCACCACTGCGAGCGGAGAACCTGCGGTGACCACGTCGCCGACCGCCACGGCGAGCTGGCCGATCACGCCGTCGACGGTCGCGCGGACCGGGTTCTCCATCTTCATCGCCTCGACGACGAAGAGCACCTGTCCGGCCGCGACCGTGTCCCCGTCCGCGACGTTGACGGCGATGACGGTGCCCTGCATCGGGCTGGTGACCGTGCCTGAGCCACCGGATGCGGCGCGCCCAGGCCGCGGCGTGCGCCGTGACGCTTGACCGCGTGAGCGTCGCGCGGCGGGCTGGTCCTGCGCGTGAGTGCCCGCGACGGCCCCGAAGAACGGGACGATGTAGCGCCGACCACCGACCCAGACCTCGTCCCGGCCGCCTTCGTCGGAGTCGCCCGCGGTGGCGTTGTCATCGACACCAGTATCGACCGGCGCCGACGCGGCCGACGGGAACCCCACCGTGTTCTCCAGCCACCGGGTGGTGAACACCACCATGGCGAAGTCCGGGTGGGCGAGGACGGTCTTCGCGGCCGGGATCGTAGTAGGTACGCCGTCGATGACGAGCTCGTCGAGCGCCGCCACGCTCCTCCGGATCGCACTGTCGCGGTCCGGGCCCCAGACGACCAGCTTCCCGATCATACTGTCGTAGTGTGGGGCGACCTCGTCACCGCTTTCGTAACCGGAGTCGAACCGAACCCCGGCCCGCGTTGGGACGTGCAGATGGTGGATCGGACCGGGGCTGGGCAGGAACAACCCACCCGTGGGGTCCTCGGCGTTGATCCGGCACTCGATGGCATGGCCACGTGGCTCCGGACCCGAAGTGCGCACCGAAAGCGGTTCACCCGCCGCGACCCGCAGCTGCTCGGCGATCAGGTCCATACCCAGCACCGACTCGGTGACTGGGTGCTCCACCTGGATACGCGTGTTCATCTCCAGGAAGTAGAACCGACCGCCCTCCACCAGGTACTCGACGGTACCGGCGCCGAGGTAGTCCACCGCCTTCGCGAGCCGGACTGCAGCCTCGCCCATCCGCTGGCGCAGCTCGATCGGCAGGCCCGGCGCGGGCGACTCCTCGACCAGCTTCTGGTGACGCCGCTGCACCGAGCAGTCCCGGTCGCCGAGCCACACAACATTGCCGTGGGTGTCGGCGAAGATCTGCACCTCGATGTGCCGGGCCGCCGCTAAGTAGCGCTCCAAGTAGACGTCGGAGTTGCCGAACGCGGCCGCGGCCTCACGCCGAGCCGCCGCCAGCGCGTCCTCCGCCTCATCCGGTCCGGCTACGGTTCGCATGCCACGGCCGCCACCACCGTAGGAAGCCTTCACGGCGACCGGGTATCCGTGTTCGGCGCCGAAGGCGCGGATCTCCTCCGCGTCGGTGACCGGCTCGGCCGTCCCTGGCACCTGTGGCACCTCGGCCTGCGCTGCGACGCGACGCGCGGCGACCTTCTGGCCCATCACCTCGATGGCGGCGCCGTCCGGACCGATGAACACCAGCCCCGCGTCGGTGACCGCCCTGGCGAAATCGGCGTTCTCGGCGAGAAATCCGTAGCCAGGGTGCACCGCATCCGCGCCGACCTCACGGGCCGCGTCAACGATCTTGTCGATGTCAAGGTAGGTCTCGCTCGACGACGCGCCGCCCAGCGCGACCGTCTCGTCCGCGAGCCGCACGTGCAGCGCCTTCTCGTCGGGATCGGAGTACACGGCCACACTGGCGATGCCTTGCTCCGCCAGGGTTCGGATGATCCGCACCGCGATCTCCCCACGGTTAGCCACCAACACCTTCGACAGGCCGGAACCTCCTCGCGTATGCCCCGCCGACTCCCCCGGCACGTCACCCATCGACCCCTCCCCGTCTAGCGAACGGTCATTCGTACACCTAGCCATCCGGTTCTCCCGTCCGAGATTGGTCCGAACCGATGAGCGAGCGCACCTTCACGCGCGCGAAGGCACGCGGGTCCACCTGATCGGAGCTCCACACGCTGCCCAGGTAGCAACCGAGGAACCCGAGCGGCACCGACACCAGCACCGGGAAGGCGAACGGGAACGGTGCACTCTCCGGACCACCGGGCCACAACGACGGTCCAAGGAAGATCAGCACCACCGCGCTGATCAACCCCGTCAACGCCCCGGTAATCGCCCCCCTGGTGGTCATCCGGCTCCACACCATGGACAGGAACAACACGGGGAAGTTCGCGCTGGCGGCGGTGGCCGTGGCCAGCGTGGCCAGGAAGGTGACGTTCTGACTTGACCCCACCGTCAATGTGGTGAGAACCGCGATCAGCACGACAACGACGGCGGCGACCCGACCGACACGCGGCTCTTCCCTTTCGTCACGCCGCAACAGATTGGACCAGAGGTCGTGGGCAACGGCGCTCGACGCGGACAACACCAGGCCAGCTGTGACGGCGAGGATGGTGGCGAACCCTACCGCAGCGACCATCGCGAGGAGCAGGTCCCCGCCGACCGTGCCCTCACCCCCACCGAGCCGTTCGGCCAGCGCGGGGAGGGCGAGATTGCCGCCCTCCCCGGCCGCTGCCGCATCCTCCTCGCCGAGAACCGCCCGCGCTGAGAGTCCGAGGAAGGCAATGAGCAGATTGAACGCCCCGATGAGACCGACGGCCCAGACTCCCGAGCGTCGAGCCTGTCGTGCATCGGGGACGGTGAAGAATCGCATCAGGACGTGCGGAAGTCCGACGGCGCTGAGGGTGACCGCCACCGCCATGGACAGTAGTTCCCCTGGGCCGCTGAACGTTAGCCCCGGCCCGAGGAACGCGTCGCCCTTTGGCGAATTGTCGACGGCGAGCTCCACCACTGCGATCGGATTGGGATCGACCCTGACCAGAACGAAGATCGTCAGCACCCCGACCAGCGTCATCACCAGCGCTGCTTTGATGACCTGCACCCAGGTTGTAGCGAGCATGCCCCCGAAGAGCACGTAGCACAGCATCAACACGGCGGCGATAATGACCGCCCAGCCGAAGTCCAATCCGGTCAACGTCTCCAGCAGCACTCCTCCCCCAACCAACTGGGCAAGGAGGTAGAACAGACACACGCACAATGCGGAGAGCGCAGAGACCGCACGTACCGGCCGTGCCCGCAGGCGCAACGCGAGGGCATCGGCGAAGGTGAACCGGCCCAGGTTGCGCATCTTCTCCGCGACCAGGAACAGCACCATCAGGAAGATCGCGCTAGCGGCGGTCGCGAAGAGGAAGCCGTCGAGGCCGAACAGGAAGGTCAGGCCCGCATAGCCGAGCAACGACGCCGACGACAGGAAGTCTCCGGCGATCGCGATGCCGTTGGTGCGGCCGGACAAGCCGGCACCGGCGGTCCAAAACTGCTCTGTACCACCGGAGCGGCGCGACGCGAAGTAGGTGGCGACCAGGGTGACCGCGACGACCGCGATGCTGACGGTCAATGCGAGCTCGTTCATCGTGCACCGCCCGCGGGAGTCGACGGCTCGTCATAGCCCGCGGTGTGTCGCAGGCCCAAGATGAGCGCATCCCATGCGCGAGACCGGCGCGAGTACTGCACGGTAAGGACGAAGATCAACGCGACGTAGCCGATGCCACCGATGAGGCCAAGGCTGATCCCGTCACTGATCTTGATGGACAACACATGAGGGAAAAACGCCGCCGTCCCGAAGAACAGAACCGCCGCGGTGAGAAAGGCGCTCCAGGCGTAGATGAAGAACCTCCGGCGGGCCGCGATGAGTTCGGTCATGCGCGGGTCGGCGAGGAGCCGTTCGGTTGCTGCCGTCTCGGCATCGGTGACGAGCGGTCGATCCATCAGAACCTCCAACGGACGTGTGTACGTTTTCCTTGGGATGGCGGATATAGACTTTGGTTGACGGATTGCCCTGCACGGGGCGGAAGGACTCAGTAGGAACGTGGCAGGTCGAGCCAGCGTTCGCCAACGAAGTTGCGGAGCATCTCGTCGGTCAACGGGGCGAAGGTATAGAGCCGGGCGTCGCGGAAGTAGCGCTGCATCGGGTACTCGCGGCTGTAGCCGGCGCCACCCATCACTCGCATCCCGACGTCGGTGACTGTGGTGGCGGCCTCCGATGCGGCGAGCTTGGCCATCGCGGACAACGTCTCCGAAGTCCCGGAACCAGCCCCGGATGCGAGGCTTTCGATGTGGGCAGCCTCGGCGGCGCGATTCAGCAGGCCTCGCGCCGCCTCGACCTTGACCGCACCGTCGGCCAGGCTGTGCTGCAGTACCTGGAAGCTACCGATGGACCGGTCGAAGGCTTCCCGCTGCGCGGCGTAGTCGACAGCTTTGCGCAACGCCCCGCGCGCGATCCCGAGCGCCACTGCGGCCGCGTTGAGTCGCTCACCGTTGAGGGTTCCGATGACCTGGCGGAACCCGGCGCCAACTTCGCCCAGGACCGCGCAGGGGGCGACACGGGCGTCGTCAAGTGTGACCTCGCAGGTGTCCAGGCCGTGGATACCGACGGTGTCCAGGCCCCGCACGGACACCCCGTGGGCGCGCATCGGAACCAGGAACATGGTGATCCCGTCGATCGCCGACCGTGTCGCGGTAGCCGTGCGGGCCAGGACGATGGCGTGTTCGGCACTCGCCGCGCCGGAGATCCACGTCTTCCGACCGTTCAGCACCCAATCCGAGCCGTCCTTCCTGGCCTTGGTCCGCATCGCCCTGGCGATATCGGTCCCGCCCTCGGCCTCCGACAGGGCGAACGCGACCCGGTTTCGACCGTCCACAAGCGGGCTGAGTACCCGCTCGCGATGCTCGTCGCTGCCGTGGTGACTGAGCAGGCGCACTCCCATGTACTGCACAACCAGACAGACCGCCATCGACGTGTGGCCGACGCCGAGTTCCTCGAGCACCACGACCTGGTGCCGCGGATCGGCATCCGTACCCTTCCCGTCCGCACCAAGACCGACGAGACCGGCGGAACCCAGCCGGGCATAGAAACCCTCATCAAAGGTCTCCGACTCGTCGAGCCGAGCGACGTGCTCGTCCGGCGCGTGGTCGTCGAGCATCGACCGGGTCAGCGACCGGATTTCGGCCTGTTCCGGCGAGTCGGTCGTGATCGTCTCGATATGGCGCGAATTCGGTTGATCCAAATCGCGTACAGCCTTCCGGTCGACGCGGTCTGTGACGCTATTCATCATCGGCCCCTCTGCCACCGGCCGTCAGGGGCGGCGGTACCCCTCAAGGACGCTGTCGTCGACGTCCTCAAGATTGACCACGATGTTGTCCGGCGTGCGACAGGTCAACCAGACCAGCTCTTCGGTCGTGCTCATGTTGCCCTCGACATGCGGCATGAACGGCGGCACGAACACGAAGTCGCCCTCTTCGAGATCCTCATACTTCGAGTAGTTCTCGCCGAACCAGATCCGCCCCTTGCCCTTGAGAACGTAACCGCCGGTCTCCGCCTCCCCGTGGTGGTGCGGCAACGAGCGATAGCCCGGCTCGTTGCTGACCTTGCCGTACCAGATGCGCGTAGCCGGCGTGTGCTGCGGGCCGACCCCTGAGATACGCACCGCGCCCCCGGATTGCCCCGTATCGGTGTGTTCTTCGCCCCTACGCGTCACGACTGGAACATCGTCCTCGGCCATTCCCACTCCGTCTCGTCGATGTCTCGTCGATGAGGCCATCGAAGGGTCACGGGGTCAGCGGCCGCCGCGAGCTCCTCGATCGCCCGTAGGGTAACGAACGTTCGACCGCTCGTCTAGGTAATGGAGGAATACCCCCAGTTCAATGGGATTACATACGAGCGCACGTTTGCTTTTCGGTGATGTTCCATCAGGCAGTGCTTTCGTGGCTGCTCGCTGGTCGTTGGCGGTGAGTGGGGTTATGGCGCTATCGTTTAGTAGAACACGTTCTATTTTGTGAGGTGTCCGTGAGATTCGGGATCGTGCTGTTCGCCAGCGACCGAGGCATCACGCCTGCGGCGTGCGCCGAGGCGGCCGAGGACGCCGGCTTTTCCTCGTTCTACGTCCCGGAGCACACGCACATCCCGGTGCGGCGGCAGGCGGCGCACCCGCTCACCGGCAGCGCGGACTTGCCGGATGATCGGTACGTGCGGACCCTCGACCCGTGGGTGTCTCTCGCCACGGCGGCCGTGGTCACCTCAACGATCCGGCTCGCCACGGCCGTCGCACTGCCGGTGGAGTCCGACCCGATCACTCTGGCCAAGGGGATCGCGACCCTGGACTTCCTTTCCGGCGGCAGGGTCACGCTCGGTGCCGGCTTCGGATGGAACACCGACGAGCTGGCCGACCACGGCATCCCGGCGAAGTTCAGGTACACCGCGCTGCGCGAGTACGTCGAGGCGATGCGCGCCCTGTGGACCGAGGACGTCGCGTCCTACGACGGCAGATTCGTCTCGTTCGGAGGCAGCTGGGCCTACCCCAAGCCGGCCCAGGAGCACGTCCCGCTGCTGGTCGGCGCCGGCGGCACAAACCGGACCTTCACCTGGATCGCGGCCAACGCCGACGGCTGGATCACCACCCCCTACGAAAACGACATCGACGACCAGGTCTACCTCCTGAACAAGCACTGGTCCGAGGCCGGCCGCGCGGGCAAGCCCTACGTCGTCGCGCTCGGCGGACGGGCCGCCCCCGAGCGGGTGGATCGTCTCGCCGCACTCGGCGTAGACGAGGTGGTCATCGGCGTGCCCGACAAGGACGAGGACGACGTGCTGGCGTTCATCACCAAAATGGGCGCGCGGCTGCATCCCTAGCTCTCTTTCGCGACGCTTGGCAACGCCGTTTAGCCAAGGCGCGCGATCCATGCGATGGCGGCGGTGACCGCGAACGAGATGACGGTGCCGTGGGCGAGGATGCGTGCCGCTGCGCGCGGGCGGTGCTCGCGCACGAGAGTGAGCACGGTGACCGCGCACGGGAGCACGGTGCTAGCCAGGACAAGGGCGGCGAGCAGGGTCCCGGGCGACAGCGTGGCCAGTACGGGTGGGGCGGCCAGCAGCAGGATGCCGTCCTTGCGGGCTACCGCGGCGGCCACCGCCGGGGCCACGGCGGCGGGGAGTCCGAGGATGGACAGCAGCGGGTGCAGCCAAGCGGAGAGCACATCGAGCACGCCGAGGGCGACGAGCATCGATGCGATGAGCGTGATGCCGAGGAAGATCGGGACAACCCGGCTGATCATCTGCACCAGCGGGCCTTTCAGTTCCCGCCAGACATCCCCGATCGTCGGCGCGACCACGGGTGCGCGGTGCACCAGCAGCCGCCCAGCTGGCGCGCTGGTGCCCGCCATCCAGCGTGCGCAGGTCAGCGCGCCGAGCAGCAAGATCAGCAGATAGACAGGCACGAGTTCCGCGTGCCCGGCCGCACTGGTCACGGCAAGCACCGCGCCGAGTTGATAGCCGCACGCCGAGCCGAAGGCGATGGCCGCGGAGCCCGACCGCCTGGTGCAGCTCAGGCAGCCACGTCCTTGTACCACCGCCGGCACGTTGCAGCCGTAGCCCATCACGACTCGAGCCACGTCGCGACCGGTCAGGCGGAACGGCCGCACGAGTGGCTCGACCGCCGTGCAGGCGCGGTCGAGCAGTCCGCTCGCCTTTGCCACGGCCGTGAATGCGGCGTGCAGCAGCACGATCGGCAGGGTCCAGACGAACAACAGCGGCAGCATGGTCGCCGCTCCGTAGTCGCCGACCAGCAGCTCGCGCAGCAGCCACGGCACACCACCGGCAGCGGAACGGAGTGCCTGGCCGAGTGGGGTGGTCGCGGCGGCGAGCCATCCGGAGAGCACCAGCCCGGCCCAGGTGGCCAGCACCGCCGGCGCCAGCAGAGCGAGCAGGCCGAGCAGCGGACCGAAGAACCGGCGTTCGAGTAGTCCCTGCGCCCGGGCGGGCTGCGGCATCTCGGAGCTCAGCATGCGCAGTCTTGGGCACAGCAGGAGACGTCCTCGACCAGCATGCCGACCGCACGGTAGGCCTCCAGCGCGGTGGTGTCGCGGCCGAGCCGGTCCCCGATCACCTTGGCGAGGTGGGCGAACCGTTGCCGGAACTTGTAGACGAAACACAGGTGCAGGTCGTCGTGCCGGACCGCGGGTCCGGCAAGAAACACTCCAGGGGCGATCGTGGATTCGTCATCACCGGTCACCAGCGGCCAGCCATCCGAGCGACGATCGAACAGCTCCGCTACGGGTCCCAT
This sequence comes from Pseudonocardiaceae bacterium, assembly GCA_009379845.1. Classification (GTDB taxonomy): domain Bacteria; phylum Actinomycetota; class Actinomycetes; order Mycobacteriales; family Pseudonocardiaceae; genus Tamaricihabitans. The sequence goes on along the minus strand of WHSZ01000006.1, from coordinate 49,152 downwards.
GGTGGGGCGGAAACCGGTCGCCAGCACCGGCGCGACCGGACTGCGAAAGCGCGTGCGGCCAGCGTCGACAACATACTGGGTGCCGTCGTGTTCGATCGCCGTGGCCTCGTGCTTGCCAGCAAGTTCCAGCAATCCGCTGGACTCCGCGTGATGCAGCCGCTGCCGGGTGCGTGGCGCCAGGGTCAGCGACGGGTCGGATCCGGTGGCTTCCCACGGAGACGACGGGTCAAGCACGGTCACCGGATGCCCGTCCGCGACGAGGGCGCAGGCCACGTCGATGCCGGATTCATAGCCGCCGATCACCACCACCGGCGCCTCGTCGGGCGCCTGCCACGCGGCCGGCTTGGCGCTGTGCACACCGAGCTCGTTTCCCGGTATCGGCGGCCGAGACGGGGTGCCGAATTCGCCCGCCGCCCACACCACCGTCCTGGCCGGCACCGGCCCCTCGCTGGTCACCACGGTGTACCCGGTGGCGCTCGGCTCGACGGCCAGCACTCCGCAGCGTTCCCGAACCGGTACCCCGAAATGCTGGCCAACACTTTCCAAGTAGTGTGCGTATCCCGCACCGCTCGGGTAGTCCACCTTGAGCGTATGCGCCGGCGAGGTCTCCGGGTGCACCGCGTTGAGATCGATCGCCCCGAAGGCATTGCCGGTAAACGACGGCGTCAAGAACCGCATGCGCTCCGGCCAGCGCCGGAACGTCTCACCCACCCGGCCACGCTCCACCACCCCGAACACCAGATCGTCCACCAACATCATGGCCAGACCGGTACCAACACCCGCCGGGCCCGCACCGATCACGAGCGCGTCGAGTTGCCGTTCCGCCGCGGAGCCCACATCGAAAGAACACACACGGATAATGATAACTATTTTCATTAACGTAGACGAACTGGGGGTGCCTCCTGCTGGCCGACCGGCGCGAGTCGTGCCAGAATCAGAAAAACGACAACCATTTTCGACAACGGGAGAAACCAGCGTGGCGACGACGTCCGACACCGACGAGGTAACGGAACCCGGTTCACGCCAGGGCGAGCACGGTCGACGGAGCTCGGACGATTCCCGGGAGGCGCCGGTGGGCGCGCTGTTCGGCGGGGCACCGACGTTGACGGCATTCGTCGGCCGCGCCCGGTGGCAGATCGTGGGTGCGGCCGCGTTGGCTGTCGCCTCGACCGCGCTGGAGCTGGTGCCGTACTGGCTAGTGTACCGGGCAGTGCGGGACCTGGTGGCCGGTACGGCGGACGCGGAACGGTTCGCGCTGTTCGCGGGGCTCGCCGTGGTGGCGATCGTGGGGCGGTTCGTGGTGTTCGGCGCGTCCACGGCGATCGCGCATCGGGCGGCGTTTCGGATGCTCTACGAGTTGCGGATGGCGATCGCCCGACGGTTGGCGCGGCTGCCGTTGGGCTACTTCACCCGTCGCCGCAGCGGGGACATCAAGAAGGTCATGGTCGATGAGACCGAGCGCATCGAGTTGATCATCGCGCACGCGATTCCGGATGCGGTCAGCGGGCTGTCGGTGTGGCTCGGCGTCACGGTGTGGCTGCTCGTGGTGGATTGGCGGTTGGCGCTGGCCGCGATCGTGGTCACGCCGATCGCGTTCGGTTGTGTCATCCGGGCGATCCGCAAGAGCGCTCCACGGGCGGTGCCATGGCAGGAGGCAACGGCACGGATGAACGGCTCCGTCGTGGAGTACGTCGCCGGGATGCCAGTGGTGAAGGTGTTCAACCAGACCGGCGAGGCATTCGCCGAGACCGGCCATGCGGTGCGACACTACGCGCGGTTCGCCACCGACTGGGCGAGGGAATGGATTCCGCTCGGCGGCGCCTTCTACAGCTTGGTGCTGGCCAACATCGTGATGATCCTGCCGGTGGGGCTGTGGCTGCTGCTAGCCGGCGAGGTGGATCTGGCGACCCTGCTGTTGTTCGTGATTCTGGGCGCGAACTACAGCCGTCCATTGGTAAAGCTGTTCGGGATCACCGCGAAGTTCGCGCACATCAGCACCGCTACCACGCAGATCGAGGAGATCCTGACCGAGCCGGAGTTGGCGGACACCGGGCGTCGCGTGGAACTCCACCATCACGATGTGGAGTTCGCAGGGGTGCGGTTCGGTTATGACCAGCGCACCGTGCTACACGACGTGTCGTTTATCGCGCGTAGCGGTGAGGTGACCGCGCTGGTCGGCCCGTCCGGCTCCGGCAAGACCACCCTCGCGCGGCTCGTGCCGCGGTTTTTCGATCCCGACGCGGGCAGCGTGAGCATCGGAGGCGTGGACGTTCGTGAGATCGCCGTGACACAGCTGATGGACACGGTCGCGTTCGTGTTCCAGGAAACGTACCTGTTTCACGACACCATCGAGGCGAACATCAAGATCGGCAGGCCCGATGCCTCGCACGATGAGGTGGTCGCCGCGGCCACCGCGGCCCGCTGCCACGAATTCATCACGGCGCTGCCGGACGGGTACCGGACGGTCGTCGGTGAGCGGGGCGGAACACTGTCCGGCGGGGAGCGCCAGCGCGTCGCGATCGCCCGCGCCATCCTCAAGCAGGCGCCCATCGTGGTGGTCGACGAGGCAACCGCCTTCGCCGACCCGGAGAACGAAGCCGCGATCCAGGACGCGATCAGCTCCCTGGTGCGGGGCAAGACGTTGATCGTGATCGCGCATCGGCTGAGCACGATCGCCAGTGCGAACCAGATCCTCGTGGTGGACGACGGCGGGATCGCCGAGCGCGGCAGCCACGACGCGCTTGCAGCGGCCGGCGGGATCTACGCCCGATTGTGGCAGGACCATCTGGACGCGCAAGCGGTGCGGCTGCACCGTGCTGATGTGACATCGGGTGATGCGGAGACGGAGGTACAGCAGTGACGAGCAGTTCGCCGGCTCCTGGCACGCCGGGCATGATGCGAGGCCTGTGGCGCTCCGCCGGACCCCGTCGTGGCGCGGTGCTGCGCGGGATCGTGTGGCGGTTCGTGCAGTCGATGTGTCTCGGCGTGCCGTTCGCCGTGCTGGTGTGGGTGTTGGACCAGCTGCGCGCCGGCACGATGACGGCCGGGCAGGCCTGGGTCGCGGTCGGTATCGTGTTCGCCGCGCTGATCGGGCAACTCGTGTTCGGCTACCTGTCCGTGAGCGCCTCGTGGTTGTCCAGCTACCAGATGGTCGCCGACATGCGACTGTCCCTATTGGACCACTTGCGGAAGTTGCCGATGGGATTTCACCTGGCGCGCCAGCAAGGCGACACGGTCTCCACGGTCACCACGGACATGGGGGCGGTGGAGGATTTCGCAGCCGACGGTCTCCCGAAGATCGCGCAGGCCGCTGGATTGCCGCTCGTCGTGCTGCTCGCACTAACCACAGTGGACCCACCGATGGCGGCCGCGGCCGCGCTGAGCGTGCTGATCGCCGCGCCGATCTTCGTGCTGTCCAACCGGTGGATGCGGGGGCTGAGCGACGAGCGCCAGGAGCTGCAAGCTGGTGCGGCCTCGCGCATGATCGAGTACATCCAGGGTATCGGGGTGATCCGCGCGTTCAACGCCACCGCGGAACACCAGCACCGATTTCGCGCATCACTGGAGGATTTCCGCGCCATCAGCCTGCGCATGGTCAGCAAGATGCTGCCGCCACTACTGCTGTTCGCCACCATCGCCCAGCTGGGCGTCGCCGTCGTGCTGGGCGCGGGAACGTACTGGCTGTTCGACGGCCGTATCGACGCCACCACGATGCTGACCTTTCTGGTGCTGAGCCTGAGCATCTACGCACCCTTGCTGCAGCTGATCGAGGTGATGGAGGATCTGCGGCTGGCGGATGCCTCGATGAACCGCATCAACCGCGTGTTGCACACTCCCCCGCAAGCCGAACCGGCCGAACCAAAGGAGCCGAGCGGCACCGACATCGCGTTCGAGCACGTGCGGTTTTCCTATCAGCCCGGCGTTCCGGTGCTCGACGACGTGTCGTTCAGCGTGCCGGCACGCTCCATGACCGCGATCGTCGGCCCGTCCGGATCCGGCAAGACCACCGTGCTCAACCTGCTTGGCCGGTTCTGGGACATCGACTCCGGCCACATCCGCATCGGCGGCGTGGACATCCGGGACATGGCGGTGGAGCAGCTCTACCGCCACATCAGCGTGGTGTTCCAGGACGTGTACCTTTTCGAAGGAACGATCTTCGACAACATCGCTTTCGGTCACCCCGACCCCAGCCCGGAGCAGGTGCACCGAGCCGCCCAAGCACACGAGTTCATCACGGCCTTCCCGGACGGGTACCAGACCCGGGTCGGCGAGGGTGGCGCGACGCTGTCCGGCGGGGAACGGCAACGTGTCTCGATTGCCCGCGCCATCCTCAAGGACGCGCCGATCGTGCTGCTCGACGAAGCCACCGCATCGATCGATGCCACCAACGAGAAACTCGTCCAGCAAGCACTGACTACCCTGGTGTCGGACAAGACCCTGGTCGTGGTCGCCCACAAGCTCGCCACCATCCGCTCCGCCGACCAGATCCTCGCACTGGAACACGGCCGGGTCGTGGAGCGCGGCACCCACGACGAGTTGCTCGACGCCGACGGGCTCTACGCGCGATTCTGGGCCGAGCGCGAGCGAGCGCACGGATGGCGGCTCACCGCGTCAGCACAATGATCTCGTTGGTCAGTTTGCGAACCGGCAGACCGGTTTCCCGCTCCAACTGCTCAGCGCCGAAGGTGTACCACTCCTGCTCGAGTTGCAGGCGCCGCACCACCCTGCCGTGCCGGGAAACGGTGAACGTGGAGGCGTACCGCATCAGGTCCGGCGTGGCGGGCTCGCCGCGCATCCACACGTCGTATTCCTGCTCGCCGATGGTGCGCCGCGCGATGCGTGCCGGTGCCATCTGCTGAGCCGTGGACAGCGCCATCAGTTCGAGCACGATCGGCGCACCGGGCCGCAGCCGGTCCAGCAGTCTCCCCCACAGCTTGGCGCGGGCCGCGCCATCCAGGTAGCCGATCATGCCGAACCCGACGACGGCACAAAGCCGGTCGGGGAGCGCCACGTCTTGGGCGCGGTCGGGCAGGATGGTGATCCGGGGTTGCAGGTCGGAGTTGTGCACCACACGGCTGGTCAGGGCGATGCGCATGGCAGGCGACGGCTCCGTGGCGATCACCTGCGTGTCCGGGAGCGCTTCGGCAAGTACCTCGGTGGCCTGACCCGTGCCGGCCCCCATGTCCAGCGCCGGACCGATGCTCGGGTCGACGTCGGCCAGCGCCTTCGTCAACATCTCGGTGGCGATGTGGTCCCAGTGGGGTTGGGACAGCAGGTCGTAGAACTCCGCCACATGCAGGTAGGCGTCCGTGGAATCGTCCATCATGGCTGCTGGTGTCCTTTCCTGGCCAGGGATTCAACGCCGAGCCGGTGGGCGAGCAGGGCGAGCACCGTGTCTCGCTGCCCGACGAGGTAAAAGTGATCGCCGGGAAAGACCACGACCTCGAAGCGGCCACGGGTCCTTGCCCGCCACGCCAGAGCTTCCTCCGAGGTGACTTCGGGATCCGCGTCGCCGCGCAGCACGGTGATCGGGCACTCGAGCGCGTCGGCGGCGGTGGGTTCGTAGGTTTCGATGAGGCGGTAGTCATTGCGCACCATCGGTAGGATCAGCTCGCGCATTTCGCGGTGTGCCAGCACTTCCTCGGTGGTGCCGCCGAGGCGAATCAACTCGGCGCACAGGCCGTCGTCGTCGCGTAGATGCACGGTGCCGCCGCGCGCCAGATCTGGCGCTTCGCGCGCCGACACGAACAGCTGCGTCGGTTGGCGCATGCCCCGCAGCCGGAGCGCGAGCGCCACTTCGTAGGCGACCGCGGCACCCATGCTGTGCCCGAACAGCGCGAACGGAACGTCGGCCAGCGGCGCCATCTCCTCGACGATGTCGGCGACCAGGCCGCTCATCGTGTCCCGCATAGGCACATCCATCCGGTCTTCCCGGCCGGCGTACTGCGCGGTCACCAGCTCGACGGCGCCCGGCAGCCGGTCCGGCCAGGTCCGGAACGTGCTGGCCGCGCCTCCCGCGTGTGGAAAGCAGAACAGCCGCTGGCGCGCCTCGGGTCGACGGACGGCGCGGCGCAGCAGCGATCCGGCGATGGTGGTATTCATGCGCATTCGTTCGTCCTGTCGATTTCGGCGAGCCTGTCGATTTCGGCGAGCAACTCGGTGCCGGGCAGCGGCCGTGGCGTCGAAGGGCGAAGCGGGTTGGCCGGGCCCAACGTGCGGGTGAGCTCCTGCCATGCCGCGCTGGTGGCCAGCGCGTACTGGTCGACGGCTCCCAGATCGGCGCGTTGGTCGATCGCCGCGATCAGCTCCTCGAGCGCGACTCGCACCCCGTCCGGCCACGTCTCATCCAGCAGCCGCGCGAAGCCAGGCGGCTGCTGCGGCCCCAGGATCACGGTGCCCGCGTCGGACACCGCACGCCCATCAAGAGCCAGATTGCCGGAGTCTTCCCGCGGTACATGGGTACGAGGTGTCCACAGCACGGGCCCATGCGTGTCGGCGAGGGTGAGCACCCCGCCGTCGCTGCCGATGGCGATCCGATGGAGCAGATGCGCGTGGTTGTCCGGGTCCCCCGGGTGCAGCTGGTTCTGGACCCGCAGGGTCAGCGGCAGACCACCGATCAACCCGTGCAGGCTACGAAACGGGACCTCGCCCGTTCCGCGGGTCGCCAACTCATCGGGCATCTCGGGCGGCTCGCAGAACACCCACGGGCGCAGCCCTCCCAGGGCCCTTCCCAGCACGTCCACCAGCGGGTAGCTCACCTGTACCGCACCCATGGCGTCCACAAAGGACAATCGCCGGAGCCGGGCAAGGGCGCGGGCCGCGCGAATAAACCGTCGTACTGCCGGCAGATAAGCATAGAACGGGTTCACCCGGTAGCTCACGCCGTGCTTCCTGGCGACCCGCAGCGTTTTCGCCAGATCGTCCGCGTGCACCGGTTGTTCCTGGAGCACGTGCACTCCACGGGCGAGCAGCTCGCGGGCAAGCTCGCTGCCCGGACCGCCGAACACCTCGGAGCGCACCACCACGCAGGCCAGCTCGACGTCCCCCGGAAGGTCACGCACCGACGTGTAGAGCGGAACGCCCCAGCGCCGCGCCTGCGCCCTGGAGTGCGCGCTTCCCCGGCTCAGGATTCCGATGAGCTCGAGTCCGGATAGGGCCACGCCAGCCAGATAGATCTGACCGAAGCCGGCTCCGCAGACCACGACCCGTTTGACGGTCACAACACCCCCGCTTCGAACTCCTCGGACGCCGATCCGGTGATGGCTTCCAGTGCGGTGACGGATTTCAATCGCCGGATACGCTCGACGGTGTCCGCGGGCTCCAGAACCTCGGCGGCGAAATGCACGCCGGGCGGTACGTCTCCGCGCAGCAACGCGCGGGCGGCCAACGCCCCGACGGCGCCGGTGACCTCGAAGGTGTCGTGGGTGCGCAGCACGCCGCTGACGCTGGTGGGCTCACCGGCGTCGCGACCGTCCATCCAGTACGCCATCACGTAGTACGGGGTGCGCCCGCCGACGTCGAGGGAGCACGCACGCATCAACGCCCGCGCGCTGCGCTCCAGTTCCTCGTCGTCAGCCGGCTGCCCGCCGCGCAGCCTGTTCAGCGCGGTCCGCATATGCGTTCCGATGAACACGTTGTACCAATCCAACTCGGCGAGCCGCAGGTCCGCCGCCAGCCGTTCCGCCTCGGTACTGAGGAACGGTTGCGCGGTGAGCCGGTCGGGGAAGAACGGCACCTCGATGTCCTCCACGACACGCAGCTGATGTTCCGTCCGGCCGCCGTGCCGCCAGGCCGCGAGCGCCGCCCCGGAGGACCCCCAGACCGCGCCATCCCCGATGCTGAGCACCAGGTCGGCGGCCGAGCCGAGGGTTGCCTCCTCGAGGCCGCCGACGTAGGCGGACAACCGCACCGGCTCCCCGACGCCTTGGCCGGCGAGCCAGCGGGGAAACAGGGCGGACAGTCCCGGATAGATCCCCGCCGAGAGCACCGCGGCCCGTCCCCGCGCGGGCAGGTCCAGATCGAGCAGCTGACCGTGCACCGGGTCGTACCCGGACACGTCGGCGAACTCCGCACCGGCCTCAACGGCGGCGCGAGCGAGCCGGTCACCGATCTGGTAGGACGGCCCGGCGCAGCTGAGCAGCACGGTGCACCCAGCGCAGAAGTCGCTCAGTCCGGCGGGATCGTCGATGTCCAGATGTCGAACGTCCACTTCGGGCATTCCGTCGCCGGTGGGCAGCGCCGCGGCGACCTGGCTTGTCGCCTCCAGTCGACGCCCCCCGAGGCGCAGCGTGGGAGCGGGGGTATCCCACAGCCGCGTGTCGGCGAGCGCCCGTACGGCGGCGCGCCCGGCGGCGCCGGTAGCTCCGATGATTCCGATCACTGGTGTGCTCGTCACAGCTGTCGTCACTTTCGGTCGTGGGTCAACACGTGTGTCACAGCGCCGATGTGCGGCGGCCGCAGGCAGGTGAAGTGGTCGCCGGGGATGTCCACGAGCCGGATATCGCCGAGGCACAGCGCCTGCCAGAACTCGGTGGAATCACCCGCGCGGGTCGGCAATAGTTCTGCGTGGCCGCTGTCCCTGAGCAGCGTGAGTTCACCGGCATACGGTTCCGGGCGGTAGCGGGCCAGAGCCCGGAGATTGTGCCGGAACATGCGGTACATGGTGCTCAGGTAGTCGTCGTTCACCGGGAACCCTCCGGCTGGCAACGTGTCGACGATGTCTCGCAGCCGGTCGGCGTGCGGGCGGTCAGCCAGCGATCGGAAACATGCGGACAGCGCCGCGAATTCGCCATCCAGCCCGCCCAGTGCGCCATCCGGGATGCGCCCCGGTGTGCTCGTCAGCACCCGGCCCACCGCGGCACGGAACAGCGCCTCGTCGGTGGGGAACCCCACCGACGCCAGGTCGGCGCCCAGGATGCGGGCGAACGCGTAGTCGGCGGCCAGATCGTCCTCGACCTCGTAGGGCACGTGGTAGGAGCTGATCGCGGTCAGTTCCTCGACACGGGCTCCGGCCTCGGTGAGCACCCGTGCGATTTCGGTGGCGAGAAACCCGCCCATGCAGTACCCCACCAGATGGACCCGATCCAGGCCGGCGTCGAGTAGGCGGCGCGCGTAGTCCTCGGCCAGCCGCTCGAGCAGCGCCTCCGGTTCGATATCGAGGTACTCCCCGAAGGTCGTGGCCTCGAGCCCCACCATGCGCGGGTTGCTGCTCGTCGGCGAGGACGTCGATCAGGTGACGGTACGGGGCGAGCGTGCCGGTGCCCTCGTGCACCAGCACCATGACCGGCCCGGCGGCTGGGTCCCGCGCCGATTCGGCAAGTGGAACCAGCGGGGAGGCGTCCGCTCGCTCGGTGGCCACCTCGCCGGCTGATACGGTGCGCAGATACGCGGCCAGCGCGGCGACCGTCGGGCGGCGCAGCACCTGGCCGAGCAGCACCCCGAACTCCAAGCCGGCCGCCTGCGGCTCGCGTTCCAGGAGTTGCCCGATCAGCCGGGCCAGCAGCAGCGAGTCCCCGCCGACGGCGAAGAAATCGTCCTCGACGCCCAGCTGCTCGTGGTCGAGTACGTCCGCCCACAGCCCCACCAGCCGCCGCTCCAGTTCGTCGGCGGGCGCGGTGGTGTCCACCGTGCGTTCCTCGGCGCGGCGCGGCAGCATGGCACGCAGCGCGGCGCGGTCGAGCTTGCCGTTCGGGGACAGTGGCATCGCATCGATCAGTTGCAGATCGGCGGGAAGCATGTAGTCGGGCAGCCGCCGCGCGAGGTGCTCGGCGAGTTCGGGCACGGTCACGAACCGCCGATCGGTCTTCAGCTGGGTGAGGAAGACATGCTGGCTGGCAAGCGAGAGCTCGTCGTCCGTGGCTGCCAAGCTCACGGCCACCTCGGCATCCGCGGCGTCCAGCAGCTCGCGCCACTGCCGCTCGGTGAGCAGGGTCTGGTCAGTCGCTTGGCGCAGGTCGGTGAAGCCGGACAGCTCGTCTTGGAACTCCATGGACACCATCAGCGGCAGGTTCTCGCCGGTGCCTTCGATGAACGCCAGCCAACCACCGGGAGCGAGCAGTTCGCGCAACCTTTCCAGCGTGGCCGGCACGTCCTTGGCCAGGTGGAGCGCGTTGCCGCTGACGATCACATCGAACGAGTTGGGCAGGTAGCCCTGAGCCCTGGCATCAGCGTTGAGGTCGAAGAGCCCGTAACGCACCCACGGGTACTGCCCGAACGCCTGGCGTGCCTCGCTGAGGAAGAACTGGGTGACATCGGTGAACAGGTAATCCACATCGAACCCGGCGAGTTGCGGGATCAGCGCGGCGCTGCTGCCGCCGACTCCGGCGCCGATCTCCAGGATGCGCAGCGGGCGCTGCTCCGCGAGTCGGCGTACGCCGGCCGCGAGCACGGTGTTCAAGTACCGGTTGACCGGGTTGTCGCGGAACGCGGCCTGGGCGGTGTCCAGGTTGGTGCCCGGAAACAGCAACTCCAGCGGCTCACGCTCACCGCGCAGCAGCTCGGGCAGATGGTCGGCGCAGCCACGCAGGTACTGCACGAGTTCCCAGCCGTAGTCCAGCGACCGTGCCTGGTTCTCGAGGGCGGTCAGCCGCTCCGTGACGCTGCCTGCCGGCAGCGGTCCGCGGTAGCTGTCCCGCTCGCGGCGCAGTTGGCCGGCGGCGGTCAACGTGTTCAGCCAACGCCGCAGCAGGCGGCGATGTCGCGGCGACACGCCGAGCGTGGTGGCGATCTCCGGAAGGCTGTGCGCGTCGTCCGCGGTGGCGAACAGGCCGGCGCCCCGCAGGGTCGCGGCCATCGCGGTGAGGGCGGTCTGGTCGGCGGCTCGGACGAATGGCGCGAGTGCATCGAGATCCAGTTGCTCGAGTGCGCGGTTGGCCGCTGTCGTGGCGGCTTCCGCGACCTCCGAGGTGCTCGGCGAGGCCGGCCGGTGGGCGGGTTCGGCGAACGCCGCGATGCGTCGCCGCAGCGGCTCGTTCCCGTCGACGAGCGCGACCGCCGAGCCCACGCCGGGGTGGGCGCCAACGGCCGCCTCGACTTCGGCGAGCTCGACGCAGTAGCCGCGGATCTTGACCTGGGTGTCCGTGCGGCCGAGGAACTCGATCTCGCCGTTCGGTAGCACGCGGCCGAAATCGCCGGTGCGATACAGCCGCTGCGCCGTATCGGGGTGGGTCAGGAACCGCGCGGCGGTCTGCTCCTCGTCACCGAGATAGCCGAGCGCCAACCCAGTGCCGCCGATGTAGAGCTCCCCAGCCGTCCACTCGGGACACGGCTGCAGCGTTTCGTCGAGGACGTGCACGGTCTGGTTGGTCAGCGGGGCGCCGTACGGGATGCTGTGCCAGTCGTCGGGGACCTCGTCGATCGGGTGGCAGATGGACCAGATGGCGGCCTCGGTGGCGCCGCCGAGGCCGACGACCCGCAGCAGCGGCAGGCGGGCGCGGATAGCGTCCGGCTGGGAAACCGGGATCCAGTCCCCGGACAGCAGCGCCAGTCGCAGCGTGAACAGCTCCACCGAGGGGGCGGTGGCCAGATAGTGCTCCAGCATCTGCAGTTGGGCCGGCACGGAGTTCCAGATACTGACGCCATGTTCGGCGATCAGCTCCGCCCAGTGTGCGGGGTCGGTGCCACGTTCGGCGCCCGGCAGCACCAGGCACCCGCCGACGGCGAGCGGGCCGAAGATGTCGTAGACGGACAGGTCGAAGCTCAGCTCGGCCAATCCGAGCACGCGGTCGCTGCGGTTCACACCGAAGCGACGGTTGATGTCGCGGACCGTGTTGACCGCCGCCCGGTGGCTGACCATGACCCCTTTGGGAACTCCGGTGGATCCGGACGTGTAGATCACGTACGCGAGGTCGTCCGGTGATACCCGGCGGTTCGGCACTTCGGCAGGAGCGTCCGCGGCCGGCAACGTGTCGACGGAGATGACACGCAGGCCGTGCGGTAGCTCCGGGTGCGCCTCCCCCGGGTAATAGGCGGAGTGCACGAGCACGTGCCGAACCCCGGCATCGGCGAGGATGGCGTCCCGGCGGGAGGCTGGAAGGTCCGGATCGATCGGCAGGTAGGCGGCGCCGGCGAGCAGCGTGCCCAGCACGGCGGCGGTCTGTTCGGCGCTCTTGTCGATGAGTACCGCGACGATCTCGCCGGTGCCGTCGCGGAGGGCGTCCGCTACGGCCGCGGCTTCGGACAGCAGGTTCTGGTAGTTCAGCAGGCGCTGCGGCGTCGCGACCGCCAACCTCGTCGGGTCGCTGATGCCGGCCTCCAGCACGGCCTCGTGCAGCAGTTCGTCCGGCAGTGGTTCGGCGGTGTCGTTCAACTCCGCCCGGCGGCGCCGCTGCGCTTCCGGAAGGGGCACTGGATGCGGGCTGTGCCACGCCTCGCCGCCGGCCAGTTGTGTCAGCAGGTTCTGGAACGCGGCGAACGCGTCGTCGATGACACCGTCCGGGAACACCCCGTCCCGCACGTCCCAGTTCACCAGCAGCGTGCCGTGCCATTCCATCGCCTGGCAGTCGATCCACACCTGCGGTGTCTGGCTGAGCCCGGCGACCGGCTCGCCGTTCAGCAACCCGCCGTCGGCCGGTGCGGCCTGCTGGGTTCCGGCGCCGATGGTGCTGGTGAACACGACCGGCATGAGTGCCTCCGCACGGCCGCGGCGCCGCCCCAGTTCGCGGAGTATTTCCACGCCGGAGAACCGGCGGTGATCCAGATCGGCCAGCAGCTGGTCCTGCGCCGCCCGCGCACGCTCTGCGAAGCCCTCGGCGTGCGCGCGCTGGTCGATGGCGAGCAGGTTCAGCGCTGTGAAGTCGCCGACGAGTTCGTCGACCTGCTCGTGCAACGGCTGCCGGTTGAGAATGGTGAGGTTGAGTGTGAATCGCGGGTTACGGCTCCACCTCCCGATGACCTCGGCGTAAGCGGCCAGCACGGCACCAGAGGCCGTGATGCCCTCCTTGGCGGCGCGGTTCCGCAACGCCGTCCACTGCTCCAGATCCAGTCGCGTCTGGTACCGCCGGAACCGCGCGGACTGTGACACGTCGGTGCGTCCGCCGAGGACGTGGTCGGCCAGCGGGAGTTCGGGGGCGGCGGGCAGTTCGTCGATCCGTGCCAGCCAGTACGCGCGGTCGCGCTCGTAGCCGCTCGCTCCGGATGCTTCCGGTTGGGTCAGAGCGCGCTCGGCCAGCACGTAGTCCCGGAAACCCACCGCCAGTTCCGGAAGTTCCCGGTGCGGTTCGCGATACAGTGCGTCCAATTCGGACAATAGCCGCTGAATGCTGAGGTAGTCGGCGAGCAGCAGGTCCACGGACAGGTGCAGCAGATCCTGCTCGTCGGTGCGGGTGACACGCAGCTCGTACATGGGCCACTCGTCGATGCGATACACGCGATGCGCCATCGCCGTCCGTGTCTCGTCGACGTCGCGGGTGATCTCACCGGCGTCGCGGCCCCGCAGATCCGACACCACGATCGGGCGCTGCGGGACTTCGGGCCGCACCTGCTGAAACCCATCCGGATGGATGGGGGCGCGCAGCATGTCGTGGCGGGCGACCAGTCGTTGCCATGCGGCGTCCAGCCGCTCCGGGTCCAGGTCCGCGACGGCGAGTTCCAGGTATCCGTGGCAGGCGACGCCACCGTAGTCGAACGCGTCGTTGCGTCCCAGCAGGTATGCGGATTGCACCGGCGTGAGGGGGAACGCCTCGTGCCGGTTCGCCGGGTCCGGTCGCACGGCGGTGGGTGAGCCGGCGGAGTGCAGGTGGGTGAGGACGTCGTCCTTCAGCGCCCGCAACCTGGCCAGTCGATCGGCGGTCATCGCGCCTTTCGGGGCGCGGTAGCGTAGGTTCCCCGACTCGGGCCACAGCCGGATCCCGACGCCTTCCAGCTCGGCTATCAGTTGTGCGGTGGGCTGCGGTCCGGTGTGGTCACTGTCGGCGACCCGTGTTTGGCTCATAGCACGCCTTCCTCGACGGAGTCGGTGAGTTGCTGGTTCGTGGTCACGGCACTGGCGAGGTCCTGGATGGAGCAGCCGCGCAGCAGGTCACGCAGCGGCAGCCGGACGCCGAACTGTTCCTCGATGGCGCTCAGCAGCCGCATGCCGAGTAGCGAATCTCCGCCCAGCAAAAGGAATTCGTCACCGCGCCCGACGCGAGGCACGTCGAGCAGCTCGCTCCACAGCGCGGCGAGCCGGTTCTCCAGCTCGCCAACCGGTGGCTGGTACTCGGCGCCCTCGGCGCCCTCGGTCAGCCGAGCCAGCGCTGCTCGATCGATCTTTCCGTTGGTTGTCAACGGCATCGTCTCGAGTACGGTCAGCCGTCCGGGGATCGCGGCCTCGGGCAGGTGTTGCGCGAGGAACTCCGGCACGCGATCGAGGTCGGCGTCGGGGGCGAGGACAAATGCCTGCAGCCGCCGATGCCCGCGCTCGCCGGTGGCCACCGCCACCGCCTGCTCGATCCGCGGGTGCGCCTCGAGTGCGGCTTCCACCTCGCCCAGCTCGATCCGGTGCCCGCGGATCTTGACCTGCTGGTCGGAGCGGCCGAGGAATTCGAGGGTCCCGTCCGGCCAGTAGCGGCCGATATCGCCGGTGCGGTACCACCGCTGGCCCCGGTGTTCGACGAACTTCGCGTCCGTGGTGTCGGGATCCCCACGGTAGCCGGTAGCCAGGCCGGATCCACCGATCCACAGCTCGCCGGGCACCCAGTCCGGCCGGTCGCGGCCCCGCGCGTCCACGACTCGGTAGCGTTGGTTCCGTAGTGGGAATCCATAGGGAATCGACGACCAGTTGGCGGGGACGTGGCCGACTTCGAAGGCGTTCGACCAGATCGCGGCCTCGGTCGCGCCACCCAACGCCACCAGACGCGCTCGGCGCCCGGTCGCTTCGGCGAGTCGCTCGCCGAGATCCAGGCCGACCCAGTCACCGGAGACCAGCCCGAGCCGGAGGCTGCGTGGCGGTTCCGTGGTGCGCAGCAGCATATCCAGTAACGCTGGCACGGTATTCCAGATCGTCACGCTGTGTGCGGTGAGCAGCGCCGCCCAGGCACGCGGGTCGCGGCGTTCGGTCTCGTCGGGCAGCACCAGCGATCCGCCCACCGACAGCAGCCCGAAGATGTCGTAGACGGAGAGGTCAAAGTCCAGGGCGGAAACCGCCAACACGCGGTCGGCGGGGCCGACGGTGAACCGTTCGTTGATGTCGTCGATGGTGTTCACCGCGGCGCGGTGGGTGACCTCTACCCCCTTGGGCTCGCCGGTGGATCCGGACGTGAAGATCACGTAGGCCGGCGCGCTGGGTCCTGCCAACACCGGGGTGTCCCGCGGCGCCCCGAGCGCCGCGTCGAGATCGTCGATTGTCAACCGCACCCCCGCCGCCGCGCACATGCGGTCCCGGCGAGCGCTGGGTTGGTCCGGCCCGATCGGCACGTAGACCCCACCTGCGGCAAGCACCCCGAGCACGGCGGTGATCTGCTCGACTCCCTTTGGCAGGCGGACAGCCACTGGATCACCGGGGCCGATTCCCTGGGTGGCGAGCCAGCCGGCGACGCGCAACGCACGCTCGGCCAGTTCTCCGTAGCGCAGCGATGTGCCGTCGCGTGCCCACAGGGCGATCCGCTCGGGTGCTTCGCTCGCGCGGTCGAAGAACCCCTCATGCAGCATCCGGCCGGATTCCGGGGCGGCGGTGGCGTTCACGCGCTCCCGAACCCACCGCTGGTCCGCCGGCAGCAACTCGGGTGTGACTTGAGACCAGTCGTCCGTTTCGGACAGCCAGTCCACCAGTCGCTGGTAGGCCGCGAACATCGCGTCCAGCACGCCCGGCGGGAAGAGCTCCTCCACCGCGTCCCAGGTCAGCAGCAGCTCACCGCCGTACTCCATCACCTGGTGGTCCAGCCACACCTGCGGGGTTTGGGACAAGCCGCCGACCAGCCGGGGGAATTCCTTCGGCAGATCCGCAAGCAATTCGTCGTTCACCCCGAGCGCGCTGGTGAACACCACCGGCATCACGGCCTCGCCCGCTCCGCCCTGCCGGGCGAATTCCCGCTGCACCCAGACCGCGGATGCCGCGCGGTGCTCCAGATCCCGGCCAAGTTGTGCCTGCAATCGCCGCGCGGCCTCCAGCCAGGACTCCCCGGCCGTCGGCCGATGCTCGAGTAGCGACAGCGAGGTGAAATCGCCGAGCACCTGTTCGACGTCCGGATGCACCCGCGGCCGATCGAACAGGGTGAGGTTCACGGTGAGCGCGGGTGCGGCGCTCCAGGTGGACAGCACCTCGGCGTAGCAGGCCAGCAAAACCACCGAGGGGGTCAGGCCGACGCGCCGGGCCCGGCTGGTGATCAGCGACCACTGCGCACCCGACACCCGCCGTTCGCGGCGCACGAAGCGTGGTCGGCTCACCTGCGCGGGATCCCTCGCGAGCGGCAACTGCGGTGCCGACGGCAGCTCGGGGAGCCGTTCCCGCCAGTACGCCTCGGCCCGCTCCAGGATGGCGCCGTCCTCGGGCACCGCGAGTACGCAGTCCCGGAAGGACACGTCGACGCTCGGTAGGTCGGTGTCCGGATCGGCGTAGAGCCGGGCAAGCTCGGCGAACACGATCAGCATGCTCAGCCCGTCGAGGATGATGTTGTCCAAGCTGATACCGAGGCGCACGCCGCCCGGATAGCGCACGGCACGCGCGTCGAACAACGGCCATTCCGACAGCGTGAACACCTGCTGGGACATCACGTCGCGAAGCTGCGTGCTCGCGGTGGTCTCGTCGATCGCGTCGGTGACCGGGAGCCGGAACCGGGGGACGGTCGGCAGGATGCGCTGCTGGCCGTCCGTGTCGATGATCGCGCGCAGCATCTCGTGCCGGGCGATCAACCGATTCCACGCGTCCTCCAGCCGGTCGAGATCCAGCTCGGCACCTTCGAACTCGAAGAAGCAGTGCGCGGCGACGCCACCGAGCGCGACGTCGTCACGCCGCCCAAGCCAGTAGGCCCGCTGCACCTCGGTCAGCGGGAACGGCTCGTTACGCCGTTCGGGATCGGCCGCCAGTGCACCCGCATCGGTGACCGGCTCGCCCGCGTGCAGCCTGCTGGCGAACTCGGCCAGCACCGGGTGCGCGAACAGCGCTCCGACCGTCGCACCGGTCAGGCCCATGGCACGCAGCCGGGCCACGACGCGCGTGGCGGCCAGGCTATCGCCGCCGAACACGAAGAAATCGGCAGTCCGGCTGATGGATTCCGCGCCGAGCACCTCGCCCCATGCGGTAGCCACGGCCTGCTCAACGGCACCGTGCGGGGGCGCGAAATCCGCGGGTGCGGCGGGCTCGTCGAGGAGTCGGGCCAACGCGGCGCGATCGACCTTTCCGTTCGAGGTCAACGGTAGGCGTCCGAGCACGACGTACCGCTCGGGAATCATGTGCGCGGGCAGCTGCTCGGCCGCCCAGTCTCGCAGCACGGCGCCGGTCAGCGCGGGTTGATCAGTCGGGCGGCTGGCGGAGAGCAGCACCGCCGACGCCGGGCGCCGGTGGACCGCGACCTCCTGGAAGCCGGCCGCCCCAAAGGCGGTACGCCACGCCCCGGCCTCGAGCAACGGACTGCCCGCACTCCGCCGTGCCGGATCAAGTTGGGAGAACCCGTGCTCCAGGATGCCGACGGTCAGCAGGGATAGCGGAGCAAGCCGGGTCGCCTCGATCGCGAATACTCGGCCGCCCGGCGCCAGCAACGCCGAGGCCTGCTCGACGGCGGTCGATACGTCGGGATACCGGTGCAGCGCGGCGACGGCCAGTACGACGTCGAACCGGTGGCGCAGCTCGTCGGGTACCACGTCGGCCGGCAACCGGTGATAGTCGACGGGATAGCTCGCCAGTCGCCGGTGGGCGGTGGCCAGCAGTGCGTCCGAGGAGTCGAGCAGCGTGTAGTGCACGCCGTCCGGCAGGGATGCCAGCAGCCGCGCCGCGGCGCGGCCGGTGCGGGCGCCGAGCTCGGCGACGCGTACCGGCCGATCCAGCTCGGCGATCCGCGCGGCCACCTCGTCCACGGTGTCCACAATGGTCGGATGGCGCAGGAACTGCGCCTCGGGCGCGAGCACCGGATCATCGAGGAGCGTGGTCGGGTCCAGCAGACCGGTCAGCATCGCGATCAGGTCGGATTCGCGCGCCAGTAGCCGATCGACGGTGTCCGCGAAATGCGTCCCTGCCGCGCGTCCGACGGGGTCGGGCGCGCGATTTTCTTGCTGTGCGAGCCAGTTGTGCCAGCGCCGGATCAGGCCGAACTGCCCGGATACGGCCCCATGCGCGGTCAACTGCGCATCGTTCGGTGTAGGGCCATCGGGATCCACTCCGATCCCGGTCAACAGCCGATGCACCAGCGAGGCGGTAAGTTCACCTTCCAGCTTCCAGTCCGCGGGCGAGTCATCCACCGGCCCGTCCTCGGCCGGGGAAGCCGCGGTCTCCGGCGTCGGCCTGGTTGGCACGACCGCGGCGGCCAGTCGTCGCTGGTTGGCCTCCCCGACGGTGAGCGCCACGGAGTGCGTGACGTGCGGGTGTGTGTCCAGCGTTGTCTCGATCTCGCCGAGCTCGACGCGATGCCCGCGGATCTTGACCTGCTGATCGCGGCGACCGAGGAATTCGAGCGTGCCGTCCGGCCAGTAGCGCCCCAGGTCTCCGGTCCGGTACCAGCGCTGCCCCCGGTGATCCACGAACTTCCGCGCTGTGGTCTCGGGATCGCCCCGGTACCCGAGCGCCACCCCATACCCGCCGATCCACAGCTCTCCGGTGACCCAGTCCGGGCAGTCCCGTCCCGCCTCGTCCACGACTCGGTACCGCTGATTGGTGAGCGGCATGCCGTACGGCACGGCGGTCCAGCCGGCGGGAACACGGTCGGGAACCTCGCAGGCGTTGGACCAGATCGCGGCCTCGGTGGCCCCACCGAGTGCTACCAGTCGTCCCCGCCCACCGGTGGCCTCGGCGAACCGAGAGCCGAGCTGCGGGTCCACCCAGTCCCCGGAGACCAGCGCCAGCCGCACCGAATCGAGGGCCGGGCCGGCGGTGAGCAGCATGTCCAGCAGGGCGGGCACCGTGTTCCACACCGTCACCCGATGCCGGCTGACCAGCTCATGCCAGCGGTCCGCGTCCCGCCGCTCGTGCTCATCCACCAACACCAGCCCGGCACCGACCGACAGGACCCCGAAAATGTCGAAAACCGACAGGTCGAACTCCAGCGCCGAGACCGCCAGCACCCGGTCGCCGGGATCGATGCCGTAGCGGTGGGTGATATCGGCGACGGTGTTGTGCGCCGCCTGGTGCGAGACCTCGACTCCTTTGGGTTCTCCCGTCGACCCCGACGTGAAGATCACATAGGCGGGAGTGTCCGAGTCGGCGACCCGAGGCTCCGCAAGCGGGCGTGCCGTGGCCACCGTCGCCACATCCTCGGCGGTCAGCGTCAGTCGTACGCCGGCGCGGTGTTCGATCCGCTGCCGACGCGCCGGTGGCTGATCCACACCGATCGGTACGTACACCCCGCCGGCCGCCAGGATCCCCAGCACGGCAGCGATCTGGGCAGGTCCTTTCGGGATGCATACCCCGACCGCATCGTGGTCGGCCACTCCTTCGGCGCGCAGCCAGGCGGCCACCCGCAGCGCCCGATCGGCCGCCTCGCCGTACGACCACCGCTCGTCCCCGGAGATCAAAGCCGTCCACTGTGGATGTTCGCGGGCGAAAGCGAAGAATGGTTCGTGCAGGGCATCCGCGGGTACCGGCGCAGCCGTGGCGTTCACCAATTCCCTTACCTCGCGCTGCTCGGGCGGCAGCAGATCGGGCAATGGATCCGACCACTTGCCGCCCACCAGCGCCTCAAGCATCCGCTGGTATGCGGCGAACATCGCGTCCAGCACGCCCGGCGGGAACAACTCATCCACGGCGTCCCACGTCAGCTGCACACCACCGGCTATTTCCATCACCTGGTGGTCCAGCCACACTTGGGGGGTTTGGGACAGGCCGCCGACAAGCGAACCGAGGGTACGGGTGGCCTCGTCAATCGAGCCGTCCTCGACACCGAGCAAGCTGGTGAACACGACCGGCATCACCGCGTTCGACGGACCGTGCCGGCGGGCCAGCTCGCGTTGCACGTCGACCGCGGAGAAATCACGGTGTTCCAAATCATCAGCGAGCCGCTGTTGGATTCGCCGGATCAGCGTGCGGAAATCGTCCGCGGGCTCGGTGTGACACGCCAACAACAGCAGTGACGTGAAATCGCCGAGCACCCGGTCGATGTGCGGGCACGGCTTTGGTCGATCGGTTCGCCCCGCTCCGGCCAAGCGTGCTGATCACGGCCGGGGAGTACACCGCCGGCGGGCGGCGGGTGGACATCACGGCGACGATCACGCGCGCCGCCGCGGCACTGCCCGAGCTGCATACCGTGATCACCGTCGATGAATCCGCGACCAAGGCGTTCACGGACGATCCCACGACACCCGCGCCGGTCCGGTTCGCCGAGCTAGTCGAAGCCCACCGTGGCGCGTCCATGGCGGTCGACCCGGTGGCTTTCGACGACCCGCTCTGGGTGCTGCATTCGTCCGGAACGACCGGCCCGCCCAAAGGCATCGTGCACGGGCACGGCGGGATTCTGCTTGAGCACCTCAAGGCGCTGTCGCTGCACGCCGATCTGCGCGAGGGCGACCGGTTCTTCTGGTACACGGGCACCGGTTGGATGATGTGGAACTACCTGATCTCCGGCCTGATCGTGGGCGCCACAGTAGTGCTCTACGACGGATCTGCCACCTATCCCGAACCGGACGCGCTGTGGGCACTTGCCGAGCGAGAGAGGATTGGCTATCTCGGTGTCTCCGCTCCCTATCTGCATTTGTGTCTGAGCGCCGAGCTGTGCCCGCGAGAGGACTTCGACCTGAGCGCGTTGCGCACGGTCAGATCGACCGGTTCCCCGCTATCGGGGGCGGGGTTCGCATGGATCACCGAATGCGTCGGCGACCACGTGCAACCCGCGTCCGTATCCGGGGGCACCGATCTGTGCACCGCGTTCCTGAATACAGCGCCGAGTTTGCCGATCTGGCAGGGTGAGATTTCCTGCCGCACCCTGGGAACGCCGGCCGTCGCGCTGAGCCCCGAAGGGCACATCCTGCACGACGAGGTCGGCGAGCTGGTGCTGACCGCGCCGATGCCCTCCATGCCCGTCCGGTTCTGGGACGACACGGACGGTCGCAAGCTGTACGAGGCGTACTTCACGCGGTACCCGGGGCGCTGGCGGCACGGCGACTGGCTGCGGATCACCCCACGCGGATCCTGCGTGCTCACCGGGAGATCGGATGCCACCCTCAATCGCGGCGGGGTCCGGATGGGCACCAGCGAGTTCTACACGGTTGTCGAGAAACTGTCCGAAGTGGACGATTCACTGGTCGTCGACACGACGGGCAGCAGTGCCCCCGATGAGCACGAACACGGTGAGCTGCTGTGCTTCGTGGTACTGGCCGACGGCGTGGAACACCGCGATGCGACCAAGAAGATCCGCGCGACCGTGCGGGATGAGCTCTCCCCTAGACACCTGCCGGACCGCGTTATCCCGATCGCCGCGGTGCCCCGAACCCTCAACGGTAAGAAGTGCGAAGTACCCGTGAAGCGCATCCTCACCGGCACACCGCCCGACGAGGCGGTGCGAGCGGCTGCGCTGCGTAACCCCGAGTCGCTCGCCCCGTTTATCGCGCTTGCCACCGAATCAGCGAAGGAAGCCTGATGCCGCAATCGCCCTACAGCCGCCGCGAACTCCTGCGCGGCGGGGTCCTGCTCGGCGGGGCACTGCTCGCGTCGCCCCTGCTGGCCGCCTGCTCGGGCGACGCCGGTTCGAGCCCGACCGGCCCGTCCCGCCGTGGCGGGACGCTGCGGGCCGCATTGGTCGGCACTGGCGCCAACGAGAATCTCAACCCGTTCACCGGGGCCACCGTGCTCGATTTCGTCCGAGCGCGTGCCGTGCACGGCACGCTCGGTGTGATCGATCCGGACGCGCCGGAGGACGTGCGGTACGGCGTGCTCGCCGGTATCGATGTCGACGACGATCGTTCCCGCTACTCCCTCCGCGTGCGCGGTGACGCCCGGTTCACCGACGGATCCCCCGTCACCGCCCGCGACGTGCTGTACTCGCTCAAGTTCGTGGTCCGCTCCACCCCGTCCTACGCCGGCTACACCGCAGACTTCGACCTCGACGCGGCGCGGGTTGATGGCCAGAAAACCCTTGTGGTGCCGACCAAACGCCCGGTTTCCGACGGGCATTTGATGCTGTGTCAGGGAATCGTCTTCGTGTTCAAGGACGGCACACGGCGGTTCACCCCGGACACCCCGTCCTGCGGCGCATTTCGCATCGAGGAGTTCGACCCGGGGGAAGGCACGCTGCTGCGGCGTAACGACGACTACGTGGGCGGCACCGGCGGTCCCTACCTGGACGCCGTCGAGCTGAGGTCCATCGTCGCCGACGACGCGCGGGCGAACGCGCTGCGCGGCGGGCAGGTGGATTTCGTGCACGATCTCGCGCCGGCGCACGCCCGCACCGTGGAAGCCGACGACCAGTTCACCGTCGTCGAATCCCGGCCGCCGGATGTCAGCGGACTCGGTGTGCTGCTGAACATGAGCCGACCACCGTTCGACGATGTGCGGGTGCGGCAGGCCTGCAAGCTTGCCCTGGATCGGAAGGCGATCCTGAACACCGCGCTGCTTGGCCGCGGCATCGTCGGCAATGACCTGTTCGCCCCCGGCTACCCCGACTCACCAACCGCGATTCCGCAGCGCCCGCACGACCCGGACCGGGCCAGCCGGCTGCTGCGGGCGGCCGGGGCCAGCGGCGCGAAGGTCACGCTGACGACCGCTCCGGAGAGCGCCGGGCTGGTACGAACGTGCACCCAGATCGCCGAGCAGCTCTCCGCTCTCGGACTGCCGGTGACCATCGACGAGCGACCAGCCGGCGGCCTGTACGCCGATTACGACGCCTACGCCCGGCTGCAGATGGCCGCGACATACAGCACCGCGATGCCGCCCCTGCAGTACTACGAGGTCAGCCGGGCCGGGAAAAATCCGTTCAGCCTTGGTTGGTCGCGGTCCGATGTGGACCGACGGATCTCGCATACCCGCACGCTGACCGGCCAGCGGCGCCATCAGGCAAGCACCGCGGTGCACCGCGTGCTGTGGGAAGAGGACAACGTGTTGCTGCCGGTGTTCAAGCCCGTGCTCAACGGGCAGGTGGCCAACCTGCGGGGCGTCGCCGATGGCCTGTTCCTCCAGTTCCCCAGCTTCGTCGAGGCATCTCTGCAGTGATCTGGAGGCGTTTGCTGCTCACCCGGCTGGCCGGCATGGTCGCCACCTTGGCTGTGCTGTCCGTCGTGATCTTCGCGGGGACCGAACTGCTGCCCGGTGACGCCGTCTCAGCGGTCGCGGGACAGCACGCCAGCCCCGCCCAGCGCGCCGAGGTGCGAACGCAGCTCGGGCTCGACCGGCCCGCGCCCCAGCGCTATCTGGAGTGGATTGGTGGGGCGTTGCACGGTGATCTCGGCCCTTCCTACACCGGCGGCCGACCGGTGACGGACGTGATCACCGAGCGGCTCGGGAATAGCGTGTTGTTGGCGCTCGCCGTATACCTGCTGCTGATCCCGCTGTCGCTGACACTGGGCACGATCGCCGGACTGGGCTCGGCGAGTGGTCGGCGTGGCAGGCGGGCGGACCGCGTGATCTTGGTGGCCACCGTCTCGATGCTGGGTGTGCCGGAGTTTCTCACCGGCGGGCTGTTGCTCGCGGTGTTCGCCGTGTGGCTGGGGTGGCTGCCCGCCGTCTCGATCGCCCCGATCGGCGGATCGGTTCTCGACGACCCGCAAGCTCTGCTGCTGCCGGTGGCCAGTTTGCTGGTGGTGTCGCTGGGTGCGGCGACCCGCCTGGTGCGGGCCGGTGTCGCCAATGTGGCGGGCTCGCCATACCTCGAAGCCGCGCGGCTGGCGGGTGTACGTGGCCCGAAGTTGGTGCTGCGGCACGTGCTCCCTGCCGCGCTGGGACCGGCGACCCAGGTGATCTCGATCGGGCTCGGCACGATCGTCGGTGGCGCCGTCGTGGTGGAGACCCTGTTCGACTATCCAGGGATCGGTAACGAACTGCAGTCCGCCGTCGCGGGGCGAGACGTGCCACTGGTGCAGGGCATCGCGCTCACCCTCGCCGCCGTCACGCTGGTCGCGCTGCTGCTCGGTGACATCGTGGCGCGGGCACTCGATCCGGCTACCGGGGGCCGGCCGTGAACGCCGGAACGACAGGCGCGGCGAAGGTCATCCGCGCGCGCTGGGTGCTGTACACGGCCGCCGTACTCGCGGGCGGCGTCACCGCGCTGGCGTTGCTCGGCCCGCTGTTCGCCGGCCAGCCGGCCGAGCAGGTCGGTGGGCCGTACCAGGGCTCGTCCTGGCCACATCCGCTCGGCACCGACGGTCTCGGGCGGGATGTGCTGGATCGGGTGCTGCACGGCGGACGAGTCGTGGTGGGCCTCGCGGTCGGCGCGACGGCGCTGGCCACCGCGGGCGGGCTGGTGCTCGGGGTAGCACTTGGCTCGGTGCGGCACCGTGCCGGCGAACTGCTGATGCGAGTGGTCGACGTGCTGCTCGTGCTTCCGCCGATACTGCTGCTGTTGCTGCTGGCAACTGGCCTGCCGGGCAGCGATCTCGCCGTGCTGCTCGCCGTCGCGCTCGTCACGACGCCCACCACGACCCGCGTGGTACGCGCTGCGACCCACCGGGTGGCTCGGGCGGATTACGTCGACGTCGCGCGAGCGCGCGGTGATGGCTGGTGGCACATTCTCCGGCGTGATGTGCTGCCCGCGATCGCGCGTCCGGTACTGGCCGAGTCCGGATTGCGATTCGTCACGGCGGTGTATCTCACCGCGACAGCGGGCTTTCTGGGGCTCGGCCAACCCGCACCCGCGGCGAACTGGGGACGTATGGTCGCGGAGAACCTGGACGGCGCGACGCTGACCATGTCGCCGTTCCTCGCGCCCGCGGTGTTGCTGGTGCTGTTCACGGTCTCGGTCAACCTGCTCGCCGACGGCATTGCCGACTTGCTCGCCAGGGGAGGCGCGGCGTGAACCCCGTTCTGGCAGCGGTGCGCGGCCTCACCATACGACCGGACACCGGCGGCACGCCTGTGGTGTCCAATGTGGACTTGACGGTGCGCGCCGGACAGGTGCTGGGGCTTGTCGGACGCTCCGGCGCCGGGAAGACCACGGCCGGCCTGGCCCTGCTTGGTCACGTCCGCCCTGGGCTCGAACGGGTCGCTGGCCACGTCGAGATCGCGGGGCACGACCCGTTCGGCACCGACGGTTGCCGCCAGGTTCGCGGTTCGATCCTCGGCTACCTCGGCCAGGATCCGGCGTCCGCGCTGCACCCCACTCGCCGGATCGGCAGCCAGCTCCGGGAGGCAGCCGGTGGCGCCGAGCTCGGCACGATCCTGCGGGAGTTGGGCCTTTCGGACGACCGGTCTTTTCTTCGCCGGTACCCGCATCAGCTATCCGGCGGGCAGGCCCAGCGCGTCGCGCTCGCCAGGGTGCTCGTGCGGCGCCCGCGGTTGTTGGTGCTCGACGAGCCAACCAACGGGCTGGATGCCCGGCTCGCGCTCCAGCTCCGGTCGCTGCTTGACGATCTGTTCCGCCGCACCGATACCGCGGCGGTGCTGATCAGCCACGACCACGCGCTCGTGCAGGCGCTGTCGGATCGGGTGGCACGTATGGACGATGGCTGTATCACCGCGCACGGCCCGCCGGACGAGGTATTGCCATCGCCTCCGCTTACTGGATCGGCACACTCGGCGGGCAGCGGTCCCATCCGGCTGGAGGTAGCGGGACTCGGCGCGTGGCACGGTCGACAACTTGCCCTGCGCGAGGTGTCCTTCCGGTTGCCAGCCGGTGGCTCGTTCGCGCTTATCGGAGCCTCCGGGGCTGGCAAGACCACGCTGGCTCGCTGCCTGGTTGGGCTCCAGCAACGGGTTACCGGCCGGCTCGAACTCGACGGTGCCCGGATCGATCCGCACGCTCACCGGCGCAGTCCCGCACAGCGGCGACGGATCGCCCTGGTCGCCCAGCACTCGGCGGACGCGCTAAATCCCGCCGAAACGGTGGCCGATGCGCTACGCCGCCCGCTGCGCCGGTTGCGCGGCTTTCGCGCCCCCGATGCCGACAGGGAAGCAGACCGGCTGCTCGAGCTCGTGTCGCTGTCCAGCACCTACCGCGACCGGCGGCCCGCGGAGCTCTCCGGTGGCCAGCGCCAGCGGGTGAATCTGGCGCGAGCGCTGGCCGCCGCGCCCAGCGTGCTGGTATGCGACGAGATCACCTCCGCCCTCGACCCGGATATCGCCGCGGGCGTGCTGACCGTGCTGGACGAGCTTCGCCACGAGCTGGGCCTGTCCGTCGTACTGATCACCCACGACCTGACCCTCGCGGCCCAGCACGCCGAGCGGATCGGCGTGCTGCACGAGGGCGCACTCGTCGAATCGGGGTCCACTACCGACGTGCTGAACAACCCCACAACGGACGCAGCCCAAACCCTCGTCGACGCAACCTGGCTGGTAACAGCCAGCCCCGCCGACGAGGCACCGATCCGAGAGGCGACATGATCCACGCCGAAGTCACCCGGGCCACCCGCCGCTGGACCGTCACGCTGGCAAGCCTCGCCGGTGTCATGATGACGCTGGACATCAACGTCGTCGCGATCGCGCTGCCCCGCATCGGCGCGGAGTTCGGTAGCTCGCTGGCGAGTGCACAGTGGACGATCAACGCCTACTCCCTCGCGTTCGCCGCTCTCCTGTTGCCGGCCGGGTCGGCGTCGGACCGGCTCGGCAGGCGCGGCATCTTCGGCATCGGAATCGCCGGGTTCACGGCTGCTTCCCTCGCGTGTGGACTCGCGCCGGACACCACCTGGCTGGTAATTTTCCGTGCACTCCAAGGGGCCTGCGGCGCCCTGGTAATGGCCACCGCCGTCGCCCTGATCGCCGGCGTCTATCAGGGGCAAGCCCGCGACCACGCGATCGGGATTTTCAGTGCGGCCGGCGGTGCCGCCGTAGCCATCGGACCGACCCTCGGCGGGCTGCTGGTGGACACCTGGGGATGGCGCTGGATCTTCTTCATCAACCTGCCGCTCGGGGCGCTGATCCTGATCGGCACCGTGCTCGTGCTGCGGGAACCATCCTCGGCACGGGACTCCTCGACGCGCATCGACGGTACCGGGGCCCTGCTCGCCTGTGCCGGCCTGTTCGCCCTCAACTTACGCGTTGCTGGCCGGGCCGGATGCCGGCTGGGGCAGCGGCGGCGTGCTCGCCGCATGGCTCGCCAGCGGGATACTGCTGGCCGGATTCGTGCTGCTGCAACGCCACCGCGGGGAGCACGCGCTCATCGATCTCCGGCTGTTCCGCATCCCGTCGTTCACCGCCAGCATGGCACTGAGCTTCTGCGCCCGCGTCACCACGTTGGGCCTGATGCCGTTCCTGGTCCTCTGGCTGCAAGGCATACTCGGCTCCGACCCGACCGAGGCCGGCCTGCAACTGCTGCCCATGACCGTCCTGATCATGCTCGCGGCCTCGGTGTCCGGAACACTGCAGAAGCGCCTGCCAAGCAACGCGGTGATCGCGCTCGGCTTCGTGTTGATCGGCGCCGGTGCTGTCGCGCTGCTGCTTGCGCAGCCGGGCGGTTCGTGGCTCGCGGCGCTGCCCGCACTGGCGTTGTTCGGACTCGGCGCGGGGCTCTCCTTCCCTCCCCTGCTCGGTACCGCCGTCAGCGTGGTTCCCCCGCACCGCTCCGGCATGGCCTCCGGGATGGCGAACACCTTCTTCCCGCTGGGCACCGCCGGCGGTGTCGCCGCATTCGGAGCGTTGCTGTCCGCGCGCATCCACGCCGACCTACCAGCCACGCGACTTGCCGAGCTCGGAGTCAACCCGGCGCGGGCCGCCGAGGTCTACCAAGCCATCGACGCCGGACAGTTCGATCGGCTGGCCGAGCTGGCACCACCCGCCGCGCGTGCGGGGCTGACCTCGGCTGCCCACTCGGCGTTCATGTCCGGGCTGTCCACTTTGGCACTGGCCATCGCGGGCGTGTCGTTCGTCGCGGTGCTCGTTGCCTGGCGAGCCATCCGCGCACAGGACCGCTACGACCGCTGACATATCCGGTATACACCGAGAATCGCGGCGCGCACCTCCAGGTCGGAGAAGCCATGATACGCCGCGACGTCGCCGACCCAGTCCATCAGCTCACCGGCATCCACCTCGGTCACGTCTTGGCATCGCTGGCAGATCAGATGGTGCTGGCGCCCGCGCGACCGATGCAGCCGGTACCGAGCTTCCCATTCGCGCCGTAGACCAGGTCCACCTGGCCATCCTGCAGCAACACGGCCAGCCGCCGATACACCGTACTTAGGCTAATCGTTAGCCCGCGCCGCCGCAGCGCGCCGTGAAGCTGTCGGACCGGCCGAAACGACGTGCCCTCTGCCAGCACCGCGACCAACGCACGCTCCCTCGCGCTGGCCCGTCGACGGCGATCCTCCTGCACGCCAACCATATTTACAGGTTAACGATTTTCATTGTCAGATAGAATCCGCACCGGCATCTCGCGGTACCGAGCATGGCTAAATACCGCGTCCATCGAGCCCCGCGCGGTCCGCAGATCGTCATCCGTTGGTGGCATTTGGTCTTCTATCGCCGTATTACGCGCGCGCGATCCATGCACATAAGCTAATGTTTTGCGACGTTCGGGAGCCGACCAGCACTCGCATAGCGGTTGCACTCGAGCATCGAATACAGGCTGTCATCTCGGAGGAAGTGAGCTCGCCCATGACCACCGCGCATACTGAACACACCGGCCACGACCACGTGCACGGCGACGGCTGCGGCCACGTCGCCATTCCACATAGCGACCACACCGACTACCTACACGACGGGCACCTGCACCGCGCTCACGACGACCACTACGACGAGTGCGAACCGGCCGAGCACACCGCCCACGACGGACATCAGCACGTACACGGTGACGGTTGCGGCCATGTCGCGGTACCACACCGCGACCACGTCGACTACGTGCACGATGGCCACCGGCACGCCGCACACAACGGTCACTACGACGAGCACTGACGCCAGGTACCCAGCCACCTCGGCGAGCGGTTTAGGGTTGAGGCGGCGCCGTGGTCGCGGCGACGGCCGGATCCCAGGAGCGACGGTGAGACGGTCGGCGCGCTGCCCGGCCACTGGTGGATGGTGCACGCCCGTACAAGGGAGCGATGTCGTTGCCGCGCTCGGTCACCGGCCCCTTGATGGTGATGATGCTGGTCGCCTCGCTGGTCGGCTGCACGGCGAACGGCCCGCCCGAAGCTTCCCCCGCCGGAAAGCGGCCGAACATCGTGTTCGTGATGGTGGATGACATGGACACGAGCCTGCTGCGGTTCATGCCGCACGTGCGCCAGATGCAGCGCCATGGCGTCAGTTTCACCAACTACACGGTCACCGACTCGCTGTGCTGCCCGTCCCGCGCATCGATGCTGACCGGTAAGTACCCGCACAACACCGGTGTGATCACCAATCAGCCCCCGGACGGCGGATCCGCGGTGTTCCACAATCGGGGCGAGCAGGCCTCAACGGTGGGCACGCAGCTGCAGCACGCCGGGTACCGGACCGCGCTGATGGGCAAGTACCTCAACGGCTACTACCCGCACGACAAGCGGGGCAGCACGCGGCCCTACGTCCCGCCTGGCTGGACACGATGGGTCGTGGGCGGCGACAGCTACTACGGGTACAACTACACGCTCAACGAGAACGGCCGGATCACCCGGCACGGCGAGCGGCCTCGCGCCTACCTCACCGACGTCCTAGCCCGCAGGGGCGATGACTTCATTCGCCGCAACGCCGAGGCGGGCCGCCCGTTTTTCCTCCAAGTAGCGCCGTACGTCCCGCACGTTCCCGCCACCCCGGCGCCACGCCACGAGCATGCGTTCCCCGGGTTGCGCGCTCCGCGCGATCCCGCGTTCAACGAAGCGGATATCTCCGACAAACCAGCGTGGCTGCGTGACCAACCGCGCCTGCCGACCGCGCAGCAAGCCAGCATCGACCGTTCCTACCGCAAGCGAGCCCAATCGTTGCAGGCAGTCGACGACATGCTCGGCCGCTTCCGGGACACCCTGCGCGCCACGGGTCAAGCGCCGAACACGCACATCGTGTTCACCTCCGACAACGGGTTCCACCTCGGCCAGCACCGGCTCGCGCCAGGCAAGCGAACCGCGTTCGAAACGGACACGACGGTGCCACTGGTCGTCACCGGCCCTGGCGTGCCCGCAGGGCGAACGGTGCCGCAGCCGGTGGAAAACATCGATCTCCGACCCACATTCGCCGAGCTCGCCGGAGCACCGCCGGCACCCGGCATCGATGGGCACAGCTTCGCGGCGCCCCTGACCGGAAAGCCCGCCACCGGATGGAAATCCGCCGCGCTCGTCGAACACCACGGGCCCAACACCGATCCCGACGACCCGGACAAGCAACCCAGGGGAAGCGGCAACCCGCCCAGCTATGCCGCGTTGCGCACTCCGGCGATCACCTATGTCGAGTACGCCACCGGCGGGCGCAGCTACTACGACCGCCGCCGCGATCCCCACCAGCTCACCAACACCTACGCCACGCTGCCGGCCAGGCAGCGAGCCAAGCTCCACGCCACACTGCGCCAACTCAGCCACTGCCATGGCGCGGACTGCTGGACCGATGCCGGCGGACAACCGTAAACCGCAACGCCCCGCACGATGTCCAATTTGGACCAGTCCTGGATGTGGCAACGGACTGCGATCATGCTGATCGTGGCATAGGATCTCGCGTGTCTCGCGCGATGCGGGGTGGACGTCCCCTCGGGACTCGGCCGGCTATTTCGCGAGCCCGGTAGCGCCCGCACAAGCCGAAGCACGGGCCGACGCGAAGTTGGAGATTAATGACGGCGGACAGCCAGAGCCAGCCGCCCAGCGCACATACCGGCAGGCTGATTCACCAGATGCTGGAGTTCGGATCAGCGGAGGAATTGGCAAGCACAGCCGGCCGGTTCGCCCTGGACGGCGTGAGCGCCGGGGAACCGGTCCTGTGCGTCGCCACCGAGGACACGATCCGGACCGTGCGCGCGGCCGTCGGGGAGCACGCCGATCGCATCGAGTTCTACGAATCGCCTCCGCGGGTGGCCATGCCCGACCAGCGCGTCGAAGAGTTCCGCCGGTATGTGCACCAACATCACAAGGCGCACCGGGTACGTGCCCTCGGCGAACCCCTGTGCGACGGGCCATGGGAGCTCCGGCGACGCGAGTGGCACCGGGCAGAGGCCGCGATGAACATCGTGCTGAACGACCAACCACTCTGGCTGGTCTGTCTCTATGACGCCCGACGCGTTGCCCCCGCCGAGATCGAACAGGCACGACGAACGCACCCCCAGCTGTACTCCGTCGAGCACGGCGTCATCGCCAGCGAGGACTACACGGATCCGGCGGAGCTCGGCGCGGTACTCGACACAACGGAACTCGGCGAGCCTGGCCAACTGCTGGCCGAGCGAGCCGCCGCTGCCGAGGACCTGGCCGACGTCCGCCGGCTGGTCGGCAACCTGGCCACCCAGCACGGCTTGCCAGCTGATCGTACGGAGGACTTCGTCTTCGCTGTCAGCGAAGTGACGACCAACGCCATCGAGCACGGCGACGGTCCCGGCCAACTCCGCCTCTGGCGCGCCGACGCACGCCTGGCCTGCGATGTCATCAGCCGAGGCCCCGGATTCGACAAACCCTTCCCCGGCTACAACCCGCCAACCCAATCCGCCGTCTCAGGCCACGGGCTCTGGATAGCACGGCAATGCTGCGACCTTTTCGAAATCCGCAACCAGACGACCGGCACAACGGTCCGGATGCACATGGCCCTCCCACCAGCCAGCGGCCGTGCGTAGTAGCAGGACGAAGGCCAGGAGCTGAACGCGGTGGAACTACTGGCAAGGCAATGTCATGACTGCATGATCATCGCCGTGCACGGCGACGTCGATCTCAACACCGAGCCCCAGCTCAGCGCCTGCCTGACGCGCTCACTCACTACCGACGAATGTCCGCGCCTCATCGTCGATCTCAGTCACACGACATTTGTCAGCGCCACCGGCCTGGCCCTGCTGGCACAGGCACACAACACCGCGCGTGCGCACGACGGTTGGCTGCGTATCACCGCGCCAAGCGATCTGGTGCGCCGCTCCCTGATCCGCGGCGGATTCCAGGACAAGATCCCCATCGCCGCCACGCCCGAAGCGGCATGCCACGGGTCCGAACGACCCGACCCGCCAACGCGCTAGACGCGACGGCCCGGCGGTACCGCCTCAACTGGATTCTTCCCAGCTACCATGACAGAATGCTAGCATTATGTCATGGTAGCCGCAGAGAAGCAGCAGTTCAACATCTACCTGCCCGCTGCCCTGATTCGGCGCGTCAAACACGCCTCCGTTGACGCGAACCAATCACTGTCGGCTTTTGTCCAGGAAGCGCTCGAGGAATACCTGCGGACGCTCGATCGCCAAGACGGAGAAGAGTCATGAGAATCGTGCCAATCCGCTACTGCTCCGATGTCGCCGAGGCCAAGCGGTTCTACCGTGCGCTCGGACTCGAGGACGGCTCGATTTCGCGGCCTGGCAGCTGGGCGGAACTGCCCGCGGCGTCCGGAATGTTGGCCGTCCACGAGGGCGACGACGATGCGGGTGTCTGCGAATTGGCCTTCGAGGCCGATGAACCTCTCGAGGCGATCATGGCTCGGCTGCGGGCAGCCGGGTTCACTCCGGAACCGATCACCGATCAGAACTTCGGGCGCTCGATGCGGGTGCGTGATCCGGACGGGGTGTGGGTCCAGATCAACCAGCTCGACCGCGAGCTATACACCTGAGGACACATGGACACCGCGAGCGCGACGCGCGCGCCGGGCGCGATGCTGCTCGGGGTTGGCATCGTGGCACTGGAGTTCGCGGCAGCCGTAACCACCATCATCACCACAACGTTGCTCCCGACGGTGGCTCGCGATCTGCATGCCCGTGATCAACTCGGCTTGCTTGTCGCCGGTTCGACGCTCGGCTTGTTCGTCGCGCTCCCGCTCGCCTCCCGGATGGTGCGCCGGTTGGGCGCGCGCGGAACGCTCACGTTCGGTCTGTGCGCGTACTTCAGCGGCGCCGCCGTGGCGGTCACCTCCCACACGGCCTGGGTGTTCGCGGTTGGCCAGTTCGTCGAAGGGCTCGCGAGCGGGTTACTTGCCGTGTTCGGCATCAGTTCGGCCATCCGGCATCTCGATGAGGCGCTGCGAGTACGCGTCATCGCGGCGTCATCGGCGATGTGGATCGTGCCGGCCCTCGTCGGGCCGCCGTCGGCCCTGGCGCTCCAGCACGTCTTCGGCTGGCGCTGGACACTGCTGGTGCCCGTTCCCATCGTGGTCGTCGGACGGCTGCTCATCGTCCGCGCCGCGCGTCCCGGCAATGACGAAGGCGGTCCGGCCCGCCAGCGCTGGCGGACCCTGCTCGTACCCATCGGGGTGGGCGCACTGGTGCTGGGCAGCGAAACCATGGGCAGCGAAACCATGGCGTCCTGGCCGGCAGCGGCCGCGGCCACAGCCGGCATCGCTGTCGCGTTCATCGGTCTCGCCGCGATCATGCCGGCCGGCACGATCCGGCTGCGCAGGGGAACGCCGGCGGCACTCGGCGCCATGCTCTTGTTCGCGACCGGATACTTCGGGGCGAACAGCCTGATCACCATCCTGCTGACCGACGGCTACCGCACCAGCGGCGGGCACGCCGCGATCGTGCTGAGCGCCTCGCCGCTCGCGTGGGCACTGACCAGCCTGCTCGTTTCCCGTCTCTGGACGAAGGGCCGTAAACCGCCCCCAGCTGCCGGGCTCGCGCTCGCCGCCTCCGGTACCGCCGTGCTGACCGCTACCCTCTTCGTCTCCACGTCGTTCGGCGCGGCGCTCGTCGGGTGGACCGCGACAGGTGTCGGGGTCGGACTCGCCTATCCCAGCCTCTACATCCTGGCGACGAACGCGGATATCACCCGCTTCACCGCGCCCGAACTCGCGACCGCCGTGATCACCGCGGAAGCGTTCGGCAGCTTGCTCGGACGAGCAACGGGCGGCGCCATCACCTCACTAGGTGCCGCCGCCGATCTGGCTCGAACCACCGCCCTGATTGCCGCCTACACGGTGTTCGTGCTGTTCCTGTTCGCGGCCGCGCTCGCCGCGACACGCTCCGTCAAGCGACGTGACTAACGGTCTCGCAACGGAGTTTCCGCCGGGCGGAAGAAAGCGCACCCAATGGGACGTGCGTGGTCGAGGATCGGCATGATCTGCTGTGTAGTCACCAGTGGGAGGCCAGATGAGCATCGCCGGCACGAGAGTGGTCCGCGTCGAGGATCAAAAGCTGATCACAACGGGCGGCACCTATGTCGAGGATCTTCGCGGGGACGCACTGACCGGTGCCGTCCACGCGATGTTCGTGCGCAGCCCCATCGCGCATGCCCGGATCACGTCGATCGACACGTCGGAAGCGCTCGCGGCGCCGGGTGTGATCGCCGTGTACACCGCCGCGGACATCGATCTCCCGCCGGCACCGGTGGACCCGGTCACGCAGTCTTGGCTGGCCGACGGGGTGGTGCGCTACGTCGGAGAGGCCGTCGCGCTGGTACTCGCCGAGCAGCGGTACCAGCTGGCAGACGCCGCCGAGTTGATCGACATCGACTACGACCCGCTGGAACCCGTCTCCAGTATCGACGCCGCGCTGGCCGACGAGACGCTGCTGTTCCCCGAGCACGGCAGCAACGTAATGCAGGTCAACGGCAAGGAATTCGACGAGAAGACGTTCGACGACTGCGAAGTCGTCGTCACGCGGACGATCGTCAACCAGCGGGTGGCGCCCGTTCCGCTCGAGGTGCGCGGCGCGGCGTGCACCTGGGGCGACGATGGCCGGTTGATGGTCTGGCTGTCCACCCAGAACGCGCAGATCGCCCGGACCGTGGTGGCCGCCGGGCTCGGCGTCGGCGAGGAATCGGTTCGGATCGTCACGCCGGACGTGGGAGGCGGGTTCGGCGCCAAGGTCGGCGCGGATCCCGAGGTCGTCGCGCTGGGGTGGGCCGCACGGCACTCGGGGCGCGCCATCAGGTGGACCGAGACACGCAGCGAGAACCTCACCTCGATGACGCACGGCAGGGCACAGCAGAACACCATCACCATCGGTGGCCGCAGGGATGGCACCGTGCTGGCCTTCCGGTTGGAAGTCGTGCAGGACACCGGTGCCTACCCGCGCCTGCCATTCCTGCCGATCCTGACCGAGCTGATGGCTTCCGGGGTGTACCACTTCCCCAGGGTCGAAACAGCCAGCCGTGCGGTCGCCACCAACACGGCGCCGATCTCGGCCTACCGAGGGGCTGGGCGGCCGGAGGCGACAGCGGCCGTCGAGCGTGCGATGGACCTGTTCGCGGCCGAGATCGGGATGGATCCCGGCGAAGTCCGCAAAGCCAACTTCATCGCACCCGAGGAGTTCCCGTATCAGACGCCGACCGGCGCTTCATACGACACCGGCGACTACGCCACCGCGCTTGATCGTGTGCTGGAAGCCGGTGGTTACGCCGACCTGCGGGCCGAGCAGGCTCGCAGGCGGGCCAGCGGTGACCCGGTCGCGCTCGGCCTCGGCATCTCCAGCTATGTCGAGGTCACCGCTGGTGACGACAGCGGCGGTGAGGGCGGCCGGGTCGACATCAACCCGGACGGCTCGGTGACCGCCTACACCGGCAGCTCCCCGCACGGGCAGGGCCTCGGCACGTCGCTGGCGATGCTGCTGTCCGACCAGCTCGGTATCCCGCTTGACAAGATCGCCGTCCGGCACGGCGACACCGACGAGGTCCCCAAGGGCATCGGAACCTTCGCATCCCGCTCGCTGCAGATGGGTGGCTCGGCGATGCGGCTGGCCGCAGACCAGGTGATCGCGCGGGCTCGCGAGCTCGCGGCGAACATGCTGGAGGCCTCGCCCGACGATCTCGAGCTGAACGTCGACCAGGGTGTGTGGCAGGTCCGTGGCGCGCCGGCGAGCAGCACGGTGACGTGGGCTCAGCTCGCCGAGCGGGCCGGCGAGGGTGAGCTGTCCGCGGACGAGTGGTACGACGAGGGCGCACCGACTTTTCCGTTCGGCGCCCACCTCGCGGTCGTGGAGGTCGACACCCTGACGGGCAAGGTGGAACTGCGCAGGCTCATAGCCGTCGACGACGCCGGCCCGGTGGTCAACCCACTGGCTTTCCGCGGGCAGCGGCACGGCGGGCTCGGGCAAGGCGCCGCACAGGCGCTGCTCGAGGTCATGAACTACGACCCGGACGGCAACCCCACCACGGCAACGCTCGCCGACTACTCGTTCATCAGCGCTACCGAACTGCCGGACTTCGAGCTGGTGAACATGGAGACACCCACGACGCGCAACCTGTTGGGTGTCAAGGGCATCGGGGAGGCCGCGACCATCGGTTCGACCCCCGCCGTGCACAACGCGGTGGTTGATGCGGTGGCGCATCTCGGTGTCAGACATATAGATATGCCCACGACCCCAGTGCGGGTCTGGCAGGCGCTTGGCGACGCGAGGAAGGCGGAGGCGAAGTGAAGGTCGCGATCGAGGTCAACGGCCAGACGGTGGCCGAGGAAGTCGAAGACCGCACGCTGCTGGTGCACTACCTGCGCGAGACCGCGGGGTTGACCGCCACCAACATCGGCTGCGACACCACCTCGTGCGGCGCCTGCACGGTGCTGCTCGACGGCGAGTCGGTGAAGTCCTGCACGATGCTGGCCGCGCAGGCCGACGGCCATGCGATTACCACCATGGAAGGGCTCACCGCGGACGACGGTGAGCTGCACCCGTTGCAACGGGCTTTTCGCGAGCAGCACGGCCTGCAGTGTGGCTTCTGCACCCCAGGGATGATCATGGCTTCGGTGTCGCTGCTCGACCACAACCCGAAGCCGACCCGCCAGGAGGTGCGCGACGGGCTCGAAGGCAACCTGTGCCGCTGCACCGGTTACCACAACATCGTCAGTGCGGTGGTCGAGGCGTCAGGTCAGGAGGTCGACAGGTGATTCCGGCTCAGTTCAGCTACCGGCGCGCGTCCACGGTCGACGAAGCGCTCAGCGTCCTGGCGGAGCACGGCGACGACGCCAAGCTGCTCGCGGGCGGGCATTCCCTGCTGCCGCTGATGAAGCTCCGGCTGGCGGCCCCCGAGGTACTGGTGGACATCGCGCCTATCGACGAGCTGCGTTACGTCCGCGCGGACGACGATGGCGTAGCGATCGGGGCGATGTCCCGATACCACGACCTGCACCGCGACACCGTGCTGCGGGAGCACGCGCCACTGCTGGCGCACGTCGCGGGCTCGGTCGGCGACCAGCAGGTGCGGCACCGTGGCACGGTCGGCGGCTCGATCGTGCACGCCGATCCGGCGGCCGACCTGCCGGCAGCGATCCTGGCTTCGGACGGTGTGCTTGTCGCCCGTGGCCCCGGCGGCGAGCGGCGCGTCCCGGCGGCCGAGTTCTTCCTCGGTCCGTTCACCACGCCGCTCGAACCCGACGAGCTGGTGACCGAAATCCGGATTCCCCGGCAGACCGGGCTCGGGTGGGGTTTCGAGAAGTTCACGCGGCGCGCCATCGACTGGGCGATCGTCGGTGTCGCCGCCGTTGGACGATCGGTCGGGCTGATCAACATGGCCGGCACCCCGCTACGCGCCCGCGCGACCGAAGAAGCCCTTGCGAACGGGGCTTCCGTCGCGGAGGCAGCGGAGCTGGCCGCCGAGGACACGAACCCACCGGACGAGTCGCATGCGCCCCCGGACTACCGCCGCCACCTGGCAAGGGTCCTGACGGCTCGCGCGCTCGACAAGGCAGCCGTGCCCGCCTGAGAAGGCCTGGATCTCAGCCCTTCACCGAACCGGTCAGCTGGCCGCGGATGACGTGCCGCCGGCTGATCAGGAACACCGGCGCGACCGGCGGGATTCGATCAGCGCCTCGATGCCGTCCAGCAGCCGCTGCAGCCCGAACTCGAACGACTCCTCCATGCCACCGTCGAACGCGTCTTCCGCCAACCCGGCCAATGCCGGGTACCTGCCGGACTCCATGGCCTGCTCGAGGATGGGGTACTGCAGCTTCCAGAACTCCTCGTCGCTGACCCCACTCTCCTCGGCCGCGCTCGCGTACTGGACCTGGGTGCGCACCGTTCCGGTCACGTAGCCGTCGATCGCCATCATCACGCTGATCCGTTCCTGGTCGTCGAGGCCGACGTTGGCAAGACCGGCGATCATGAACTCCACGCCGGCCAGCACGTTCGGCCCGAAAACCGGACGTGTCCAGTTGACCTGCAGCAGCCACGGGTGCTCCAGGTAGACGCGCCGGGTGCCACGGGCGGAAACCGCCAGAATGCCGCGCCAGTCCCGGCCTTTCGCCTCGTCGATATCCTCGGAGGGATCGCTCACCCTTTCCAGCATCAGGACCAGCAGCTCGGCCCTTCCCGGCACGTAGCGGTACAGCGACATCGTGCCGACGCCGAGCTCACGGGCGACGCGACGCATCGAAAGGGCATCGAGTCCGTCGGTATCCGCGACGGAGATCGCGGTCTCCACGATCCGATCGAGCGTGAGCCCTGGCTTGGGTCCGCGGGACGGGCGTTCTCTGCTACCCCAGAGCAACTCCATGCTGCGACTGAGGTAGTTGGCCGGACCCTGCTGCTCGGTTGTCCCTGGCTGCTCGTTCGTCATGGTGTCGCCGATCGTAGCTAATTCGATTGCGATCTGAGTACATCGTACGCTACTCTGCGTACGATGTACTCAGATTAGGCGGAAGGACATCTGTGCCCACATCCGACTACGCGGTCCGTGCGATTGGACTGCAGAAGCGATATAAGGAGACCCGGGCCCTTGATGGGTTCGACTTAGCTGTGCCGTACGGCATGGTCTACGGCCTGCTGGGCCCCAATGGCGCCGGCAAGACCACGGCCGTCCGCATCCTGACCACGTTGATCCGCCTGGACGGCGGTACGGCCGAGGTCGCCGGTTATGACGTCACCCGCAAGCCCCGGATGGTGCGGCGCCGGATCGGTCTCACCGGCCAGCAGACCGCCGTTGACGACGCGATCAGTGCCAGACAGAATCTCGTCCTTTTCGGCCGGCTTTTCCATATCGGCCAGGCAGCCGCCCGGAAACGAGCCGATGAGCTGCTCGAACAGTTCAGCCTGGCGGACGCCGCCAACAAGACACCAAAGAAGTTCTCCGGCGGCATGCGAAGGCGGCTCGATCTGGCCTCCAGCATGATCCTCGCGCCCAGGGTGCTCTTTCTGGACGAGCCAACCACCGGGCTCGATCCGGCAGGGCGCCGCGAAGTCTGGCAGGCCATCCGCGAGCTGGCAAGGCACGGGACCACGGTGCTGCTCACCACGCACTACCTTGACGAGGCGGACAAGCTCTGCGATCGCATCGGAGTGATCGACCACGGCAAGAACGTCGTCGAAGACACCCCGGACGGGCTGAAACGGCGGATCGGCAACGAACGCCTGGAAATCGTCGCCGCCGAGTCCGATGACCTGCCGGCGATCGCCGAGTTGGCGAACAGGGCGGCCAGCGAGGGAACCGAGGCAACCGTGGACGAAGCCCGCCAGGCGGTCACCGTCCCGATCGCGGACGGCGTGCAGGCCCTGACCGACGTCGCGACCGAGCTCCGGAACAAGGGTGTCACCGCCGCCGACCTCGGGCTCCGCCGGCCGACGCTTGACGAGGCCTTCCTGCAACTCACCGGTCACGCCACCGACGACGAGGAGACTAGCGCGGTATGACCACACTAAACGTCGCACCAGACACGGACGACACGCTGGCCGGCCGGGTCAAATGGGCGATCGTCGACTGCTGGAGCATCGTATGGCAGGAGCTCGTGCACCTGATCCGCCAGCCGTCAACGTTCGCATG
The DNA here is from genome assembly GCA_009379845.1 of Pseudonocardiaceae bacterium. Lineage (GTDB taxonomy): Bacteria > Actinomycetota > Actinomycetes > Mycobacteriales > Pseudonocardiaceae > Tamaricihabitans. The sequence goes on along the minus strand of WHSZ01000006.1, from coordinate 9,204 downwards.
GCAGCTCGGCTTTCCGATCGTCATGGTGCTCATGTTCGTCTACGTCTTCGGCAGTGCCATGGACGTCTCCGGGCAGGGCGCCGGAGCCGGCTACATGGAATTCGCCATGCCGGGCCTGTTCACCATGACCATGGCCTTCGGGTTTATGAACACCGCCTTCGCGGTAACCATGATCAAGGAGAAGGGGTTCATCGATCGGTTCCGCTCCATGCCGATGGCATCATCCGCCGTCGTTACCGGGCGGGGCGTGGCCGACATCATCCATGCTGCCGTGGATCTGGCGATTCTGGTGGGGATCGCGCTGGTGCTCGGTTGGCGCTCCGGCGGCAGCCTCGCAGCCACCTTCGGGGCGTTCCTGCTGCTGCTTTTGCTACGCCTTGCGCTGATCTTCGTCGGCATCTTTCTGGGGCTCATCGTTCAGAACACCGAGGCCGCGGGGAACCTCTTCGCCGTGGCTTTCCCGTTCGGGATGGTTTCTTCGGTGTTCGCTCCGCCTGACCTCATGCCGGGTTGGCTGGGGGCGGTCGCGGCCTGGAACCCGGTTTCCTCCACAGCCGGGGCGATCCGGGACATCTTCGAGTCACCGGCCGTGGCGAGCGGCTTCTGGATCGAGGAACACGCGCTCGCCGCGGCCATAGTCTGGCCGATGGTCATCACGGCGATCTTCCTGCCGCTTGCCGTGCGCCGCTTCAAGCGCCTGAGCCGTTGAGGCGCGGGCGGCCTGCCCGAGTCCCAGGTGGCGGGTGTCAGTGTTCGAACTGGACGATTGACCGGATCGTCCGGCCGTTATGGAGGTCGTCGAAGCCGGAGTTGATGTCTTCCAAGCGGAGATGTTGGCTGATCATCTCGTCGAGTTTGAGATCGCCTTCCAGATAGCTGCGCGCCAGCCACGGGAAGTCGGAGGCCGTTTGCGCGCCTCCGTAGCTGCAGCGGGTGATGCGCTTCTCGCCCATCAAGGAGCCCCACCTGAACGCGACCTCGTCGTTGATCCCGACCTTTCCGAGCCACACGACAGCGCCGCCTGCGCGACAAGCCTCAACGGAGGCGCGGAAAGCGTCATTGTTGCCAGCCGACTCCACAACGCAGTCCGCGCCGCGCCCCTCGGTGATCTCTCGTACGGCAACAACAGGATCTTGGTGGTGCGCGTTCACCACGTGCGTGGCCCCCAGCAGGCGCGCCGTGGCGAGTTTGTCGTCGGCAAGATCAACGGCCACGATCTGCCGCGCTCCGGCCAGCCGAGCTCCTTGTACCGCGCTGAGACCGACGGCTCCGCAGCCGATCACCATCGCGGTCTCGTCAGCACGCAGTTCCGCGATCCGGGTCACGGCGCCGACACCTGTCAAGACTCCACACCCGAGCAGGCACGCGCGGTCGAACGGTATCTCCGGTGGCACCGAAACCGCGCAAGCCTCGGTGACCACGGCGTATTCGGCGAAGGCCGACATGTAGAACATCGTGTGCAGGTCGCGGCCGTCGAGGTGGAGCTTGGCCTTCCCGCTGAACGGCACGGCCTTGGGGCCAAGTGCGACATAGGGTTCGCACAGGATGGTATTGCCGCGAACACAATGGAAGCACTGTCCACAGTGGGGGTTCCAGGACAACACCACCTGATCGCCCACCCGTTGGGGATCGACGCCCGCGCCGACCCGCTCGATGGTGCCGGCCGCCTCGTGGCCGAGCACGATCGGCATCGGATAGGCCAGCTGTCCCTCGATGACCTCGAGATCGGTGTGGCAAAGACCGGCGGCACCGATGCGGACCAACACCTCGCCCGGATCGAGGTCGCCGATCTCGATCTCTTCGATCGTCATGTCCTGGTGCGGAGCGGTCAGTACCGCGGCACGGCATCGCATGGGCCCTCCATCGCCGAAGCGGGTTACAGGGTGGACATCACGGCGCGTTCGAACCCGATCACGTGCTCGATCACCAGCTGCCTTGCTCGCTCCCCGTCGCCATCGACCACCGCGTTGACAACCGGCACCAGTTCGGCGACGTGGTCGGTGATCTCCGGCAACCGGTCGATGAAGAGATGCCAGATGCGCACGATCAGGTTGTAGTACGTGGCCAGGGTCGCTTCCAGGAAGGCATTGTGCGCGCACCGCGAGATCGTCCGGTGCACTCTGCTGTCGACCTCGATCTGGTCCACGGCATTGCGGCCGCGTTGCGCGATCTCGTCGAGAAGCTGCCGTAGCTCCTGTCGCTCGGCGTTGGTCGCGCGGGCGGCGGCGAGGAACGCCGCTTGGCCCTCCAGCTGCGTGCGAACCTCGGTGAGCAGGCCCATGTCCGTGATGTGCACGTCCGTGGCGAAGACGCCCCGGCGAGGATAAACGTTGACGAGACGCTCGGTCTCCAAGCGTTTGATCGCCTCCCGCACGGGCGTTCTCCCGACCCCGAGCTGCTTGCTGAGCTGATCCTCGCGTACCGGAGCACCGGGACGGATCTGATTGGTGATCAGCTGATCGCGGATGGCGATATAGGCCCTCTCGAACAGGGAGAGCGGCTCGTCTTCCCTGCCGGTACCGTCTTCAGCATTGACGTTCCGCGCCATGTGGCCTAGTGTACATCGGCAACTGATATATCAATAATCGACACGGTGTCGACGATCGGTGCCTCGTTCGTCAACTCAAGATCGACACGTGGCCATCGTCGGCGCTGATGCGTCCCAGACGGCGCCGCACCAACGACGCATCTCCGGAGTAAGTCAACGGCGACTATCAGGAGCGTCCCCATGGCGGAAATCACCGGCCCGGCCACGCCCGGCTTCGACAGCCAGGCCGCTCAGGAGCGACTGAACCTAGCGAGCCGCCTGGAGCGGCTGCCACTAACCCGTTATCAGAAACGTCTCTTCCTCATTATCGCGACCGCGTGGTTGTTCGACTCGATGGACCTGGCCGCGTTGACATTCATACTGGACCCGATCAGTGCCGAATTTTCGTTGACCGGCACGCAATCCGGCCTGCTCGCGAGCCTGAGCTTCGCGGGAATGGTGGTCGGTGCCAGCACAGCGGGCATGCTCGCCGATCGATTCGGCCGCCGCCCAGTCTTCGTCACGAGCATGCTCTGTTGGGGCTTCGCGAGCCTCGTGGCTGCCTTCTCCTGGGACCTGACGTCGCTGCTGGTTTGCCGGTTCTTCATCGGCGTGGGCATGGGCGCGGAATTCCCCGTCGCTCAATCGCTGTTGTCGGAATTCGTTCCTGCCCGCTCGCGCGGCAAATACCTCGGCTTCCTCGAGGGATTCTGGCCCATTGGTTTCATCACCTGCGGCGCCGTGTCGTTGCTCGTTGTCCCGGCGTTCGGTTGGCGCGCCATTTTCGTCATCATGTTCGTGCTCTCCCTCTACGCGCTCTACCTGCGCCGGGCGGTTCCGGAATCGGCCCGCTGGTACGAATCCCGCAGCCGGTTCGACAAGGCCGAACAAACCATCGAGTACATCGAAAACGAAGTCGCGAAGGCCTACCGCAAACCACTTCCGCCGGTCGACGAGACCAAGATCCCCGCTCAATCGACGGTCCAACGCGCCCCGATCAGCGAACTGGTTTCCCGCCGCTATCTGCCCAGAACGATCATGGCATGGTCACTCTGGTTCACGGTGTTACTTGGCTACTACGGCATCACGACTTGGCAGAGCAAGCTGCTGGCAGACAGCGGTATGAGCATCGCCAGCTCGATCGGTTTCGTGCTGCTGATGGCGTTGTGGGGCATACCCGGCTTCCTGACGGCATCGTTCCTGTTGGAAAAGATCGGCCGCAAGCCAGTAGTTATCGGTTTCGTGCTGTTGAGCGCGATACTGTCCTATGTATACGGCTTGCAGACCTCGCCAGCCGGTCTGATCACGGTCGGTTCCGCGATGCAGTTCGTCTACTTCGGCATGTGGTCCGCGCTGTATGCGTATACCCCGGAGGTATTCGCAACGCGCTTCCGGGCAACCGGCTGTGGCACGGCGTCCGCTTTCGGCCGCATCGGCGCTCTCGTCGGTCCGCTGATCGTGCCTCTCGCGTTGAGTACTTGGGGCCACACCGCGGCTTTCACCGTCGCCGGTCTCTCCATGGTCGTCGGTGCGATCGCCGTCGCGTTCCTCGGGCCGGAGACCAAGAACAAGGCGCTTGAAGAGGTCGCACGATGACGCCTGCCGGGTGGCCTTCCGTGCCGCGCGCCGTGGATGACACGCGACCGAGGGAGGTGATCGTCGTCGGCGGCGGTACCGCGGCTCATCGTTGTGCCGTGGAACTCCGCCGCGACGGCTTCGATGGCAAGGTGACTCTCGCCAGCGGTGAGTCGCAGCCACCTTACGACCGAACGCTGGTCTCCAAGGACATGCTCGCCGATCACACCGCCGATGCGGTCGCCCTGTCCGAACGGTGTGAGTACGAGCGGTGGGACATCGACCTCCGGCTCGATCTCCGGGCCGAATGCGTCGATCGCGACAGTCGGGTCGTTGGTCTCTCGGACGGATCCACCGAGCGATATGACCGCCTCGCGCTGTGTGTCGGGGGCCGACCCGTCGTGCCGCCTGAACTCGACGCACCTGGCGTCATCGTCCTTCGGGAAGCGGAGCACGCCGCACGTCTCCGCAAGGGGATGGTCGCCGGCCGTCACCTGGTGGTGATCGGTGGCGGGTTCATCGGAGGCGAGGTGGCGACCGCGGCGATCCGGTCAGGGCTGCGGGTCACGCTCGTTGAGGCGGCAGCGCAGATGCTCGAACCGATACTCGGCGACCTTGTCGGGGCACGGGTGGCACAACTTCACCGCGACAACGGAGTCACGGTGCGAACCGGAACACCTGCGAATGCTGTCAGTAGTAAGGGAGATGGATTCGAGGTCTCGCTGGCGGACGGTGCGGTGGTCGACGCCGACATCGTCGTGCTCGGTGTGGGCATGGCTCCCAACATCGACTGGTTGGACGGTTCGGGTCTGTGCCTCGACAAGGGCGTCGTGACGGATGAGTACTGCCAGAGTTCGGCGGACAACATCTTCGCCGCCGGCGATTGCGCACGCTGGTGGCACCCCGACTACGGGGAACTGTGCCGTGTCGAACATTGGGACACCGCCGGCCGGCACGGCGCCGCGGCGGCCAAGGCCATCCTCGGCAACCAGCAGAGCTTCGCGCCGTTGCCGTTCTTCTGGTCCGACCAGCACGGCGTCCGGTTTCAATGGGCCGGCCACGCGCCGAGTTGGGATGACATCCGCATCGAAGGAGATGCCCCGGACTGCTTTGTCGCGCGGTACTTCCGCTCCGGAAGGCTGGCTGGCGTGTTCGTCGTCGGCCAGCCCCGCGTCTTCGCTCGCGCACGCCGCGAGCTCGTCGAAACAGCCAGCACGAGGAGGTGAAGCACGGTGTCCACGATTCCGGAGATAGACCGGGAATTGTGCATCGGTTCGGGTAATTGTGTGCATCTCGCGCGCGGCGCCATCGAATTGGACGACGAGGGCGTCGCGACCATCGTGGATGGCACCTCCGCAACGCCGGCCCAGCTCCAGCAGGCCGAGCGCTCATGCCCTACCGGCGCCATCAGTGTCCTGGAAGTCGATCACTGAACCATTTCTCGGCCAGATGAGGTGCGACCATGACAGAAACCCTCTCCCGCACAGCGGACCGCACGATGCCGAAGGGCCTCAATGAGATCCTGATCGTCGACACCGACGTACACGTCCACGAGTCACCAGGAGAGTTGGCGCCATACGCCGACATGCCCTGGCGTGTCGCCCTTGAGAACATCAAGAACAACCGGGAGAGCTACCTGGACATCCCGAGCTTCTCGCCGGGTGTTTCGGACGGGAGCTACCAGGCGAAGTGGCCCACTGCCCACGAAGGCGCCCGCATGGTGTGGACCGCGGACCAGATGCGCCTCGAACTCGACCAGATCAACGTAGACCTCGGGTTGCTCTTTCCGGACCACTTGCTCAAGCTTCCGGTACTCCCCCAGGTCGACTACGCCTCTGCCATCGCAAGGGCGTACAACAGGTGGCTCGTGGAGAAATGGGCGTCCCGTGAAAAGGGACTACTCGGTCTGATCGTCGCGTGTAACCATGATCCCGACGATGCCGCCAGGGAGATCCGCCGCTACGCGGATCACCCCGACGTCGTAGGCGCCTATCTACCGTGTGCCGGACTGGATGTGTTGTGGGGCAACCGCAAGTACGATCCGATTTATACCGCCGCCCAGGACACCGGCACGCCGCTCCTGCTGCACAGCGTGACGGTCACCCACCCGGTTTTCCCGTTCAACAATCACGCTTTCGACACGGAGTTGGCACGGCACACCACGAGCCACACCTTTTCCATCATGAGCAATCTGGTGGACATGGTCACTCGCGGAACCTTCGTGCGATTCCCGGAAATCCGGTTCGCGGTCTCCGAAGCGGGGGTGTCCTGGATGCCCTGGCTGATGCTGCGCATGGACAAAGAATACCTGGAACGCAGGCGCGACGTACCGTTCCTCAAATATCCACCCAGCCATTACCTAAAGCAGATTTACATGTGTACACAACCCATTGAGGAGCCGGAGAACCTCGAGGACCTCGTCACGCTGATCAACCTGTTCGAAGGTGAGGACAGGACGATGTTCGCCTCCGACTGGCCACATCACGACTTCGATCACCCTATGAAGATCGACCAGGTCCCGTTTTCGGAACAGGCTCGGCAGAAGATCTTCGGCGAGAACGCTCTGCGGTACCTGAGTATCGATGCGGCAGGAAAGAAGCTCCGATGAGCAAGGACGGTTGAGCTGGAGGGGTAACCGCGATGACTGACACGGTAAACAGGTCGGCGCACGCCAAGGACACACTGGTACGTAAGGCCAACGACAACTTCCGAGTGGCTACCGAGCTCGACTCCGAGAACGGCCGCAAGCGCTACCGTCTTGGCCAGGTATCAGACTTTCCCGAAGGACACCACGAAGTCGTCGTGGTCGGCGCGCGGCAGATCGGGGTTTTCAACATCAAAGGCACGCTGTACGCGCTGCCAAATATCTGTCCACACCAGACCGGCCCGGTGTGTGAAGCCAAGGTTCTGACCGGGTCACTGACCGCCGATCGGGAATCGGACTTCAAGCCGCAATGGGTCTACGACAACGAGGTCGTGGTCTGTCCGTGGCATGGCTTGGAGTATCACGTTCCCACCGGCCAGTGCCTGGCGTACGAACACATCAAGATTCGGCGCTACAAGGTGGAGGTAACCGGCGACGACGTCATCCTTCGCGTCTAACTTCGACACCCTATTGACGAATGCGACATATCGCGTACGAATCGGCGACGAGAGGAACCCATGACGCACGAAAGGTCGCTTCAGGTCGACGACCGCCTCGCGGTCCGGGAGGACGAACTGGCCTATCTGGTCGTCCTGGACAGCGATGAGGATGATTGGCTTGTCCGCTTCGAAAAGGCGTCCGACTTCGATGCGCGTGAATGGGCCGAACACATGGTGGTGACCTATAACGAGCGACTCCTCAATGAGGACGACGAGTACTACCGCGTCACCGCTCGGTCTCCCGAACTCGGTGGTCGGTAAAGAACCTGTTCACCGCGGACGCGAAACGCGACGGATCGTGGGCCATCAAGTTGTGCCCGCCCTGCGGCCATATCTCCAATTCGGCGTGTGGAATCCGTTCCGCGAGCAGTTCAGCGTGCTCTGGTGGACACTCGTCGTCCGCGGCGCCGTGCAGAATGAGCGTCGGCGCGCTGATGGCTGGCAACAGGTCACGGTAATCGCTGGACTCCACGTGGAACCAGGTTTCCGCGACCGCGTACGGTTCGGCGGTGCGGTCCAGGCCCAGCCTTGCGGCCCGGGCTCGTGCCTCCCGTTCAACGTCGTGCACCGCCGGGCCGTGAAACCATCTCGCGCGGCCCAGATGGGCGCTTCCCCCGGTGAGTACCAGCCCATCCGGCTGGTGGTTACCGCAGCGGAGATACTCGAAAAGCACGAATACACCCATGCTCCATCCCATCAGGATCGCCGGGCGGCCAATCTCGGTGACGAGTGCCTCGAGGTCGTCGGCAAATCGCGGGAGGGCATAGCCAGCTGATTCCTCCGGGATGATGGACGGCTCCCGGCCGCGCATGTCCGGGGCTACAAACGTATAGCTGCCGGACAGTAGCTTTCCCACCTCTTCCCACGCGGCCGAGGTTCCCTGAATACCGTGCAACCCGATGATCAGTGGCCCTGTCCCGATGGAGCCGTAACAGAGATCTCCGCCGGGAACCGCGATCCTTCCCGCGCGCCATTCATTGCGCCGGCCACGCTTCCCGTTGCTCGATCGGGTATTCATGTCGCCGCGACTCCCCGCATGAATCTGATCTGCCGCAATACTCGGTATCCGGCGCGGAACGTGGCCCCACGGATGATACTCGCGCGTGGAAAACCCGGGGTCAATCCCGCCCCAGCTCGGTGCAGATACAGGCTTTGTTGCCGTCTGGGTCGGCCAGCACGATAAAGGCTGGGGCATGGCCGTCGTCGACGACGTGTCCGCCTGCAGCAATCGCTGCGGCAACCCGCCGGCTCGCGACTTCCGGGGAGACCGTGACGTCGAGGTGGAAGCGCTGCCGATCGGGTGCAGTTGAGTCGGTCGCCTGAAACCACAACGGCGGGAGCTCTCCGGCCGGGTCAACGACATCGCCGCCTGCCTCACCACCGCCAAGAACGGCTACCCAGAACGGCAGCACCATTTCCGACGCAGGCGTGTCCAGGGCCAGCTCCAGCACCTGTACCTGCTCTGGGCACGGGGCCAACCCCTGGTCGGATGCGAGCGCGCTAATCCGCTCGGCCAGCTGGACATCTCGTTCGGTCACCCCTCCGACGTCGTGACTGCGCAACACGAACTGAACATGCCCTGCACGCAGATCGACGTCGGGATGATGACCGACCGCATCGGCAAGCTGCCCCACAGCCGCAACGAACACGGCCCCCGCCCCGAACGAACTGGTCTCGAACCGAGCACGCAGCGCCCCCAATAACCACCGCCAATCAGCCAGATCGACCTGCCGGACCCCAAGACGAGTGGTCTGCTGCACCATACCTCGACCCTAGCGAGCTGCGCCGGAGAGTTGGGTGTGGAGGGTGTTGCGTCTGGGTTTTCGTTTGGGGTCGAGGATTTCGGGTGGCAGGAATTCGGGGTGCCCGTCGGGGGCCATCCGGATGTGCCAGTGGCTGTTGTGGATCAGGGCGTGGTGGGCTCGGCATAACAGGCACATGTTCCGCAACGTGGTTGT
>WHSZ01000047.1 GCA_009379845.1 Pseudonocardiaceae bacterium | reverse complement strand
GGCGAGGCCGACGTCGTCGATTATCGGACGCTGCAGCAACTCGATCTCGACCGGTACGCGCAGCTGGCCGCATCCCTGATCGAGCACGGGATATGGGTGGCGAACCGGGGCGTCTGGTACGTCTCGGCCAGTCATGGCCCGGACGAACTGGACGCGGCCCTCACTCGTTTCGGCAAGACTCTCACCGATTGGGCGTGACATGGCCAGATCCGACAACGCTGCCAACGCCGATACCGTGGAAACGCCGGCCGAGAATCTGGACGGCAACACCGAGATGTTCGCGCCGTACACCCGCGCAGGGGACTTCGTGTTCGTGTCCGGTCAGGCCTCTGTGGACGAGAACGGCAGCATCGTGCCGGGCACGTTCGCCGAGGAAATGTGCCGGTCGATCGAGAACGTCCGGCGCGTTCTGGCCGAAGCCGGACTCGGGTTGTCCGATGTGGTCAAAGTAAATGCCTTCGTGCACAATCCGGCCGACGTGCCCGAGTACAACCGGATCTACCCACGGTACTTCCTGGCACCACGGCCTGCCCGCACCACGATCGCGAACTGCCTCAACGATCACGTCAAGTTCGAGATCGATGTAATCGCGTACGCCGGAAACTAGTGGAAGGCAGTACTATGCGCTTCGCGACTCTCGGCCTGTTACATGAGGCGAATACGTTTTCCCCGCTTGTCGCCGATCAACAGATGTTCAACGACGGTGGCGTGTGGCGCGGTGCGGAGATCATCGAGCAGTACGGTGGATCCGCCGCCACGCTGGGTGGTTTCCTTGCCGGCGGTGAACAGTTCGGCGTCGACGTTGTCCCGCTGCTGTTCGCTTTCGTCAATCCGGTGGGCCCGATAACCAAGGACGCATTCGAATCGCTTGTCGGTGAGATGCTGAGCGAGCTGGTCGATCAGGGGCCGTGGGACGGCGTGCTGCTGGCACTGCACGGCGCCGCCGTCGCCGAGCACATTCCGGACGCCGACGCGGAAATCGCCAACCGGATTCGGCACATCGTCGGGCCGGACGTGCCGGTGGGAGCCGTACTCGACTTGCACGCCAACGTTTCACGGCGACTCGTCAACGCACTCACCGTCACGCTCGTGTATCACACGAATCCGCACGTCGACGCCAGGGAACGCGGCATCGAGTGTACCGAATTGGTGCGGCGAGCCGCACGCGAGGAAATCCGGCCCGAGCAGGTGCTGATTCCGCTGCCACTCGTGGTGAACATCGCGCGGCAGGACACCAGCGAATCACCGATGGCCGAGCTCATGGCCAAGGCCGCGGAGATCGCGCGGCAACCCGGCATGCTCACCGCCAATGTGGTGGAAGGCTTTCCCTACGCGGACGTTCCACATATGGGCATGTCCTGCCTCGCCATCCACGACGGTGATCGCCTCGAAGCCACCTCCGCGGCGAGGGAGCTGGCCGCCGCCGTCTGGCGCTGCCGCGCCGAACTGCAAGCCCACGGCTCCAGCGTCGACGATGCTCTTGACATCGCGGAGGTAGAGCAGCGCGGCCCCGTGGTGCTGTTGGACGTCGGCGACAACATCGGCGGCGGGGCACCCGGAGATTCCACGGTTATCCTGGCCGCCGCCGTGCAACGCGGAGTGCGGTCATTGGTTCAAACCTTGTGGGACCCCGACGCCGTGCAACACTGCCTCGATGCGGGGATCGGTGCCGACGTCCAGCTCAAAGTCGGCGCCCGGCATTCGTATTCGGCCGGATCCCCGGTTGCGGTCACAGGGCAAATCAAGGTGATCAGCGACGGCCGGTTCGAGGAACCGACCGCGACACACGGCGGATTCCGCTTCTTCGACATGGGCCCGAGCGTCGCGCTGGAGACCACCGACGGGCACACCCTGGTGCTCACCACCAGGCCCGTCATGAACAGCAGCCTTCGACAGTTGCTCAGCCTCGGCGTCGATCCGAACGAGTTCCGCGTGGTGGTGGCCAAGGGCGTCAACTCGCCGCGCGCGGCCTACGAGCCCATCGCCTCACGGCTGGTGGTCGTGGACACCGACGGGATCACCGCGATGGGTGTCGAACGGTTCATCTACAACGAGCGCAGGCGCCCGCTTTACCCGTTCGAGGCAGCGGCGTTTCCGGCATAACGTCGGCACAGCAGGGAAGTGGCGGGCTTCGGCCGGAACGCGCGCCTGAGCACAGGCGCTCCGCACTGCGTGAGGTTGCCAGTTAACCGGACCTGGCCCCTTACGTCGGCGCGGTAGCTGTTCAAGACTGGATGGTTGGCTGGCTTCCGGCGAAGATCAGCTCCGCCGCTGTTCAGGCCCACGTGGGCACCGGCGAGAGGAGGCGAGTGCCGTCCGTTTGTGAACCACGCCACAGTGTTGCCATCGCGGTCTCTGCCGGTGTACTCTAGCCTTGTTCGCTGAAGTGCAAATTGCCGATTGCAATCGGTTTGGCCCGGTGGCCCGGCTCGTTCGCCCCAAGTGGACGGAGACGGTTTCCAGCGGTGCAGGGGGGAACGCCTGACAAGGTAACTATCCCTCCGGCAACCCCGAAGCCCATGACTCCTTTACCGCTTGATCAATATGAGGTCTTCCGGTCCCACGACCTGGCGCACACCAGGGAAACGGTTGGACGCATTTTCTGCCCGCATCGGATGGATCTGGTTGGGCGCGACACTCAGCTGGACACCCGGATACACGCCCGAAGACTCAAGAACGTCGGCGTGTGCTACGTGGCATACGGCGGCGAGGTGCGAGTCGACCCCGGCGAAACCGAATCATTCTATGTCGTGAACGTCCCGACGACCGGCAAAGGCTTGTACCAGTGTGGTTCCCAGCACGTCCAGACGGCGCTCGGCTCCGCTTCGGTTGCGACCGCGACAGAACCCTTGAGCATGCGACTATCCGCGGACACCGGGTTGCTCGCGGTGCGGGTCGAGCGTCCGGCACTCGAGGCGAAACTGAGTGAGATGCTCGGTCAGCCGCTGCAGTGGCCGATCAGGTTCACCCTCGGGATGGACGTCAGCACCGGATACGGTCGCTCCTGGCATGAGTTGTTGCTGTTCATGACCAGTGAACTAAACCGTCCCGACAGCATGCTGTCCTATCCGCTTGCCATGCAGCAGGCGGAAGAGAATCTGATACTGGGCCTGCTTGCCTCGCAGCCGAGCAATTATTCCAAGATGCTCGAAGGCGAGCGGCTACCCGCTCCCAATCGTTCGGTCAACATCGCGATCGACCTGATGGAAGGCCATCCCGAGTGGTTCCACACGGTGGGCACACTCGCGCGCGAAGCGGGCGTCAGCAGTCGCGCACTGCAGAAGGCGTTCAGCAGGTACCTGGGTACCTCGCCGAGCGTGTACCTCCGCTCGGTGCGACTGCAGCGAGTGCGTGACCAGCTGCGGGCCACCCAGCCCGACATGGCCACCGTGAGCGAGGTGGCCGGCCGATGGGGATTCATCCATCACGGCCGCTTCGCGGCCTGGTACCGGCAGCGCTTCGGCGAATCACCGAAGCAAACACTACGGAAGTCCGCGGGGGTGGGTTCGCGAAGTGGATAGAACACGTCGCTTGACGGATCGTACGGTGCCGGTCCCCGCTTTACCGTCGGGAAACATGCTCAAAGTACGGGACGCTGCGATGTCCTCGTCCGGATCCGGTGGCGTTGAGCCGATCGGGCGATTGGTGCGACGTACCCGAAAGCTACGCGGACTTACCCAGTATGAGCTGGCCGATGCGCTTGTCGACCTGTCAGGGAAGGAAAGCCTTGGTCGCGACGACGTAGCTCGCTGGGAAAGAGGCAAGCGTGTGCCAGGGCCGTACTGGCGCCACTGGCTCGGCGAGGCGCTCGACCTCCCGTTCGACGAACTCGACGCGGCCGCTCGCTGCGCGCGCCGGCGCCGCTGATCGCGGACGTCCCGAGCAGCCCGAGGAGAAACCCCGCATTCTCCGGAGAGAATTCGATGAGCAAGGGCCTGATTACACTCGTCAATCCGAATATGGTGCATCCCCCGATTACGCCCTATGCACTGGACATTCTGACCACCTCGCTTGAAGGCGACGGATTCGACGTCGAGGTGGTCGATCTGACGTTCCACCGGGATGACTGGCGGAACGTACTGCGCGAGTACTTCGTCGATCGCGATCCGCTACTGATCGGGGCCACGGTCCGCAACACCGACACCATTTACGCGCAGCAGCAGCGCGTTTTCATCGACAGCCACCGCGATATCATCAGCGAGATCAAGGCGCTCAGTGGCGCGCCGATCGTCGGCGGCGGGGTGGGATTCTCCTCGATGCCGTTCGCACTGGTCGACTATTTCGATATTCCGTTCGGGGTGAAGGGGCCGGGAGAGAACATTCTGGTGCGGCTGGCGAACGTCCTGCTGCGCGGAGAGCCGCCGAATTCGGTTCCGGGCCTGATCGTCAACCAGGGGGCTGGTCGGGTGCATCGGGTTTCCCCGATGCCGGTGACGGTCAGGCGTGGGCGCGGCACCGGACCGTCAGCACTCTCGTTTCATCCGGTCAACTCGACGACCGGCTACATCCGCCGTTCCGGTACCGCATTGAAGGTCGACAACCTTCAGTACTACCAAGGCGGCGGGCTGGGCAACATCCTCACCAAGAACGGTTGCGCGTTCGCCTGCGCGCACTGCGTGGAACCGGACGCCAAGGGCGCGCAGTTCACGCGTCGCGCGGTGCGTGCGGTCGTCGACGAGATGGAGTCGTTGACCGCACAGGGTGTTTACGATCTGCACACCACCGACAGCGAGTTCAATCTGGTCATCACGCACAGCAAGAACGTGCTGCGAGAAGTTGTCCGCCGCAAGGAAAGCAGCCCCGACTCGCCGTTGCACCGGCTCCGGCTGTGGATTTACGCGCAGCCCGTACCGTTCGACGAGGAACTCGTGTCCCTGCTCGCGGCAGCCGGTTGCGCCGGGATCAACCTCGCTCCCGACCATGTCCGGGACGATCTGCTCGACGAGTGGAAGGTCACCGCAGGCGGCAGCCGGTACTACACCTTCGACGATGTCCACGCGGTCTGCGCACTCGCCGAACGGTACGGGATACCGACGATGGTCGAGGTGTTGCTCGGCATGCCAGGCGAGACAGCCGAGACGATCACAGAGTGTGTGCGACGTACGCTCACGCTGAACGCCCACGTGGTCGGTTACAGCCTTGGCATTCGGGCCTTCCCATACTCGCCGCTCGGTATCCGGCTCGCGCAGCGGTGTGCCGGGAAGGACACGGTACCTGGCCTGCAGTCCGACACCGCCACGACGCCGATCGTGCTGAAGCCGGAGGGGAGCTGCTCGACCGTCGAGTACGAGCGGCAGTTCATGTTCGACGAGCGCGGCCAACACCGCCCCGTGTACTTCCTTTCCCCGGACCTGCCCGAGGATCCGGAGACGGTGCGCGCCCCGAACGGCCGATGGGTGAACACGCTGAACCTACTGTGGGACCTGGTGCCCGAGGCCGATCGCCACCGCGTCATGCTGCCGACCCTGCCCGGGCTCACGCCCGACGACAACAATTACTCGGACAATCCCTTTCTGCTACGCCTGGCCGGCCTCGGCTATACCGGAGCTTTCTGGTCACATTGGCCGCGGCGAGCGGAGATCATGCGGCAAGCGGAGTTCGATCTCGCCGCGCGATCCCAGACCGGCTGATCAACGGACCGGTAGCCGCACGCCTACTTGGTGTGCTAGCGCCCAGTTACGCGGCGACACCGGCAGCTATTTTTGAGTGGTTGCCGGATGGTGAATATGGTGCGTTGCCGAGGTATGCTTTCTCCTGCCCATCTGGTACGAACGTTGACCACATAGCTAGTTTGCTAAACAGATACAGGAAAGGCCTCGAGGTGTTCTTGACTTGGGCCAAGGGGTATGCCTGTGACCGTGTAATCGGGAATTGATGCCATAGACGGCACAACCCCCGTCTCGGGACGAGACAACTCAGGGT
Organism: Pseudonocardiaceae bacterium; assembly: GCA_009379845.1. GTDB lineage: Bacteria > Actinomycetota > Actinomycetes > Mycobacteriales > Pseudonocardiaceae > Tamaricihabitans. The sequence continues at coordinate 42,426 of WHSZ01000047.1, read as the reverse complement.
TGTGTCGCCGGATATTCCCTAACCTACTGGCGGTATGGGCTGGCGGGCAGCGCCGGTCAGACTGGATGCGGCGAGCTCCTTGGCGGGCGATGTGAATCGCTCGTTGATAAACGGCGGAAATGCAGGGAGCGGGGTGGTTGTATGACCATGGCGCCTGATCTGCCTGCCAACCCCCTGTCGATCGAGCTGACCGTGAGGCATCGGCGGCTGTGGTGGCATATCGATGACGAGGATCATCTTCCTGAGCGTTGGGACGTGTCCGCCGATGTCGGCGCGTTCCGGCCGTGTCCGGATAACGCGCGGCACGTTGCCGATATCTCGCTCGCGATCGCCGACCTTACCCAGGGCAGGAACCTGCTGGATTCGGTCACGCTGGGGGAGTGGGCGCTTGAGTTCATCGCCGAAACGGTGATCGATACGGCCGAGGGACGGCTGCTCCCCGATCTCGATGTCCGGATCGCCGCCGGCACGCCGCGAATGGTCATCCTGCGGGACGTCACACTTACCCCGCTGTGGCGGGGGCACGGTCTCGGTGGCTCGCTCATCGCCGGCGCGCTGCGGACGCTGGCGCACGCCGCACGGCTGGCCGCCTGCCGGGTATCGCCGACCGATTTTCTGCCGGTTTCGCCGGATCGGGTATCCGCCGAATTGGCCAGCGTGCGAATTGCGGAAATGCTGGAGCGTATCGGATTCGAGCGATGGAACGGGGTGCATATCGTGGACCTCCAGAATCCCGCATTGCTCGACGCCCGAATGGAATTGCTGACTCGCTGGTGGCCCTACGATAGGTATCCGGCCGAATAGATGTAACGCTAGCGACGGCGCGGTCGACGTGACTTCGCGACCGCCAGAACGGAAACCGCGACGGCGGCCGGACCCGCCAATGCGGCGATCGGGATCCACAGCGGGCCCGCCCACGCCTCGCCGGTGCGGCGTACCCGCACCGCGAGATCGGCCGCGCGATCTTGGGCGGCCCGCACGTAGTCGTGCGCTGCCTGCTTCGATCGCCCTGCTACGTCCGCCTTCGCGGCCAGCGCCTGCACGGTGCCCGCGAGCTCCTCACGCGTTAGCTCCCGGTCGGCCTGGAGCTGATCGCCGCTCCCGCCGGGCGGCTCGGGATTCCGGTGTTCGGTCGAGGTCATTTTCGGGCCGCCTCCTTCACGCTTTCGATGTCCCGTGCCGCCCCGTCGATCGCGTCCTCCGGCAGCGGGGGCGCGGAAACCCGGATGCGGGAACGCGCGACGAGCGCGGTCACGCCGGCAAGCCCGAGCAGCCCAGCACCGATGATCACGGCGGACAACCACGGCGCGACGGCCTGGCCGAGAAGCAGTACGCCGCCGGCCACCACGGTGCCCGAGCCGAGCAGGCCGAATACCGCTGCGGTGCCGAGCAGGCCGGCGCCCTTGCCGGCCTCCTTGCCCTTGCGCTGGAGCTCGCGCTGGGCCACCCGCATTTCGGTGCGGATAAGCCTGGTGACTTGGTCGCCGAGGTCACGGATGAGCTCCGCGGTGGAACGCTGTGATTGCGGCACGTCGTGCATGCCTTGGACCTGGTCCACCATTATTTGTCTCCTTCACCGGGTGTCGGTTACCTGGCCGTGGCCCTGGTCAATAACGGACTACCCGGTGTCGGCGACACCAACTCGGAGTTCAGGCGTTAGGTACCCATAGCGCTATTCTGACGGTGTTATTCGCACATATTGGGTACCAAACGCGGCATCGCGACTACGAACGCACGTACTCGTCTTCGGCGATCACGCCAGTGTCCCGGTCCTGAGCTTCCAGCCGGCGCGCGGTGGGCACCGCGATCCATGCGGCGAGCGCGATACCGATGACGCCCGCGGCCAGCTTGCCGATCAGCAGGGCGAGAATCATGTTCGGCTGGAAGTTCGCGGTGAACGCCAGGTGGTCGCCGAGCAGGAACGCGGAACACACCGCGAACGAGATGCACAGCACCTTGTCCTTCGGCGGGATCGTCTTCACCAGATGGAACAGCGCGAGCACATTGGCCGCGGCGGCGAGAATCCCCGCCGATCCTTCCGGGCTGATGCCCACCAGCCGGCCGATCTTGCCGAGTGGCGTGGCCAGATAGGTGCGGATCGCGTACACCATCGGGAAGGCGCCGGCGAGCATGATGCCGATGTATCCAGCGATTTCCAGCGCCCGAAACTGATCCTCCGCATCGGCGATGATCGGGTCGAAACCCCACGCCCCGAACACCTTCGAGAACACGCCGGTGAAGTATTCCACAATGGACAACGCGAGCACGATCTTCAGCACCGCGTCGAGCACCTTGCCCATCCAGATGAACGCGGTCACCATCAGCTTGGGCACGAACCGCAGGCCCAGCGCGATCAGCACCACCACGATGGCAAGTGGCACCAGGTTGAGCAGGATCGACGACCACGGCAGCGCGAAAGTGTAGTCGGCCGGCGCGTCGGTGGACACCTCGCCGCGCAGTGCGGTGCTGTTCAACGCCAGGATGCTGGTGGTGATGAAGACTCCGACCGGCACGGTGAGGATTCCGGACATCACGCCGAGCGCCATGTACTTGTGGTCCCTGGTCTGCAGCATGGCCAGCCCGACCGGGATGCTGAACACGATCGTCGCGCCCGCCATGTACCCGGTTACCGCGGCCATGATCCAGTTTCCGGTGTCCCCGGCGATCGACTCGGCCAGCTGGTAGCCGCCCATGTCCACCGCGATGAACGTGGTGGCGGCCATTGACGGATCAGCGCCGAACGCGTCGAAGATCGGCCCGATCGCCCACTCGGTGAACCGGGACAGGTAGGGGATCGAGGCCATGATCCCGGCAACCGGGATGAAGATCGGCCCGATCGAATGCAGCCCTTCGGTGAACTCCTTGCCGAGCCCGCGCGTGTTGTCCCGGATCGCGGCGATCGCACCGAGTACCACGAACACCATGATGATGCCGATCACGACATTGCCCACGACAGCCATCGTGTGATCCTAGAGCCGAGTTGGCGAACGGTCTAGACCGTAAATACGACTAAAACGGTCTAGTCCGTTCGTCAGGCCAGCTGCACATACCCGTTACTCGGGGGTAAGGCGCAGGGTGTGGATCTGGAACGGCCGCAAGTGGACGGACAGCGCAGAGTTGGTCAGCTCGTAGGCGGCGGAATCCGGCCAGCGACGTTCCAGCAGATCGGTTGACACCGCGCCGCGGACCGGGAAGTTCGCGGTGAGCTGGGCACCGGCCCGGCCGCCGGCGGCCTCGTACAGCCGAACGACGACGTCTCCGGACCGGTCCTCGGCGAGCTTCACGGACTCCACAACCACGGCCGGGTTGTCCACGGACACCAGCGGCCGCACCGACCGGGAACCGTGCACCACCCTGGTCGGCAGGTTGACCCGGTAGCCCTCGCGCACCGCGTCGTCGACGCCGGCGCCGGCGAGCAGTGCGTGCCGGAACCGGTGCACGCCGTGATCGGTGTCCGGGTCGGGGAAGCGGGGAGCGCGCAACAACGATGCTCGCACCGTCGTGCTGACGCCTCCCTCGCTCTTCGCTGCGCGGCTCACGTCGTGGCCGTACGTGGAGTCGTTGACAAGCGCGACACCGTAACCGGGCTCGGCCAGGTGTACCCAGCGGTGCGCGCAGCATTCGAATTTCGCCGCGTCCCAGCTGGTGTTGCCGTGCGTCGGCCGGTAGACGTGCCCGAACTGGGTTTCCGATGCGAACCGGTCGGTCTGCAGGTCGACGGGGAAGGCGAGCTTGAGGAACTTTTCCGACTCGTGCCAGTCCACACCGGTGTCGATGTCCACCTGACGCGCTCCGGCCCGCAGTGTCAGCAGCTGCGTGACGGTGGACTGGGAGAACGACCGGACGATCCGGATCGAGACGTGGTACGAGTCGGTGGAGGACACCGCGATCTCGTCGGCTTCGGTGAGGTCGGTGACCGTGTTGCGGTAGAACGCGTCCACGTCCCAGGCGTCCCACTTGTTCGGCAGATCTTGGTGCAGCTGCAGCAGGTTCGCAGCCGCACCCGGCGGGAGCACCTCGCGATCCATCGTAAGATCGAGCATCGAGGTGAGCAGCCCCCGCCGGTCGATCACCGTGCGGAGCAGGCCGTTGTCGAGCACGAAGCCGCCGTCCCGCTCGTCGACCCGAACCGAACCGTCCGGCATGGACACCGTCGCCGCGCCCCCGGCCTCGATGCCGTCCCTGGCGTGCGGTGCGGCGTTGAACACGATCGCTTCGGTGCCCTCGCCGGCCAGCTGCTGCTGGGCCGTCGTTATCAGCTGCTCCAGCTCGTCGGCGATCGCCGCGTAGCTTTGCTCGGCCTCCCGGTGCACCCAGGCGATCGAAGAGCCGGGGAGAATGTCATGGAACTGGTTCAGCAGCACGGTTTTCCAGATCCGGTCCAGCTGCTCGTACGGATAGGAGTGTCCGAGTTGGACGGACGCGGTGGCCGCCCACAGCTCCGCCTCGCGTAGCAGGTGCTCGCTGCGCCGGTTGCCCTGCTTGGTCTTGGCCTGGCTGGTGTAGGTCCCGCGGTGGAACTCCAGGTACAGCTCGCCGACCCATACCGGTGCGTCCGGGTACTCCTCGTGCGCCTTGCGGAAGAATTCGTCCGGCCGCTCGATCTCCACCCGTGCCGATCCTTCTAGATTGGACAGTCGAGCGGCTCTGGCGAGCATCTCGCGGGTGGGCCCGCCGCCACCGTCGCCCCAGCCGAACGGCAGTAGCGAGCGGGTGGCCTTGCCCTTCTCCGCGAAGTTGCCGGCGGCGTGAGCCAGCTCCTTCCCGGAGAATTCCGAGTTGTAGGTGTCCACGGGCGGGAAGTGAGTGAACACCCGGGTGCCGTCGATGCCTTCCCAGAAGAAGGTGTGGTGCGGGAACTTGTTCGCCTGGTTCCAGGAGATCTTCTGGGTGAGGAACCAGCCAGAGGCGGATTGCGTGACCAGCTGGGGCAGAGCGGCACTGTAGCCGAACGAATCCGGCAACCACACTTCCCGTGTCTCCAGGCCGAATTCGTCAAGGAAGAACCGCTTGCCGTGCACGAACTGGCGAGCCATTGCCTCCGCACCGGGCATGTTGGTGTCCGATTCCACCCACATGCCGCCGACCGGGACGAACTGGCCCTCCTCGATCTTTTCCTTCACCCGCGCGAAGACGTCCGGATGGTGCTCCTTGATCCAGGCGAGCTGCTGTGCCTGCGACATCGCGAAAACGAACCCGGGATGCTCGTCCATCAACGCGGTCACGTTCGACGTGGTGCGGGCGACCTTGCGCACGGTTTCCCGCAACGGCCACAGCCACGCGGAGTCGATGTGCGCGTGCCCGACCGCGGACAACCGATGCGCGCTCGCGTGCGCCGGCCGGGTCAGCGCGCCGGCCAGCTCCGCCCGCGCAGCCTTCGCCGTGGCCGGCACGTTCTGCAGGTCGATGGCGTCCAGCGCGCGGCCCAGCGCACGGAGGATCTCCCACCGGCGCGGACTGTCCGTGCCGAGCTGGTGCATCAGCTGATCGAGCACCTCGGCGTCCTGAACGAGCTGCCACACCTCCTCGTCGAAGACCGCGAGGTGTATGCCGCCCACCCGGTACAGCGGCTCGGTCCCGGCGGTTCGGTTGTCCCCGAGCTCGGTGGGCACGAACGGCCGGTGCCCGAGGATCACCGGGTTCGCCGCTGCCTCGACGTACAGTTCGACCCGCTCGCCGCCTGACGACGGCGAGCCCACCCGCACCCAGGTGTTCCGCGGGTTGAGGCCCTTGATCGGGCTGCCGTCCGGCTCGTATGCGAGTCCCTCGCACTGGAAACCTGTCATCCCCTTGTCGAAACCGAGATCGATGACGGCCTCCACGATGCGCCCGGACCACTCCTGCGGCACGGTCGAGGTGACCCGGAACCAGCTGGTGCCCCACGGCGGTCCCCACCAATCGCCGACCTGGCACGGCGCGTAGTCCGCGGCGAGACCGACCGAGACCGGAACCGGTTCGTCCGGCGCGTGCCAGACTTCGAGCTCCGCCGGGATCGACTCCGGGTACACCGAGGGACGCAGGCGTTCCCGCAATACCCGCTCGATCCGCTGCTCGATCAGGTTCCGGTCATCGTGCATGGGTCAGCGGGCCTCCCCGGTCTGGTACAGGGTCTCGATCTCGGCACGGTACCGCTCACCGATCACCGCGCGCTTCAACTTGAGGGTGGGCGTGACCTCACCGCTTTCCGGCGTCCAGGTTGCCGGCAGCACCCGGTACCGCTTGATCTGCTCGGCCCGTGCCAGGCGCTCGTTCGCGGCGGCGACCGCATCGTCGAGGGCCTCGAGGACCCGCGGATGCGAGGCGAGCGCCGCGGGATCCGACTGCTCGATCCCGTTCGCGGACGCCCACGCGGGTACCGCTTCCTCGTCCAGGGTGATCAGCGCGGAGAGATACGGCCTGCCGTTGCCGATCGCGGCGACCTGACCGACCAGCGGGTGCTGCCGGATCAGGCCCTCCACCTGAGTCGGCGCGATGTTCTTCCCGCCGGAAGTGATGATCAGTTCCTTCTTCCGGTCGGTGATCGTCACGAAGCCGTCCTCGTCGATCGTGCCGATGTCGCCGGTTGGCAGCCAGCCATCGGCATCCGTGGCACTCCGGATCGAGCCGTCCTCGGCGAGGTAGCCGGGGAAGACGATCGGCCCGCGCACGAACAGTTCGCCGTCGTCGCCGGTGCGCACCTGGACGCCCGGTACTGGCCTGCCGACCGTCCCGGCCCGGAAGCTCCGGGCGGTGTTCGCGGTGGCGGCGCCCGTCGTCTCGCTCAACCCCCATACTTCCATGATCTCGATACCGAATCCGGCGAGAAAGTGCAGCACGTCGACGGGTAGCGCCGCGGCACCACTGACCGCGGTCCGCACGTTGTCGAGGCCGAGCAGCTGGCGAATCCCGCCGATCACCGTGCGGTCCGCCTCGGCGATCCGCGCGGCGAGGTCGTCCGGGACCTCCTTGCCCTCATTGCGCAACCGGTAGCCCTCGCGAACCAGTTCGGTGGCGGCGCTGAGCGCCTCCTTGCGCTCCTCCGGGGCGCCCGCGACCATGCCGCGCAACCCGGTGGCGACCTTCTCCCAGACCCGGGGCACACCGAAGAATCCCGTCGGGTGCACCTTGCCGAGCGCGCCAACGACGGCGGTGGGATCGGCGAGGGTGTGCACGTGTCCCGCCTTGAAGATCGGGATATAGATGGACAGCTCGCGCTCCGCGATGTGCGCGAGCGGGAGGTAGGCGATATTGCTGGGGTGCATCGGGGTTTCGTGCATGGTTTCCACCGCGTCCGCTTCGTGGACGACGTTGCGGTGCGAGAGCACTACGCCCTTGGGCGGCCCGGTGGTGCCCGAGGTGTAGATCATCGCGATCGGGTCGTCCGGACGGATGTTCGCCAAGCCCCGCTCGAAGGCCTCCGGATCGGCCTCGTGCAACTCCGCGCCGTTGGCGCGCAGCGCGGCCCAGCTGACGAACCGCGAGTCATTCTCGGGAACCGCGGCGGGATCAAGCAGGACGACGTGCGCGAGCTCGGGGAGCTCGTCCAGCACTGCTCGCCACCGCTCGAGCTGCTCGGCGCCTTCCAGCACCACGATTCGGGCCGAGCTGTGCCGTGCCACGTACTCGATCTGTTCCGGGCTCAGGGTGGCGTACACGGTGCTGGGTATCGCGGAGATGTGCACGGCCGCGAGGTCGGCTATCCAGTGCTCGGGCCGGCTGGATGCTTGGATCAACATCCGGTCGCGGGGGCGCAGCCCGAAATGTGCCAGCCCGCGCGCCAGGACCGCGATCTCGCCGCGGAACTCCGCCCAGCTCAGCGTGCCGGCCTCCGGATCGTCCAGGGAGGTGATGGCCGGTAGATCGCCGAATTCGGAGGCGTTGCGCTGCAACAACGCCGGGATGGTCTGTTCGGTGTGCTCCACGTTGAACTCCTCGTTGCCATCGGTTGTTCGCGCGCCGGCCGCTACCGCGAGCCCACGCCCCTATCGCAAGCTCACAGCTCGGGGATGCGGTCACCGTAGCGTGCCATGAACTCCGCGTTGGCTTCGTCGCCGCCGGGGATGTTCGCGCTCGTCCAGCGCGGCAACGTGTGACCGCGCGCGGCTGCCAGCTCGTCCAGCTCGGCGAGCAGCACCGACCATACGTACGCGCCGAGGATGGTGGATACCGGTGAGGTCCGTGGCGCATCGGGCGGGTGCACGATGTCGCCCGGCGGCACGCCGGTGTCCAGCACGATCGTGGCGTGTTCGGCCAGCGAACCGTTCGCCCTCGGCGTCGAGCGCTCCGATGCGGCGATCGAGGTCACCGCGATCACCGGCACACCCCGGTGCGCACATTCTTGCGCGATCTCCACCGGATACGGGTTCCGCCCGCTGGTGGAGAACACCACCATGATGTCGGGCGGCGCCGGCGCGGCAGCCCGCACGACCTCGCGCCCCACACCTTCCTCGCGCTCGACGCGGGTACTACGCCGAGCACCGGTCAGCGGCAGCACGGCCGGATCCCACACCGGCCGCACGGCGGCGAGCCCACCGGCACGGTAGAACGTCTCGCACACCATCACCAGCGAGTGGCCCGCGCCCGCGACGTGCACGATGCCGCCAGCCGCGACCGATTCCAGCACCAGCTCGGCCGCATCGGTGATCGCCGCGGCGGAGGAGGTGTCCACCTTGTCGAGGAGGCCACGGATGGCATCCCTTGTGGCCTCAGACATCGGTCAGCGCTTCCTTCACCAGGGTGGCCAGTTCATCGTCGTCCCGCGCCGCGCGCAACCGATCCGCCAGGCCAGCGGAGAGCGCTTTGGCCACAGTAGACAGTGCGGCGACATGAGAATCGGCGTCCGGGCTGGAAAACGCCAGCAGCAGATCCACCGGATCGTTGTCCGGATGGCCGAACACAACGGGCTCCGCGAGCCGGCTCACGGCCACACCCACGGAGAGCCCGCCGTCCTCCGGCCGGGCATGCACCAGCGCGAGTCCGGGCGTCAGCACGATGTACGGCCCGTGCCGCTCGACCATCGCGACACACGCCTCGGGATACTCCGCGCTCGCCGCACCGAGCTCGACCAGCGGCCCGGCTGCCGCGCGCACCGCGGACGGCCAGTCGGCTGCCGGTACCGCGTCCCGCACCCCGATCGCCGTCACGGCAACCATCCCTTCGCGCCGAGGCGTTCCCGCAGTGCCGATTCCAAACCGTCGGAGTCAAGGAAATCGCTGATCGTGACCACCACCGGGGCGAGCTCGGGCAGCTCGCTGGTGTGCATGTCCTGGCCGATGATGACGTCCGGCTGCTTGCCGCGCGCGGTCGAGACGTCCACACACTCCACCCGCGCGTCCACTCCGAGAGCCCGCAACGCGCTTTCCGCTGTCATCTTCAACATCAGGCTCGATCCCATCCCCACCCCGCAGACGGTGAGTACCTCGAGCGGCCGATCCAACGCCATCTGCCCGTCCTCAGCTCGGTTCCGTGCTCGGCTCGAGATCGCGGTCCGCGTGCCGGCGCGCCCGCCTGCCGAGCAGCAGGAGGATGCCGGCGGTCACGGCCAGCGCCACGATCGGAATCGTCCAGATCGCCGCGCCACCGATGATCGGCTGCACCGCCTTGAACAACCACACGATCGCGTACCAGTCAGGGTCGGCAAGCGTGGCGAGCTCCGGCGCCGTCGCGCCGAGGGCGCTCCAGCTGATGGCCTGCCCGATGGCGAGCACCAAACCGGTCAGCACCCCGCCGAGCGCCGCGCCGCGCCAGCCGGCGACCGCGTTGCCGAACACCGCGGAGGCGCCGCCGACGAAGAACAGCATGATCATCGGAGGCACGAGCGTGAACCACCCGGCAGCCGCGAAGATGCCGAGACATCCGAGAAACACCGCCGTGGCCGAAACGAACCCGAGCATAACCGCGGTGGTCGCGGCCGGGAACACGGTCGGTGCGTCCAGGGCCGGCCTGGTACCGGGAATCAACTTGTCGCTGACACCTTTGAACGCCGGCACGATCTCGGCGAGGAACATCCGGACGCCGAAAAGCAGGATGGCGATCCCACCGGCGAACCGCAATCCGACCAGCAGACCCCACACCCACGGCGAGAGGTTCTCGTCCAGCTGCGCGGCCTGCTCGGAAACCACCGCGGAGTCGGCAAGCGCCACCGCGATCAACATGATCACCGAAATGATCAGCGCGGTGCTCACGTTGACATCCTTGAAGAAGGACAGCTGCCGTGGCAGCTTCAGCTTTTCGGTGTCGTGCTTCTCGTTGCTGCCGAATGGTCTGGCCGCGACCCCGGTGAGTACGCAGGTCAGCGAGCTGGTGTGGGCGAAGCCGAACCGATCGTCGGGTATCACCCTGCGCATCAGCGGGCGCATCCACAACGGCTGCAAGGTCCAGTAGGCGGCCACGAATCCGGCACCGCAGAGCACCAGCGTCAGCTGGTCGGCATCCGGGGCGATGGTGACCAGCATCGCGACGGTGACCGCGCTGATCCAGAACATCAGGTGGCCGGTGAGGTAGATGTACCGAGCAGCGGGGAAGATCCGGACCAGCAGCACGTGCACGAAGAACGCGACGGTGATGACGAGCGCGACGGTACCGCCGTGCGTGCCGAGGAAGTCGGTGAGCGTGTTCCCGGATTTCGGCGGGGTGGTACCCATCGCGCTCGCCAGTACGGTCTGGAAGCTGGTCAGCCCGCCGGTGAACACCTCAACCCCGATGAACAAGATGACCACACCGATCGTGGCGCGCAGCGCGCCACCCACGGTGTCCTCGATCCGCTTGCGTTGCAACAGCAGGCCGACCAGTGTGATCAGTCCGATCAGGATCGGGACCTGACCGAATATGTTATCGGCGAGGAAACTGAGAACATCCTTGATGACGTCCATGGTGCTCGCACCTCAGTCGGTTTCCGGGCGTAAAGGCGAATGTCGTCGACCATCGCGGAGAACGCCGGGCCGTCGTCGTCGAACGCGTCCACCGACACCGGGACCGCCCAGCGACGTTTCATGACAGCACGTTATTGAGCTCCCCATAATTGGTCAAGACCAATTAACTGACTGCCACCACAGGTTGACGCACGACCGATCGCGGGTTGACCGCCGGGAAGTTGATCCGGACGCGACAGCCGCGCTCGGCTACAGGAAGATGTCCACGGTCTCCGGTGGTTCTCCCTCGCCGTCTCCGGTGGGGGCGGCCACCGCACGGACTTCCTGGTAAAAGATCCACAGGTGTCGGATGACCGCGTGGCGCGCCGCGGTTGGATCCCGGCGCTCGATGGCTTCCACGATGTAGGCGTGATCATCGGAGCGTTCCGAGAATCGTGGCAACGCGAGCCTGCGGCGCCGGAACTCCAGCATCTCCGGCACGAGCGGTTTGTACAGGCCGGTCAGCGCCACGTTGTGCGCGGCGTGCACGATCGCCTCGTGAAATTCCTCGTCGGTGCGCACCAGCACGTCGAGGCCGGCGCCGTTGCGCGCGTCGTCGTGCACCGCGCACAGCCTGCGTAGCTCGCGCGCCTCGTCGTCGCTTGCCCGCACGCAGGCCAGCCCGGCGGCGGTCGCCTCAAGGCTCATCCGTGCCTCGAGTACCTCGGTGAGCGCGAACCCCTCGGCGACACCCCATTGGACGTATTCGGTGGTCGGATCGTCCACCGGTGGTTCGCAGACGAACGTGCCCTTGCCGCGCACGACCTCGATGACGCCGAGGGTGGCCAGCTTGCGCAACGCTTCCCGCAGGGACGTGCGTCCGACCTGCAGTTGCTTGGCGAGATCTGGTTCGGACGGCAGCCGATCCCCAGCGCTCAGCGAGCCGTTCGCGATGGTCGCGGTGATGCGTTCGGCGATGACCTCGGGTAGTGGACGCCTGGCCAATGACCCGCTCAGGTCGTGGTTGTCGATCGACGTCGCTGTCTCTTGACTGATGTCAGACAAGTTGGCTAGCCTTCCAGCTACTCATTACGGGGCAACCCCGATGTTAGCGCCGCGCCGGCGCGGGGTCGAACCTCAGGCAGGAGCGATGCCGCATGACCGCTGTCGTTGATTCACGGACCATCTCCTTCGGAGTGCGTTTCCCGCCGTGTGTGCCGGCGAGCGAGGTGGCCGCTGCCGTGGAGTTGAGCGAGCGCAAGGGATTCGACGTCGCGTGGATCGCCGATTCGCAGCTGCTGTGGCGGGACGTCTTCGCCACCATGGCACTTGCCGCCGCACACACCGAACGCATCGGGCTGGCCACCGCCGTCACGAACTTCGTGACGCGGTTTCCGAGTGTGGTCGCCTCGGCGATCAACACGGTGCACGAGCTGGCGCCCGGCCGCGTGCTGCTCGGCGTGGGAACCGGGGACAGCTCGGTGAAGCCGCTGTCCGTGCGGCCGAGCAAGCTGACCGAACTGCGCGCATCGATCGAGCAGCTGCGCACGCTGCTCGGCGACGAGTTCCACGACTACGACGGTCGCCGGTCGAAGCTGCGCGACCCGGTCGGCCAGGTGCCGGTACACCTCGCCGCCAGCGGGCCACGAACCCTCGGCATGGCGGGAGAGCTGGCGGACGGCGTGCTGACGCTGGCCGGGGTGTCCCCGGAAACGCTTGCCGGTACCCGGGATGCCGTGATCGCCGGTGCGCGGCGAGCCGGGCGGTCCTTTTCGGACGTGGCGTTCACGGTCGGCGCGTTCTGCCGGGTCACCGACGACATCGAGCGGGACGCCGCGATCCTGAAGCCGATCTGCCTGCACATCGCGAGCATCGGCGGGCAGGACTTCCTGCGGCTCGCCGGGATCGAGCTACCGCCGCCACCGTCCGTGCCGGACGTCTACCCGGACATGGTGCACGCTGAGGACTGGGATCTGGCGATCACGCATGCCGGCAAGTACGTGACCGACGAGATGGCGGTGAAATTCTCCCAGGCGTTCTGTCTCTTTGGGACGGTGGACGAGATCCTTGGCCGGATCCGGCGCGCTATCGAGATCGGAGCCACCGGGTTCTACCTGCGACATGTGGGGAACTACACGCTGCCGTACGAGCTGATCGAGACATTCGGCGACGAGGTACTGCCACGTGCGAGGGAAGTCGGCGCGGAGGGCGCGCGATGAGCCGCCTCACCCGCGAGTCCATTGTGGATCTCGCCAGGATTCCGTCGGCTGTCCCGCTCGGCGCGGACACCCTGATAGAACCGGATGATCCGCTGCTGGTCGACTACGTCCGGCAGTTGCGGCACCGGTTCGAGCGACTGGGTGCACTGGACATCATCGACCTGCCGCGCAACCAGTTCGCGGTGCGCTCCGGTTCGGGACGCGGCCCGTGCCTCGCGCTGGTCGCGTACACGCCGACACAGCACCACAATCTCATGAGCGATCCGTGGTCCGGCCGGATTCGCACGCCGGTGGAGCTGGGCATCGATGAGCCGTGCGTGTTCGGCCAGGGTGTCACGCAGAACAAGGCGCATCAGGCCTGCCTGCTTGGCCTAGCGAACTGGCTGCTCGACTCGTCGGTCACCCTGGAGGGCACGGTACTGCTGTGCGTCAACAACGAGGGGCGCAGTAGCCACGACTGTTCGGACGCCATGCTGGACGGCCTGCCGATCACGCCGGACCTGGCGATCCAGCTGTTCAACACCGGCTTCGAGGTGTCCATCGGCAACCGCGGCCGCATCGATCTGTACGTGCACGTGCGCGGGCAGGCCGGGCACTCATCCACACCGCCGCCGGACGGTGGCGTCATCGAGGTCACAAACCGGGTCCTTACCCGGGTGGCGGAACTCAACGAAAAGGTCGGCCACCGTGCCGATACCCGGCTCGGCAACGAGCAGATCGTGCCGTACCAGGTGGTTTTCGAGCCGCTGGCACCACACACCCTGCCTGCGTCGGCTCGGATCACCCTCGATCGCCGGCTGCTGCCGGGCACCGATCCGGCCGGCACCGCCACCGAGTTGCGCGCGGCGCTCGACGACGTGGCAACCGGCGGATGCGACGTCACCGTCGAGCCGGGTGTGACGATGCTGCCCGCGCTGTTTCCGGCCGAGCGGGCCACGTTGCTCGATTCGCTGAACGACGCGGTGCGCGACGAGCTCGGGCAGCCGGCGAAGCATTCCGTCTACGGGGGCAGTTTCGACGCCGGCGGCCCGACGGCCCGCGGCGTCCCGACCGTGATGTTCGGAGTGCCCGACGAGGGGGACTTGCTCGGCGACGACTTCCTTCGACTGTCCTATTTGTACGCAGAGGAGCGGATTCTGCGTGACACCGTGACCTCGTTTTGCGGCGTCACCGGCGCCGAATAGCCCGCATCCACCACGGAGGTGCCCATGAGCGCGGCAACCCATCGCAGCTCGGCCGCCCACGCCCGCAAGGTGCTGATTTCCAGCCTGATCGGCAGCACGGTCGAGTGGTACGAGTTCTTCATCTACGGCACCGCGGCGTCGCTGGTGTTCAACGAGCTGTTCTTCCCGGACTTCGATCCGCTGGTGGGCACCCTGATCGCACTGTCGACGTTCGCCATCGCGTTCGTCGCCCGGCCGATCGGCGGTGTGGTGTTCGGGCACTTCGGGGACCGGCTCGGCCGCAAGTCGATGCTGGTACTGACCCTCACGATGATGGGCACGGCCACCTTCGCCATCGGGTTGCTGCCGCCGTACAGCGCGATCGGTGTCGCCGCGCCGCTGCTGCTGGTGCTCGCCAGGCTGATCCAGGGTTTCTCCCTCGGCGGCGAGTACAGCGGTGCGGTGCTGATGAGCGTGGAGCATGCCGATCGGCGCCGGCGCGGCTTCTTCGGTGCGGTGGTGAACACCGGCGCGGGATGGGGACTGTTGCTGGCGAACCTGGTGTTCCTGATCGTCACGCAGCTGCCGGACGAGCAGTTCGTGGCGTGGGGCTGGCGGGTGCCGTTCCTGCTGAGCGCGGTGCTGGTGGCGATCGGGCTGTTCATTCGCGTCCGGCTGGCGGAGAGCCCGGATTTCGAGGCGGTCAAGAAAACCGGTGCGGTGCGCAAGGTTCCGGTGGCCGAGGTGCTGCGCAGGCATCCCAAGCTGGTGGCGTTGATGTGTCTCGCTTACCTGTCCGCGGGCGCCACGTTCTACGTGGGCACGGTGTTCTCGTTGACCTACGGCGAGAGTCAGATCGGCGCGAGCGACAGCCTCATGCTTGGCCTGGTGCTCGGGGTGAACGTGTTGACGATCATCGCGATCCCGTTCTTCGGTTGGCTGTCCGACCGGGTCAGCCGCAAGCACATCTTCCTCGCCGGGGTACTGGGCATGATCGTCACGCCATACCTGTGGTTCGGCTTGCTCGAGACCGGAAACGTCGCGTTGATGATGCTCGGGTTCCTGGTGATGTTCGTGCCGTACGCCGCGAACTACGGGGTCATGGCAACGTTTTTCGCGCAGGTGTTCCCGGTTGGCGTGAGCTACACGGGGATGTCCATCGGTTACACGCTCGGCACCGTGCTGGGTAGTGGGCTCGCACCGATCATCGCCACCTACCTGCTCGACGCGACGGGAAGCTGGCTGGCGATCGCCGCATACATGAGCCTGGTCGGCGTGCTGTCCTTCGTCGCGGCCCTGTTCCTCCGCGAGCGCCAGGAGGTCGACCAGCAGGCGACGGCACCCGCGGCGGCCTCAACGTGACCAGCTTCGTCCAACCGGTAGGTCTCGACGAGGCGTGCGAGGCGAAGGCCGCCGAACCGGACCTGGTGCCGCTCGCCGGTGGCACCGACGTGATGGTCGAGCTGAACTTCCGCCGCGCGCGGCCGCACGGGCTGCTTGATCTCACCCGGGTTCCGGAGCTGCGGGAGTGGTCGGTGAGCGACGGGTGCTGGCTGCGTCTCGGAGCCGGCGTCAGCTATGCGCGGATCATCAAGGAACTCGGCGGCCACGCGCCCGCGCTCGCCACCGCGTCCCGCACGGTGGGTTCACCGCAGATCCGCAATCGGGGAACCGTCGGTGGAAACCTCGGTACTTCCTCTCCGGCTGGCGACGCACTGCCGCCGTTGCTGGCCACCGGAAGCACCGTCGAGCTGGTTTCGGTGCGCGGCAACCGGTTGGTGCGGATCGAGGATTTCTTCACCGGTCCCAAGGAGAACGTGCTGCTTCCGGACGAGCTGGTGGCCGCGGTGTGGCTGCCGGTCGGCCGGGGCCCACAGCAGTTCTCCAAGGTGGGCCCCCGTAACGCCATGGTGATCGCCGTCGCGGCGCTGGCGACCGCGCTGGACGGCGAATCCAGGCGGGTCGGCGTGGGCCTCGGTGCGCTCGCGCCGAGGCCGATCCGGGCCGTCGAAGCCGAGGACTTCGCGTCCTGGGCGCTGGACTGGGACGGCGGGTCGGGGATCCACGCGGATGTCGCGGCCCGATTCGGCGCGCTGGTCGCCGGGGCCTGCGCGCCGATCGACGACGTACGCGGGTCTTCGGCCTATCGCCGGCACGCGGTCGCGGTTCTCGCCGCCCGATCGCTCAGGTGGGCGTGGCAGGAGTATCGGAAGGACAAGTCATGCGGTTGAGCTGCACGGTCAACGGCCAGCGACGCGACATCGACGTCTGCCCGGCGGAGAGCCTGCTGTTCGCGTTGCGGGAGCGGATGGGCCTGCCGGGCACGAAGAACGCCTGCGAGCAAGGTGAATGTGGCTCCTGCACGGTGTATCTGGACGGTGTCGCGGTATGCGCCTGCCTCATCGCCGCCGGGCAGGCCGAAGGTGGCGACGTGGTGACCGTGGAAGGGCTCGCCGATGACGAGGGCCCGCACCCGGTTCAGCAGGCATTCGCGGAATCCGGGGCGGTGCAATGTGGTTTCTGCACGCCCGGGTTGATCGTGGCGGTGCACGACGTGCTTTCCCACTCGCCGAGACCGACCGACGCGGCGATCCGTGAGGCCCTCGCGGGCAACCTGTGCCGGTGCACCGGGTACGAGAAGATCTTCGACGCCGTCCGGTCCGCTGCCGTGCGGATGAGTGCCGAGGGGAAGCGGCGATGACGGCGACATGGGCAGGCCAGCGGGCACGGCCCGGCACGGTTGGCACGGGCACGATCCGGGCGGACGCGATACCCAAGTCACGCGGCGATTTCGCGTTCTCCTCGGACCTGTACGCGGACGGCATGCTGTGGGGAGCGACGGTTCGCAGCCGGTATCCGTACGCGCGGATCAAGTCGATTGACTTCAGCGCGGCGGCGGTGATGAGTGGTGTGCGTTGCGTGCTCACCCATCATGACGTGCCGGGCCGCAACCGGTTCGGGCTGGAGATCCGGGACCAACCGGTCCTCGCGGACGATGCGGTGCGCTATGTCGGTGAGCCCGTCGCCGTTGTCGCCGCCGATCATCCCGAGATCGCCCGCCGTGCCGCGGAGGCCGTGGCCGTGGAGTACGAGCGGCTGGACGCGCTGACCGATCCACGGCTGGCGCTTTCCGGAGTGGGTCCGGACCTGCACGACGGTGGAAACGTGGTGGCACATCACCGGATCCGGAAGGGATCGGCGGAGCCCGCGGCGGACGTGGTGGTACGCGGCGTCTACCACGTCGGCACCCAGGATCAGGCCTTTCTCGGCCCGGAGTCCTGCCTCGCGATACCCGCGCTGGACGGTGGCGTCGAGTTGTACTGCTCGACGCAGTGGCTGCACATCGACCAGGACCAGCTGGCCGACGTGCTGTCGTTGCCGCTGGACAAGGTGCGGCTCACGCTGTCCGGGGTGGGCGGCGCGTTCGGTGGCAGGGAGGACCTCAGCGTGCAGGCGCACGCGTGCCTGCTTGCGTTGCGAACCGGGCGCCCGATCAAGATGGTGTACGACCGCGAGGAGTCGTTCTTCGGGCACGTGCACCGGCATCCGGCGCGGCTGGAGTACGAGCACGGCGCGAGCGCGGACGGGTGTCTGGTGTACGTGCGCGCGCGAATCCTGCTGGACGGCGGGGCGTACGCGTCGACGTCCAGGGCGGTCGCGTCGAACGCGGGCTGTTTCGCGTGTGGACCGTACGAGGTGCCGAACGTGTCGGTGGACAGCTATGCGGTGTATACCAACAACCCGCCGTGCGGAGCGATGCGTGGTTTCGGCGCGGTACAGAGCTGTTTCGGGTACGAGTCGCAAATGGACAAGCTTGCCGCCGAGCTCGGCCTCGATCCGGTCGAGGTGCGATTGCGCAACGCGGTCGGTACCGGTAGTGCGATGGCGACGGGGCAGCGCATCGACGGTCCGGCGCCGGTGGCGGAGCTGTTGCGGCGCGTTCGGGACATGGAGCCGCCCGCGCCGGCCGATTCGTCCACATGCGACGACGTGCTGATGCCCGGCGGGGCGGCCAACACGACGCATGGCGAGGGGGTGCGTCGCGGGGTTGGCTACGGCGTGTCGGTCAAGAACATCTGCAAGTCGCTTGGCTACGACGATTACGGCACGGCGCGGGTACGGTTGTCGATCAGCGGAGGCGAGCCGGTCGCCGAGGTTCACACGGCCGCCGCGGAGGTCGGGCAGGGACTGACCACCGTGCAGGCGCAGATCGTTCGCACCGAGCTCGGTGTGCGCCAGGTCGTCGTGGTGCCGGCGGACACTCGGGTGGGGGATGCCGGCACATCGTCGGCGTCCCGGCAAACCTGGATCTCCGGTGGCGCGGTGCGGGCCGCCTGCGAAGCGGTACGCGATCGGGTGCTGCGGATCGCCGCGGCCACGCTCGGAGCGGAGCTGTCCGAATTGTGGCTCGCCGACGAGTGCGTGCGGTCGGAGCGCACCGCGACGGATGTGCCGCTGGCCGAACTCCTCGGCAGCACGAACGTCGATGAAACCCGGGTGTTCCGGCACCGCCAGACCTTCCCGCTCGACCCCGAAACCGGCCAGGGCGACGGTCACGTGGCGTTCGCGTTCGCGGCGCACCGCGCGGTTGTGGACGTGGACACCGAGCTCGGGCTGGTTCGAGTGGTGGAGATCGCGTGTGCCGAGGACGTCGGCAGGGCCATGAATCCGCCCGCGGTGGAGGGCCAGATGCACGGCGGGATCGCGCAGGGCCTCGGCCTGGCGCTGATGGAGGAGGTCCAGGTGGTCGACGGGTACATCCAGAACCCGTCGTTCACCGACTATCTGATCCCCACCACCCTGGACATGCCGCCGGTTCGGCTGAGCATCCTGGAGATTCCCCGCGACGATTCGCCGTACGGGCTGACCGGTGTCGGTGAGCCGGCCCTGCTGTCGTGCCCGGCGGCCGTCGTGGCCGCGATCCGTGACGCGTGCGGCATCGATATCACCCGGATCCCGGTGCGCCCGGAGATCATAGCTGGCTGTGCCTGACGGATAGCTGGCTGTGCCTGACGACAGCTGGCTGCGCCTGACGGGTATCAGCCGCGCAACCGGGACCGCAGTTTCTCGATCTCCGGTTCGCCGAAATTGTGGGTGTCCAGCCAGCCGAATACACCACCGTGCCGCTCGTCCAGCTGCGTCAGGAACGCGGCCATCGTTTCCGGTTGCGGTTTGTGGTCGCTGGCCGGGCGCCGGTCGACGTCTTCCGCGTAGGTCGGTGACGCGCGCAGCCGAGCCATGATCGCTTCGATCCGTTCACCGGTGACGGCGTACTCGTCGATCACGGTCTCCCGTGAAACGCCGGCGATCGTCAGGGCCAGCGCGACGACCACGCCGGTGCGGTCCTTCCCGGCCGCGCAGTGCACCACGGCCGAGCCCGGTGAGTTGGTGATCGAGCGGAGCGCCGCGAGCACGCTGTCCGGGCGATCCTCGAGGTAGCCGAGGTAGAAGGAAGACATCCGGTCACCGGGATAGCGCTCGGCGGCACGCCGTTGCCGCACGAGCAGGGCGTCGGCGGACGCGTCGGTCGCATGGCCCGCTTCCGGCAGCAGGGAGTGGTGGCGATGCACCAACTGGGGGATGCGGGTCAGCGGCCCCGGTCCCTCGGCCGTCACCTCCGCCGGGCTGCGGAGATCGATGATGGTGCGTACCTCGAGATCGTCGACTAGGCGTGTGACGTCGGCCGACGAAAGGTCCTGCAGGTTGTCGGCGCGCAACAGCCTGCCGGGCATCGTGTGGCCGCCATCTTCGGTAGGGAGTCCGCCGATATCGCGGACGTTCACCGCTCCTTCGAGCTCGATCCAACGCACGCGTCCATTTTCTCAGACAGCCAGGAACCTTGACGACGAATAGTGGTCAGCGGAACAGGCACCCGCTCGTAACTTGACGAAACCTACCACGGAGTAGGAAGTTCCTACTGTAGGTTTCGATCAAGGGAGATCTGCTGTTCGCGAGCATGCTGCCGTCGATATTCAACATTCCCAAGGGGTGATGCGGGCATGGCCACCACGGAACGGGTTAGCACGCCGGACGGTGTCACGCTGGCCGTGCGGCGGTACGGCGATCCCGCTGCCCCGACCGTCGTGTGCGTGCACGGCTACCCGGACAACGCGTCGGTGTGGGACAACGTGGTGCCGTTGCTCGCGAAGCGCTACCACGTGGTGACCTACGACGTCCGCGGCGCGGGGGAGTCGGACCGGCCTCGCGACCGCGCCGCCTACCGCCTCGACGTGCTCGTCGAGGATCTGAACGCGGTACTGGACGCGGTCAGCCCGGATCGTCCGGTGCACCTGCTCGGGCACGACTGGGGTTCCATCCAGTGCTGGCACGGCGTCACCGGCGAGCGGTTGGGTGGCAGGGTGGCTTCGTTCACCTCTATTTCCGGGCCTTGCCTCGATCACGTCGGAGCATGGATGCGTTCCCGGTTGCGCCCGAACATCCGGTCGTTGCGCGAACTCACCAGGCAGCTCGCCTCGTCTGTCTACATCGGATTCTTTCTGATCCCGCTGCTGCCCGAGCTGGCATGGCGACTCGGCATCGTGGGCCGGATTCTGGAGCGGCTGAACCGTGCGGAGAACGGCCCCGGCGCCAGCCAGGCCGATACCTCGCCGCGGCTCGCGGACGCGGTGTCCGGGCTGCGGTTGTACCGCGCCAACATGCTTTCCCGGCTTGGCGGGCCGGAACGCAGGCGAACCGATGTGCCGGTACAGGTACTGGCACCCGACCGGGACCGGTTCGTGACGGCACCGCTGCAGGCCGACGTCGGTCGATGGGCCCAGGATGTGCGGGTGCGCCGAATGCGGGGCGGGCACTGGTTGCCGCGCTCCCGGCCGGCGGCCGTAGCCGGCTGCGTCGACGAGCTGGTCGAGCACGTGACCGGCGGCCCCGAGTCGCGATCGCTGCGGCGCAGCAGGGTGACCGGTTCGCGGAGAGCCGGGCGGTTCGCCGATCAGCTGGTCGTGGTGACCGGCGCCGGTAGTGGTATCGGGCGTGCCACCGCGCTGGCCTTCGCCGCGCACGGAGCGGACGTACTCGCCGTGGACATCGACGCGGACACCGCCGAGCGCACCGCGGCGCTTGCCAGGCAGTTCACCGTGGACGCAGCGTCGTACGCCGTGGACGTGTCCGACGCGGCGGCGATGGCGGACTTCGCGGAACGGGTCCGTGCGGCGCACGGCGTGCCGGACGTCGTGGTGAACAATGCCGGCGTCGCGGTGGCTGGGTCCTTTGTGGACACCACGGTTTCGGATTGGGAGCGGGTGGTGGACGTCAACCTGTGGGGCGTCATCCACGGAACCAGGGAGTTCGCCGCGCAGATGCTGGATCGTGCCGAGGGCGGGCGCATCGTCAACGTGGCTTCGGCCGCGGCGTACCTGCCGTCCCGGAATCTCGCCGCGTATTCGGCGACGAAGGCAGCGGTGCATCAGCTCAGCGAGTGCGTGCGCGGGGAGCTCGCCTCGTCCGGCATCGGGGTGATCACCGTGTGTCCCGGAGTGGTGAACACCAATATCACCAGGACGACCCGGTTCGTCGGGCTGGACGGTACGGCGGAGGACGCCAGCAGGGTGAACGCGGTACGCGCCTATCAGCGGCGTAACTTCTCCCCGGACCGGGTGGCGCGAGAGATCCTGAACGCGGTCCAGCACAACACCGCTCTCGTGCCGGTGACCCCGGAAGCGAAGGTCGCGCTCGTGCTGTCCCGGCTTACCCCGGGGGTACTGCGGGCCGGAGCGAAGCTGGATCTCAGGCCGCGCTGAGCGGGCAGGTATTTCCGCTCGAACCGTTATCGCGGGGTCCCGATCCGGGGTGCGCCGCGCGCGTCCGCGGCGATTTCCAGGTGTTCGACCATGATGCGCTCGGCCGTGCGCGCATCCCGCCGCGCGAGCGCGTCCAGCAGCTCGCCGTGCGCGCGCAGGAACGTGCCGGCGTTGTCCTTGTCGTGCCACAGCGAGCTGGACGCCGGCACCGGGTGGCTCTGCCAGATCGAGCGCAGGTGCTCGGCGAGGAACGCGGGCCCGCCGGCCTCGGCAACCAGGTCGTGGAACGTCCTGCTCTGCTCGGCCAGGCCTTCCAGGGCACCCGCCCGGTGTTCGCCGAGCATCCGCTCGTGCAGTTCACGCAGCCGCCCGAGCTCGGCCTCGGTGATCCGGTCGGCGGCCAGCCGGGCACAGAGACCCTCGATGGCGCCGCGCAGCAGGTACAGCTCGCGCGCCGCGTCCTGGCTGAGCTCGGCCACGGTCGCGCCGCGGTGCGCGCGGTAGGAGATCAGGCCCTCGCTTTCCAGCCTGCGCAGCGCCTCCCGTACCGGCGTGATGGACACACCCAGCCGCCTCGCGATCTCGTCCTGCGGCACCGATGTGCCGGCCGGTAGCAACCCGCCCATGATTTCCTGCCGCAGCACGTCGTGCACGTAGTCGGCCTTGCTGCCTGGCGGGGCGGGGGAAGCGGGCCTGGGTGCGACCACGGGAACCCCTTCGAAGCTCGGCGTACGGGGCCCTGGCCGGCCCCGTCGGCGTCAACGGTAGCCGAGCAGGTCCCCGAGCTCGTGCAAAGCAACGGTTGCCTTATTGGATGCATCTTATAAGATGCATCGCGATGATGGCACTTTCTGGAATCACGGTGGTGGACGCGGCGACGCTGTTCGCCGGTCCGAGCGCGGCGATGTACCTGGGTGATTTCGGCGCCGACGTGATCAAGGTCGAACACCCGGCGCGGGGTGACCCGGCGCGTGGCCACGGCGAGGCCAAGGACGGCGCGGGTCTGTGGTGGAAGGTCCTCTCCCGCAACAAGCGGGCCATCGCCGTCGACTTCTCCCAGCCGGAGGGGCAGCAGGTGCTCTGCCGCCTGCTGGCCGAAGCCGACGTGCTGGTGGAGAACTTCCGGCCCGGCACCTTGGAGCGCTGGAACCTCTCGCCCGATCGGCTGCTGGAGATCAACCCCAGGCTGGTGATCGCCAGGGTCACCGGGTTCGGGCAGGTCGGCCCGATGGTAGGACAGCCCGGGTTCGGCACCCTGGCCGAGGCGATGAGCGGGTTCGCCGCGATGACGGGTGAGCCGGACGGGCCGCCCACCCTGCCACCGCTCGCGCTCGCGGACGGCATCGCCGGGCTGGCGGCCGCCTACGCGGTGCTGGTCGCGTTGCGGGCGCGCGAGCAGACCGGGCGTGGGCAGGTGGTGGACATGGCCATCATCGAGCCGATCCTCACCGTGCTCGGCCCGCAGATCACCGCGTACCGGGAGCTCGGCGTGGTGCCGCAACGCACCGGCAATCGTTCGCCGAACAACGCGCCGCGAAACACCTACCGCACCAGGGACGGCAAGTGGCTGGCGGTCTCCACCAGCGCGCAGTCGATCGCCGAGCGGGTGGTACGGCTGGTCGGGCGCCCGGATTTCGCGGAGGAACCGTGGTTTAGCTCCGGCCGCTCGCGCGCCGAGCACGCCGACGAGCTGGACGCCGCGGTGGGTTCGTGGATCGCCGAACGGGACGCCGACGAGGTGATCGCCGCGTTCGGCGAGGCACAGGCGGCGGTGGCACGGGTGTATGACGTCTCGGACGTGGTGGCCGACCCGCAGTACCGCGCGCTGGGCACCGTGATCGAGGTGCCGGACGCCGAACTCGGCACGGTCGCCATGCAGAACGTTCCGTTCCGGCTGTCCGATACGCCAGGGGACGTCCGCTGGGCCGGACCGGCGCTCGGCGCGCACACCGACGAGGTGCTCGGCGAGCTCGGCTACCAGCCCGAGAAGATCGACACGCTGCGCGAGCAGGGGGTCGTCGGATGACCGGCGACACGCGTCCACCGGCCCCGCAGCTGCCCGTCGTGACGTCGCTGTACGCACCGGCGAGCGCCCCGGCGCTGCTGCCGAAGGCACTCTCCGCCGGGGCGGATGTGGTGCTGGTTGACCTGGAGGACGCGGTGCTGGCGGACGCGAAGAACACCGCACGCGCCAACGTGCTCGCGTTCCTGGACACGCTGACCGGTACGGGCACTGGCACCGAACCCGGCACCGCCATCCAACCCGGCACCGGCACCGATACCGGCTTCGCCGAGACCGGGCCGGGGGTGCAGGTACGGGTAAACCACCCAAGGGGTGCCGTCGGCCCCCGCGACCTCGCCGCGCTCGGCGCGCACCGGGCGGTACGCGAAGGGTGGATCGGCCTGCGGCTGCCGAAGGTCACCGGGCCCGACGACGTCGACCTCGCGCTGGAGCTGCTCGGTGTTGCCGAACCGCCACCCGTGCACTGCCTGCTGGAATCCGCCGCGGGCGTGGAAAACGCCAACCGGATCGCGGAACACCCCGCGGTTGCCGGGATCTCGCTCGGCGAGGCCGATCTCGCGGCCGAACTCGGGCTGCACGGCGAAGAGGCGTTCGACTGGATCCGCGGCCGGGTGGTGGTGGCCGCCGCCGCGGCTGGCCTGCCGCCCCCGGCGATGGCCGTCTACCTCGACCTCGCCGATCCGGACGGCCTCGCCGCGTCCTGCGTGCGGGGGCGAGCGCTCGGCATGTTCGGTCGCAGTGCCCTGCACCCCCGGCAACTGCCGGTCATCACGCGGGCTTTCACCCCGAGCCCGGCTGAACTGGAGCGTGCCCGCGAAGTCGTCACCGCGGCGGCGGGCGCCGAAACCGACGGGGCCGGCGCGATCGCGCTACCCGATGGCCGCTTCGTCGACGCACCGATCGTGCGATCCGCGCACCGCACGATCCGGCTTGCCGAGCAGCTCGGCCGGCCGAGATAGCGGAGCCCATTCTCCGCGACGAAATTCCTCTCCGACAACGATGTGGATTGGTTGGCATGCTTGGCATCTGGGCACTCGGCGGCTACATCGCCGCGATTCTCATCTGGAACGTACTGCTGAAACGCAACATCGGCGAGGCGATGATCGTCGGCTTCGTCGTTGTCGCCCTGTTCGGTGGCAGCGAGACCCTCGAGATCCTGTGGGCGAGCCTGCTGGCCGCCGCGACCGAGGAGATCGTGTTCGCCGCGCTGAGCTTCGTGTTCATGGGCTTCCTGCTCGCCAGGACCGGCATCGTCGATCGGTTGATCGCGATGCTCAACTCGGTGCTCGGACGTCGCAGGGGTGGCGCGGGATACGTGGCCACCATCGCGTCCGGCCTCTTTGGCGCGGTGTCCGGCTCCGGTTCGGGGAACGCCGCGGCGGTGGGCGCGGTGACCGTGCCCTGGATGACCCGGTCCAACTTCAGCCCGAAGCTGTCCGCGACGGTGGTCGCCGGCAACGCGGGGCTGGGCATCGCGATCCCGCCGAGCTCGTCGCTGTTCATCCTCACCGGATCGGCCGCGGTGGCGAACTTCGTGACCGCCGATGAGCTGTTCGTCGCACTGTTCGCCGGCGGCGCGTGGACGCTGCTCTATCGCCTGCTGCTGATGTTCTACTTCGTGCGGCGGCACCGGATCGGCGCGGTGGATCCGGAGCTGATCCGGCCGCTGCGCTCGTCGTTTCGGGAGGGATGGACCAGCCTTCTGGTGTTCGCCGGCATCCTGGTGCCGGTGCTGCTCACCGTGGGGGCCGGCGAGGACGCCGTTATCGCCTGGGTAGGTGAGGGCGCGGCGGACGCGATCAGCATCATCACCTGGATTCCGGCGCTGTTGACGGTGCTCGCGGTGCTGCTCGGCCGGAAAGCGCTGCCGCGTAGTGCCGGCGGCTGGTGGACGTTGCTCGGCGAGGTCGGGCCACGGTACTCGGTGATCGGTGCGACGCTGTTCTTCGCGTTCGCCGCGGCCGAGGCGCTCACCGAACTCGGGCTCGCCGACCAGTTGGGCGTGCTGCTCGGCGAGCTGAACGCACCGGCTTTCCTGGTCTCGCTGCTGGTCGGGGTGCTGGTGGTCGGCGTGGCCGCACCACTGACCAGCACGGCCACCATCGCCGCTGTCGGCCCGGTCGCGTTCGGCACCCTGATATCCGCCGGGATCTCCCCGATCCCGGCCGCCGTGGCGATCCTGATCTTCGCATCGACCGAGGGGGCGTCGCCGCCCGGCGCGGCCCCGATCTACATCGCCAGTGGTATCGCCCAGGTCAACCCGGCCCGCACCTTCGTTCCGCTGATCGTCTGGTACGTGGTGCCGATCCTGGTGCTCGGCTCGCTGGTCGCGGTTGGCGTACTCCCGGTTTAGGGGTTTCGCCGGTAACCGCCCGCAAGCAAGGAGATTGGTGCAAATGATCACACGTGTACTCGACGTCGGTTTCCGGATCTGCCTCGCGCTTTTCGTGCTCGGCGGGCTTGCCATGGTGCTCGGGCAGGCCGCTGGCCTGCTCACCGGTTCGGGCGAGCTGGTCGAGGGCGTTGTCGACTGGCTTGGTCCGCCGACGTTCGTGCTGGCCAGCGTCGCTGGGCTGGCCGGTTTCGGGCTCGCCTACCTGAAGGGCTGGGACACCACGGACTGACCTGGGCACGCGGCGGGCGGTGGTCCATATCGCACACAACCGGTGCTCAATACATGGACCACAAGGTCGTCGGCTAGCCTTAGATCGTCATCGCGGTCTACCACAGTGAGTTCATCAATCCACATGGGACAGCCAAATGCGGATCAGGACGACATCCTCGCGAGTGATCCTGCTGCCGATAAGTCCGCCGTGTCCGGAAGCCGGTTCGTTGCGCTGATTCGTCGACATTGGTTGTTTGGCGCGTTGCTGCTCGGTGGCGCGGTGCTCCGCTGGCTCACGATGCTGGCGTACGCGCCGGCGTTGCTGTACATCGACTCCTTTCGCTATCTGTACAACCTCAAGGAGCTCGACCCAACCCAGCTGAACCCCATTGGATATCAGCTGTTCCTGCTCAAACCCACCCTGTTCGTGACCCACTCGCTGCAGGGCGTCGTGCTCGTCCAGCATGTGCTCGGGCTCGGCCTCGCACTGGGGGTCTACCTGCTGCTGGTCCGGCGCGGTGCGCGCACCTGGGTGGCGGCGGTGGCCAGCGCCCCTGTGCTGCTGGACGCCTATCAGGTGCAGATCGAACACAACATCATGTCCGATCTCATCTTCGAGGTGCTGCTGCTGCTGGCCGTGCTGCTGCTGGTGTGGAACGGCGCTCCCCGCGCGCCCACCACGGTGATCGCGGGACTGCTGCTCGCCGCCGCGGTGATCACGCGGTCCGTCGCGATCCCGCTGGTCGTACCGGCCGCGGTGTACGTGCTGCTCGCGGCCAGGCGGCGAAACGACGAGGAACGCCGGCCATGGCTGCGGCGGATCGGGGCGAGCGCGGCGCTGGTCGGCGGGTTCGCGCTCGGACTGTTCTCCTACGCCAGCTACTTCTACTCGATTGAAGGCGAGTGGGGTCTCGCCGGTTCCAGCTCGAGGGTGCTCTACGGCCGGACAGCCACCGTCGCGGACTGCACCAAGCTCGACCTGAATCCGGCCGAGAAGCCGTTGTGCCCCAAGGAACCACTTGGCAAGCGGTACGGCGTGGACGTGTACACGCACGGCCTCAAGGGCTGGGATCCACGCGCGCTCGAGCTGGCTGACGCGTACGGCGGCCTCGACAAGACGACGAAGTCGTTCGCGTACAAGGTGCTGCGGACCCAGCCACTGGACGTCGCCCGCCCGATCGTCCGGGACTTCATGAAGAACTTCGCGTTGAAGCGGGAAACGGCGCCGGAGGACGTTCCGGTGTACCGGTGGCAGTTCCAGACCGAGTACCCGATGTGGGGGTTGGACTCGCCACGAGCGGTCCGGGACTTCGGTGGTCCGCCCATCTCGGTGGACCCCGAAATCGCCTCGTTCCTCCGCAACTACCAGCTCACCGTGGGTTATCTGCCCGGTGTGGTACTCGGTGGGGCGCTGCTGCTCTCGATCGCGGGCATGTTCGGCATCGGCCGTGCCCGCCGGTCCGACCTGCGCTCGGCGTGCCTGCTGGTCGGCGGGCTGGGCGCCGCCCTGCTGCTCACCTCGTCCGCGTTCGAGTTCTCCTGGCGCTATCAGTGGCCGACGCTCGTGCTGATCCCGCTGGCCGGCGGGCTGGGCTGGACGGCACTGACCCGCGGCAGGCAACGGGCCGGCGGGGAGCCGCCGTCGAAGGCCGACGCGGACTCGCCGGACGGCGGACCCGACGGTGGACCCGACGGCGGACCGGACGACGGCCCCGACGACGACCCGGAAGCCCTCGACGGCGCGGCGCGGGCCGAGGACCCGACCGACGAGATCGCCGCGGAGCGAACCGACCAGATCGACCAGGTCGACCTGCGCCCCACCCGCCCGTGAGTACTTCGCGGCGTTGTCACGCCACAACCCACGGGTCGGCGTCAGGCGGCGAGTTCGCGGATTCGCTCGACGATCCGCACCCGGTCGTCGTGCGTGGCACCCAGTGGCGTGATCTTCAACGTTGACGCGCCGGCCTCGGCGAATTCGGCGAGGTGTTCCCGCACGTAGCCCTCCGGGCCGATCAGCGACACCGCCCGGACCAGCTCGTCCGGCACGGCCGCGGCCGCCTCGTCCTTCTTGCCGTCCAGGTACAGGTCCTGGATGGTCTTCGCCTCGGCCTGGTAGCCGTAGCGGCAGGCGAGGTCGTTGTAGAAGTTCTTACCGCGCGCTCCCATCCCGCCGATGTACAGCGCCAACGTGGGGCGGACCGAGTCCAGCAGCGGCTCGGTGTTCTCGCCGATCGCCACGGCCACCGGCACCTGGATGTCGAGCTCGCCGAGCGAGGCGTCCCGCTTGGCCTTACCGGCGGCGAGCGAGTCATCCCATACGTCCCGCGCCCGGCCAGGGTGGAAGAAGATCGGCTGCCAGCCCTCCGCGACTTCCGCGGTCATCGCCACGTTTTTCGGCCCGATCGCGGCGATCGAGACCGGGATGCGATCGCGTACCGGGTGGTTGATGATCTTCAACGGTTTGCCGAGCCCGGTGCCGCGGTCGGCCGGCAGCGGGATCTGGTAGTGCTTACCGTCGTACCGCACCCGTTCCCGGCGCCACACCTGCCGGCAGATCTCCACGATCTCCCTGGTACGGCCGATCGGGGCGTCGTACGGTACGCCGTGGAAACCCTCGATCACCTGCGGCCCGGAGGCGCCGAGGCCAAGTTCGAAGCGGCCACCCGAGACGTAGTCGAGGCCGGCAGCGGTCATCGCGGTGAGCGTGGGCGTGCGGCTGTAGATCTGCAGGATGCCGGCGGCGATCTGGAGCCGCTCGGTTCTGGCCGCGATGAAGCCGAGCTGGCTTATCGCGTCGAAGCTGTACACCTCCGGCACGGTCACCAGGTCAAGGCCGGCTTTCTCGTAGTCAGCCAGCTCGGCGACGGTCTCGGCGAACCCGCCGCTGTAGGACAGTTGCATACCGATGCGCATTCAGCGCTCCTTTCTCGACGTGCCGGCGCTATGCGGCGCGCAGCATGCGTAGCACCAGCTCGGCATATTCCGCGCCGAGTTCTTCCGGCGTCTTGCGGGTGTGCTCGCTGTACCAGCGGGCCACGTCCACGCCGAGCGAGAGCACCGCGGTGGCCATGGTCTTGAGATCCGGTACGTCGAACTCGCCCGCCCGCACCCCGTCGCCGATCAGCTGGCGCACGCTGTCTTCGATGCGCCTGCGCTGCGCGCGCACCTTGTCGTACTCGGCTTCCGGAAGTGAGCGCAGTTCGTACTGCACCACGCGGGCGATGGTGTGTTTACGCGCGTGCCAAGCCACGAAAACCCGGACGAAATACCGCATCTTGTCGGTCGAGCTGCCCTGGTGCGCGAGCGAATCCTCCACCAGATCAAGGGTTTTCTGGTGCCCCGTCCTGCTGATCTCGAACAGCAGCGCCGCCTTGGAAGGGAAGTACACGTACAGCGCGGCCGGGCTCATGCCGGCCGCGGTGGCAACATCCCGGGTGGTCGTCGCGTGGTAACCGCGCTCGGCGAAGGATTGCAGGCCGGCGAGCATCAGCCGCCGGGCCGCTTCCGGCTGCACGTCCGGCCAGAGATCGCTGTCCGTTGGCGCGCTCATGTGGCCTGCGTTCCTTCCTCCGGCGCCTGATCGACGTGCGAACGGCAAGGTGTGATGATGACCGGGATCGGGTGGCCCGAAGCGGGCCCAACAAAACGAACCGAGGGCGGTAGGCGGTGTCGGAGCACGGAATTCAGCTCGACGGGCTCGGCGTGGTGATCACCGGGGCGGGCCGCGGTATCGGCGAGGCGCTGGCTCGAAAGTTCGCGGATCGGGGCGCGAGGCTGGTCCTGAACGATCTGGACGCCGAGGCCGTGCGCGGGGTGGCCGGCGAGCTCGGGGTGCCCGCCGTGCCGGGAAACGCCGCGAGCGAGTCGGGCATCGAGGAGTTGCTTTCCGCGGCGCGCACCGAACTCGGCGCGGTCGACATGTACTGCGCCAACGCCGGCGTCGCTCCCGCCGGCGGGCCGGAAGCACCAGAGCGGGACTGGGAATTGGCGTGGGAGGTCAACGTGATGGCGCACGTGCGTGCCGCGCGGGCGCTGCTGCCAGGCTGGTTGGACCGCGGCCGCGGGCACTTCCTTGCCACGGTTTCCGCCGCAGGGCTGCTGTCCATGCTGGGCAGCGCGCCGTACTCGGTGACAAAGCACGCCGCGCTGGCGCACGCCGAATGGTTGTCGGCATCCTACCGGCATCGGGGTGTGACGGCGCATGCGCTGTGCCCGCAGGGCGTCCGCACCGAGATGCTCCGGGACACCGGCTCTGCAGGAGACGTGGTGCTCGCCGGCACCGCGATCGAGCCGGCCGAGGTGGCCGACACCGTCGCCGACGGGCTTGCCGACGGCCGATTCCTGCTGCTGCCGCACCCGGAGGTCGCCGGCTACTACGCCGCCCGTGCCGGCGACACCGACCGGTGGCTGGCCGGGATGAACAAGCTGCAACGCAAGATCGACGCCGCCGGGTAGCCGCGACCGAGGGGACCATCCGGGGCGTCTAGTGCCCGGAAGGTGGCCTTCACGACAGAACCGTGGGGTCATGAGGGCGGTAGGTCCACGAGTTCGGCGAGCGCGGCGCGATGCTGCCCTGGGCGGCCGAGCGCGAGCTGATCGCTTTTCGCCCGCTTGAGGAAAAGATGCGCGGGATGTTCCCAGGTCATCCCGATCCCGCCGTGCAGCTGGATGCACTCCTCCGCGGCGTGCACCGCCACCTCCGCGCAGTAGGACTGCGCCGTCGCCACCGAGATCGCCGCGTCGGCACCCCCGGTGGCCATGGTGTCCGCGGCATGCCGCGCGGCCGCGCGCGCGGACACCAGCTCCAGCCACAGGTCGGCCAGCCGGTGTTTGAGCGCCTGAAAGGACCCGATGGGGCGGCCGAACTGATGGCGCTCCCGGACATAGCGCACGGTCTCATCCAGGCACCACTGGGCGAGGCCGAGCTGCTCGGAAGCAAGCACGGCCGCGCCGGTGCGCAGCGCCTCGCGCACGGCGCCGTCGGCGAGCTCCGGTTCGGCCAGCCGGGTGCCTCGCACCCCGGCGAGCTCCACGTCCGCGATGCCACGGGTCAGATCGAGGGCGCGCAGCGGGGACACGCCGACGCCATCGGCCGAAGTGTCCACTGAGTACAGTTCGGGCCCCGAATCGCCGATCGCCGGGATGATCAGCGTCTCGGCGACCACGGCGTCCGCGACGGCGCCTACCCTGCCGGTCAGCGTGCCGTCGGCGGTGGCCCGCACCGAATCCGGGAACGGCGCTCCGGAGTGCGTGGAAAGCGGAACGGCGAGGGCGCCGGTGATCGCGCCGGTAGCCAGCCGCTCCAGCAGCGCCGTGGCGGTCTCGCTCGAGCAGCCGAGCAGGGCGCTGGTGGCCAGCACCGTGCTTCCCAGAAACGGCACGGGCGCAACCGATCGGCCGAGTTCCTCGGCGACCACGGCGGTTTCCCGGAGCGACGCGCCCTGCCCGCCGAGTTTCTCCGGCACGTGCAGCCCCGCGACGCCCAGTTCGGCGGACAGGGTGTGCCACAGTTCGAGGTTGTAGGGCTGGTCGGATTCACACTTCGCCAGCACGTCGTTCGGGTCGCTGCGATCGCCGAGCAGTGAACGAACGCTGGCCCGCAGGTCGTCCTCGACGTCGGTGTAGAGCAGGTTCGCGGATGTCATCGTGGCAGGTCCTTCCACGGGATGTCTTTGTCGACGCGGGGTTCCGACGGCAGGCCGAGTACGCGCTCGGCGATGACGTTGCGCAGCACCTCGGACGTGCCGCCTTCGATCGAATTTCCCTTCGCGCGCAGGTAGCGGTATCCGGCCTCCCTGCCGAAGAAGTCCAGCTGGTCGGGGCGACGCATGGTCCAGTCGTCGTAGGTCAACCCGTGCTCGCCCATGAACTCGACCTCCAGGCTGGAGATCGCCTGGTTGAGCTTGGCGAAGGCGAGCTTGGCGCCGGAACCCTCCGGTCCCGGTGCGCCGACGGCCAGCTGCTGCCGCAGCCGTTCGCCAACCAGCCGGGTCACCTCAGACTCCACCCAGAGCCGCAGCAGCCGATCGTGCAGATCCGCGGCGCGCAGCTCCGGATGTTCTCGCCACTTCTTGGCGAGCACGCCGATCATGCCGCCTTCCCTGGGAATCGCGTTGCCGCCGATCGCGACCCGCTCGTTCATCAGCGTGGTCTGCGCGACCTGCCAGCCCGCGCCGATCTCACCGAGTCGCTGGCTGTCCGGGATTCGCACATCGGTGAGAAAGACCTCGTTGAACTCGGCCTCACCGGTGATCTGGCGCAGCGGGCGGACTTCAACGCCCGGTGCGGTCATATCGCAGATGAAATACGTCATCCCCTGATGCTTGGGCACCTCCGGATCGGTGCGAACCACCATGATCGCCCATTTGGCGAGGTGCGCGCTGGAGGTCCACACCTTCTGCCCGTTGACGATCCAGTCGTCGCCGTCCGGCACCGCTCGGGTGGCGAGTGAGGCCAGATCCGAACCGGCCCCCGGCTCGCTGAACAGCTGGCACCACACCTCCTCGCCGGTCCACAACGGACGGAGGTAGCGATTCTTCTGCTCCTCGGTACCAAACGCGCGGATGGTGGGCGCGGCCATGCCGAGCCCGATCCCGATCCTGCGTGGCTGGTTGTCCGGCGCACCCGCGGCCGCCAGCTCGGCGTCCACAACGGACTGCAAGGCGCGCGGCGCGTCCAGCCCGCCGAGTCCAACCGGAAAATGTACCCAGGCGAGTCCAGCGTCGAAGCGGGCGCGCAGGAACTCCAGCCGTTCGGTCTTCTTCGGATCGTGCTCGGTGAGTAGTGCGCGGGCCCGCTCGCGCAGCTGCTCGGCCGTGATCTCGGTGTGTGCGGTCACGCTGCCCCTTTGCTCCGTGGATGAGCCTTACCGTTGGTATTGCTTGAGTTCTCGCTTCGCCAGCGAGCGCTTGTGTACCTCGTCCGGCCCGTCGGCCATGCGCAGCATCCGAGCCTGCGCCCAGAGTCCGGCGAGCGGGAAGTCCTGGCTGAACCCGCCGGCGCCGTGCGCCTGGATGGCCTTGTCGATGATCTCCTCGACGGTCTTCGGCGTCGCGATCTTGATCGCCTGGATCTCCGTGTGCGCGCCCCGGTTGCCGACCGTGTCCATCAGCCACGCGGTTTTCAGCACCAGCAGGCGAAGCTGCTCGACGCACACCCGCGCATCGGCGATCCAGTCCTGCACAACACCTTGTTGCGCGATGGGTTTACCGAAGGCGACCCTGCTGCTGGTGCGCAGGCACATCAACTCGATGGCCCGTTCCGCCATCCCGATCAGCCGCATGCAGTGGTGGATCCGGCCGGGTCCCAGCCGCGCCTGGGCGATCGCGAACCCGGCCCCCTCCTCGGTGATCAGGTTTTCCGCCGGCACCCGCGCGTCGGTGAACTCGATCTCGGCGTGCCCGCCGTGACCGCTGTCGTCGAAGCCGAACAGCCGCATGCCTCGGGTGACGGTGACCCCGGGCGTATCCCTCGGCACCAGCACCATGCTCTGCTGCTGCCGGACGTCGGCATCGGGATCGGTTTTGCCCATCACGATGAAGACCTGGCAGTTCGGATTCAATGCCCCGGTGATGAACCACTTGCGACCGTTGATCACGTACTCGTCGCCGTCCCGCTCGATGCGCGTCTCGATGTTGGTGGCATCCGAGGACGCGACGTCGGGTTCGGTCATCGCGAACGCCGACCGGATCTCGCCGTCCAGCAACGGTCGTAGCCAGCGCCGCTGCTGCGCTTCGGTGCCGAACATGGCGAGCACTTCCATGTTGCCGGTGTCCGGCGCGGCGCAGTTCAGCGCGGCGGGAGCCAGTTCCGGGCTGCGTCCGGTGATCTCGGCGAGCGGTGCGTACTGCAGGTTGGTCAATCCCGCGCCGTGCTCGCCAGGCAGGAAGAAGTTCCACAGCTCGCGGCCGCGGGCCTCCGCCTTGAGTTCCTCGATGATCGGCGAGTTTGACCACGGATCGGTGCGGTTCGCGAGCTGCTCATGGTACACCGGCTCGGCGGGGTAGATGTGTGAGTCCATGAACTCGTTCAGCCGCTTGCGTAGCTCTTCGGTCGTGGCGTCGTAGCCGAAATCCATCAGTTCTCCTTGAGAATCGCGCGGCCTTCCGCGACCACCGGCGCCACCAGCTCGCCCATGTACTCGAAACCGCTGCCAACCGTCTGGCCGTGGCTGAACCGGTAGTAGATGCCTTCCGCGACCACCGCGAGTTTGAAGAAGCCGAACGCCAGGTACCAGTCCAAATTGGATAGATCACGCCCTGAGCGTTCGGCGTATCGTGTGGTGATCTCCTCGGTGTTCGGGTAGCCGGGTGCGTTTCCGGTGCTGCTGATCGGGTTTCCGTGATCCCGTGCGCCGAGCGCGTCGTAGACGATCAGCAGCCCCAGATCGGTGAGCGGGTCGCCCAGTGTGGACATCTCCCAGTCGAGCACCGCGGTGATGTGGTCTCGCTCGTCGACCAGCATGTTGTCCAGCCGGAAGTCACCGTGCACGATCGTCCCGGCTGGGGAGTCTGGAATCCGATCGGCCAGCGCGTCGCGCAGCTCGTCGATGCCGGGGATGTCCCGGCTCCTTGATGCCTCCAGTTGCTTGCTCCACCGGCGGATCTGCCGTTCCAGGAATCCGTTGGGTCGGCCGAAGTCGCCCAGCCCCACGGATCCAGGGTCGATCGAGTGCAGCGCGACGAGCGTGTCCACAACGGACAACCCGAGCGCGTGGGTGCGCCGTTCACCGAGTTCGGCGAGCTCCGCGCCGGTGCGGTACGGCGTTCCGGGTACGTGCTCCATCACGTAGAACGGCGCACCGATCACCTCGGTGTCCTCGCACAGCAGGATCGTTTCCGGAACGGGTACCGAGGTGGAGCCGAGCGCGGTGATCACCCGGTACTCCCTTGACATGTCGTGCGCGGTGGCCAGCACGTGGCCGAGTGGTGGTCTGCGCAGCACCCAGCTGTTCGTGCCATCGCCGATGATGTAGGTCAGGTTCGATCGGCCACCGGTGACCACCTCGGCGGTGAGCCCGGCGCGCAGCAGGCCGGGGCGCTCGGCGTTGAGGTGGTCGGCGACGCGATCCAGATCCAGTCCGGGTGGCTGCTCGGCCATCGAGAGCTCCTTCCGCGTCACGCGTTGGGGACGAGCACGACCACGGTCTCGGCGATGCACGCCGGCTTGTCCCTGCCCTGAACCTCGATGGTGTACTCGACGACGAATCGCTTGCCCTGCTTGACCTCCTCGGCGTCGGTCAGCTTCGCGACGGCGCGGATCTTCGAACCGACCGGCACCGGTTCGGGGAAGCGGACCTTGTTCGTCCCGTAGTTGATCCCCATGGCGAGGTTGTCCACCCGGTAGATTTGCTTGCCAAGCACCGGGATCAGGGACAACGTGAGGTAGCCATGCGCGATGGTCCCGCCGAACGGACCGGACTTGGCGCGCTCGGGGTCGACGTGGATCCACTGGTGATCACCGGTGGCGTCCGCGAACAGATCGACCTGGCCCTGGGTCACCTCGTGCCAGTCGCTATCGCCGAGGTCGGTGCCGACCGCGGCCGCGAACTCATCCACACCGTTGAAGACTCGCATGCTCTGCTCCTTACGATCGAACGCCGCCGTTCAGTCCTTCGGGCCACCCGCCACGTAGATCACCTGGCCGGACACGAAACCGGATTCCTCGCTGGTGAGAAACGCCGCGGTGTTCGCGATGTCCTCGGGCTTGCCGGGACGGCCGACTGGGATTTGCTGCGTGGCGGCCGCGCTGAAGTCGTCGAACGACATGCCGACCCGCTCGGCGGTCGCCCTGGTCATGTCGGTGACGATGAAACCGGGCGCGATCGCGTTCGCGGTGATGCCGAACTTGCCGAGCTCGATCGCCAGCGTCTTGGTGAAGCCCTGCATACCGGCCTTCGCGGCCGAGTAGTTGACCTGCCCGCGGTTACCGAGCGCGGAGGTGGAGGACAGGTTGACGATGCGGCCCCATTTCGCCTCCGTCATGTACTTCTGCGCCGCGCGGCTCATCAGGAAGGCGCCCCGCAGGTGCACGCCAAGCACGGTGTCCCAGTCCTGTTCGGTCATCTTGAACAGCATGTTGTCCCTGATGACCCCGGCGTTGTTGACCAGCACGGTCGGTGCGCCCAACTCGTCGGCCACTCTGGTCACCGCCGTTCGTACCTGCTCGGCGTCGCTGACGTCGGCGCCGACCGCGAGTGCGCGGCCGCCCGCCTGCTCGATCGCGCTCACCGTGTCCTTGCAGGCGGTTTCGTCGAGGTCGATGACGGCGACCGCGCGCCCGTCCGCTGCCTGGCGTTTCGCGATGGCGGCTCCGATGCCGCGGGCGCCGCCGGTGACGATCGCGACCCGTGGGCTTGGCTCGCTCACGTGTTCCTCCTGATTCCGTGTTGACTCAGCGATGGCGTTGACTAAGCGATCGCTTAGAACCTACCGGAGGTAGCGTACGTGCCGCCGTGCGCTACGTCACGCCTGCCGTTACGCGCTGCGCTTGCCGCTCCTGCTCTTGCGCGAGCCGGTGCCGGTCTTACCGGTCTTACTGGAATCGCCGCTGCTCTTGCTGGCGCGTGCGCTGGTGCTGGATCTGCGCGCCGTGCCGGTTTTGCCGCCGCCGGAGCGCTGCACGCTTTCCTCGAGCGCGCTCATCAGGTCGACGACCTCGCCGGTCTCCTCGCGTTCGCGTCGTGGCTTGGGTGTTTCCGCCCCTTTCGCCTTCGCTTCGATGAGTTCGCCGAGACGCTCCTGGTACTCGTCGGAGAACTCATCGGGTTTGAAGCTGGCGGACATGTTCCGCACCAGCGAGCTGGCCATCTTCAACTCCTGCGGCCGGACCTCGGTGTCCTGATCGAGGAACTCGAAATTCGGCTTCCGGATCTCGTCCGGCCACAGCATGGTGTGCAGCACGAGTACATCTTCCCTGGCCCGTACCATGGCAAGGGTTTCCCGCTGGCGCAGCGTGATCTTCACGACCGCGAGCCGATTCTCTTTTTCCAGGGTTTCCCTGAGAAGTACGTACGGCCGTATCGCCGTTTTCTCTGGGGCCAGGTAATAGCTCTTCTGGAAATGGATCGGGTCGATGTCGTCGGCGGACACGAATTCCAGTACGTCGATCGCGCGGTCGGAATTAACCGGCAGCGAATCGAAATCGTCCTTGTCGAGCAGCACCACGCGGCCATCGGTGAGCTCGTAGCCTTTTACGATGTCGGCGTAGTCGATCTCCTTGCCGCATTCCTCGCACACCCGCTTGTACCGAATGCGCCCGCCGTCGCTGCGATGCACCTGATGAAAGCGATAGTCGTGCTCCTCGGTGGCGGCGTACAGCCGTACCCCGATGGTGACCAGTCCGAAGGAGATCGCTCCTCGCCACATCGCTCGCATGCCACGCGGTTACCCGCCCGGCCGGCTGCGTTACACCTCGCCCGGATTGAACGCGCCGGTTGGCGGGTAGCCCACGCGCATGAGCGACGAGCCCGGCGACCTCCCAGGATCGCCCACCCCGAATGCCGATTTCACCGACGAGCAGCCGGTCGAGGATTCGGTGGACCAGCAGCGTCCGGTGGACGACGATCAGGGCTCGGCGCCCCCGAGGGACACGCTGCCGTTCGAGGCACCCGAGGCGGACGCGGCCGAGCAGGCGTCGTCCGTGGCGCCGGATGAGGACGAGTACCGCTGATCCGACCCGGTTCAGGAAACGAAAAAACGCCCCCGGTAGCCGTCACCGGGGGCGTCGCGCGGGCTCCGGTCAGGAATTCAGCCGGCCGTCCTTCACCGCGGCAAGGAACGCCGTCCATTCCGGCCCGTTCATGGTGAGATGTCCGCCCGAGCGGTTCTTACTGTCCCTGACGCCTACCGCCTGATCGAT
Source organism: Pseudonocardiaceae bacterium (assembly GCA_009379845.1). Classification (GTDB taxonomy): domain Bacteria; phylum Actinomycetota; class Actinomycetes; order Mycobacteriales; family Pseudonocardiaceae; genus Tamaricihabitans. The sequence goes on along the minus strand of WHSZ01000047.1, from coordinate 3,971 downwards.
AACCAGAGCGACTTCCACGCAGGCCGTTTCCTGCTGGCTGTAGCTCGACTTGCGCCAGTTGGCGGGGACGCGATTTACGCTCACTAGGTCGTCTCCAGTTCCTTGATGACATTGACGATGAGCTCAGCGGAGGCGTCTGGGCCCATCGCCGCTTCCTCGCGGAGGATTTCCACCGCGTTTTCGTAACCTCCAACGTCGCGTTCGTTGAACACGAACGCACTCGATCGGTAGTGCTCGAGGTGCACGATTGATGGGGAATCGTTGAACTGGTAGAGGATGAACGGGCCCGCGATTCCCGGATGCCATCCCATTCCGACCGGTATCACTTGAATGGTCACGTTCTTCGGCGCATTAAGCAGGCTGTGCAACTGGTGAATCATGATGTCGCGATTGCCGATGAGCTGCCGGATCGCCGGTTCGCCGATCAACGCGTGGAATTCCACCGGTTCGAGACGGGTGAGCACGTCTCGCCTCGCGAGGCGCAGCGCGAGCTTCGGCTCGTCCGGCCCGATGATCTCCCTGGCGTAATCGGAGGTCTGCAGCAGTCCCGGAATGCTCCAGGGAAGCCATTCCGTGATGCGAACGGCGGTGCGCTCGCATTCCATGACTCCGGCGAGCTTCTGGGATACACCGGGGGTGCCCACGGTGAGCCAGTCGCTGTCACCGGCGTTCCTGGCGAGATCGACAATCCGGGCGCGCTCGTCTGCGTCCACGCCGATCCCGGTCAGCACCGTCGCGACGTCTTCGATCTTCGGCAGCCGGTGGCCGTTCTCCCACTGCGACACCAGCGTGTGCGAGATGCTGACCCGCCGCGCGAGCTCGCGCAGGCCGATCTGCCGCGAAGTTCGCGCGTCGCGGAGTGCGGCGGCGAGCGCGCGGGCTCGCGGCGTGTCAGTGGTTGCACCCATGAACCAGACCCTAGCTGAGTGGTGAACGGGCACGGTCCCCCGATCGGCGTATTGAAAGCGGTTACGCAACCAGTACCGTCGGTTGCATAACCATCAGGCTGGGGTCAGGTGTCCACTCTATCGGGGGGAGCGTCGATTCCAGGCGCCTGCCCGCCCGCCGCTCACCACTGAGCGACTTCGCCCGTGCGCTGGGAGCCGAATTGCGTGCCGCTCGCCAGCGACGTGGCTGGACCCGCAGGCAACTGCGCGCGGCGATGGGCACCAAGGTTTCGTTGCAGTCCCTCGCCTCGTACGAGCGGGGTACGCGCACCATGCCGGCCGGCCGGCTGGTGGAGGTTTGCCAGGCGCTGCGCCAGCATCCGGCCGAGGTTCTCGCGAGGGCGTACGACTACTCCTACGGGGAGACCGAGGAGTCGGTCTGGGTCGACCTGACGGCACTGGCCAGCACGGAAGCGGAGATTCTTGCCCCGCTGCGGGACTGGGCGGCGGTGGTGGTCGCGGAGGAACGCACGGCGCGCCGGCCGGGAGGCGTGCGGCTTACCGGCACCGCCATGGAGACGATGGCCGCGCTCTGCGGTGCGGACCCGGCCGAACTGGTCGGCGCGTTGCGTGCGCTGCGATGACGGATCGGCCGATCGGCGTTTGCCGGCGCGCCACATCGGGTAGCTGGCAATGGAGAGCCAGCAGACAACGAAGGGACGAACGCCGATGACCGCGGCGCGAGAGATTATGACACCGGACCCGGCGTATGTCCGCTCGAGCGACAGCGTTCGCGAGGCGGTGGGAAAGATCGCCGATCGCGGCATTGGTTCGGTGCCCGTCATAGGTGAGGACAACAGGGTCAAGGGCATGATCACCGATCGGGACATCGTCGTGCGAGTGCTCGCCGAGGGCAAGGACCCACATGCCATGCACGCCAGCGAGCTGATTCAGGGCGACGGCACGGTGGTCACCGTGAGCGTGGACGAGGACATCGCGGATCTAATGCGCAAGATGACCACGAACCGGGTTCGCCGGTTGCCCGTGACGGACGGGGACAAGCTGGTCGGCATCGTCGCGCAAGCCGATGTCGCCAAGGCCATGGACAACCCGAACGCCGGTGAGCTGGTGGACGCGATCTCCACCGATTCGACGGGCTGAGCCCGCACGACGTCCCACGAAATCCATCCAACCTGCGCGGCGGGGGATATCGGCGGGCGGCGAGGCGGCCGGTGGGGGCTGTCTCCCCGCCCGCCGCGTTTACTGCGCGGTCCTCCGGCCGGCTAACCCAGCTGGAGCATGCCGCTGCCCAGCGCGAAGAGGAATCCGGCCACCAGGGCGGCGACGATCAGTACTACCGCGATCGTGACGATCGGCATCGCCTTCGGCGGCCGTGGCTCGCGGTGCGACAAGCCGGAAGTTTGTCCCGATTCGGGCGGCGTATCGCCGGGTGGCACGCCCTGGCCCTCGTCCAGCGCGGGGGTGCTGTCCGGATCCGGGTCGGGAGGTGGCGCGGTCATCGTTTTCGGGTACCCACTGGCCGCCGGGTGAATCCTCGATCATCGACCGGCGCCGCGGGTGTGGAACGAACACCGGCTGGGTAATCGACGTTAAGCGAGGTGTCCGCGCGAGTGGGAGGTGAGCACCGTGGCCGATACGAGTCGGCTGCCGACCCCGGTTTCGGATGTCTGGGATTGGCAGTTGCACGGCGCGTGCCGAGACATGGACAGCGACCTGTTCTTCCACCCGGACGCCGAACGTGGCTATGCGCGCGAGCAACGCGTGGCGCGGGCAAAGGCGATTTGCCGGAGCTGCCCGGTGCTGGTCGAGTGCCGGAACCATGCGCTCACCGCGGAGGAACCGTTCGGCATCTGGGGCGGGCTGGACGAGACGGAACGGCGCGAGGCAGTGGCCAGGCGTCGTCAGCTGAACGCGGCGTGATTCGGGTCCTCAGGATCGGCGGGGACCCCGTGCGCGGCCAGTAGCCGGCACCAGCGGTACCGCTCGTGACAGTTCTCGGGCCACTCCGGGCTGCCGGCTCCGTGCGTGATCAGCGGCCCTCGGCCTCACTGTCGCAAGAGGATAGTGCTTTGTGGACCGGAACTGTGCAGGTTGAGCGACACACCGCCGTTCTACCCCATCGGCGGTACTCTCGCGAAATGCGATCCCTTCGGTACTCCATCAACGTCACATTGGACGGGTGCTGCGATCATCGGGCAATCGTCCCGGACGAAGACATGCATCGTCACCACGTCGGGAACCTCAACCAGGCCGATGCGCTTCTCTTCGGCCGGGTGACTTACGAAATGATGGAGGCAGCGTGGCGGCCGCCGGCGCCGACGGGAGCGAGACCTGATTGGATGGAACCCTTCGCCCAGACGATCAACGCGGCAAAGAAGTACGTCGTGTCGAGCACCCTGGAGCGGGTCGATTGGAACGCGGAACTCGTGCGCGGGGATCTGGCCAAGGCCGTTCAGCAGCTCAAGCGGGAGCCTGGTAGGGGATTGTTCGTAGGAGGCGTGAAGCTCCCGCTGGCGTTGACGGAGCTGGGATTGATCGATGAGTACGAGTTCGTGGTGCAGCCCAGACTCGCGGGCCACGGGCCGACGTTGTTCGCCGGACTATCGAAGCATGTCGACTTGAAGCTCGTGAGCCGGCTGGAGTTCGGCTCGGGGGCAGTGGCGATGCGGTACGAGCCGAGGAGGTAGCCATTGGGCTTGTTAGCCCGAGCCGACCGCATCATGGAGCCCTGGTTCGTGGCTCTTGAGCGCCCCACCGCAGCGGCTCTCTCTGCGGCGAACCGGCTATGCCACCGACGGACAGACTTCGGCGTGGACGCGCACCGACGAGCGATCTCGGCCTTCGAAACACCTTCCGCGGCCCACAACGACGCCTTGGCCTGGCGCACATCCCGAGCCGGGACGGCGGGCTCGCCAGCATGCTTCGTTCACGGACCCGTCAGGTCTTGGTGTCCTGGAACGCTAGTTGGGTGTGGAGGGTGTTGGTGTGTCACGAACGTGGAGGGGAGTTGGTCTGTAGGTAGGACTTCCTGAAGTGGTGCTGCGTGGATGATGAAGGTTGGCC
>WHSZ01000065.1 GCA_009379845.1 Pseudonocardiaceae bacterium | reverse complement strand
TCCACAACACCCTCACCGACTTGCCGGAGTGGACTTCGGAGGAGGTTCGGGCTCAGGCGGAGCGGGACTTGGTGGCCGCGGCGCGGCGGTTTGATCCGGTGCAGGTGGCGCGGGTGGGGCAGCGGATCCACGCGCACCTCGACCCGGACGGCCCCGAACCCCACGACCCCGACCCCGGACAACCCCACAACGAACTGCGGATGAGCCGCAAACGCAACGGACGCCTCGGATTCACCGGCGACCTCGACGCGGTGGCTGGCACGCAGTTGCAGGCGCTGCTCTCACCCTTGGCGAAACCCCGCCCCGCCCACGAGGGGGTGCCGGACGAGCGCACCACCAGCCGAACGCAACGGCGACGCGTTCGTCGACCTCCTCGACCTTGCCGCTGCCAGTGGCAGGGTGCCGGAGCAGGCGGGGGAACGTCCTCATTTGTCGGTCCTGGTGCCGGAAGAGGGCCTGCGGACTGGGCTGGGGACGGCGCTGTTGGATGGCACGCTGCCGATTCCGGTGACCCGCATCCGGCACCTGGCGTGTGATGCGTGCCTGATCCCCGTGGTGCTCGATTCCCAGTCGGTGCCCCTCGACCTCGGGCGGTCGGTGCGCACGGCGACGGTGCACCTGCGACGTGCCCTGGTCGCCCGGGATCGGGGGTGTTGCTTCCCGGGTTGCGATCGCCCACCGCATCTCACCCAGGTTCACCACCTGCGCGAGTGGGAACAGATGGGTGAGACGTCGCTGGCGAATACGTGCCTGTTATGCGGATTCCACCACCGACTACTGCACAACAGCCCGTGGGAAGTTCGGATGGCCGCCGACGGGAGACCCGAATTCCTGCCCCCAGCGGTCATCGCCCCGGAACGAAGACCTAGACGTAATCCCATCAACACCCCCGTCGAATAACGCCACCAAAGACCCACGGGCCCGGCCGGTCACCCACGTCCTCCCGCATGCCGCGCACCCGCCATCAGACAACCCCACAATTCTTCAACGAACTTCAGACGCAGGACACTGGCCCTTCTTGACGCGATAGCGGAGGTGCGTCACGCGGTTGCCCTCGACCACGATCGGGTCCTCGAACCCGACCTCCTCGTCGAGGTGATCGAAGTAGCGGATCCCGGAGCCCAGCAGCACGGGCACGAGGTCGATGCGCACCTCATCGAGTAGCCCGGCGTTCAGGCACTGCTGCGCGACGTTGGGCCCCGCCACCCCGATATCCCCGTCGCCTGCCGCCTCCTTCGCCTGCGTCATCGCCGACTCCAGGTCGTTGACGAAGGTGAACGGGGCGTCCGGACGGGGTGGCCAATCCGCCGGCGGCGGCCGGTGGGTGAGCACGAACGTCGGGCTATCGTTGGGCGGGCTGCCACCCCAGCCACTGGTGAAGTCGAACAGTCGCCGCCCGGTGATGAACGCGCCCTCCGTGGACACCTCTTTCCAGTAGGCGGCACTCGCCGCCGTCATGTGAAAGGTGATCGGGTACCCGGGCGGGGTGACCTCGACATCACCGTTCCAGTACCAGTCGAACAGCGGGCCGACGTGGTTGTCTGGACGGGCGATGAAGCCGTCCAGGGACGTCGAGAAGCTGGCGAACACGATTCCCATCGGACCGTTCCCTCCTTATGGCGCCGGATTGCGCCTGCACAGGGAACGTCGAAGCATCCGGCCCGATCCAGACACGCCGCTCACCGCGTGGTGGTGAGGAAGGCGCGCCAAGCGGAGGCTGAGAAAACCAGGGCCGGGCCTGCAGGGTTCTTCGAATCGCGAACCGCCGTAGCCGGCCCGGTAACCGCGACCTCGACGCAGTTGCCATTGTGGCCGTCCCCATCGCTGTAACTGCTCTTGCGCCAGTGGGCACCTGTTCGGTTCACGGTGCGCATCGAAGCTCGCCTCTTCCGGCTCGGCCTAGACATCGGCGACCATTCGCTCGATCAACGCGATTGAGTTCTGCTCGTCCAGCGCGATGTCGGCAAAATGGTCAAAGACCAGCCTAGCAAGCGCCACCTCGTCTGCTTTCTCAATCTGAAGCGAGCCAAAGCCGTGCTCAATGTAGGCGATATCGGGTTCCTCCGGCTCCGCGTAGCTCAGAATGGTGAAGCTCCCGGTTCGTCCAGAATGTGCGCCACAAGAGAGGGGCAGCACCTGGACGGTTACCGAAGGCAGTCCGCTGTACTCAATGATCTGACCAAGTTGGGCTTTGCGTTCCTCTCGGGCCAAGATTGGCCGAAGCAATACGGACTCGTCTATTACTGCGTGCAGCCGTAGCACTGATTCTTCCGTTAACCGTCGTTGTCGCTGCTGGCGCACCACGATCGCGATCTCAAGGTCTTCCCCCTTCATGGGCCTGCGCGCTTCGGTGAAGCCTGCCCGCATATACGCGGCGGTCTGTAGCAAGCCCGGTATGTAGCCGAGCTGGTAAGCCTCAGCTTCAAGGCTGATGAAACCCCTGTCGCCCAGGCCGTAGGCGTGCCACCTGCCCTTTTCAAGCGCGCGTTCCCATATCCGGATGTACTCGTCCCAGTCCGAAACGATCACGCCGTAAATGTCCAGCAGCATCTGGAGCTCCGGATAGTCCGGCACCTGACCGGCCTCGCGGCGACTGATATTCGAGGGGTTACACCGCATCCGGTCGGCCACGTCGGTCTGGTCAAGCCCGGCCTGCTTGCGCAGCCGCCGTAGGGTGCGCCCCAGCTGCCGGGCCCGGAAGTTCGGCTCCTTCATCTTGCCCACGCAAGAATCACCCCTCGGGTTCGCGCGCACTCATAGTAAGTCGCAAGTGGACGTGTCGAAATTTGCGACTCGACCGCGCCTGATGCCGAGTTTGCGGCTCAACCCTTGCCCGGTGCTGATCTGGGACTATCCACACGAGATCGAATACTGCCGGGAGCTGGCCAAGGGGCACCGCGTGCACGAGTACACCGAGTACGTGGACGACCAGGGTTTCTGCTTCGAACACCGCGCGGAACGGCAGGAGAGCTACCTCGCGCACTACACCCGGGTGTGCGCCGAGGACTACTTCGCGCGGGTACGCGCGGCCGCCGGCACCTGGATAGTCAGCGCGTACCGCCTGGTTGACGGCGAGCGCCGGCACCTCGTCACCATCAAGATGCTGCGAAAAGTGCGGGCTCACCCGCTTACCGACCAGTAATATTAGTGCGGTGAGTACTGACTACGGCTGGGTAGCCGATGCGATGAAGCAAACCGTGCCATGGGTGACGACGGCAGGCATCGAGTTCGTCGAGGTCAAGGCCGATCGGGTGGTGTGCGCCCTGCCGGACGTTGAGCACCAGCGCAATCATGTCGGCGGTCCGCATGCCGCCGTGATGTTCGGGTTGGCCGAGACCGCCTCCGGCGCGGTGGGGCTCGCGTCGTTCGCCGACGTGCTTGGCCGCGCGACGCCGCTGGTAGCCAGCTCGGAGATCCGGTACCGCAAGCTTGCTCGGGGTCCGCTGACCACCGAAGCCATCCTCGGGCGGCCGGCCGGGGAAGTCGTGGCCGAGCTGGACGCCGGCGAGCGCCCGGAGTTCCCGGTGCACTGCACCATCCGGAACGCGGACGGCGAAACCACCGGCGAGATGACGGTGGTGTGGACGCTACGGCCGAACAAGTCCTGAGCCGCGAGCGAGGGGCCCATTCGGGGCGTTGAGCGCCCGCAAGGTGGCCTTCACGACGAAACCGGGGGTGGTTAGCGGCCGACCGCGTAGCCTTGCATGCCCCGCGGGTTCGCGGCGGCACGGAGCATCCCGGAACGCGGGTCGCGGGACACCGCGGACATCCGGCCGAGCGCCCACGGGCCCGCGTCCACGATGCGGTGCCCCCACGACCGGAGCGTGTCTATCGTGGACTCGCCGAGCCGGGACTCGACCGAGAGCTCGCCGGGGTACATGTCGCGAGGGTAGAACGAGCTCGGGAACGCGCCGGTGTGCCACATCGGCGAATCGATCGATTCCTGCATGTTCAGCCCGCCAACCGTGTGCGCCAACCAGAAGCACAACTGCCACTGGTCCTGCTGATCACCGCCCGGCGTCCCGAACGCGATCGCCGGCACGCCGTCGCGCAACGCCATGGACGGCGACAGCGTGATCCGCGGGCGCTTGCCGGGTGCGAGCGTGTTCGGCAGGCCCGGCTCCAGCCAGAACATCTGCGCGCGGGTGTCAAGGCAGAACCCGAGTTGCGGGATGGTCGGCGAGGAATGCAACCAGCCGCCGGACGGCGTCGCGGAGACCATGTTGCCGGCCGCGTCCACCACGTCGACGTGCACGGTGTCCCCGCGCACCCGCCCGCTCGGGTACACGGTCGGCTCACCGATCGCCCCGGAAGCCGGGATCGACTCCGCGTCCTTCTCCAGCACGGTCGGCAACCGCGGCTGCCTGCCGCCCGGTGAACCGGGCCGCAGCTCGAGCGAGGCATGCTCGCCAACCAGGCAGCGCCGCTCGTCGTTGTACGACGCGGACAGCAACACGTCCAGCGGCACGTCGCCGGCGTCGCCGTACCACGCCTCGCGATCCGCGAAGGCGAGCTTGGTGCACTCGGTGGCCAGATGCACGGTTCGCGCCGTCGGCACACCGTCCACATAGGATAGTTCGTCCCGCAGGCCGGACAGCAGCAACAGCTGTTGCGCCAGCGCGGGCCCCTGCGTCCACCCTCCGCACTTCACGAGCGTCCAGTCGCCGAGCGGCACGGTCAGCGCGTCCTCGTAACTGGCCTGCCAGGAAGCCATGTCCGCACCGGTCAGCAGGCCGGCGTGATCCCGTCCCGAATCATCCCGGAACGCCTTGCGGCAGAACGCGTCCACGGCTTCGGCGACGAACCCGGACGACCACGCCCTGCGCGCCGCCTCGATCTGCGCCTCGCGATCGCTGCCGGCCGCCTCGGCCTCACCGAGCAGCCGCTGCCAGGTCGCGGCCAACGTCGGGTTGCGATGCAACGTGCCGGGGCGCGGCGGGCGCCCGTGCGGCAACCACCAGGCGGCCGAGGTCGGCCAGTGCTCGGTGAACAGCTCGGCGACCGTGCCGATCGTCTCCTCGATCCGATCGAGGACCGGGATCCCTTGCGCCGCATAGGAAATCGCCCTGTCCAGCACTTCGCGCAACGTCTTCGTGCCGTAGTCGCGCAACAGCAACAACCAGCCGTCCCACATGCCGGGGACGGTGGCCGGCAGCAGACCGCTGCCGGGGATCAGGTCCAGGCCGAGGTCGGCGAAGTGCTCAGGGGTCGCGGCGGCCGGCGCGACGCCCTGCCCGCACAGCACCCTCGGGTTCGCCGACCCGGCCTCGGTGAAGATCGCCGGTACCTGGCCGGCCGGGCCGTTCAGGTGCGGCTCGACGACCTGCAGGACGAATCCGGCTGCCACCGCCGCGTCGAAGGCGTTCCCACCGTCCTCCAGCATCGCCATTCCCGCGGACGAGGCCAGCCAGTGCGTGGAGGCGACCATGCCGTGCGTTCCAGCCAGTTCGGGGCGCGTCGTGAACACGAGGTGACTGTAACCCGTAGGGGCTACGATTGTTACCCCCGCTAACTAAGCTTCTTGTGTCGGCGTGCGACCCAGCGCCGAATGCCGCAGGCCGGCCGCGGTCACCTCGGCCACGGGCAGGTGGTTGCGGGTGTCGATCACGGCGTCGCCGTCCATCAGCTCCGCCACCAGCCACCAGTCGAGGTCACGGAACTGCGGCCACTCGGTGAGCAGCACCACGGCATCCGCGCCCTTCGCGACCTGGTAGGGATCGCCAACCACGATCATGCCGGACTGCTCCCCGCCAACCACCGGGTCGTAGCCGGTGAGCTCCGCGCCCGCCTCGGCCAGCGCCGTGGCGACCGCCAGCGCGGGCGAATCGCGCACGTCGTTGGTGCCCGCCTTGAACGCCAGCCCGAGCAGGCCGATCCGCGCCCCGCTCAGCTCGCCGACCGCCGCGCGCACCTTGTCAACAACCCGGCCACGTTGCGCGGCGTTGGTACGCACCGCGGCACGCAGCAGCTCGAAATCGCAGGCCACCGATTCCGCGACGCGGAGCAGTGCCTCGGTGTCCTTCGGCAGGCACGAGCCTCCCCAGCCGGGGCCTGGCGCGAGAAACGCCCTCCCGATGCGCGGATCGTGGCCCATCCCCTCGGTCACCGACATGACGTCCGCGCCGACCCGCTCGCACAACTCGGCGATCGAGTTCACATAGGACAGCTTCATGGCGAGGAAACAGTTCGCCGCGTACTTGACCATCTCGGCGCTCGCCGCGTCGGTGACCAACGTAGGCGCGCCCAAGTCCCGGTACAGCGCGGAAACCCGCTCGGCGGCCTCCGGATCGTCCGACCCGACGACGATCCGGTCCGGGTGCAGAAAGTCCTGCACCGCACTGCCTTCCCGCAGGAACTCCGGATTCGACGCGACGCCGACGTCCGGCCTTGCCAGCATCGAGGTGATGCGGGCGGCGGTGCCAACCGGAACCGTCGACTTGGTCACCAGCACGCAGCCACTCGGCAGTATCCCGCCGACATCGGCGATCACGGCTTCCACCGCGGTCAGGTCCGCCCCACCGTCCGCACCCATCGGCGTTGGCACGCAAAGGAAAACCACGTCGGCGTCCGATACCGCCTGACGGGTTCCGACCACAAAGGACAACCGGCCGGCATGGCTGGTTTCTGCGACAAGCTCGGCCAATCCTGGCTCGAGGATCCCGATCCGGCCGGCACGCAGCCGGTCGACCTTCTGCTTGTCGATGTCCGCACAGGTGACCCGATGACCGAGCCTGGCAAGACACGCACCGGTTGTCAGTCCGACATAACCGGTCCCCACTACCGCGATCCGTGCGACTGCCACGCGCACCATCCCTGCGGTTGCCTACGTCGTCACCGTGACGGTGACAGTCCGAGTTGACGTTGGTGCGAACAGCGGTGGGCGGCCGCGCATACAGTGCGCGAGGACCGTGGGACCTGGGGTGACCAGGTGGTTCGAGGCGGGTTAATGTCTGCTAACACTGGTAGGTCAGGGAAGGAAACGAACGGATGCAGCTCACGGGAACAGCGGCCATCGTCACCGGTGGCGCATCGGGCCTCGGCGGTGCGACGGCCAAGGCATTGGCCGCGAAGGGCGCCCACGTCTTCGCACTGGACTTGGCGGCGTCCATCGAGGTCGCGCCGCACCCGGACTGGGTGACGTACGTGGAAGCCGACGTGACCAACACCGATCAGGTGCAGGCGGCGGTCGCGCAGGCAGCGGACTCGGGTGTGCCGCTGCGTACCGTGGTGAACTGCGCGGGGATCGGCACCGCCGGGCGGGTGGTGTCCAAGAAGGGTCCGCACGATCTGGACGCGTACCGCAAGGTCGTTGAGGTCAACTTGATCGGCACGTTCAACGTGCTGCGGTTGTCCTCGGAGGCGATCGCGAAGACCGAGCCGCTCGCCGACGACCAGCGCGGTGTCGTGATCAACACGGCGTCGATCGCGGCGTTCGAGGGGCAGATCGGTCAGATCGCGTACGCGTCGTCCAAGGGCGGCGTGGTCGGGATGACGCTGCCGGCGGCGCGGGATCTCGCGCAGTTCGGGATCCGGGTGCTGACCATCGCACCGGGGATCGTGGACACCCCGATGATGGCGGGGGTGAGCGACGAGTTCCGCGCCACGCTGGCGGAAGGCGTGCCGTTCCCTAAACGCTTGGGCCGTTCCGAGGAGTACGCGCAGCTCGCCGTGTCACTGATCGAACACGACTACCTCAACGGCGAAGTCGTCCGGATGGACGGGGCGCTGCGCATGTCCCCACGCTGACCACGCGAAGCGGGGTCAGAGATCGCCGAAGTACGGGATGGCGTGCACGGCAGACGACGCCATCCACTCGCGCAGCGTGAACGTGGCGCGCACATCGTCCTCGTTGTACTGGAGCAGCCGGTCACGCTGGGCACGCACGGCCGGCCCGCCGTCCAGCCCGACCGCGTGGCGGTACCACCGCATCGAGTTCTCGCCGCCGGCCTCCGGGTCACGCCATGCGAAGCCGGCGACCGGCGCGATCACCTTCAGCCCCTTGCCCTGCGCGCACAAGAACTGGTCGTTCACACTGCGGTAGAGATCGAACCACTCGTCCGAGCGGACGAACGCGCTCACCTCGTCCTCGGACGGAACGCCTGGCAACTCGCCGAATCGCTCGACCGAGGAGAACATCCAGCGGTTCTCGGCCATCTCGTTGTAGCAGTACGCGCGAAAGCTCAATCCGCGAGCCTCGGCGGTGGACCGTACCCAGGTCAGCCAGGTCCAGAACTCGGCGAACGAGCGCCCCTCGTCCGGGGTCGGCACCGGTTCCCAGGTCGCGAAGGCGCGGTACCCGCGCCGCACCCCGATGTCCACACCGGACAGCAGGCAGCCCCACAGGTACGCGCCGCCCTCGCCGAAGCTCTCCATGTCCACGTCGACTTCCACGTCCGCGCGGGGCACCACCACCTCGGCCACCTTGCGCACCACGGTCAAGTCGTTCCGCCACGCGCGAGCAAGCGCCACCGCGTCGGTCGTCGAGACGCCGCCGAGCATCGGCGCGTCGGCGGCTTCCGGGTCAACGGCGGCTAGCTTGTCGACCGTGGTCACGCCCACCGACCGCAGCTCGGTCGCGTCTTCGCCACGCACCACCAGGCTCACATCGCGGGTGCTCAGCAACTCGGCCTCGCAGATCGGCCACCACGGGCAGCGCCGGCACTCCAAGATCCGCGAGGGCCGCGCGAGCGGCTCGTCGCCCGACATCGCCGCCCGCGCCACGGCCAGCCGGTCGGCGAACCGCACGTCGTACTCCTGCAGCGCGGTGCGCCCGCCTGGCCAGTTGGTGGCCGCCAGGTCGTGCCACACCACGACGTCGGCGTCCAGCCCGATCGCGCCGCCGAGCGCGCGGTCCGGTTCGGCGTAACCACTCGCCTCGAGCAGCCGCCGCAAATGTGCCAGCCGCAGCTGATCGCGCGGCTGCGGGCGCAGCTTGCGCTGCGAATCGGTGTCCGCCTTGTCCGGGTTCAGGTCGGACAGCGTCGACGTGCACGCGCCCTCACCCGGATCGGTGACCTTGTGCCGCACGACCAGCACGGGCAGGTAGCCGTGCTCGGTGCGGACCAGCAGTTCGGCGCCGCCGCGACGGCCAGCCGTGTGGTCGGCCGGCAGCAGCCCGCCCCAGATGAACGGGGCGCCTGCGGCGAGCGCGGCCAGCGTGTCGCGTTCCCTTTCGGCCGCCTTGCCTGGCGCCACCTCGGTCCAGCCCGGCTGGTGGGGCGCGAGGTCGTCGGCCACCGCCCGGCGGTGCGCCTCGGCGTCCGCCTTACGCTGCTCACCGGCCGGATCGGGGGCCGCGCGAACGGCGTCCACCATGGTCGGATCGTGTTCGAGGTGCACCCGGCGCCGGCAGCGACTCACCGCGCCGGCATCAAGCAACACCTCCGAGCTCACACAAAGACTGTATGTCGCACGCCCGACACAATGCGCACGAGGCAGCCCAACATGCTTCGAGAAGCCGGGGCAAGTAGGTTTTGCCCAGCAAGCTCGGCCGGTGGAGGGACCAGCGATGGTGAGGAAGAAGCACACGTCGAACGACGCGCAGCACGCTGCCGACGAGCCACGTATCACGCCGGCCAAGGCGAAGAACTACCTGAAGGTCGCGAAGATCGTTGGGCCCGTGGTGGTTCCGGTGATCGCCCCGCTGGCCGTGCAGGCCGCCGGTGCGCTGCGGGAACGCTACGACCGGTACCGCGCGCACCAGCTCGGCGTTCCGGTCGAACGGCTTGCCGAGTTCTCCGGCAGGGGTGCCGCGCTGCACGCGCGCATCGCCGGAGTCAACGAGTCCCTTGCCGAGCTAAGGGGGAAGGCCGACGGCCAGTTCGTCGAGGAGAAGACGACCACGCTGCGGCAGCTCGCCGCGGCGGTGCGGGCGGCCGAGCGGATGCCGGCGCCGCGGCGGAAGGCGGCACACCGTGCCGTGGCTGCGCAGCTGGACGAGCTCGAGTCCGAGGTCCTGCACCGGTTCGGCGTCTAGTTCTAGAACCCTGCTTCAGCCGCGCTTGATGAAGCCGTTGTCGGCCAGCCAGTCGCGGGCCACCTCGGCGTGATTCTGGCCCTCCACGTCGACCTTGGCGCCCATTTTGATCATCTCTTCGTTGTTCAGTTTCGCCGCGATCGGCGCCATCACCTTGCGAATCGCGGGATGCTGCTCGAGGAATTCCTGCTTCATGGTGATCGCGGCGTTGTACTGCGGGAAGAACTGCTTGTCGTCCTTGAGCACCTTCAACCCGAACGCGAGGATCCGGCCGTCGGTGGTGAACACCTCGCCGATCGGGCAGGAATTCTCGTTCAGCGCGGCGTACACCGCTCCGGTTCCGAAGCTCTTCGTGTCGGTAACCGGCAGCCCGTAGGTCTTCGCGACGCCGGGGAAGCCGTCCGGCCGCGAGGCGAACTCCGTCTCCACGCAGTACACCGCCTGGCGCGGCTGCTTCTTCAGCTCGGTTGCCAGCTCCGAGACGGTGTCCACGTTCAGCTGCTGCGCCGATTTCTTGTTCAACGCGAAGGCGTAGGTGTTGTTCACCGGCGAGTACTTCAGCCACGCGATGCCGTTCTCCTGCAGGTCGGCCTTCTTGACCGCCTGGAACTGCCGCTCCTCGTTCGGGATCGGCTTGTCGTTGCCGAGGTAGTTGATCCACCCGGTGCCGGTGTACTCCCACGACAGGTCGATCTCGCCCTTCTCGAGTGCCTGCCGGGCGCTCGCCGAACCCTGAATGTTCGTCATGTCCACCACGTCCGCGCCGGCCGCCTGCAGTGCGATCTCGGTGATGTAGCCGAGCAGGATGTTCTCGGTGAAATCCTTGGACCCCACCGTGACTGCCACGCCCTGCAGCGAGGGCTCCGGCTTGATCGAGGCGGGCTCGGCGTTGAACGGCAACGCTGCCGTCGTCTCCAGACCGCATGCGGACGTGCCGAACGCGGCCGCCGCCAGCGCCACGGCCACCAATCGTCGTGCCCTCATTGGAGTCCCTTCGGTCCGAGGTAACGCTCGGCGACGGCGCCCAGCCAGTCGACCAGCAGCGCAAGCGCGACGGCCAGCACCGCGCCGACCACCAGCACCGACGTGCGGTCCAGCTTGTAGCCGGTGTCGATCATCTCGCCGAGCCCACCGCCGTCCACGAACTGCGCCAGCGTCGCGGTCCCCACGGCCAGCACGAGTGAAGTCCGCAAGCCGGCCAGGATCAGCGGCACGGCCAGCGGGATCTCGATCCGCCGCAGTACGCCACCGGAGGACATCCCGATCCCCCTGCCGGCGTCCACCAGCGACGGGTCCACCTGCTGGATGCCGACGATCGTGTTGCGCAGCACCGGAAGCAGCGCGTAGAAGGCGATCGGCGGGGCTGCGGCGTAGACGCCCTCCCAGCCGGTCCACAGGAAAAACAGCACCAGCACACCGACCGACGGCGCGGACTGCCCGATGTTCGCCAGCGCGAGGAAGAACGGTGCCGCCGGCTTCGCCCACGTCCGGGTGAGCATGATCCCCAGCGGGATCGCGATCACCACCACCAGCACGGTGATCACCACGGAAAGCACCAGGTGCTGCCAGGTGTAGTGCAGCAACGACGGCGCGTTGATCTGCTCCTGCTCGATCGAATCCAGGTCGCTGCTGAACGCCCAGACCAGTACCGCCGCGACGATCAGCAACACCGCGATGGGCTGGGCGAACAGCCGCGCCCGCTCCGCACCGCGCGAGCCGGAGTCGGCGCTGTACGTCGTGGTGGTGGTGCTCATGCCTGCGCCTCACGGAGTTCGCGGACCTTGTTCATCACGGTCTCCATGTGCAGCACGCCGACATACTCGCCGCGCCCGCCGGTCACCACGACGCCGCCACCTTCGGTGAGCATCGCCTCCAGCGCGTCCTGCAGCGTGGACTGGGCGGAGACCACGGTGCCGATCGGTGTGCCGGCCTGCCCGAGCGGCCGCCCGCTGCCGAGGTCACGCTGATGCGTCCAGCGCAGCGGGCGGTGCCGCTCGTCGAGTACCAGGCCCCACGGCGGCCCGCCGCCCTCGGTGATCTTCCTGCTCAGCTCCTCTGAGCCCTCGCTCACCTGCGCGGTGACCGCCTGGTTCATCTCCACGTCGTGCACGCGGAGCAGCGTGAGCTGCTTCAACGAGGCGCCGGCGCCGACGAACCCGGCGACCGTGTCGTCAGCCGGGTTGGCCAGGATCGCGTCCGGGGTGTCGTATTGCAGGATCTTGGACTGATTGCCGAGCACCGCGATCCGGTCACCCAGCTTCACCGCCTCGTCGAAGTCGTGGGTGACGAACACGATCGTCTTGCGCAGCTCGTTCTGCAGCCGCAACAGCTCGTCCTGCAGGTTGCCTCGGGTGATCGGGTCCACCGCACCGAACGGCTCGTCCATCAGCAACACCGGCGGGTCCGCGGCGAGCGCCCGCGCGACGCCGACGCGCTGCTGCTGGCCGCCGGAGAGCTGGCGCGGGAACCGGTTCCGGAACAGCGCCGGATCCAGCCCGACCAGGTCCATCATTTCCTCGACCCGCTTGGTGACCCTGGCGTGCTGCCAGCCGAGCAACCCCGGGACCACGGCGATGTTCTGCGTCACGGTGAAATGCGGGAACAATCCGGCCTGCTGGATGGCGTAGCCGATCTTGCGGCGCAACTCGTCGGCGTCGATGGAAAGCGCGTCCTCACCGCCGATCGTGATGGTGCCGGAGGTCGGCTCGATCAACCGGTTGATCATCCGCATGCTGGTTGTCTTGCCGCACCCCGATGGGCCGACCAGGACCACGATGTTGCCGGCCGGCACGGTCATCGTGAAGCTGTCCACCGCCGCTTCGCGCTGCCCTGGGTAGCGCTTGGTGACGTCGTTCAGCTGGATCTCCACGCCGCTGACGGTCTGGTCCGCGGTGTTCTCCAGCGCGCTCGTTACGTTCTCAGCCACGGATACCCCTCGAGGTTGTGAGTCGGCCAATGACCGCGTAAATGCCGTCCAAGATCAGCGCCAGCACGACGATCCCGAGCGTGCCGGCAAGCGCTTGGTTGAGCGCGTTCGCGCTGCCGGCGCGGGTGAGCCCGGAGAAGATCTCGGCGCCGAGTCCGGGCCCCTTGGCGTACGCCGCGATGGCCAGGATTCCCATCATCAACTGGGTGGCCACCCGCATGCCGGCGAGAATGGCCGGCCAGGCAAGTCGCAACTCCACGCGGGTCAGCACCCCGAATCGGCCCATCCCGATGCCGCGCGCCGCGTCGGTGACGGCGGGATCCACGCCGCCGAGGCCGACGATGGTGTTCCGGACGATCGGCAGCAGCCCGTAGAGCACCAGCGCGGTCACCGATGGCTCCACGCCGAGGCCCAGTATCGGGATCAGCAGACCGATCAGGGCGAACGAGGGGATCGTCAAGATCGCGCTGGCCAGCGCGGTGGCCAGCGCCGAACCGCCCGGGCTGCGATACACCGCGACGCCGACAAGCACCCCGATCGCCGCGGCGACGATGGTGCACTGCACCACGGCGCTCGCGTGCAGCAGGGCCTGCAGGGAGAAGCTGCTCCACCGATCACCGATGTACTCGAAAAGATTCATACCCGTCGCCCTCGCGTTAGCACGCCGCACGCCATGGCTCGTCGCAACTGATCCCTCACGTTTCGCCAGAGGAACGGACTCTCACCTGCGGATGCATCACCGTTTCTCATTTGGCGCACGCAGACAAGGGAGGCCGCACTGCGCGATAAGAGTAGTACGAAACGTGGTTTTCGCAGGTCATCGTCGCCGATGATGCCGTTTGGGCAATTCATTTGCCGTGATGGGGGCGGATCGGAATCGCTACAGATGCGAATTCTTGACCTTTTGGGCTCTCTTTCTTGACCACCTGGCTGCGGTCCTAAGCTCGGGGACGTGACACGACGCCCTCCCCGCGCAGGCGCGGCACGCGCCATGCGCGGCGGGCTGCTGGCGATCAGCTCGGCGGCACTTGCCGTCACCGCGCACGCGGCCGGCGGCGGTGGGCTGCCGGACGCCGGGTCGACACTGGTGCTGACCGTGCTGCTCGGGTGGGTGGGCACCGCGCTCGCGGACCGCACCAGCGGCGTGCTGCCGATCCTTGCCGTGCTCGGCGTCTCCCAGCTGACCCTGCACGTGTTGCTGGCCGAGCTCATCCACGCGCACAGCGCGATACCAGCCGATCCCAGCAACGGGCCGGCGATGACCGCCGCACATGCGGCCGCGACCGTGCTGACCGGGCTGGCGCTCGCCGGCGCGGAGTCCGCGCTGATCGCGGTGTGCGCCACCGTGCGGTCGCTGCTGCCGGCGCCGAGCCGGCCGGCACCCGTGGCCCACGCGCCCTCGGCGGTTCCGGTGCCCCGGCCGGAGCGGGCCGTCGATCCATTCGAGGTGCTGCTGCGCGCCGTGTGCGCACGTCGTGGCCCGCCCGCGCGCTCCTGATTCACGTCCTTCACACACCCGGGCGCCGGGCGCCCGTTGACGAATTCAGGAGCTTTGTTTTTATGTCGACAAATCGATCTGCAACACGCGCTGTACAGCGAGTAGGGGTCCTGGTGACCGTGGGTGGCATCGTTGCCTTGCTCGGCGGCGGCACCGCCTCGGCACACGTCACCGCGAACACCGGCGGCGAGCCGGCCGAGAAAGGCGGGCATGCCGCGGTCACCTTCCGGGTGCCGAACGAGGAGCCGGACGCGAACACCGTGCGGCTGGTGGTGACCTTCCCCAAGAACAACCCGGTCAGTTCGGCGCAGACCAAGCCGGTACCCGGCTGGACCGCGCGGGTCCAGAAGGCCCGGTTGGACAAGCCGGTGACCTTGCAGAACGGCACCAAGGTCACCGAGGCGGTCACCAAGATCACCTGGACGGCCGGGCCTGGCGAGGGCCTGCGGCCGGATCAGTACGGCGAGTTCAGCGCCTCGATGGCCATGCCGGACAACACCGACGTCATGGTGTTCCCCGCGAACCAGCACTACGACAGCGGCAAGGTGGTGGGTTGGACCACGCCCCCGCCGCCGGACGGCGCCGAGGAGCCGGAACATCCGGCGCCGACCGTCGATCTGGCCAGCTCGGCGGGGCACGGACACGGCGGTTCCAGCGACGCCAACGCCGCATCGACCAGCGGCGGCTCCGCGGCGGACGAGTCAACCGAGGACGGTGCGGCCCGCTGGCTCGGCGGCGCCGGGCTGGTCGTCGGCGCGCTCGGCCTCGGCTTCGGCGTGGGTGCCACGATGCGGGCGCGCAAGTCCACCGCGACTCGCGAAGGGAACGGCTCGGCATGAGGCGGCTGGTCGTCCCGGTGCTTGCCGGGCTGGCGTTGCTCATCGGGTTTGCCACTCCCGCGCAGGCGCACAATCAACTGGTGGACAGCGATCCAAAGAACGGCGCCTCGGTGCAGACCGGGCCGAAGCAGGTCACCCTGACCTTCGATCAGCCCGTTCAGCCGGGCGAGTTCAACACGATCGCGATCACCGGGCCGAAGGGCGGATCCTGGGTGGACGGTCCGGCCACGGTGGACGGCCCGAAGGTGCGCGCGAAGGTGCGCCCCCTCGGGCCGGCCGGCAAGTACACCATCGGTTACCGGATCCTGTCCGCGGATGGCCACCCGGTGAACGGTGAGCTGGCGATCACGTTGACCAAGGCGGGCAACGGCACTCCCAGCAAGGCACCGGCCAGCCAGGGCGGTTCCGCTGCCGAGGCGCCGAGCGGTGACGACTCCGGCGGCGCGCCGATCTGGGTGTGGATCGCCGGCGCGGTCGTGCTGCTCGGGCTCGGCCTGTTCGTCGCGATGCGCGGCGGCAGGAGCTCGTCCGGAGGTACCAGCCGATGACCGAGGGCAGCCCGGCCCGGACAGCGCTCCCCCGGCGGTACTCGGCCGCGATCGCGTTCGGCACCGCGGCGCTGGCCGGGGTGCTGGTGTCGCTGGCGATCACGGCAAGCGGGCCGGTCGCCGGTGTTCCCGAATCCAGCGCGCTCATCCGGGCCGGGCTGCCCATCGTCCGCGTCATCCTGGACGTCGCGGCCGTCGTCGCGGTGGGCTTGAGCCTGCTGCCGCTGCTGATCGGCGTGGACCGCCCGAAGCTGGCCGAGCCGGTGCTGGTCGTCGCGCGGCCGCTCGCGGTGTCCGCCGGCATCATCTGGTCGGTCAGCGCGCTCGTCGCGCTGCTGCTGCAGGCGGCCGAGCTGGAGCCGGGCGAGACCCTCAGCCTCGGCGCGGTCGGGGACTACATCGGGACGGTCGGCGCGGGCAAGGCGCTGGTTGCCGTCGCCGGGCTCGCCGCGATACACGCCTGGATTTCCCGGCTGGCCGTGCGGCACGGCGAGAAGGTGCCGGCCGAGCTGCGGGTGGCGCTCGGGCTGTTCACGCTGCTGCCGCTGCCGGTGACCGGGCACGCGTCGAACTGGCGGTGGCACGACTTCTCGATGATCTCGATGGAACTGCACGTGATGGGCGCCGTGGCGTGGACGGGCGGGCTCGGCGCGCTGATCGTGTTCCTGTCCACGAACCGGACGTTGCTGGCGCACACCCTGCCGCGGTTCTCCCGGCTGGCCACGCTGGCGCTGCTGCTGGTGACCGCGACCGGGCTGTTCAACGGCCTGATCGAGGCGGGGCTCAGCCCGACACACGACTTCTGGGCGGCGCTGTTCACCACCGGCTACGGGCAGCTGGTCATCTTGAAGGTGGCGTGCGGGATCTTGCTGGTGTTGTTGGGCGGGAACATCCGGCTCCGGCTGATGCCGGCGATCGCGCAACACAAGCGAACCGCGCTTGCCGGCTGGGCGGCGTTCGAGCTGAGCGTGATGGGGCTGGCTTTCGGGATCGCGGTGGTGCTGACCCGCGCACCCGTTTCGTGAGCCGAGCGGAACTTCAGTCGAGGTCGGTGAACTCGCGTTGATGTTGCTGGGCGGCACGGAGCTCGTCGAGGCGGGCGATGGCCACGTGACCCCGCCGCTCGAGTTCCTCCCGGCCGATCCACCGGTCGGCGTAGTAGCGGTAGGCGGCCGCAAGCAAGGCCAGCTCCGCGAGGTAGTCGGCGGCGGCCGCACGGCGGTGCTCCGGCAGCTGCGGCAGCAACGACACTTGCTTGTCCACCAGCTCGTCCAGCACCCCTGCTGCTCGCCGCGCGTGGCGTCGTCCCCGTGCCAGGTTCATCCGCAGCATCCGATCACCCCGACGTGCCCAACGGCGAAAATGATCGACCTAGGGTAGCGCTCCCACCCGAACGGACTACAGGCGGACCGGTTAACGGTAGCGCTGCCAACGCGCACGGTCGTGGCCGAGCCGGAAGTCCCGCAGCCGACGCCGCAGCTCAGCGCCCACTTCCGGATGGCTCCGCAAGATCGGCAACACGCTCGTGATGAGCTTCAGTTCACGCACACGGCGCAACACCCGGAAGCCGTCCCAGTCGGTCACGTCGAAGCCGTAGCCACGCACGAACCGGCGGTAGCGCCGCCGCGGCTCACCGAACCGCGCCACTCCGACGGCGAGCGGCGTCAGGTCCCACTCCGGCGGCCCGATCGCCGCCGAATCGAAGTCACACAGCACCGGACCGCCAGGACTCGCGATCACGTTGCCAAGATGGGCGTCCCCGTGCACCAGCGCGGGGACCAGCGGGAACCGCAGCTCGGCAAGCGCGGCCGCGACCTCGCCGCACTCCCCGAGCAGGAACCGCCGATCACTGGCCCCCAGCCCCTCGGCGTCCGCGACCCGCCTGCGCACGTCGTCCAGCGGGTTCCATACCGGCAGCGCGCTCCCGTCGGAAGACACGTCCACGGGCAACTCGTGCAGCTGCCGCAGCAACCCGGCCAGCTGCCGTGGCCCCGGCCGCTTGTCGCTCGGCGGCACCGTCTCCCACAACGTCGCCACGTGCTCGCCGACCCGCACCGGCTGCTCGACGCCGGGCAGCAGGCGCACCGCGGGGACGCCGTGCGCGGCGAGGTGCCTGGCGAACCACACCACTTTCGCCGCCCGGTGCCGCATCGCGTGCGAGCCGACGATGCGCACCACAACCGGGCGGTTAGCCAGCTGGTACACGGCGTTGTTGGTGAACCGCAGCAGCCGAGCGCCGCGGTGATCGAGGCCGACGCCCGCGCATACCTCGGCGAGCGTTACCCGGAGCTTCTCCGGGGTGAACCGGCCGCTCGAGTCGGGCGCCAAGATCGATGCGTTCATGACTGGTACTTCGCCGATCGCGCGACCTCAGGTCGATGTCGCGTAGAACTGGTTGATGCGCTCGGCGAGATCCCGAGCGTCCGGATTGTTCTTGCGCTTTTCCGCCTCGGCCCTGAGCGGCTTCATCCGGTCCCTGGTTCGCCCGGACTTCACGCTCTCGGCCAGGTCGATCGCCTGACGACCCACCCGCGAGCCGTGGTCGATGTCGCCCTCCAGCAGGTGGTTGGTCGCCAGCGCGCTGAGGTTGAACGTCTTGCTGCGGGCCATCTCCTCGCCGTAACCGTCGATGGCCTTCTGCAGCGCGGGAATCGCGTACTTGGTGTGCGCGTCGTCGTGCAGCGCGAGCGCGGTGTGCACCGTGCCGATCATGGCGTACACGTCGGTCTCGTTGAAAAACCGCACCCAGGCCTCGGCGTTGGTCAGATCGGCTCGGGCGAACTCATCCTTGGTTCTGCCGAGCAGCTTCTGCGACTGCTCGGCGTTGCCCAGCATCGCGTACGCCCACGCCTCATTCGCGCACAGCACCGCGACGGCCAGCTCGGAGCCGGAGTTCTGCGCGGCGAGCTGACCGAGCTGGAACAGTTTCAGCGCGTCGTCCGCCTCCTCCTGGTGCAGGTAGACCCGCCCCATCCGGTACAGCACGTTGGCCACCAGCTGCTCGCTGTCGCCCTGCTTGGCGAGCTCGAGCGCCTTCGCGAAATGCCCCCTGGCCGAATCGTTCAACCCGATGTCGAACGACGTCCAGCCGGCCAGGTTGTGCAGGTCGGCGAGTGCGACGTACAGCCGCCCCTTCACGTGGTCCGCGCCGTGCGAATTGAGCATCTGCTGCCCCCAGGACAGCTGTGCCACCACGGCATCCCTGCAGAATCCGCCCCCGTACTGGTAGTCCAGTGCGCGCAGCGCACGTGTCGCTGCCTCCACCTGGCGCACGTCGGTCATTCCGATCCGGCCGGGCGCGGGGGTTTGGGTGGGGCCGGAGGCCCACGTCCCAGAGTCCGATCCCAGCACAGCCGCGCCCATCGTCACGGACGCGGCGTGCGCGAGGAACTTCCGCCGCTTCACCGACTCGTCCTCCTCAGCCTGTTCCTGGTCGGCGGCGCTAACCACCTGCACCTCGGTGGCCTCGTCGTACGCGAGGCCCATGTATCCCCTCGGGACACCCAGGCCGTCGGCGATGCGCGCCAGCACGTCGTATGCCATGACCTGCCGGCCCTTGAGGATCTCCGAGACCTCGGACTGTGACTGGCCGGTCATCGCCGCGATCTGGCGCTGGGAGATCCCAACCCGCCGCAGCAGCCGGTACACCGCGCTGACTTCCCTGCCGGCCAGGGCCTGCCGCATCTCCGACCGCTCCCACACGTCCGGTGGGATGGCCGGTGTAACGGCGGAACCCTGGTCCTCGATGAAGTCCATTTGCGCCCCCTCACAGTCCGTCGGGCGTCAGTTCGAAGAGTATGCGCACTCCGCAACGCTGGAGAAGTGCCGATCGGTGAGGCTGATCGGTCCTAGTGAACCTCATCGACCGCTTAACGTGGAACTCTTACCGGTCGCCGCTATGACGCCCACATTTGCCTCGTTTCGTCGCAATCTAGATTCCAGTAAGCATCCGAGCACGGAGGGGAGCTGGCAAGTGGAGTTCAGGCAGTCCGGAAGCCTCCTGGACAACAGAGACGCACGCTCCGTGTCCCCCGCACAAGTTCCCCCACGTGCGTCCACGGGGCAAGGAGCACACCTTTCCCCCGTGCCATCGCCGAGTGGCAACGCAGGTGCGGCGGGACAGCAGGTGTGGCGAGTGCAATGCGGTGACGTGATCAATCGTGATCGCTGCCTCACCGTGCTCGTCGAAGAAGGCAACGTGGTTCTGGTCGGCCCGCCGGGCGAAACCGCGCGGCTTTCCGCTGGCCAGCTCGGCGAATTGCGACACGCACTCAATGAAGCGTGGGAGCTCAGCAAGAGCTCAACCATCAATAGGGAAGGGCGACGGTGAGGTTTCGGTGGACGAAATCCTCGGGCGGGTCCTCCGCGACGCGGTGTGGGAACGCCTCAACATGCTTTCCGAATTAGCCGAACGTGCGGATGCTCCATCGCTGGTCTCAGTGGCACGGTCCGAGCTGCCCCGGCTGACCGAAGGCTGGCGTTCCATGCTGCGTGAGCACGAGCCGGACGACCGTGGCGACTGCCCGACCTGCTCCACCCGGTGGCGGCGACAGAAGGCGCCCTGCTCGGTGTGGCGCGCCGCTCACGAGCACCTGGTGGCCGGCGGCCTGGCCCCACAGCAGGGCAGGCACGTGCTCAGCGGTGCCGCGGCCCGAAGCCGCACCGTGGCGAGCGCAACCTAAGACGGGCGAGCTAGGCCAGCACAGGCTCGCACTTCCCCCGACCGTGCGAACCCGTGATGGTGTCCACTCGCCAGTAGCGGGGGTGGGTTCGGCCCCGATGAACTCACCCCCGCATACACAACTCAACAGGTGTTCGGTGATCGTCGCCGGCAGCGGACTCTGAACCCGCGCCAGGCGATTACCGGCCTCGAGACACCGCGGATCGGTGCTGTTGCACCCCCTCCCCCGACCGGCGTCGATCCGCGGCCCCCACTCGGCGTCGGGCCCGCTTTCCTCCCGCAGGCGGGCTCGACGCCGCACCATGTCTGCACCGGTTCCTCCCGGTGCGTTGGCTGTGCTAGCACCGGCCCCGGGGTGCTTGCCGGTGCTAGCACACACAACCCTCCTTCGCGGCGAACCTTCGCTCGCCAAGTACACGTTCCGCTAAATCCGCTTGACGCCGAGTGCCCGCAGGCAAATACTTGATGGCGAGTATTTGACGGCGAACAGAGGCGAGCACTCCGCATGAGCAAAAAGCGCAAGGTGGCCAACCCGTTGGCACTCGCCGTGCTCGGGCTGCTGGTGGAACGCCCGATGCATCCGTACGAGATGTCCCGCACCATGCGTGAGCGGCACAAGGAAGCGAGCATCAAGCTCAACTACGGCTCGCTGTACTCGGTTGTCGACCAGCTGCAACGGCACGAGCTGATCGAGCCGCAGGAGACCGTGCGAGACGGACGACGCCCGGAACGCACCGTTTACGGGCTCACCGCCGCCGGGCGAACCGAATTCGAGGATTGGCTCGGCGAACTGCTCCGCACGCCGGCCAAGGAGTACCCGCAGTTCGAAGCCGGCCTCTCGCTGCTGCCGGGGCTGTCCCCGGAGACAGTGGTCACGCTGCTCGAAGAACGTGCCGCGCTGCTCCGCGAGGCCGTCGCGACAACCCGGGCACGGCTCGACGAGGTGCATTCCGACGTACCCCGACTTTTCCTGATCGAGGTCGACTACGAGATCTGGCAGCAGGAATCCGAGCTCGCCTTCGTCGAGAAGCTGATCGCTGACATCAAGAACGACACGCTCGACGGCATGCACCTGTGGCGCGACGAGGAGGCCTGGGAGGACTGGTACGCGAACCACACCAGCACATCAAGCTGGCCAGCACAGCAACGCGGCCAGCACATCGAACCTGGAGGCAACCCATGTCCAGACCAAGCGCGGTGACCGCCGCGCCAGTCAGCTACGCCATCGAGGCGAACGCGCTCGAGAAGAATTACGGCAAGGTCCGCGCCCTCGACGGGCTATCGTTCACCGTCCAGGAGGGCACGGTTTTCGGCCTGCTCGGCCCGAACGGCGCCGGTAAGACCACCACGGTCAAGCTGCTCACCACGCTCACCCGCGCCGATGGTGGTACCGCCAAGGTCGCCGGCTTCGACGTGCGCACGCAGGCCGACCGGGTCCGCGAGTCGATCGGCTGCGTGACGCAGAAGGGCCAGTTCGATCCGGAAGCCACCGGCAGGGAGAACCTGACCCTGCAGGGCAGATTGTACGGCGTACCGCGCAAGGAACTGAAGCAGCGGACGGCCGACCTGCTCGACCGGTTCGGGCTGGGGCAAGCCGCGAACCGGCTTGCCCGCACCTACTCCGGCGGTATGCAGCGCAAGCTGGACGTGGCGCTCGGCCTCGTGCACCAGCCGAAGGTGCTCTTCCTCGACGAGCCGACCACCGGGCTCGACCCGGAGGCTCGCGCCGACATGTGGCGGGACATCACCCGGCTGGCCAGCCAGGAAGGGCTGACCATCCTGCTCACCACGCACTACCTCGAGGAGGCCGATCAGCTGGCCAACCGGCTGGCGATCGTGGACCGCGGCACGATCGTCGCCGCTGGCACGCCCGAGGAACTGAAGGCCGAGCTGCGCGGCGACGCGATCGCCGTCGAGGTGCATCCGGATGCCGAGCCGGCCGACGCCGGAAAGGTGCTCTACGAGCTGGACGGGCTGCGCGAGGTCACCCTCGAGGACCGGACACTGCGCGCCCGGGTGGACAACGGCGCCTCCGCGGTCCCGACCGTGCTGGCCGCGCTGGACACCGCGGGGGTCGGCGTGGCATCCGTGACGGTATCCCGCCCGTCCCTCGACGACGTCTACCTGCGGCACGCCGGGCGCACCTTCGCGACCGCCGAAGCGGAAGAGGTGGCGGCGTGACCACCATCGTCGTGCACACCAGCAACCTGTTCGTGCGCAAGCTGCGCAGCCTGGTGCGGCAACCGTTCTGGCTCGCCGTGCAGCTCATCCAGCCACTGGTGTGGCTGCTGCTGTTCGGCTCGCTGTTCCGTGGGGTCGCCGAGCTGCCAGGGTTCGGCACCGACTCGTTCATCAGCTACATCGCGCCGGGCATGGTGATCATGATGGTGCTGTTCACCGGGGCGTTCAGCGGCATGAGCCTGATCGAGGACATGGACCGCGGGGTGATGAACCGGTTGCTGGTATCGCCTGCCAGCCGGGTTTCGCTGCTGCTCGGTATGCTCTCCTACCTGGCGATCACACTGATCGTGCAGGCGCTCATCGTGCTCGGCATCGCCGCGATCGCGGGAGCGGAGTACCCCGGCGGAATCCTTGGCATCCTGGTGACCCTGCTGTCCGCGGTGCTGCTCGCGCTCGCGTTCGGCTCGCTGTCCAACGGGCTCGCGTTGCTGCTGCGCCGGTTCGAGAGCGTGATCGCGGTTGCGCAGTTCCTCACCCTGCCGCTGGTGTTCACCTCGTCGGTGCTGATGAACCCGGCGCTGGCGCCGGACTGGTTGCAGAACGTGTCCTCGTACAACCCGGTGAACTGGGCGGTTACCGCGAGCCGTGACGCGCTGTCCGCCAACCCGGACTGGGGCTCGATCCTCGGCTACGAACTGCTCCTACTGGCGCTGGCCGCGGTGATGGTGTGGCTGTCCACCCGGGCGTTCCGCGCCTACCAGCGATCGGTGTGAACGGCGCTACTCGCGTCCCACCGCCCACGACCGGGTTACCCGCCACGTGCCCGCGCACGATGCCGGGCAGGATGTACGCGAATGTACGGGCGCCTCACCACGGTAAGGAGTCGCAGTGTCCGATGCTCGGGCCGCGCGCAAAGGCGAGCCGCTGCGGCGTAAGCCCGTGCAGCAACGAAGCGCCCAGCGCGTGGAGAAGATGCTGGACGCCTGCGCGGATCTGGTCCACGAGTACGGCTACGACGGCGTCACCACGACGATGATCGCGAAACGCGCCGGCGTCGCGGTCGGCTCGCTCTACCAGTTCTTCCCCGACAAGCGGGCCGTGGTGCAGGCCGTCACGCAGCGAAACCTGGACCGGTTCGTGACCAGGATCGACACCGAACTCGCCGGGCTGGACGCCCAGCACTGGTGGCAGGTCGCGGACGCGATCTTCGACATCTACCTGGACATGCACCGCACCGTCCCCGGCTTCAGCCAGCTGCACTTCGGCGACGTGATCGACGTTCGGCTGCTTGACGACCGGATGGACAACAACGCGGTGATCTCCGAGAAGCTGGGCCAGCTCCTCGCCGACCGGCTGAACCTGACCGGCGAGGAGCACGAGTTGCCGATCTCGGTTGCCGTCGAAGCGGCCGATGCCCTGCTCAAGCTGGCGTTCCGGGACGACCCGCATGGCGATCAGCGAATCGTGGACGAGGCCAAGGCGCTGATCAAGGGTTACCTCGCCTCCCGGCTGCCCAGCTAACCGGGCGGGTCAGGCGGGGAGCACCTGGCCGTTTCGCACGCGCACGTTGACCTTCGGGAGGGGTCGCTCCGCCGGGCCGGACCGCACCTCGCCGGTCAGCTTGTCGAACGCCGAACCGTGGCACGGGCACTTCAGCTCCTGGGCCTCCGGCGCCACCTTGCATCCCTGGTGCGTGCAGGTCGCGCCGAACGCGGCGGCTTCGCCCTGCGCCGGCCTGGCGATGATGATCTCCTCACCGTCCGGGCCGTCCGTCTTGATGGCGTCGCCGACCGGGATGTCGTCAAGGCTCGCGAGGGCTTGGGCGTTTCCGCCGTTCCCGCTGCCGCCGCCGTTCCCGGAAGTCTGCTCCGGCGAGGAGCCGCCGTACCCGCCGTTTCCGCCACCGTTGCCGTCGTTGCAAGCCGCCAGCGTGACAACAGCGCCGGCGGCAAGCGCACCGACGGCTAGGACATCGCGGCGGGAGTGTTGTTCGGGAGTCATACTTCTAGATACGAGCGCGATGTCCGATTGGTTCAATGTTCGGCGAGATTGAACCGAATGCCGCGCCACCTCGTATTTCAGGTAGCAGACCATGCAGATCGAGGCGAGGAGCGAACCATGACGATGGCATTGCGGGTGTTGGTTGTCCTTGGGCTGCTCGGCTCCGCCTGGGTGCACCTGGACCTGTGGCTGGTCGGCTACCGGGACATCGAGATCATCGGACCGCTGTTCCTCGTCAACGTGATCGCCGGGGCGGTGCTCGCGATCGCGGTGCTGGCCTGGCGGCACTGGCTGCCGCTGCTCGCCGCGGCCGGCTTCGGCGCGGCCACTCTCGGCGCGTTCGTGCTCTCGGTGACCGTGGGATTGTTCGGCCTGCGGAACGAGCTGTTCTGGGGAACCGAGCAAGTGCTGGCTGCGGTGGCGGAGCTGGTGTGCATCGTGGCCGGCCTTGGCGGGGCAGTGCTGGTGCGCAGGGTGCGGCAGCCCTCGTACGGGCGCGGATGACCGCCGAAGAAGATCTGATGCGCACGCTGCACGAGGAGCACGCGGCTGCGCTGTGGTCCTACGCGTTACGGCTGACCGGGGGTGATCGGGCGCGTGCCGAGGACGTGCTGCAGGAAACGCTGCTACGCGCCTGGCGGCACCTGCAGGCGACCGCGGAGCCGAGGGGGCGGGCGTGGCTGTTCACGGTGGCCAAGCGGGTCGCGATCGACGGCTGGCGCTCCGCCGCGACACGTTCCGAAGTGAGCAGTCCCGCACTGCCCGAGCTGCCGGTGCCGGACGGCACCGACCGGGCGCTGCAGGGCTGGCTGGTCGCCGAGGCGCTCGCCGAGCTGTCCGAACGGCACCGCGAGGTGCTCCTGCTGTGCTACTTCCACGGCTTCTCGGTGGCGGAGGCGTCCACCCGGCTCGGCGTCGCGGAGGGCACGATCAAGTCCCGCACGCACTACGCGCTGCGCGCACTACGACTGTCGCTCGAGGAGCGGGGGGTGATCACATGACCGACCCGTTCGCGAGCTACGACGGCGCGTACGTGCTCGGCGCGCTTTCCCCCGAGGACCGGCACGCCTTCGAGCAGCACCTTCGGGAGTGCCCTACGTGCTCCGCATCGGTGCGGGAGCTCGCCGGGATGCCGGGCTTACTGTCCCAAGTGGACGGATTCGAAACGTCCGAGGTGCCGGAGCCGGACCTGTTGCCCTCGCTGCTGTCCCAGGTGCGGCGCTCGCGCAGGCGACGCTGGCTGGTGACCGGTGCGTCGGCCGCCGCGGCGGTCGCCACCTGCCTCGCGTTGCTGTTCACCGTCGGCGACCCCGATGAGGCCACCGCCGGTGTCGGCCGGGTCGCGATGACCACCGTCGGGCAGGCGCCGGTTTCCGGTGCGGTCGCCATCAACGACGCCGGCGGTCGGATCACCAAGGTGGACATGACGTGCCGGTACTGGGGCGGCGGGGGCGGCGACTACCTGCTGGTCGCGGTGCGCGGGGACGGCAGCGAGGAAACGCTGGCCACCTGGTACGCCGTTTCCGACGACACCGCACAGATCAGCCTCGGCACCGAGCTGCGCAACACCGATATCCGCGCGCTCGAGGTCCGCCTCCCGGACGGCACACCCGTGCTGCGGCTACGCCGCTCGTGAGTCAGCGAGCCCTGCTCGTCAGGGGCGAGCCATTAAACACAGTTTGGGTGCTATAGCACCCAAAAAAGACTCACGAGCTCAGCCGAAGCACTGCCCGTCGCCGCGATAGGTGGGTACCCGATCGATCACCTGGTTGCCGCGCACCACGTGGTACCCGTCGAATCGCTCGGCCAGCTCACCGGCCTTCGCGTGCCGCAGCCACACCCGATCCCCCAGCCGCAGCCCCCGCGCGGCCGCACCGACCACCGGCGTCTGCACCTCGCCCGCGCCTTCGACCCGCAGCAGCCGCAGCCCGCCCGGCAGGTACGGCGTTGGCAACCGGTCCGCGCCGGCCGCACCGGATGCGAGGTACCCGCCCGCGAACAGGGTCGCGATCCGCCGCGTGGGCCTGCGCACCACCGGCAACGCGAACAGCACGGCCGGGCGCGGCCGGAACCGCGAGTAGTGGTCGAACAGCGTCGGGCCGATCAACCCGGACCCCGCGCCGATCTCGGTGACCGCGTGCTCCGTACCGGTTGTCTCGATGCTGCCGGTGCCGCCCCCGTTCACGAATTCCAGCGGGGCAACCGCACGGACCGCATCGACGATCGACGCCCTTCGTTCCGCCAGCTCGCGCGCCGAGCGGGCCTGCATCCAGCGCAGCACCGCCGCCCGCGCCGGATTCGACGGGGCGTCCCCAACGCCCGCGATGTGCCCCTCGTAGCCCATCAGGCCAACCAGCCGAAAACCGTTGCGCGCCATGACTTCCCGCGCCATGGCCTCGGCCTGCCGCGGGGTACGGACCGGCGAGCGCCTGGTGCCGACGTGCACGCCGGGCAACGGCCGCCACGACGTGTCGAACTCCAAGCACACCCGGATCTCCGGATGCGCGGCGCCCAGGGCGGCGTGCACCACGTCCAGGTGCTCCGGCGAGTCCACCATCAGCGTGATCGCCGCACGGGCGCGATCGTCCCTTGCCAGCTCGCGCAGCGCCACGTGATCAACGCACGGATAGCCGACCAGCAGATCGCCCGCGATGCCCTCGGCATGCAGCCACAGGGCCTCGCGCAGCGAGTAGCACATCAACCCGGCGAACCCCGGCCTGCCGAGCACCCTGCGCAGCAGGTACCGGCAGCGCACCGATTTCGCCGCCACCCTGATCGGAAGTCCGCCTGCGCGCGCCGTCATCACCTCGGTGTTCTCGTCGAACACGTCCAGATCCACGATTGCCAGCGGCGCATCCAGGTCCGCGGTGGCCGCTTCGTAACGCTCCCGGTCCTGGTCCAGGTGCGGCGGCGTGCCGATCATGTCTGTAAGGTACGTCCTCTCCGATTGCAAGGTGAAGACAATTCACATATGTTCCACGATGTGACACCGTGGACGAACTGGTCCAGAACGGTGACGTCTACCCCGCGCCAGCTCGTCAAGCCACGTGACCTCACCGAAGTGCGCGACGCCGTGACCCGCGCGGCTTCGGACGGTACCCGGCTGCGGGTGCGCGGCAGCGGGCATTCCTTCACGCCGATCGCGGCGACCGACGGTGTCGCACTCGATCCGTCCCAGCTGACCGGGATCGCGTCGGTGGACGCGGCGGCCGGCCTTGTCACGGTGCGCGCCGGAACCACGCTGCGCGGGCTGAACGTCGAACTCGACGAGCTCGGCCTCGCGATGAGCAACCTCGGGGACATCGACGCACAGACCATCTCGGGCGCGATCTCCACCGGCACGCACGGCACCGGCGCCGCCTTCGGCGGGCTGGCCACCCAGGTCGCCGCGCTGGAGCTGGTGCTGGCGGACGGCTCGGTGGCGCACTGCTCGGCCGACGAGCGGCCGGAGTTGTTCGCCGCGGCGCGCGTCGGGCTCGGCGCGCTCGGCGTGATCACCGCGGTGACGCTGCGCTGCGAGCCCGCGTTCGTGCTGGAAGCCGAGGAGCGACCGGAACGCATCGAGGGCGTGCTGGACGGGTTTGACCGGCTCGCCACGGACAACGATCACTTCGAGTTCTACTGGTTCCCGTACGGCCGCAACGCCCTCGTCAAGCGGAACAACCGGCTGCCGGCCGGCACCGAGCCCCGGCCACTGTCCCGGCCGAGGCAGTTCTTCGAGTACCGGATCATGGAAAACGCCGCGTTCGGCGCCCTGTGCCGGCTGGGGCGGATGGTTCCGCCGCTGGTCAAGCCGCTGAACCGGCTGTCGTCCGCTGCGCTTTCCTCCCGCACCTACCGGGACAGCTCGCATCGGGTGTTCGTCACCCAGCGCGGCGTGCGGTTCGTGGAGTCGGAATACGCGGTGCCCCGGCAAGCCCTGCCCGAAGTCCTGGCCGCGCTGCGCAAGTACGTCCCGAGGCTGTCCGATCCGGTGATGTTCCCCGTCGAGGTGCGGGTGGCCGCGGCCGACGACGTGTGGCTGTCCACGGCATACGGACGGGATACCGGGTACGTGGCCGTGCACCAGTACGCCGGGATGCCGTACCAGGCGTACTTCGCGCTGTTCGAATCGATCGCGGCCGACGCGGACGGCCGGCCGCACTGGGGCAAGCTGCATACCCTGGACGCGAGTACGCTGCGGAACCGGTATCCCCGGCTCGACGACTTTCGCCGGGTGCGCGCCATGGTCGACCCGGACGGTGTGTTCGGCAACGACTACACCCGGCGAGTGCTCGGCGAATGAGGGAGTCGGACATCACCTCATTCTTACGTTTCCTTAACTTCACAAGTTTGTGAATCTTGCGTAGCTTAGTAGCCATGACCGCCGCGATGTTGGCCTCGCGCAAGCTCTGGCACCGGCCGCTGCCCCGCGCAGCGCGGGGGTTCGGGCGGGATGCCGGCTGGTACCTGGTGGCCGGCGTTACCACCACGGGCATGCAGATGCTGGTGTTTCTCGCGTTGCGGCTGCCGTTCGGTTCGGTCGCGGCGAACCTGGTGGCGATCGCGGTGACCACGGTCGCGAACACCGAGTTCCACCGCAGGGTGACGTTCGCGGACCACGCCGCCCCGGCAGGCAGGCGGCACCTGCAGACCGTGCTGACCTTCGCCTTCTACGCGGGCTACGGCTCGGCCGTCCTGATGTTGCTGCACGCGCTGGTCGTCAACCCGGCGCCGCTCGTGGAGACGATCGTGCTGGCGTCCGCGAGTGTGGCCGGTGGTGTCGGGCGGTTCGTGCTGCTGCGCTGGTGGGTGTTCGTCCGGCGGTAGGGCGCGGCCTAACCGTTGCTGGCCCGGACGAACTGCCGGCGTGGGGTGTGCTGCTCACCGGTTGCCACGACTTGCCGGCGGAACGGCAGGGAGAGCGCCCAGTCCACCGCGATCCGGGACTTGCGGTGCGCGGTGGGCATGGTCGCGAGGTGGTAGCCGCGGTGCAGCGCCCAGGCGGGAACGCCCCTGACCTTCACGCCGTAGATCTCGGCGACCCCTCGGTACAGGCCGAGGCTGGCCACCGAACCGGCGTAGGCGTGCCGGTAGCCACGCAGCCGGCCGCCGCGCAACCACGCCAGCACGTTCGAAGCCAGCCGCTTGGCCTGCCGGGTGGCGTGCTGCGCGGACGGCGCGCATACCGCGTCGGGCTCCTTGCTCGTCACGTCCGGCACGGCCGCGCAGTCGCCGGCGGCGAAGATGTTCGGGATGCCCTCGACCTGCAGCTTCGTCGTGCACCGCAGCCGGCCCTTCCCGTCCAGCGGCAGGTCGGTGTCGGCGAGCATCGGGTTCGGCTTCACGCCAGCCGTCCACACCACCGTGTCCGCGTCGAACTCCACGCCGTTGTCCAGCACCACGTGGCCGTCCTCGACGGAGCGCAGCGTGGTGTTCAGGTACGCCTCGAACCCGCGCTCGGTCAACCGGTCCAGCGTGTAGGAGGCGAGCGGGGCGCTCACCTCCGGCATGATCCGGTCCATCGCTTCGACCAGCACCCAGCGCATGTCGTCCGGCACGATGTTCTGGTAGTACGGCGCCGCCTGGCGGGCCATGTCCTCCAACTCCGCCATCGCTTCGATCCCGGCGTATCCGCCGCCGACGAACACGAAACTCAGCAGCTTGCGGCGCAGCTCGGGGTCGACGGTGCTGGCCGCCTCGTCCATCCGGGAGAGCACGTGGTTGCGGAGATAGATCGCCTCTTCCAGGGTTTTGAAGCCGACCGCGTGCTCGGCGAGCCCTGGCACCGGCACGGTCTTGGACACCGAGCCGGGCGCGACCACGAGCAGGTCGTAGCCGAGCTGTTCGACGTGGCCGTCAGCCACCCGCACGGTCACCGAACGCCGCGTGTGGTCGATTCCGGTGACCTCGCCGGAGAGCACCTGGCAGCCGTCCAGCACCTCGCGCAGCGGCACCACGACATGGCGTGGCTCGACGGATCCCGCGGCCGCCTCGGCGAGGAACGGCTGGTAAGTCATGTACGACCGCGGATCGATGACCGTGATGCTCGCTTCCTCGCCGGTCAGCTTGGCCTGCAACCGCAGTGCCGCGTACATACCGACGTAGCCGCCACCGACGACGAGGATCCGTGCTGGTTGCGTGCTGTCCATATCGTCGGGCTTACCCGCACTGCTTGCCTGCCAATCAACGATGATCTCGATTCCCGACGGCAAGACGTGTACAGGTCCGGCAATCCCAGCACGTGGCGTCCGGCCTCGAGTCAGCAGACGGCGCGGACCGCGTCGACGATGGGGGTGTCACCGGCGACGAGCTCGACGGTCAGTCCCGCGGTGCCCGGCTCGTCCAGCAACGCGGCCAGCACGGCGGCCACGTCGTCCCGGCTGATCTGCGTGTACTCGGCAGTCGAGCCCAGCGACACCCGCCCGGCGGCCGGCTCGTCGGTCAGCCTGCCGGGCCGCAGGATTGTCCAATCCAGATCGCGCTCCCGCAAATCGCGTTCCGCGGCGTCCTTCGCGCGCAGGTAGACGGCGAACACCTCGTCCATGCCGGGCTGATCGGCGCGGTCCAGGCCCATCGCGCTGACCTGGATATGCCGGCGGACGCCGATCCGTTCGGCCGTCTCGGCGACAAGCACCGCCGCGCCAAGATCCACCGTGTCCTTGCGAGCGGCGCCACCGCCAGGGCCCGCGCCGGCGGCGAACACGACCGCGTCCGCGCCACGCAGCGTCTCGGCGACCGCGTCGCCGTCCCCCGCTTCCAGGTCGAGAACCGCAGGTTCCGCACCAGCCGCCCGCAAATCGGCGCCATGGTCCGGATTTCGCACGATGCCGACCACCTGATCGCCGCGTTCGGCGAGCAATTTGGTCAGCCGCAACGCGATCTTGCCGTGCCCACCCGCGATCGCTACCCGCATGCGTTCACCCTAGGGGAAGACGCGGTGCCGCCACGACGGCCGGGCTGATCACTCCACGGTGGCCAGCAGCTGCTCGTACACCAGCTCGTTCACCCAGCGGGACACCGCGTCCTCGTCCAGCACCATCCGCTCGACGCGGCCTGGCAGGTCCATGTCGATCTTCGCGTCCTGGTCGGCGGTCACGATGCCGACGCCGTAGGTGCGCGCCCTCGGCAGGCAGTTGGCCACGTAGTCGTCGGTGAACGCCACCTCGGCCGGCAGCACCATGGCGGCCTCGCCGTACCGCGCGAACGGCACGATCGAGGCGAGCGCGGTACGCCAATGCCGAGTCACGGAGAGCACGCCGCGGATGTGCACGGCCGGAGACGGTGCGGTGTCGGCCAGCTCGGGCCATACCCAGGTGGACACCGTGGCGCGATCGGTCATCGGTTCGGCGCCGAGGCAGATCCGCTCGGCGTGCACGTCCGGCCGCAACTCGGCGACCACGCAGACCCGGCGGCCGAGCAGCTTCATTTCCGGCAGCATGGTGCCTTCCCAGCCGAGCCGCGCGGCCGCGTCGACGGCCAGCTGCTCGGTTCTGGCTGGAAGCTCAACGGGGGGAACGACGCGGGTCGGCAAGGGCTTGACCTCTTGGGACGCCCCGGTTTCTGCAATGCGCCCTGGAGTCCCCGTCACGCTGTTCGCCTCCCTCACTCAGTTAGCCGCTGAGCACGCGTCTACTCCTCATACCCGTTTGCGGGCATGTTCATTGGGTACCAGGTTGCGTTGCTCGCGGTCTGCGGGTGGAGAAGCTCGCTGCGATCGGCGGCGCTAAACGGTCGGTGACCGGTCGACGAGCGGTAATCGAAGTTCGGTCCGGCGGTGCTGCCGAGTGGGTGAGAACACGGCCCGGGGTGTTACCCAGAGTCGCCACCCCATAACGACGCGCAGAAACGCAAGCGCACCGACGGTGGAAGTGACGCCAGGCATACCGCTCGAGGTTTCCGCGTTACGCCTGGTGGGCAGTCGATGGACGAATCGTCGAAGGGAATACACCGAGCTATGGCAGTTCTACCGAGCGACCGGGAAGACATCCTCAACAAGCGGGCGTTCGCGCACGTCGCCACGATCGGCCCGAACGGTGAACCGCAGTCCAATCCGGTGTGGATCGATTGGGACGGCGAGTTCCTGAAGTTCAGCCAGACGACCAGCCGGCAGAAGTTCCGCAATCTGCGGCGGGACGGCCGGGTGGCGCTGTCGGCTTACGACCCGGAGGAGCCGTACCGGTATATCGAGGTGCGCGGCAAGCTTGAACGGGTGGAGGACGACGAGGGGAACGCCTTCATCAACAGCATGGCGAAGAAGTACCTCGGCAAGGACGAGTACCCGTGGGCGCAGCCGGGCGAGCAGCGGGTGGTGTTGTACGTACGCCCTGAGCGCAGCACCAAGCAGTGATCCGGCGGCGCTGCACGGCGGTGCGGGCGCTGCTCGTATCCTGCCGTGTGTCGCGACGATTGGCCGGGCTGTTGAGGAGACACGATGAGCGCGCCGACGGCGAACGATGCACAGTCCGGCCTTTCGGCGCCACAGCGCACCGGCGGGCGCGGCGGGCGCTGGCTGATGCTCGGGATCGTGATTGGCCTGATTCTCGGCGGCGGTTCGGTCGCGTGGGCGTGGGTCCTGAATAGCAACAACGGCGCGACCGCGGATGGGGCGACGGCCTGCGAGATCCTCGACCGGATGGATCTGTCCAGGCTCGAGAAGGTCCAGGACCCTGGCGATCTGATTGCGCATCGCTGGGCGGCGGTGCGCGCCATCGGCAACGCCGCCGCCGAGCTAAGTCCCGAGTATGTCGCGTTCAGCGAGGCGATCACGAACGCGCACAAGCTGCTGACCCTGCCCGAGGGCGCTGATATGCCCGCCGCCCTCGCGCAAATCCAGGTTGCTCGTGATCGCTGCCTGGAGCCCTGACCCGGCTGGCCGGGTTCCATTTCGCCAGAAACGAACAGCGGAG
>WHSZ01000116.1 GCA_009379845.1 Pseudonocardiaceae bacterium | reverse complement strand
GGCGCACTCCAGGAACGGAACAGAACTGGTCATACCCTGGACACTAGCCAGTGGCACCGACAAAAACCGAACACACCAACGACAACCATCAATGTTTCTAGGGATGAATGGACCATTCATCCCCTTCACCAGAAACGGCGGCCCGGGCCGGGAAAGACGATGCGGGTTCGGGGTGGTGCGGGCAAATGATCGGGCAGGCCCTGCGCCTGCCCGCTCCTGCCCGAGTGGGGTCGCCGAGGCTCACCGGTCAACGGGTGACGCGCAGCGTCATCGCGACAGCGACGCCGACAGGCGCCCTGGACCGGTGAGAAGCGGCCCCACACAATCCCACACCACCCCGAACCAAGGCCTACGCTTATACGTTGAAGCGGAAATCGACTACGTCGCCGTCGGCCATCACGTATTCTTTGCCCTCAATGCGCACCTTGCCGGCTGCTTTCGCGGCGGCCATGCTGCCGGCTTCCATCAAATCGTCGTAGGAGACGATTTCCGCTTTGATGAAACCGCGCTCGAAATCGGTGTGAATCACGCCGGCCGCCTGCGGTGCGGTGGCGCCGTGCGGGATCGTCCAGGCACGCGCTTCCTTCGGCCCCGCGGTGAGATAGGTCTGCAGGCCCAGCGTGTGGAAGCCGGCGCGGGCCAGTGCGTGCAAACCGGGTTCCGGCTGCCCGATCGACTCGAGCAACTCGCCGGCCGATTCCGCGTCCAGCTCGAGCAACTCCGCCTCCACCTTGGCATCCAGGAACACCGCGTCCGCGGGTGCGACCAGCTCGGCGAATTCCTTGCGCCTGGCCTCGTCGGTGAGCACGCCCTCATCCGCGTTGAACACGTACAGGAAGGGCTTGATCGTCAGCAGGTTCAGCTCCCGCACCACCGCGGCGTCCACTTCGGACTTCGCGGCGAACAGCGTCCGGCCGGACTCCAGCACCGCCTGCGCGGCCTGCGCGGCCTCCAGCGCGGGCCGGTGCTCCTTCCGGGTACGCGCTTCCTTCTCCATCCGCGGCAGCGCCTTCTCAAGCGTCTGCAGGTCGGCGAGGATCAGCTCGGTGTTGATCGTCTCGATATCCCGTGACGCGTCGATCTGCCCGTCAACGTGCACCACGTCCGGATCGTCGAACACCCGGATCACCTGGCAGATCGCGTTGGCCTCCCGGATGTTCGCCAGGAACCTGTTCCCGAGCCCGGCGCCCTCGGACGCCCCCTGCACGAGCCCCGCGATATCCACAAAGGACACCGTGGCCGGCACGACGCGCTGCGAGTCGAACATCTCGGCCAACCGGTCCAGCCGGGGATCGGGCAGCGGCACCACGCCGACGTTCGGTTCGATCGTGGCGAACGGGTAGTTCGCGGAGAGCACGTCGTTACTGGTCAGCGCGTTGAACAGGGTCGACTTGCCGACGTTGGGCAGGCCGACGATGCCAAGGGTCAGGCTCACGTATCCACCTCGGATGCAGCGTCACACACGCCAACCGAGTTTACGGGCCGACGACCGGCGGCCGTTCAGCCGTCGTCCTCGCCACCCTCGCCACCATCTTCGCCGCCATCTTCGCCGCCACCGTCCTGCTCCTGCTCGGTGCCGCCACCGCCGTCCTCGCCGGAGGAGTCCTCACACGCACTCGAAAGCGAGATCGCTCCGGTCGCGAGCACCGCCATCCCCAGCGCGCTCAGCCAGCGCCGAGTGCCACGTCGATATCCGCCCATGTCCGCGACCCTACGGCCAACCCGCCCGCCGGCGCGAACCGGGTGTCCGATTTCCGCGAGCCACCTGCCATCCTCGCTGGCAGGATCGGAGACATGTTGGTAGACGAACAGCGGGCCTACCGGGCAGTGCTCGCCAGGGACGCTCGATTCGACGGGCATTTCATCCTGGCCGTGCGCACCACCGGGATCTACTGCCGCCCGTCTTGCCCAGCCGTCACGCCGAAGCGCACGAACATGGTGTTCTTCCCCACTTCGGCCGCCGCGCAGTCGGCGGGTTTCCGGGCATGCCGGCGCTGCCTGCCGGACGCGGTACCCGGTTCGCCGGAGTGGAACCTGCGGGCCGACCTGGCTGGCAGGGCGATGCGGCTGATCGGCGACGGCGTGGTGGAGCGCGAGGGTGTTGCCGGACTGGCCGCCCGGCTCGGGTACTCCGAGCGGCAGCTGAACCGGGTGCTGACCGCCGAGCTCGGCGCCGGACCGCTCGCGCTCGCCCGCGCGCACCGGGCGCACGCCGCCCGGATCCTGATCGAGCTGAGCGCGCTGCCGTTCGGCGACATCGCGTTCGCCTCCGGGTTCGCCAGCATCCGCCAGTTCAACGACACGATCCGCGCGGTGTTCGCCGCGACACCGTCCCAGCTGCGCGCCGGCAGCAGGCAGCAGCGCGGTACCGCGCCGAACGGTGGCGGCCGGATCACGCTGCGGCTGCCGGTTCGCGTCCCGTTCGACGGTGCCGGGCTGCTTGAGTTCTTCGCCGCACGGGCGGTCCCCGGCGTGGAGGCGGTGCAGGGCGGCCGCTACGGGCGCACGCTGCGGCTGCCGCACGGGCCGGGTACCGCCTGGTTGACGCCCGAGCGGGCGCACGTGCACTGCACGCTCCGGCTGGCCGACGTGCGCGATCTGGCCAGCGCGGTATCCCGGCTGCGCCGGCTGCTCGATCTGGATGCCGACCCGCAGGCCGTGGACGAGGCGCTGTCCGCCGACCCGGCACTCGCCGGGCCCGTCGCGGGTACCCCTGGTATCCGGGTGCCCGGCAGCGTGGACGGTGCCGAGTTGCTGGTACGCGCGCTGCTCGGCCAGCAGGTCTCGGTGTCCGCCGCGCGCACCGCGGCAGGCAGGCTGTCAGCGGAACTCGGCGAGCCGCTCGCCGAACCAGACGAGGCACTGACGACCCTGTTCCCCACCCCGGAAAGCATCGCCGAGCACGGCGCGGAGGTGCTGCGGGGGCCGCAACGCCGGATCGACGCACTGGTGGACGCGAGCGCCGCGGTCGCGGACGGCGCGGTGACTCTGCATCCGGGCCGGGAGCCGAACGAGCTACGAGCCGAGCTGCTCGCCCTGCCGGGCATCGGCCCGTGGACGGCGGACTACGTGCTGATGCGCGTGCTCGGCGCCCCCGACGTGCTGCTGAGCACGGACCTGGTGCTGCGCAAGGGCGCGGGGCAGCTCGGCCTGCCGAACACCGGAGAGCGACTCGACGCGCATGCCCGCGCCTGGCAACCGTGGCGTTCCTACGCCGGCATGCACCTATGGCGCGCCGCACATGGCGCGGAAACCCAGACTACT
This sequence comes from Pseudonocardiaceae bacterium, assembly GCA_009379845.1. Taxonomy (GTDB): domain Bacteria; phylum Actinomycetota; class Actinomycetes; order Mycobacteriales; family Pseudonocardiaceae; genus Tamaricihabitans. The sequence continues at coordinate 6,881 of WHSZ01000116.1, read as the reverse complement.
CAAAGGAGAACCGCATGAGCACCGCACGCACGTCCACAATGGACACCCCCATCGGTCCGTTCACCGCCATCGTCGCCACCGACGGCGCGGTACTCGCCAGCGGCTGGACCGCATCGGCCGACGAGCTGCTACCGGCGGTCAACGCCGGGTTGCGGCCACGTGAGCTGAAGCCGCAGCGCGATCTCGGCCCGGTGAGCCGGGCCATCCGGGACTATCACGCCGGACAACTCACGGCCGTTGACGACATCCCTGTCCGGCAGCGTTCCGGCGAGTTCCTGACCCACGCGTGGCAGGTGCTGCGCAAGGTGCCTGCCGGCGAGCCGGTGACCTACTCCGACTTCGCCGCGCTGGCAGGGCGTCCGAACGCCGTTCGGGCGGCCGCGTCCGCCTGCGCGCGCAATGCCGCGGCGCTGTTCGTGCCGTGCCATCGCGTGGTGCGCATCGGCGGTGCGCTCGGTGGGTTCTACTGGGGACTGGACGTCAAGCGGTGGCTGCTCGATCACGAATCGCCGGCGTGATCCGCAAAGGGCGCTCAGCCTTGGATCAGCTCCAGCGTCGAGCCGGAGCGGGCCTTGTGGACCCGCAACCGCGTCGGGATGCGCTGGCGTAGCTCCTCGACGTGTGACACGAGCCCGACCACGCGCCCACCGGCGCGTAGCTCGTCGAGGGCGTCCATCACGACGTCCAGGGTGTCCGAGTCGAGCGTTCCGAATCCCTCGTCCACGAACAGGGTGTCCAGCAACGCACCCCCGGTCTCGCCGGCAACCACATCGGCGAGCCCGAGCGCGAGCGCCAGTGACGCGAGGAAGGATTCCCCGCCGGACAGCGTCTTCGCGGGCCGAACCGCGCCGGAGTAGTCGTCCAGCACATCCAGCCCGAGCCCGCCGCGGGTACCGCGGGCGCCGGCCGCGTCGGAATGCACGAACCCGTACCGGCCCTGGCTCATCCGCCGCAGCCGCGCGGTCGCCGCGGTCGCGACCTCCTCCAGCCGCGCGGCCAGCACGTACGAGCGCAGCGACATCCGGCGGGAGTTCTGCCCGCGCCCGTTGACCACGTCGGTCAGCGCGGACAGTTCGGCGAACTCCGCTTCCGCGGGAGCCATCTCGCGCCACGCCGCGGTCAGCCGCTCGGCGAGCGCCGCCACGTCTCGTTCGCGCCGCTCGGCCGCGCGCAGCGTCGCCACCGCGGCTTCCGCGGTCTCGCGGGCTTCCGCGCCCGTCAGACGTGCCGATTCGGTGTCCACCTCCTGCTCGGGATCCAGCTCGGCGAGCTCCGGTTCGTCGAGCACCGCACGCGCCTTGGCTTCGGTCAACTCGAGATCGGCCAGCAGGCGTTCCAGCTCGCCGATCGCCGACTCGTCGCGGGCCGCGTCCAGCGCCGCGTGTTCGTCGTCGAATCCGGCCTCGCGCGCCGCTGCGCCGAGCGCCTCGCGCTGTTCATCCACTCGCTGTTCGAGACCGGTGCGGGTGGCCCGGGCTTCGGCGAGCGCGTCGACGGCCGTTGCCACCGAGAGCAGATGTTCGCGGCGTGCCGCGACATCCGGATGCTCCGCCCTGGCTTCGTCCAGCCGCCTCGCTCGCTCGTCGATCGTGCCGGCCAGCGCGCCCCGTTCGGTTTCCGAGGCCGCCAGCGCGCGTTCCGCCTCACCTCGTTGCGCGGCAACGGTTTCCTGCTCGGTTTCCAGGCCACGTAGTCTCTTGGCGAGCTCGTCTCTGCCACCCGCGCGCTCGTTCGCGCGCTCCCACTCGGCCCGCGCGGTCGCCAGCCGTTCGGTGAGCCCGGCGAGATCGACGCCGTCCAGCCGCCCCAGCACGGTTTCGTGTTGGGTGCGCGTCTCGTGCATCGCCGCGCTCGCCCGCTCCCTGGCATCCGCGGCGGCCTGCTCGGTCCGTTCCGCGGCACGCTCGTTCGCCTCGCTCACCACGTTCAAGGACGGCGCGGCCGGCAGCGGATGCTCGGCCGATCCGCATACCGGGCAGGGATCGCCATCGGCCAGCTCGGCAGCCAGCTCGGCGGCCATCCCGTCCAGCCGGCGGGCGCGCAGCTCAAGTAGCCGTTCCCTGGCCTGCTGGTGTTCGTCAACCGCGTGCTGGGCGGCTTCCTTCGCCGCACGCACCGCGCGCTCCAGCTCCGGTAGCCGCTCGGCGTCACGCTGCTGGTTGGCCAGCTCGTCGACCCTGGCGCCGAGGGTGTCCAGCTTGGCTGCGGCCTCGGTGGCTGCCTCCAGCCGGGAGCGCAGTTCCCGTTGCCGCTCAGGCAGTTCGGTGAGTCTCTCGCCAAACGAGCGCAGCTGCCCGCTCAACTTGTCCACGGTCGTGGCCAGTTCGGCGAGCCGCGCCCGATCCCGGTGCTGCTGCTCGGCCTCCGACACCAGCGCGGCAAGCCCGCCGGCGTCTTCCCGGTACTGCCCCGCGACGTCGCGGAGCTTGGCGACGTCGGCGTCGTCCGGTGGCCGGTCCGCGTCCGCGAACCGGTCCGTGATCGTGGTTTCCTCCGCCCTGGCCACGTGCAACTGCTCGGTGAGCCGCCGGAGGTCGCGATCCACGCCAAGAACCGGGACGGCACGGCGGGCGGCGGACAGCTCGGCACGCCAGGCCGCGCGTTGCTCGCCCTGCTCGGCCACCTTGGCCAGCTCGGCATGGGCCGAGCGCAACCGTCGTAGCCGCTCGCCGAGCTCCCGCCGTTCGGCCAACACCGCGTCCGCGGCGTCCCGGGCGGCTCTGGCCTCGTGCTCGGTGCCGCGCGCGGACTCGAGCCCATCGGCGACCCGCTGCCGGACCTCCCGCAACCAGCCGTCGTCGGGCGTCTCCGGAACCTCCTCGCCCGCCGCCTGAGCCAGCCGGGCGGCCAGCTCCCGCGCGGCCTGCCGACGTTCGTCGAGCGCACGACCACGCTCCGCGCGGCGATCCCGGAACCATCGCTCGACCTCACCGAATCGCTCGGTGTCGAACAACTTCTCGAGCAGCTGCTCGCGCTCCGCGGTGTCGGCCCGCAGAAACCGCGCGAATTCGCCTTGCGGCAGCAGCACGACCTGGAAGAACTGCTCGGCATTCATGCCGATCAGCCGCTGCACGGTGCGACCGACCTCGTCGATACGGCCGAGCCCTTCGGCCGGTTGATCTCCCGGCGCGGAGCCGATCCAGGTCAACGACGCCTTGGCTTGCTGCGTCGTGGTACCGCTTCCGCGGCGCTTCGGCCGCTGGTACTCCGGGCTGCGCACCACCTTGAGGCGGTGTCCGTTGACGGTCAGCTCCAGGCCGACCTCGGTGATCTCCTCGGGATCCGCCGTGTCGCAACGCAACCGCTTTACCTGACCGCGCGCCCCTGGCACCGTCCCGAACAACGCGAACGCCACCGCGTCGAGCAGTGTCGTCTTGCCAGCACCGGTGTCGCCGTGCAGCAGGAACAACCCATCGCTGCCGAGCTCGTCGAAATCGACCACCTCGCGCCGCGGATAGGGCCCGAAGGCGGCGAGTTCCAGCCGATGCAGCCTCATCCCAGCTCGGCCTCCCTGGTGGATTCCAGTGCGGTGGCGAGCAACGCGCGTTCCGAGTCGCTTGGCTGCGCACCGCGACAGTCGTCCACGAAACAGCAGGCGAGGTCGTGATCATCGCGGCCGCGCACGGCTTCGGTGTAGCGCAACGCATCCCCCACCGGCCCGTCCTCCGGCTGCCACTCGAGGTGCACCGCGTACGGGAACCGTTCGCGAAGGCGGCGCAGCGCGTCCATGGGTCGCACTCGGTCGGTCAGCGTCACGGACACGTAGTGGTCCACGACGTCTTCGTGTCGCGGGTCGGCGAGCAGATCCTCCAGCCGGCCGTTGAGAAGTCCCAGTTTGCGTGGCACCGGCAGCTCGTGGCGCCGCACGTCGGCCAGCCCGCAGGAATCCAGGTCGACCAACCATACCGATTTGTGCTGCCGCGCCTCGGAAAACGAGTAGGCGAGCGGGCTTCCGGAGTAGCGCAACCGGTCCGTGAGCCGCTGCGGGCCGTGCAAATGCCCGAGCGCCACGTAATCCACGTCGTCGAACACCGAGCCGGGTACCTGCTCGACTCCACCGATGGCGATGGTGCGCTCCGAATCGCAGCCTGCTCCCCCCGTGACGAACGCGTGCGCGAGGACCACCGACCGCGTCGTCGGCTCCGCCTGCCTGCGCCGTTCCAGGTCGGTGCGCACCCTGCGCATGGCTTCGGTCAGCACGCCGACGTGCCCTCGGGAGTCCCGCACATCCAGCGCATGCCTGGCCGGTTCGGGTTCCAGGTACGGCAGACCGTAGAACGCGACCGGGCCGTGCTCGTCGTTGCGCACCACCGGCTCGTGCAGCCGAGCAAGCCGGGTGCACAGGTGCAGCCCACCGGCAGCCGCGAATTCCGCGAACGCGCCGAGCCGGGGGGCCGAATCGTGATTGCCCGGCGTGATCACCAACTCCGCGCCGGCCTCCCTGATGCGCGCGAGCGTGCGCGCGGCCACCCGAACCGCTTCACCGGAAGGCACCGCGCGGTCGTACACGTCACCAGCGACCACCACCACGTCCACCCGCTCGTCGGCGACCACATCGGCCAGATGCCCCAGCACCGACTCCTGCTCGGCGAGCAAGTCGGCGCCGTGGAACATCCGGCCGATATGCCAGTCGGAGGTGTGCAGCACCCGCATACCGACAAGTTAGGTGCCGGCCCCGACCAAACCCGTCATTGCCGGCGGCGTGTCCCCCGAACGAGTGTTCGATCTCCCGGCGACCGGTTTTGTCGGGGGCCTCGGCCATGATCACCCCATGGACGCGATCACGACTTCGGAAGGGGGCAATGCGGTGAGTTCGACGGTATTGAGTACCGCGGCGATCGTGCTCGCCGTCCTGCTCGCGGTGGCTGCCGGACTGCTCTGGCGGCTGTACGGCGAGAGCGTGCGGCGGGCTGATCTCGCCGCGCAGCGGCTGGCGGAGGAACGCGCCCGCTCGGACGAGCATCAGGCGGCACTGCGCCGCTACGAGGTCGCGTTCGCCTCGATCAGCGGGCGCGGTGAGCTCGGCGAGCAGGTACTTATCGAGACCGCACGGGCCCTCGGCATGCGGGAGGGCCTGCACTTCACCGTCCAGGAAGATCTCGGCGGCGGTGGGAGCGCCCGCCCGGATCTGGTGCTGCACGTCGGGGGCGGCCGCAGCGTGCCGGTTGACGCGAAGATGAGCATGGCGTGCTGGGCGGAGGCGGTGGAAACCGGTGACGCGGACGAACGGTTGGACGCGCTGCGCGTGCACGTCCGCAACCTGCGCTCGCGCGCGACCGAGCTCGTCAGCAAGGGCTACCAGCGTTGGGCGGACGCGATCTACGGCACGATTATGTTCGTCCCTTCCGACGCCGCCGTTGTCGCCGCGCTCGACACCGATCCGGAACTGCTGCGGTGGATGCTCGATCGCCGGATATTTCTGTGCGGCCCCACCGGTTTCGCGGTTGTCGCGTCGGCCGCGCTGTTCGCGGGCACCGATCGGGCGCTGACCGAGGACGTGGAGGCGTTGCGCAACCATGCGGCCACCGCGCACCGCGCCGCCACGAACGCGCTCGACGCGGTCAACGTGTCGAGCACGCACCTGCAGCGGTTCCTGTCCGCACGTCGCAGGGAGCTGGACGCGCTCGAGACCTTCCGCGGTTCGGTCACCCCGCTCACCGAAGCGGCCGGGAGTCCGTCTCAGGTCACACCGGTACGCAATTCGCAGGAGGTGAACGCCATGTGACGATTTGTCCCGCGCACGGCTTCACGGACGCCGTTGAGCCGCGGACGAAGGGGACGAACGGGGCGTTTGGAGTGACGGCTAGGCCTCCGGTTGGCGGATCGGTCAGCGCCGGTGGTCGGTAACGGGCTACGGTGTGGTCTCGTGACCGCGACACGCGACCGCAGTGGCGATGCTGCGCCGGAAACCGACGGAACCAGGTGGGACGAGCGTTCCGTCTTCGGTACGTCCCGGGGGATGCCGTGGTGGGGTGCCGTGCTGCTGGCGTTCGGCCTGTCCCTGGTCGCGGCGATCGTGAACATACAGCTAGACGACAGCCTCGGCCTGGTGTTCCAGGGCAGCTATTTCGCCGCGTGCGTCGCGGCGGTGAGTTTCGTCCAGCGAAGAAGCCTGTTCGGGCCGATGGTGCAGCCGCCGTTGGTGCTGGCGGTGACGGTGCCGGGTGTCATGCTTTTCGCGTCCAGCATGCCTGGTGCCGACGACCTGTTCGGCAAGGTGCTCGCGATCGGCACACCGCTGATCAACGGGTTCCCGACGATGGCGATCACCACGGGCATCACGGTGCTGATCGGCGTGATGCGGCTGTTCCGCGAGCGCGACCCCAACGAGCAGGCAACGGCCGACAAGTCCACCAAGCAGCTGGACAAGCGGGCAGCCAAAAGGGCCGAGCAGGCTACGAGGCGAGTCAAGAAGAGCCAGCTCGGCGTGGACGGCGAAGCGCCGGAGGAGTCGCCGGAAGGTCGCCAGCGTGGCGGAGCGTCCGGGCGCGGTGCGATCGCCGGGGGTACCGCCGTGGCGGGTGGCGCCGCCGTGGCCGGTGGCGCCGCGGCAGCAGCGGGTGCGGCCGGCGCCGGTGCCGAGGCTGGGCGCGGCGAGGCGGAAGCACCCACCAGGTTCGGGCGGGGCAGCAAGCCGTCTCGGGACAAGGGTGGCAAGGACAAGAAGGGGCGGGACAAGAAAGGGGAGGCAAAGAAGGGGGAGGACAAGAAGGGGCGGGACAAAGAAGAGCGAGAGAAGGGTGGCCGGGACAAGGCCCGGCGCGATCCGGAAGCCGAGCGCGGCTCGCGGTCCGCGCGAACGGGCCAGCCCGGCCGCGGCGATCAGCCGGAGCGCGGGCGCACCGGGCGAGGTCGCCGGCCCGACCCGGAGCAGCCGCCCG
>WHSZ01000135.1 GCA_009379845.1 Pseudonocardiaceae bacterium | reverse complement strand
CACGAAACCATCGTTGAACCCCGAGCCGAGATCCGGCAACTCGGCGAAGTCCACATCGGACACATCGTCCGGGTCTCCGCCGCAGCGCGCGACCTCCAGGCAGACACGCGCCAGCTCGTCCACGTTGAGCGCACGGACCACCGCTTCCTCGACGGTCTCGCCGACCGTGGTGATCCCGTGCCCACGCAGCAGGCACACCGGCCGGTCCCCCATCGCCGCGAGCATCTCCGCCGCCAACTCCCGCCTGCGGATCAGCACCGAACGCGGATACACCGGAATGCCGCCGGCGGCGAGCCGCGTGGCCGGAATGTTGTACGCCCCGACTACCGGCCGCAGGCGCACACCCGCGAGATCCGCGATCACCACGGCGGGCGGATGGGCGTGCACCACCGACCGCACGTCCGGCCGGGCGCGCATGGTCTCGGTATGCAGTGGCAGCTCGTTCGGCGCCGAGTACTCCCCCAGGTCGCCGTCGCCGTCGAAGTCGAGTAACCGCACCTCGTCCGGCGTGGTGAACAGCAGACCGTTCTCCCTGGGTCCGCGGCAGCGGATCAGCAGCTGGTCGTCGCCGACTCGGAGGCTGACGTGCCCGAGGATGCCTTCGAGTAGCCCTTGGCGGGCCAGGATGCGGCAGGCCACCGCCACCTGTACGCGGAGTTCCGACAGGTCGGCGGCCACCACGCTGTCCTGTCCCCGCACGATTGCCTTCTCCCTCCACCACCCCCGCGCCGTCTCTGCTATACAGAGTTTATATCTGCAGGGTAGTTCCCGGTGTCCAGGCCGTCAACCGGGGGTTGGCTCAGTGCAGGAGCTTCGCGGCCTCATCCACGGTGCTCATGAGCACGTCACCGATGCGGCGGACATCGGTGCGGCTCATCCGGCTCACCGGGACCGCCACGTTCATGGCGAGGCCGACCGGCGAACGACCCTTGGGAAACGCGACCGAGACGGAGGACACGCCCTCCTCGCTTTCCTCGCTGCTCATCGCGTAACCGCGCCTGCGCACACCCTCGATCTCGATCTCGAGGTCGGTGCGGCTGCGGATCGAGTTGCTGGTCAGCCCCTCGAGCTCTTCGTGCGGGTAAAGGCGACGTAGGTCGTCGAGGGACAGCTGGGACAGCATGGCCTTGCCGCTCGACACGCAGTTCGCGGGCATCGACTGACCCAGCCGGGAAGCGACGCGGACAGCTCTCGGGCTCTCGATCGCATCGATGAACCGCACCAGCGTGCCGTCCAGAATCCCCAGGTGGACCGTCTCAGTCAGCTCGCGGTTGAGCTCCTCGAGGAAGGGGCGCATGGTCTGCCGGACATCGAAGCGCTGCAGGATGGCGAACGCGACCCCGGTCAGCGCGGTGCCCGGCCGGTACGCCTTCGAGCGGCTTTCTTGCCGGATGAAGCCGCGATACTGCAGCATCGCCAGCAGCCGGTGCGCGGTTGACGAGGCCACGCCAAGGTAGTCGGCGACCTCGGTCAGCCGGAGCTCACTGCGTTCCCCGAGGAGAAGCAGGATCTTGAGCGCGTTGTCGACCGATTCGATCGGATACTGCGGGGCGGGACCACCGGCTGGCGGCACGACGTCAGCACCGGATTTCTTCATGCCAGAATCCTACGGCACACAGCATCACCTGTCGGCCAAACGGCAGCGGAACGCCGTCGCAGTACGGACTTACCTGAGGCAGCCGAGAGCCGCGCTCAGCAGTCGCGGAGAAACCGGTCAAGCACCCTGGTGCCGAACCTCAACCCGTCAATCGGCACCCGCTCGTCGACCCCGTGGAACAGCGCGGAGAAGTCCAGGTCGGCCGGGAGTTTGAGGGGCGCGAAGCCGAAGCACCGGATCCCGAGCTTGCGCAGCGCCTTCGCGTCGGTGCCGCCGGAGAGCATGTACGGCAGCATGGTCGAGCCCGGGTCCTCGGCGAACAGCGCGGAGCTCATCTTGTCAACAAGGGCGCCGTCGAAGGTGGTTTCCACCGATGGCTGGTTCGCGATCCACTCGCGCTCCACGTCCGGGCCGAGGATTTCGTCCAGCTCACGTTCGAAGGCGGGCAGCCGTCCGGGAAGCACCCGGCAGTCCACAGTGGCCTCCGCGACGGAGGGGATCACGTTGGCCTTGTAACCCGCGTCCAGCATCGTCGGGTTGGCGGTGTCCCTGATGGTGGCGCCGACGACCCGGGCGAGCCCGCCGAGCTTCGCGATGGAACCCTCCAGGTCGTCGTCCGGGAAGTCCAGGCCGGTGAGCTCGCTGACGCCGTCAAGGAACTCGCGCACGGAATCGTGTAGTACCAGTGGGAAGCGGTGCTGGCCGAGACGGGCGACGGCGGCGGTGAGCTTGGTGACCGCGTTGTCCCGGTGGATCATCGAGCCGTGGCCGGCGGTGCCGCGCACCCGCAGCCGCATCCACGCGATGCCCTTCTCGGCGGTTTCGACGACGTAGGCGCGCACGTTGTCCTTGAGCGTCACGGAGAAACCGCCGACTTCGCTGATCGCCTCGGTGGCACCTTCGAACAGTTCGGGCCGATTGTCCACCAGCCAATGCGAACCGAGGAAGCTACCGGCCTCCTCGTCGGCGAAGAAGGCGAAAATAAGATCGCGGGGTGGTATGACGCCGTCCCGCTTGAACCGGCGTGCGGTGGCCAGCGCCATGGCGACCATGTCTTTCATGTCCACCGCGCCCCGGCCCCACAGGTAGTCATCCTGGATCGCGCCGGAGAAGGGGTGCACGGACCATTCGGACGCGTCGGCCGGCACAACGTCGAGGTGGCCGTGCACCAGCAGCGCGCCACGACTCGGGTCGGCGCCGGGAAGCCGGGCGATCACGTTGCCGCGGCCGGGGGCGCCGGACTCCACATAGGTGGTCTCGTAGCCGACCTCGGCGAGCTTCTCCGCCACGTACTCCGCGGCCACCCGCTCCCCCGCTGACGTGTCGGTGTTGCCGGTGTTCGTAGTGTCGATCCGGATCAACTCGCTGGCGAACGTGACGGTCTCGTCCTCGGCTACCCTGGTGTCCGCTGCGGGCTGTAGTTCGGTCACGTGCCCTTCCTACCAGCCACGCCGGCGTCCGTCTTAGGGGCGCCTAGGGTGGCGTGGGATTCCATCACGGCATCGGTTAGGCTGTCCGCACGTAAGTCCGAGTGGCGGAATGGCAGACGCGCTAGCTTGAGGTGCTAGTGCCCAATTATGGGCGTGGGGGTTCAAGTCCCCCCTCGGACACGTT